>JAKAXU010000072.1 GCA_021816455.1 Acidobacteriota bacterium
GCGCAGACACATACATTTGTGGGCAAAGGGCCTAGTGGCGAAGTTGGGGTAACGTGAATAACAATTAAGGTAGGGTTTTCTTCAAAGAACGCTGACTACTTTCTCCACGCTATTTTTGCTCACGCAAAGATCGGGTCGGGGCTCAATGCAGTCAATTAAGCTCCTCGCATTGAGTGTCTGGTTGTCGGCCGGAGCGGACGCTCAAGGCGGAAAGCCCTAATGACTGCTATCGACGCGGAACGGACGCTGGGTGGCCGGCTTACGAGCCACAATTCTGCTCAAAGCCTGGGCGACATCGGGCGACTACTCGGCAATTGGTCGCTGTCGCTGTTCCGCTTCATTGCAGGCGGCACTCCGAGCGTATGGTGCAAATGGTTGAGACAGCGCCCGGCGAGTCTTTCAGCCAGTTCCTGGGCAAAAAATTGGGGAGCGTCAGGTGGCCGGCGTCACGAAATCGTCCCGCATCCTGAACGCGGCCGAAGAGCCACTCTCGACAAGAGCATCGAGCACATACAGGACCGCCTCGCGCAGGGCCGGATCGCGCTTAAGTTCCAGAGGTCGTGCGTAGACATGCCGTTGGAGAAGAACTTCGAGCATGAAGACGGTGTTGGAATCACGCAGCATGTCGGCGGGATTTCCGCGCCTGAGCGCGTTCGCGATGCGCACAAAGCCAGCGGGCATGGAACGCTCACCGATGTGGTAGAGGAAGCGGACATAGCTGTCCAGCACGATCCAGACCGGCGGCAGCGCATCGAAGAGCGCGTCGACGTTGTGGGCGTAGCCTTCCAGGCTCCGCCAGTGACGGACGTTGTCCTTCCACCACGCGGTCAGGAAGATCGTCGACAGCACCTCGCTGCCGTGGGGATGCTCCCTGTCCAGATGCGCAAGCCACGTGGCGCGCTTGACCCGCTCGGCAAACAGGTTCCACAGGAACCAGTAGTGCGGCGTATTGGGGTTGCTGTCCTCGCTGCTCGTGAACCCTTGGATAACGTTGTGGACCTCGCGCGGATGTCGGTCAACGGCGTCGAGCATCGGCTGAAGGACTTGCTCTGCATCGGCGTCTGACGCCCGCATCGCAAATTGCTGAATGCGGTCGGATATCGCCTGCTCCCTGTCAAAGTTCCTATCGCGCCGCTCGGGAGAACGATCGTGCTCACGGTTCCAGCGCTCCACGAGGTCTTCGCTGGCGTGCCGGTGTGCGGCCACGGCCAGAGGCTCGTTGGGAACCTGGCCCAGGATCGCAAGGACCTTCGCGTGCGCCTCGGCTCCGAATATCCCGGTGATGTCGAGCCTGACGTGCGCATCTTCGGCGATTTCCCCTTCGGTCCAGAACCGCCCGCGAACGTCTGCGGCGGCGGCGGCGGAGATCGTGTCCGGCGTGCGCCGCTTGTTGTAACGCTTCTTCTCCTCGGCGTCCCAGTCACGGTCGGCAAGCGCCGCCTCGGTTGCGATGGCATTGACGGCGCGCAGGGCAAGGGCGGGGTTCGCGGCCCAGAACTTTTTGTCGATGCCCCAGGTGGCGTACCTACGGACCTCGTCGATCGGATGGGTTAGCGCGGCAATAAAGGCCTGGCGCACGCGCGGTGTCTGGGCGTCCGTCAGGGACTTTGAGAGCAGCAGCGGTACGACGAAGGCACAGGGGCGATCCGCAAGCATTGAGAATCGCTGTACGCGGTCGATGGTACCCCACTGGTCCGCGTGTCTGGAAATTTCTGAGCAGATGACGTCGATGCACCACTCCCTCTCTTCCGGCGACATCTCGTCCCAGTGATCGCGGACGCAGACGGCAGCCACAAATCCTGGAGCGTTACGGCTGTTGTCGGGATGTTCCGTGGTGCGGTCCATCCCCTTGGCACTTGCCAGCTTCTCCCGCCACTGGGCGGGGTCGGCAGAGCCGGTCTCGCGCTGGAAGATCTGGAGGCCCCACATGTAAACACCCAGACGGGCATCCATTTCGCCCATCTTCTTCGCGCTCTCGTCAATGAGTTGCTGAACTTGCGGGGCCGGAGGCTTGAGTTCGAGGCGGATGTAATTCTCCGAAGGGCCCTCGCCGTCGGCTTCCGATGTTTCGCCCGCTGCGGGTTGGTCGTGGGCCACGTCGTACTGGCGGAAGTCCATCCGGTGAAGGGCGAGCTGCCATGTGAGGTCGTGCTCGTTGCGTTTGTCTGGTGCGGGCAGTGCCGCGATGTAGCGGTCGATGATGGCGTGAACCCGCGGGGCCAGAGGACCGAGTTGCAGGTTTGCGATAGCCGCTTCAACGTCTTGCCGACGGTGCGGCAGCGCGTTCGACTTCTTCCGCTCCTCCTCGTAGATCTTTTCTTCGGCGCCGAGGGTTGGGAACAACCCTGTGAGGCTCGAGGTCTGGTGCTCGGCGGCCATCCGGCTGCGGTCGATCTCGACATAGTTGCGCACCGACAACAGCACCAGAAGGGCCTCGCCTGACCGGCGAGGATGAGCGGTCGCCACGCTTGCGACGACGGCTGCGAGCGCGGCGGAATCGCTGCGCTGGAGGATTTTGAGGAGCACGGCGTCGAGCCCCTCGGGATGGGACTTGGCGTAACCAAGCAGCCATTCCTCGAAGGCCATCAGCAACGACTGGAGTACATAAGGCCCGACGGTCATACCGCGGTACAGGCCCCAGAGGCGCGGGTTCACCCACTGCTTTCGCGTGGTCCCGTTTGCAAACGTGAGGTCGACTTCCCAGGCGGGTTCGAGGCGGTCACGGACACGCGAATGCGCGTACCACTCGGCACTGTGATTGAAGACCTGGATCAGGAACTCAAACCCCTTTCTCGGGTGGTTCGTGAGCAGGTTGATCCACGGACCGCGGAAGGCACTGGCAGGGAAAAAATCGTGGCGCAGGCGTTCCTTGATACCGAAGTAAAGGTCAACGTCGATGGACGAGCGGCCGTAGGGTTCCTCGCGCAGATACTCGTCCGTCGCGAGGAAGGCATCCAGTGCGACGGAGATCAAGAGGTCCGGCAGGTCGCGCGCGGCGGGCGCACCGTCGAGGCCCGCAAGGAGGATGTCGCGGAACTCCTCGGCGACGGGATCGCGGCGGCGTCCTTCCCTGATCTGCCCGCGCAGGACGGATTCGAAGCGCACGGGGTCGGCCTTCGGGATCTTCGCAATCACCTTCAGAATGCGTTTGCGCGCGTCTCCGCCCCTGTAGTGGTCAAAGCGTGGGAGGAGCCAATGGGCAATGCCGGCGACATGTTCGGCCCCGTCGATGTCCGGTGCCCAGCAACTGACGCCGCGCACGGCATCCTCGATCAATGCGAGAAGCAGCGGTGCGTCTTCCGGTCCGAAACTGTCGATGTTGCGGTGGACCAGTGCCACGACGGTTGCCCAGACCGCGCCGTCCGGCACGCTCAGGATGGAGCTGTGGCCGCGCACGTCGGCAAACCACGCGGGCGACGTCATACAGGCGACGCGCAGGAGGTGGATAACCCGCTTGAGGATGGCCCGGTGGTGGGCGAGCAGCTCGGCCTCGTGCCGCGCCAGGAATTCTGACGCCGACGGCGCCTTCAGCAGCGACACCAGCGTATCGTCGCGGAACTGGGCTGGCACGTCAGCCTGGGCGATGGCCGCGCTGAACAGCCGGTCCGCTGCGGGCGCGTCACGGTCGACCAGTTCGGCAACCCACTTCCGGTAAGAGCGGCGGACCGCAGGATGCGGCCCTATCGCTGAGGACAAGGCCTTCAACGTGGTCTCATCCGTGAGGTGCTGTTCCTCGATCCATTGCAGGATGGCCCAGTCCTCGAGGACGTCGTGCGCTGTCGCCACGAGCAAAGCATTGCTTTCCGGCGAGACAACGAGGGAATCCTGTTTCAGGAGGGCGATGGCGGCAGCGTTGAGTCCCGTGGCAGGCACGTAATCTGAGAGTGCGCGCGCCCTGCGGACCGCCAGCTCCTGCAACGCCTCTTCGCGCAGGCGCGGCATGCCGTCGGCCAGATTGTGGTTCGCGCGCACGATCTGCCGCCAGAAGACGGCGCGGAAATCGCGCTCGTTCTCCGGAAGCGCACGTCCCGCATCCCATGGAATCTGCAATGCCTTGTCAATGAAGTACGGATTGCGCAGGATCTTGCGCAGGGCGGGGTTGGCAAGCGGCACTGCCAGCGACGGAAAGGCAGCCTGGATCTCCTGCAATTCGGTGTCGTCAAGCGGCGGAACTTCGATGACCGCGTGATCAATCCCCGCCGCCTGGAGAAAGCTAGCCTGCACCTGCTCCACGGAATAATCGCGGCAGGTGATGAGGATACCGAAGCCGTCGTCGCCCTGGGCAAGCGCCATGAGATCGCTGAACGCGTCGCGCGTCGGCTTTTCGAGCAGGCGTTCGACGCTCTCGATCACGAGGACCTTGCGGCCCTGCGCGCCGAGGATGGCCTGAAGCTCGGTGGCTCGCGCCGGAATCTGGCTGTTATGGAGTGTTTCGTCGATGTGAGCGACGGCGAATTCCTCTACCCGGAATCCGAAGGCGAAGAATTCGTGGGAGAGAAACGTCACCGCTTCCTTGGCGATAACGGATTTGCCGCTGCCGGCTGGCCCCGTTATCAAGACAACTTGCTTCGCCTCGATGGCCGCAAGTACCTTTTGGACGATGCCGGGGCGTCGCAGATGGAAGGCAGCTCCGATCGTGGTGCGGATCTTCCGGAGCACGAAGTCAGTGTGGTTCTTCAGTGCCGTCAGTACGCGCTGTTCGTTTGCGCCCACCTCGCCGTACGTCTGGACGAGGGTGGGTGGAAGGTCGGCGCGCGTCAGGCTCCGCGCGGCCGTTCCGGCCTCGCTCGCGAAGGTCAGAAGGGCGTCCCACGCGGTCTTCGCGCTCGCAAAAGGATCCGGATCGATTGACTTGAGAGCGAGAAGCGTCCTGATGTGCGCCTCGGTCTGGCGCGTGGAGGTGTGCAGGTCGAGGCTCAGGACGTGCAGCACGCGCAGGAAGGGCCACAGGTCTTTGGCGGCGACGGGCGTCCCTTCCAGTTTGCTGACGATCTCGCAAAGCTCGTTGCACTGATGGACGGACTTCTTCGAGATAAAACCGGCGAGGGACAGCCGCCTTTCGAAGTCCTCTCCGTCAGCCGCGCCTCTGGCGCAGTCGAGCAGCCCGACGAAATTCTCGAGGAGCGTGTTCGTGCCGCGCAGCGTCATTAGAACAAGGCGGTCGTGCTGGGCATTGAAAGGATCGGCCTTCTTGAAATCGTTCCAGAAATCGCCAATGGCCTTCTTGCATTCCTCGTCGGCAGCACTGATGGTGAAGCTGCGCTTCACCTGCCCGACGAGTCGTGCAGTCGCCGTGCCTGCGCGTGCGCAGACGACTAGGACGTCGTCCGTATTGAAGCCGAGATGCTCGGTCTGGAAATGGACTTCGGTAACGCTGGCATCTGTCAGGATCGGCGGGATGCTACGGACGAGCAGCTGAGCTAGCCAGTACGCTGCGACGTGTTGCTCGAAGAATACGCCCTCACCACCGGTGGAAATCGGACTTGAAACTCCCTTCTGGCTTGGTCCATTCACGCAATCCACCAAAAATTTTATTGTATCGCTAGTCGGGGAAGGCCGTCCAAAGCCTAGCGCGATGAATACTTCGTGCGAGCGATTGCACAGCCCATCGGATGATTCCACAGGTCAGGCAGAGTAGCAAGAACGATTGATTTCTCATTGATTTGGCGGTGCTACAACAACTCGCTGGCATCAACGTCTGCTGACCACCAGTTACCTGGCTTTCGCTGGCTGGTTTTCTAACGTCAGCAAAGGCCGACAACCTGCCGAATAAAACTGTGCGATCGACCGGCACTTTATCGGCCTTATGTGAAGCTTCACATAAGGCCAAGTAACAGACCATGATAGCCCTCACTTTGATTGACCGTTCCTGGCACTCAATGGCCAATTGACGGCTCACCACGTAGTCCCAAGCCTCCAGCAGAATATCGTGCAAGGTCGGACCACATTGGAGATGATAGTGCTCGTATCGGGCTTGCCATATCAGTCACCCTCCTCTTCGAATTCAGCGTTCTTGAATCGTAGCGCCTTGGAGTTCTCCCTCACGGTACGCTGTACTCCTTCGTCAAATCCGGCAGTTGCCTCCGCCTGAATATCCACCGTAATCTTGACCTTCACGCCGGCACGCGATGTGAAGTATAGGATAACCTCATCGACCACATCGGCAAACTGCTTTTTGGCTTGAATCGCCTCCAACTCGATACTGCCATAGAACTGCGTCTTCAATGTTTGCGACGCGGTTTGGCCACTTGTGTAGACCGCCTTTCCGGACTCCTCAATGTGAAGCGCGTTGTCGGCGGAACTGGTAATCGGCTCCGTTGGGTTCAATTGATCGCCCGCGTCGGCAGCCTTCTGTGCTGCGGCATAAGCCGCTGCGGTCATGGGCTCGATCAGGAGCAGGTGCGCATCCAAAACCTGCGAGGTGGGCTTTCCGAACGTGAATCCGAGGTAGCGATCCGCGTCTTTGCCTTGTGCAAAACCGAAAAAGTCCTGGCTCTCCGCCCCGCCGCGCAGTGTATGGCGAAAGACCGTATCGTCTTTCAGGCGCGGCAGGTACAGCTGCTGGCAGCTCTGCTGCCACACATTCAGTGCATTGGTCTCCTTGACGCCGTCCTTCCAGAACCAATCCTTTAAGACTTTCGCCAAGTGGATCGGTGCCCACTCGGTGATCAAGAGCTCGTTCTCCCTCAATACTCGTTCGATTTCTTGGGTGAGGTTGGGTGCCCCCGCATTGATCGGAAAAGACTCCCACCGGATTTCGGACAGCCCCTTGCCAGGATAGGCTTCTTGCATGGGGGTTATGATCCACTTATAGGTCTCCCGAATCATGCGGCGCAGCGCATCGTTCGCCTCATCAAAGGTCTTGCTGGCCTGGCGCGCCTGGATCTGATCGAGATTGAGCTTCGTCTCTTTGATATCACTCACAATAGAGCGCCACGCCAGGGTGGATCGCACCTGATCCCTCAGGCGGCTCACGGTATCATCGGCGGCCGCCAGAAAGATCAAGCGATTCTGTTTAAAGCGCGGCTGGTCACCACGCGTCTTTAAAATCTCGGTGGCGCGCACGAGAGCACGACTTTCACCGCTACGGCTGAACGCGGCGTCGGGCGGCAGCACCACCAGACGCAGTTGCCAGTCGTCCGGGACGTCGCCGCTCGTCGTGAAGATATGGATGCCCCCGAACACGCCACCAGCGAGGGCCTTCTGCACACTATCCCGAATGGCGGGGAACACGTCCTCTTTGTCCTGGAAGCGGCGTTTGCGTTCCTCCATCTCGCGGCGCAGGTTCGGGCGGGTATCAAACCAGAACCGATTACTGCCGCTATTCAAATAATGAAGGCGGTCGCCTAAGCGACGCAGGGCATCCTTATAGATACCGACCTGTTGCTCCGGCATGACGGCGCCTAATAGGACGCGCTCCCGTTCAACGCCCCGGACGACCTGATTCGCCGTGCTCGGCGCGCTCCCCAGAAAGATCGTCCGGGCCGAGCGGCGGCATGCCTGCACACTCCCCAGGCGGGGGTCGCGGTTCTCGATCTCGGTGGTCTCGGCGCGCTCGCCATCGACATCCCGCTCGACCACTGGGTCCCAACCCTGGGGCAGGTAGTAGAGCAACTCATTGCGCGTGTCGGCATCGGCAAGCGGGAAGCTACCGGGCATAATCAGCGGGTCTTTGTCGTTATCCTTCCACAGTCGGTGGATGACTTTCGCCATCAACTTCAGGACACCCCGAGTCCGCTGGAAGCTATCGAGCGATGACCAGTCCTCATACAGGCGATCGAACACTTCCGGGTGGATCGGATAGGCATGCATCAGACGCTCGAAATAACGGCTCTCCTGCGTCTCGTGTGGGAAGTCCTCGCTATGGGCCGTATAGGTGTCAGCAAACGCGCGGCACACCGATTCGGCGGCCGCTTTGTCGTTGATGCGCGCAAAGAGACGCCGGCGGACGATCTCGAACGCCTCCTCTGTACCGACCGGCTTCCACAGCGCTTGGATACGACCAAAGTAATGCGCTAAAGAGGCCAGCGCCTTCATACCCCGTTCGCTGCCGGCCTCCTTATCCGACTCCGGCAACGACACCAACAGGACGGCCGTCGGTACGGCCTTGAGGGCCTCCGTCAGCGCCTGCACGAAACTTAGGTTCGAATCGAAACTGCCCCCGGTCAGGGTCTTTCCTTCCTCAAACTGGCGCACATAGGCCACCAGCTCATCGATCAGAATCACGCACGGAGCATAGCGGCGGAGCAAGGTCTCCAGTACCGCCTTGCCGGGCGAAGTGCCGGAGGCATCGGCGTCGGCCACCAGGGCGTAGCCCTCCGCCTCCCCCAACTGCCACGCAAGATCGCCCCACAGGGTGCGAATGATCTGCCCCTCGCGCGTCACCGGTTGGTTGGGCGATGACTTAACTCCGTCCAGCACAGCCAACCGTGCGTGCGGCAATTCCGTCACTCCTGCCGCATCCAGAATCGGAGGGATGCCCGGTAAATCACTGACTGCGGCCTCTCCTTTGGCGAGGTGGTAGACCGCCAGCATCGTGTGCGTCTTACCGCCACCGAAGGCCGTTTGCAATTGGATGACCGGATCACCGCCCTGGCCCGACAAGCGCTTGACCACGGAGTCCAGCAGCAGGCGCATGCCCTCGGTGATGAAGGTACGCTGAAAGAACAGCGCTGGGTTCTGGTACTCAGGCGTTGCCGTCCCGTCATGGACGCGCGAGAGGTCGGCCGCAAACTCGGCTTGCTGGAACGTCCCCTTCAGGACATCCTCATGCGGAACGGCGACTTCACGCCATGGTTTGAGATTCATATTCATCCCCTCAATCAGAGATCCAGTTGCGCCTGCGCACCGACAACACCCTCAGCTGTTGATACCTTTTCGATACTCGGCCAGGCCGCGATTAATTCGTTATAAGCTCGCGCCTCTTCAGCCCATCCTTGGCGTTCACAAAGGGTGTAGAGGCGATAAGCGAGCGCCCGCATCGATTCGGCACGGGCAGGCATGCGCGCGAGGAGACTCCCTGCAGCGGACTCGCTGTCCTGATTGAGGGCGCGGATCAGCTGGTGCAGCGCCTCCCAGACCGGTATGCGAGTATCCGTCTCAGGCGCCCAATCCGGGCGAAGCTCGGTCCAGCGCAGAAGACGCAATTTGCCAGCGCCACTCTCGACGACCCCGGATGTCTGCAGACCCCCGACACTGGTACCCTTGGCACGGGCCAGCACATCGGCCTCCCCGAACTTACCCTCAGCCCAGCCCTGCCCCTCGAACCAATGCAGGCAGAACTGGGTGTCGTGGTCGAAATCGTCTTCGGCAAAGAAGCGATTGATAAGTTGTAGTGCCGTGCGCACGCTCATGGGTTTGCCGTCGGCTTCGAGGACGGCAGCGTATTGACTATATATGGCCATGCCGGGGCCAATAATGGCCTGTGACAAATCTACCGGAGCTACTGGGGAATTAACACCACCGCGCGTCATGTCCAGCAGTGCCTCGGGCAAGGCCGCGTTCAGTTCCCGGATAAATTCCCGACGACTCGCGGTCGGCGCGTCTGCGGCGCGCTTGCGACAGACGAGGACGATACTGGAGGCAAGGGCATTAGTCCCTTGCCCGATCATTCGGCTGCCGTTCTCTGTGCGCATAGGCCAAGTCCCGCTGATGGCAAAACCAGCTTCGATAACGGCAGCCATGAAAGTCGCCCAGCCGGTATTAGTCAGTCCTTGAGTATCGTCACTCTCCGCCTGCTTAAATGCATAGTAGATGGTAACCGGAAAAGCCGGATGCGCTTGTTCAGCCAAGCGGTGCATCGCCTGCGTCATGCCCTTCAAAAAAAATGCCTCGGCTTTGTCTTTGCTGCCATGGCGGTATGGTGTAGCAACCAGCTCATCGGTCTTGGGTACGACGAGCGTGCCAAAAAGATCCGGAAGGATGATTTTTAGTGAACGGCGCAACCAAATATAGAAGAAGTCAGACAAGTCCGCATAACCGATGTTGTCATAATATGGCGGATCTGTAGAAACAACTTTTTCATTCGACAGCTCCTGTTTCCCTGCATCTATCTGTTGAGCAGAACCAGTTGCCTTTGCTGCAACGAACTCGAACGCCTTTGCAAAAGCTTTGAAAACACCATCTACGAGCACAACCCATGCGCCTGAGCTACGACCAAGCGGATTAGTTTCTGCAAAGTCCCAGATCATCGGGATCGCTTGGCGCCCAAATAACTGACGCGGACACTGCGCGACAGGCTCCCACCTACAGAGGCTGTTCCCAAGGTCGGCTTGTTTGCTAAGCACAAACGCCAAATACACCCCCACCGCCTCCGCATAAGCCGTGGCTCCAGTACCCCCCTCATTCAACCCCCGACCATCGTCCGTTATGCCGGCGGCTACGGCATCTGTTTTCACCTTGGCCAGAGCTTCCTGTACGAGGTCGGAAAACGTGGTCAATGCCACGAGTTGACGGGGGGCGAAAAGGTCGCCCCATGACGTGAGTCCGTAGGGCGTGC
>JAKAXU010000073.1 GCA_021816455.1 Acidobacteriota bacterium
GGCCGACCGCTCCATCCAATCACTGGCCGAACTCACCCCGGCCGCCTACGCCGCAAAACTGGCAAAGTAGCCTACCTGCGCAAACCCCGGACACGTCAACCATGGGGTTCGCCGGAGCAATACGATCAAGCGTCCCAAGCTGGATCCATGGCTGGGCGTGATCGACGCGATCCTGTCGGAGGACAAGACGCGGCCAGCCAAACAGCGTCATACGGTCAAGCGGATTTTTGAGCGGCTAAAAGAAGAACATGGTTTCACTGGCGGCTACAGCATCTTGAAGAGCTATGTGCGTGGCGAGCAACTGCGCAGCCGCGAGATGTTCGTGCCTCTGGTGCATCCACCGGGCGAGGCGCAAGCTGACTTTCCACCCCAGCAACGAAGACATGTTGCTGGGGACCCCGGACTTTGGCGAAGCACTGGTGGTGATTGCTGGCGTGGAACAGAAGGCGCACTATCTGGCGATGGATCTTCCGCACTCGGATGATTGCTTCGTGATTGCGTTTCCGGCTGAAACAACGGAGTCGTTTCTCGAAGGCCATGTACGCGCCTTCGAGTATTTTGGTGCTGTGCCTACGCGCATTCTGTATGACAACACCAGGATCGCGGTTGCCCGGATACTGGGTGGCGAGGAGCGGACCAGGACGAAGGCCTTCCTGGAGTTACAGAGCCACTATCTGTTTGCCGATAAGTTCGGGCGTCCGGCCAAGGGCAACGATAAGCCGGGGTCCCCACGGACAGGTCTTCGTCCGTGGGGTGGAAGGGCAAGGTGGAAGGGCTTGTCGGCTATGCGCGCCGCAACTTCATGGTTCCGATTCCGCATTTTAACAGTTGGGAAGCGTTCAACGCGCACTTGGCTGAGCAGTGCCGCAAGCGCCGTGAGCGGCGTCTGCGTGGGCATACGGAGACGATCTGCGAGCGCTTCGAACGTGACCATCGAGCGATGCTGCCGCTGCCGGCGGTGCCGTATGAAGCCTGCGAAAAGGTCTTCACGCGGGTAACATCGCTGTCGCTGGTGCGCTACCGCGGCAACGATTATTCCGTGCCGACCTCCTATGGCCATCGTGAAGTTCTGGTAAAGGGCTACGTGCATGAAGTAGTGATTGCCTGCGGCAGCGAAGTGATCGCAAGGCATACGCGCAGTTATGAGCGTGAAGCGGTGGTCTACGATCCACTGCATTATCTGGCACTGCTTGAACAGAAGACACGTGCCCTCGATCAGGCCGCGCCTCTGGTGGGCTGGCCGTTGCCGGAGTGCTTCATCATGCTGCGGCGCCTGCTGGAGGCCCGGCTGAACAAGCATGGCAGCCGCGAGTATGTGCAGGTGCTTCGTCTCATGGAGACCTTCTCGATCCAAGAGGTAACGTGCGCCATCGAAGATGCTCTGCTGCTGGGCACGATCAGCTTCGACGCGGTCAAGCATCTTCTGCTGTGCCGCATCGAGCGAAGACCACCGCAGCTGGATATGGAGAACTATCCGCATCTACCGATGGCCGCAGTGCGCATGACGCAGGCCAGCGATTACATGACCCTGCTCATGGAGGTGTCGGCATGAGTCAAGCAGATAACTCTCAAGGCCACCCGGAGTCGATCGATACGCCGCAGGTCTTGCTGGAACACCATCTGAAAGCCCTGCGCCTGCCCACCATCCTGCGTGAGTATGACAAGGTGGCACAGCAGTCTGCAGCCGAGGACATCGACTATCCGCGCTTCCTTCTGCGCATCACGGAGCTGGAGTTGCTGGACCGCGAACGCCGCGCCACCGAACGCCGTATTCGTCAAGCGAAGTTCCCAGTGCTCAAGAGTCTGGACAGCTTCGACTTCCTGGCCATCCCATCGTTGAACAAGGCGATGGTGCTGGAACTGGCGCGCTCGGAGTTTATTGTCCGTCGCGAAAATGCGCTGCTGTTAGGCAACAGCGGCACAGGGAAGACGCACATCGCACTGGCTCTCGGCCTGGCCGCCTGCCAGAAGGGCTATCGCGTGCGCTTCACCACGGCGGCGGCCATGGTGCATGAACTGATCGAGGCCAGGGATGAGAAGCGCCTGCTGCGCTATCAAAAGCAGATGGCCACCTATGAACTTCTGATCGTCGACGAGCTGGGCTTCGTTCCTCTCTCGAAGACGGGAGCCGAGCTGCTCTTCGAAGTCTTCAGCCAGCGCTACGAGCGAGGTTCGACGATGGTGACCAGCAATCTGCCCTTCCAGGAGTGGACCGAGATCCTCGGCTCGGAGCGCCTCACCGGAGCCCTGCTCGACCGCCTCACCCACCATGTCCATATCCTGGAGATGAACGGCGACAGCTTCCGCCTCAAGCAAAGCCGCAAAAAACGCCCCACTCCCGCCGCAAGCTGAACCCTATCCCCAGGCCAACGCGCCGCGGGGTAGAAGGGACTCTTCCGCTACGCTCCAGAGGCCCTTCTACCCCACAACTTCAACAACTTCGCAGCTATACACTGGTCGAGTTTTACTACGCCCTGGTGGCCTGGTTTTACTCTGCCCTTGACACTGGCAGCGTAACGGAATGTTCCTACTGAAGCCCGCCGCGTACTAGCGCGGATATTTCTTCTTCTGAGTACTCGTGCGTTCAACCGCGCTGCGTGCTCTAATCGCGCCAAGATCAAGGAAGCTCATCTTGAGCAGAAACTCTTCGCACAATTGCACACCGCGTTCAATACGCCAGAAGTCTTCGACTTTCTTGTTGAGTCATTGATCCAGTTTCAGGTGGAATTGCTTGCGGGCATCGAATCTGCTCAAAGGATCAAGGAACTCGAGGCACAGCTTCAAAACCTGATTGGCGAATTGGCTCAAATAGGAGGTTCTCCGGCATTACGTGCTGGAATTCGCGAACGCGAGGAAGAACTGAGGGGACTTCAGGTACTCAAGAACAACCGCAAGGAACTTTCACATGCTGAAATCGCGAAAAAGGTGCGGGAGGCACTTCAGGACATTCCTGCGCTTTTCAAGGTAGATCCGCTGCTAGCGAAGGCCAAGTTGGCAGAGCATTTAGACCGCATCACCATGTACCTTCAATCGGATGGCAGCTATTTGGCTGAGGGGAAATGGGATTTGCTCGGCGCCGGGTTTGCGCCACAGATGGTTGCGGGGGCTGGATTTGAACCAGCGACCTTTGGGTTATGAGAGGAATTCGGGTGCAAAACGCTACGTCTGGGGCCTAACGTGTCCCATATTATTCAATAACTTAGCGTCTAAGCTTTGCCCCGGTTCGGCCTTGGATGTACACAATTCACGGACAGAAAGCGGACAGTAGAACGACAGTTGATCTGCATTTCATATCGCCAGCCGACTTCTCATTGCCGAGTATCCCTACTGATTCAGAATATCTCCCCTTCGGTTCCCGAAAAGCGGTTACCTTTCTGAAATCCGAGAACTCCATCTGCTCCGATCAATCCCCTGATTGGTCAACCGAACAACTGAATCCTAAGCCGCCGCCCAGTTGACAACCACGCGTTCTGCCAGCGGAGATCGAGCGCGCGGCTGAGCGCGGCTGGAAGATTTTCCCATTCCTTGATCGGTCAGCAAATGCGATTGGTGCTGTCGGTATGATTTTGAGGCAACCAGCAATCTGGATGTGCTCTGTGATTGGGCACGCAAATTCACTGGTTGCAACTGGGCCCTTGCGACCGGTTCAGCATCAGGCGTTTTCAGTACGGCTTTGCTGCTCACCTGAACAGGGACTATGACGATCTCGATGTGTAGTCGTTGGCTACCGTCACCAACAAGCTGGACCACACGCTCATTTTCTATCGCTGGCCGGAGGGGTCGCATTACTGCCCTCGTGCTCGCTGTATCCTTCCGGAAGTCACGGTGATAGGTGAAGGCGGCTTTGTTCTCCCGCCTCCATCGCACCGAATGGATGACGTGTCATATGTGTATTTGAACAAGCATTTTGCGGGGCTGTCGCCGCGCTATCTTCAGACAGAGAAAGAATGCGAGGAGAATCTTCAGCAAAACGCAGTCGCTTTCGTTCGCCGGATATTCCGAGACATCAACGAAATGAACCGAGATAGCTAACCCTGCTCCCTGCAAGCGGCCACGTTTGCCTTCGGTCTCTGAGTATTGATTGCTCGCGCCGAAGCACCCATGACATTACGTGTGTAGGGGAATTCCGAGTGTGGATGCCCTGTCACATGAGCGATGCGCGCGTGACAGGTCAGAAGCGAGGCGTTGTTCGGAGACAGGCTGTGTGCTACAGTTCTCGTGACTTTTTCAAAGCAGCGTGGAGAGATGCGAACCGGGTGCGCTTCAGATGATGTGTGTTTCGCTGAGCGAAGGTGGCGCTGGCCTGCTTATAGGGGAATTTGTAGCGGCGGAAGTTTTGCAGATACGTTGTTTACAACCACGAAAAGGAGCGGAACGTTGATGAGCAGATATGGAGTCATTGTCTGGCTGGGCTTGGTTCTTCTTGCGGTGAGCGCGGGAGCGCAAACGGCAGTGACGACTTCCGGTGGCACAACCAATGCGGTCCCCGTCTTCACGGGAAGTGGGACAGTTGGAAACTCACCGATCTACATTTTAGGAGGCAATGTTGGTATAGGCACTACTTCTCCCGGAGCGAGTTTGTCGGTGGATTCTGGCTCGCTCGACTTCGACAATTTTGGCTTTGTGTCGTCGTTCCGCGGCCCGGGCAATAGCTATACAAACCTACTTTTAGGCGGTGCTATCTCTGATAACGGTAATGGCTCGTACACCGTACATGGTGATGGTGGATCAAATTATTTCGCTGCGATTCGGATGGACAATCAAGGTGGTAATGCAGGTGCAATCAACTTTTACACGTTTCATACGATAAGTGGATCAAACTATACGCTTACGAATGCACAGTTGGCTAGCTACGAAAGAATGTCAATTGTCGGCAGTAATGTAGGCATAGGCACGACGGCACCGGCGTATTCACTTGACGTGTCGGGTCAGATACGCACGTCATCGGGTGGGATTGTGTATCCGGATGGGACGATGCAGGTGACGGCGTTTATTCCTGCCAACTGCGGTGCGGACTATGCGGAGTCAGTGGGGGTGAGCGGTCGGCGTGAGCAGTATGGTCCTGGCGATCTGCTGGTGATCGATCCGGATCATGCGGGCAAGTTTCTCCGGTCCGATCAGGCGTACTCGACGATGGTAGCCGGGATTTATTCGACCAAGCCTGGGTTTGTGGGCAGGCTGCACCCGGCCAGCGATCCAGCGAGCAAGGCGGAGGTTCCGATGGCGATGGTGGGACGAGTGCCGACGAAGGTGAGCGCGGAGAACGGTCCAATCCATGTTGGGGATCTGCTGGTGACCTCGACAACGATGGGTTATGCGATGAAGGGCACGGATCGCAGCCGGATGCTGGGTGCCGTGGTGGGCAAGGCGCTCGGCTCACTTGACAGCGGCAAAGGCGTCATCGAAGTTCTCGTCACCTTGCAGTAGCGAAAGCGCTCATGACCCGTTTACGGAAATTTTTCTTGACATCCGGAGTCTTCTGCCATTACATGGCTGCACATCCCCGAGACGTCATTTGAACGCGTTGAGTTGGAATGGAGAAATCTGCATGCTTCGCTCCCCCGCATGGTTCTGCGTGCACTTTGCTTTGGTCGTTGGTCGCTTGAAGATCGAAAGCTGGCTGCTCATCACTGTTTTGTTGAGCGCGGCTTCGATACCTTTGCTTGCGCAACAACATCGTTTCACGCAAATTATGGGCACCAGCGATCAGGGTGTTGTGACGCCGCAGGAGTTTCCATTCTCTGCTCGTCAGGATGCTGCGGCGGTGAATGCAATCCGCGCCTATCGCAGCGCAGTCGGAGTGAGCGCATGGTCCGATTTGCGTGCCACGGGGGAGTGGACGTTGAACAGCACTGGCTCCGATGGCGCAAACGAACCGGAGCAAGCGACGCTCTGGATGCGAGATCAGCGTGAGTTCCGCCTGGATGTGCGGGATGCGCAGGGGATGAGCAGCCTGCGCATGGACGGGGTCATTGGCATGCACCAGCATGCCGATGGCCGCATGCAACCGATGGATGCGCGCGATGCAATTGCTGGATTGTTTGCCTTCCCGATGCTGCTGACTGCGACGTTTCCCCCGGCGGGGATCATGCTGATTGACCAGGGCAGCGCGACGGTCGATGGCGTGCCGCTGCATCGCGTGACGATGGAATCTCCCTGGCCGGGTAATCCGACCGATGCCAAAGGGAATCCGCTGGTGACGGTGACGGATTTCTATTTCAGTCCGCAGAGCAATCTGTTGATCAAAAGTGCTCATCTGATCCGTGGCGCAGATCCCAGTCCGCAGCAGATGCTGAGTGTCACGACGTATGGGGACTATCGTCAGGAAGAAGGGATGCAGGTTGCGCATACCTATCGGGCAAGCCTGAATGGGCAGGTTATGTGGACGCTGCATCTCTCGCAGGTGCGGTTGAATCAGGGTGTCACGAGAGCACATTTTCATTTTTGAGGCGGGAACCATTCCATGATGAAGAAGATGTGGATCGCTCCAGTTCTTGCTGTATTGCTTGCTGCCTTTGGTTCAGCGCGAGTGCTTGCGCAGGATTATGTTTACGCTACGGGTAATCCGAACTTTGGAGTGAATTACCCAATCCCCGGTGGCTATATCAACGTTACGAACGGCAATGTGCACATCACGATTCCGCTGGGCAAATTCAAGCAGCGTGGAAATCTGCCGCCTGTCAAAATCAATCTGGAGTACGACAGCCGGATATGGAAGATCATCGACAGCGGAAGCTATTCTTGGCAGCCGACCAATGTTCCGAACTCAATGGCTGGTTGGCGGCTGACGACCGGGCTGGAGCAAGCGACTACATCGTTCAAAATGGTGCCACAAAATCAGATATATGATTGCACGAGCGGACAAGTGCTGGCACCCATTAATGACGACTATACCGACTTCACCTGGACAGATGGGCAGGGAACGAAACATACCTTCGATGTTGTGGTGCCACAGCAAGTTGCTCCTCCTCCGAATTGTTATCCCGGTGAGAACTCGGGGCCGTTCCCACTGTCTGGTGGAGGAGGATATGCCATCGACGGCAGCGGATACTTCCTTTCGGTTGTCAACGACACCCAGATGACGATTTACGACAATCGCGGCAACGAGGTCTATCCTGTTCACCAGGATATGAATGGGAATACCGTCTCGATCAATCAGGACTCGAGCCAGAACTCATTCGGCGATATTCTCGGCCTGCAGGATTCAATGGGCCGCAATCTCATCACCTCCTCGACCAGCGGAAACACGATCACGTACAACGTGTTGAAAGAGGGTAGCACTTCGACGAATCCCGCGACGATGACCTACACGGTCACGACGACACCAATCACGCTTGCCACCGGATTCGGCCAGTCTGCAGTCACCGAGTACACCGGTCAGGTGACGGGGATCAGCAAGGTGACTTTGCCGGATGGTTCGTCGTATTCGTTTGCCTATGATCCGGACAGCTATGGCGAGATGACCAGCATGACGCTGCCCACGGGCGGCATTGTTTCTTTCGACTACACCAACTACCAGGATTCCTATCAGAATTTCAATCGCTGGATAGCCAGTGAATATGAAAATGGGGTCAGCGGCACGACCTTCAGCCCATCTGTGCTCACGAAATGCAGCGGGGCCGGAACTGTGGGTTGCCAGGAGCAGATGACACTCACTCGGTCATCCGGCGATTCCAGGGTCTATACGCTTACGCTGAATGACGGGGCGTGGGATGGGATGACAGATACCTATCAGGGTTCCACGCACATCATGAACATCGTGAATAACTATGACTTCGGGACCTATATTTGTTCCATGAGCGCGATTTGTACGGGTGCGTACTATATCAAAGCATCGTACAGCACAGTCACGCTGGACGATGTCTATCCCAATCTGGCTTCGACGACCTGCTATACCTATACATCGCCATCGACTGGCGGTGAGCGGACCAGCGCCATCAAGGAGTGGGACTACTATCCAGCTTCATCGCCCACATCGTCGACGACTTGCCCGATGTCTGGCTCTCCCACCCGCGAGACAGACTATGTCTATGGTGCGGCGGTGGTCAATGCGGCATCGCTCGTCTCTCAGGTTACCAAGAGCTTCCAGGGGACCGAATATACGCAGACAGGTTATACATACGACAGCAATGACAACATGATCAGCAAGACGGTCGGGCTGGGTTCAGATCAGGAGAAGACCCTGTATACCTATGATTCCAACGGAATGCGCGTTACGAAGACGGATCCCTTGGGAAATGTCACTTCGTACACCTACGCATGCAGCGATGGGTTCCTTGCGCAGACCACGCTACCAACGACGAGCGGTATTTCTCATGTCACGACCGTCAATCCGGACTGCGCCAGCGGAGACCCGCTCAGCACGACCGACCAGAACGGACAGACCACCACCTATGCCTACAATGACCCGATGGGCAGAAAGACATCCATCAACTATCCGGATGGAGGCGTCACGACCTACCAGTATCCGACTTCGACTCAGGTGATCGAGAGCAAGCTGCTGAACGGCAGCACCAGCTCGACGATCACGAAGAACTGGGATGAGTATGGGAGAAAAAGCTCGGTCTCGCAATCCGATCCTGCCGGAGACGATACGACGAGTTACACCTACGATGGGGATAGTCGGCTTCAGTGCGCGACCGTGCCTTATCGCGGCACACCGAGTGGACAGACCTGTTACGCCTACGACGCGCTGGATCGGCCTACGCAGATCACACAGCCGGATGGCAACAAGATTACCGTTGCTTACCAGGGAAATCAGGCTACGGTGACCGATGAGAATGGCCACCAGAAGCACTACGTCTACGATGCCTTCCACGACCTGACCCAAGTGATGGAACCGAACGCCAGCGGCGCATTAAGCTGGCCGACGAACTACACCTATGACGGTGCAGGTCACCTGACCAGCGTAACGCAGAAAGGGGACGGCTCCAGCGCGCCGCGCACACGCAGCTTTGCCTACAATTCGCTGGGCAAGCTGGTGAGCGAGACGGCGCCAGAGGCTGGCACCACAACCTACGCCTATGATGGCAACGGGAATCTGCATACCAAGACGACGCAGGTTACAACCATCACCTACGGATACGATGCACTCAACCGGCTTACGTCGAAGACGGCCTCAAGCCCATCTCTCAATTCCACCTACACCTACGATCAGGCAGCGACAGTCAGTGGCGTAACCACGGTAAACAGCAAGGGTCGTCTTGCCGAGGCATCAAACAACAGCAATGCCGATGAAGTCTTTTCCTACGATTCCATGGGGCGATTGAACTGGCAGGCGTCGTGGCTTCCCAGCGTTACCAACAACACCTCCATCATCACCAGAGCCACCTACGATCTGGCAGGCGATCTCACTTCGCTGACCTATCCCGATGGCCGCGTCATCAACGAGAGTTATGATTCGGCGCAGCATCTGACCGGTATCGCGCTTTCCGGCGGAGCGGCCTACTACAGCGCCAGCGCCTTCACGCCGTCGGGCCAGACCGCCAGCGCGACTCTTGGCAACGGGGTACAGATGAGCGCCGCCTACTCCAGCCGCCAGACCCTCCAGTCGCTGCAATACAAGACGCCTAGCCAGACGCTCTGGTCCAAGCAGTACACCTGGGCGCCAAACGGGAAAAACCTTCTCCAGATCGCAGACGCCATCACTCCTGCGCAGACCTACAACTACACCTATGACCCGGTGAACCGGCTGGTCAGCGCCAGCGGGGGCAGCCAGACGGTGACCACACAGCCCACGGCAGGCGCGGGCACGGTCAACATCACCGGCGCGGAGCGCAGCGCCGTCTACACGCCCTCCGGATGCACCACCAACTCCTGCTCCTTGATCCTCTTCGACAACGGCACGGTTACCCTCACGGTCAACGGTCAGGCGGTTTCGGTATCCTACGGCCAGAGCAGCACCTTCTGTTCGATTGCCTCGGCGCTGGCCACCGCCATCAACGCCAATACCAGCTCTTCGGTCAGCGCGGCTGTGCTGAACGGCAAGATCACACTGACGGCCAAGACCACCGGAGCGACCACCAACTACACGCTGGCGACAAGCTCCGTCTGGGACACGCAGTTCTTCTCCTACGGCTCGTTTACTGCGACTCCCTCCGGTTCCACGCTCGCCGGCGGGGCCAATGCGGTAGACTCAACAGCGGATGAGCTGAGCGAGAGTTACGGGTACGATGCGTGGGGGAATATGACGCAGAGCGGCAACGCCACCTTTCAGCAGAGTTACACGGCGAGCAATCAGGTCAACGGCTTCGTCTATGACGCGGCGGGCGAGCTGACAGGCGACACGATCAATTCCTACACCTACAATGCCGAGGGGTTGCTGACAGGCAC
>JAKAXU010000023.1 GCA_021816455.1 Acidobacteriota bacterium
CTGGCTGAAAATGCTGGATACTCGAATCACGGCGACGGTGACCCTCCTTGGGGTTTATGTCTCTCAACACAAACCGTAGCAGGGCTCTACCGCCGCCGATCAAGCGCTAATTTGGACAAGAGTGAGCCGCTACGATGAAGTTCAGACATGTCAATGACATGCCCAAGGCATCTCTGAGTGCTCCCCTATCCGCAACTTTCAGCGCACGGCCCGTTTTCGACGATGATCTTGCCCGGTTGAGGCGGCCTCATGCCTCGCACTTGGGTCGGAAATGATGGACTACCGGGGATTAGAATTTCCCTATGCTGACGATCTCCAAGCCGCTGTCAGCTTCGCGGGTACGGACGTACCATGAGCGGGAGTTTGCCTCGGAGCGGCAAAACCTATTGGAGCCGCGACCAGCAGGGACATAGCGAGTGACAAGGCAAGCTGGCCGAGCAGTGAGGTTTGGAGGGTGTGGTTGGCAACGAGCAATTTGCAAGGCTGACAGAAGGCCAGCACCCAACCACGGAAGCGCAGCTCGTTCGCCATCAGCCTTCCAAGACCCGTGAATCGGCAAATTATCTGCAATTCAACCGATTTGGATGGAAAAGTCTTATCACCGAGCCGGAATGACAAAGAAACAGGAGGCGCGGCGATGGTTTGCCGGGCCTCCTGTTGTTTGCTGATGTTGGTTTGTCGCGGTCTCAGTCGTAGTATTCGAGGCCGAGGTGAGTGATCAGTTCGTGGCCCATGATGTGGCGCAGGGTGTTCTTGAGCTTCATGGACTGGATGAAGAGATCGTGCTCGGGATAGAGATCGGGCGCCGTCTGCGGGGATTTCCAGTAGAAGCTGAGCCACTCCTGGACGCCGATGGAGGCGAGCTGCGGGGTACGTCGCGCAAGATCAAGGAAAAGCACGAGATCAAGCGCGATGGGAGCAGCAAGGATGGAGTCGCGGCAGAGGAAATCGACCTTGATCTGCATGGGGTAACCGAGCCAGCCGAAGATGTCGATATTGTCCCAGCCCTCTTTGTTGTCACCGCGCGGAGGGTAATAGTTGATGCGGACTTTGTGATAGATATCTTTGTAAAGGTCCGGGTAGAGATCGGGCTGAAGAATGTAATCGAGGACGCCGAGCTTGGACTCTTCCTTGGTTTTGAAGGACTCCGGATCGTCGAGAACTTCGCCGTCACGGTTGCCGAGGATATTGGTGGAGTACCAGCCGGAGACACCGAGCATGCGAGCCTTGAAGGCGGGCGCAAGGACGGTCTTCATGAAGGTCTGTCCGGTTTTGAAGTCCTTGCCGGTGATGGGCGCGTTGTTTTTGCGCGAAAGCTCGATGGCGGCCGGAAAATCGACGGTGAGATTGGGCGCGCCGTTGGCGAAGGGAACGCCTTCGCTGAGTGCGGCGTAGGCGTATATCTGCGAGGGCGCGATGGAGGGATCGTTGTCCACGAGGCCTTTTTCAAAGGCGGCAAGGGACTGATGGACGGCAGTCGGCTCAAGGAAGATTTCCGTGGAGCCGCACCAGATGACGACGACGCGATCGACGGTTTTGCTGAAGGCGCGAATCTCGGCGCGCAACTGCTCGGCGAAATCCATCTTGTTCTTGCCGGTCTTGACGTGAGTGCCGTGGAGGCGCTTGACGTAGTGCTGGTCAAAGACGGCGGGCATGGGCTTGATGGTTTCGAGGTAGGGCTTGAGTGCGGCGAGGGTCTCGTTGTCGAGCACTTTGGCGTGCGCGGCGGCCTCATAGACGTTGTCCTCGAAGATGTCCCATCCAGTGAAGACGAGGTCGTCGAGTGAGGCAAGCGGGACGAAGTCGCGGATGAGCGGAGTGTTGGCGTCGGTGCGCTTTCCGAGGCGGATGGTGCCCATTTGCGTGAGTGAGCCGATGGGCTTGGCGAGGCCGCGACGGACGGCTTCGACGCCGGCGATAAAGGTGGTGGCGACGGCTCCGAGGCCGACAACCATGACGCCGAGTTTGCCGCTGGCGGGAGCGATGGCGGTCTTGTGGCCGCTTTCATTGGCAGAAGACATGCTGTGTGTAACCTTCCCTTCTGAAATCGAGCGCGGCGCAGCCGGAGCTGCATCCGCGGAGGTTGAACGCGCGCGTCGAGGCTGAGGGTTCCGGTCAGCAGATTGGCACGCGTAGGGTTCGAACAGGTCAGGAGACCGTGGCGCTTTTTGCGCGCCTCCAGTGGGTCCAGACAAACCAAAAAACGGAGGCGACAATCACCAGCTCTACGGAAAGGTGGAATCGGTGAAAAGCCTCTTGAAAAGCAGGATCGGAGTTCCAACGGTCGCCGAGTTGCTTGCCAACGAAAGCAAGGGCAAAACACCAGGGCCACGAACCAAGAAAAGTGTAGAGATGAAAACGCGCCTGGGGCATGCGAGCGATGCCGGCTGGAAAAGCGATGAAGGTGCGCACAACGGGAAGCAGACGGCCAAGGAGCACAGTGATCGCGCCCCAGGAGTGAAACCAGGTGGTCATACGGTCGAGATCGTGATGCGTAAAGAAGACGAAGCGTCCATAACGCAGGGCGAGAGGACGACCGCCGACGGCACCGATCCAGTAAGCGACGACCGAGCCGAGATTGCAGCCAATGGCTCCGGCAGTGGCGACGAGCAGCAGGCCCGTGAGGGAGTTGCCGCCTCCGAAGCGCCCGGTGGCGACGAGGTATCCGGCAAAAGGAAGAATGACTTCCGAAGGAAGCGGGATACAGGCCGATTCGACAGCCATGAGCAGGAGAACGCCGAGATAGCCGGTGATGGAGATCGTCGCTACAACGAAGTGCACCAGACTGGCGAGAATCTGTTCGGACACAATACACTCAGTATAAAGGTTCGACCACGGCGAACGATTTTGCGCCGCGAGGAAACGTGACAAATCGATTGCCTGAGAGGATGATACCGTGCCGGAAAATCCGCCCGTACCGCTGACACTGGAAGGCGCGAGCATGCTGCATCAGATGTATCGCATGAACTGGAAGGCATGGCGCGGTCTGAGCGAAGCGGAGCGCGCGCGAGTGAGCGCGGCGACAGAGCAGGAGCTGAAGAAGCTGGCCGAGCCGCAGCAGAAGGGCGACGCAACGGCGCTCTATTCGCAGCTTGGGCACAAGGGCGACCTGATGCTGGTGCATCTGCGGCACTCGGTGGAGGAACTGAACCGGGTAGAGATGGCGATGGCACAGATGGAACTGTACGACTATCTGGAACCAACACACTCGTACCTGTCGATTGTGGAACTGGGGCTGTATGAGTCGTCGGCCAAGACGTATAGCGCGCTGGCGGCACATGACGTTGCTCCCCATTCGCCGGAGTGGAATGCTTCGATCGCCGAGACGCTGAGCCGTCAGGCACAGGCGATGAGTTCCCGGCTGTATCCGGCAATTCCGGAGACGAAGTACATCTGCTTTTATCCGATGGACCGCAGACGCGGCGAAGAGTTGAACTGGTATACGGAGTCGATGGCCGACCGGCAGCGGATGATGCATGAGCACGGGATGATCGGGCGACGGTATGCCGACGAGGTAAAGCAAATTATCTCGGGATCGATCGGGCTGGATGACTGGGAATGGGGCGTGGACCTGTTTGCTCAGGATCCGGTGATCTTCAAGAAGCTGATCTACGAGATGCGCTTTGATGAAGTGAGCGCGAAATATGCGCTGTTTGGGGCCTTCTATGTAGGTGTTCACCTGCCGGTGGAGAAGCTGAACGCATGGCTGGCCGGAAAGCTGTGACGAGAGTCGGCGAAGCGGCAGACGCGAAGCCGACGCGGGCCAGGGCAGCGACGAAGACCGCTGCAAAGACGAAGGCCGCCGCTAAGAGGCCGCCTACAAGAAGGGCAAAGCCGCACGCGGGCAGACAACGCAAGTCGGAGCACGTGGCGGAGATTTTGCGGCTTCTCGACGAACAGTATGGTACAGCGAAGTGCGCGCTCGATCACCGCTCGGCGTGGGAGCTGTTGGTGGCGACGATCCTGTCGGCGCAATGTACCGACGTGCGCGTGAACACGGTGACGCCGAAGCTGTTTGCCGCATATCCGACGCCGGAAGCGATGGCGGCAGCGCCAATCGAGGCGCTGGAGGCGCTGATCCGCACGACAGGCTTCTATCACAACAAGGCGAAGTCAATTCAGGGAGCCGGGCGCGTGATCAGCCGGGATTTCGGAGGCAGGGTTCCGCAGACGATGGAAGAGCTGCTGACGGTGCCGGGGGCGGCGCGCAAGACGGCGAATGTGGTGCTGGGCGTGGCTTTTGGCAAGGCGGAAGGCGTGGTGGTGGATACGCATGTCTTTCGCATTGCGCGCAGGCTGGAACTGGCGCAGGGCGAGACGCCCCAGAAGGTGGAACAGGAGCTGATGCGCGTCGTTCCGCGCGAACGATGGATTGCTTTTTCTCATGAGCTGATCCACCACGGGCGAGCCGTGTGCGAGGCGCGCAAGCCGAAGTGCCGACAGTGCGTGCTGGAGACGCTGTGCATGGCGAAGGACAAAACCTGGCAGTCGTGAGCGACGGTAACCTTCAGCCTGCTGCAAAGAGCGACTGAACGGCAGCGATGAGCGCGGGAA
Organism: Acidobacteriota bacterium; assembly: GCA_021816455.1. Taxonomy (GTDB): domain Bacteria; phylum Acidobacteriota; class Terriglobia; order Terriglobales; family Acidobacteriaceae; genus Acidicapsa. Next base: position 4,555 of record JAKAXU010000023.1, read on the forward strand.
TCTCCGCTCTGGATGCCTCGACGGCAGGCGGCCAGTGGTGCTCGCCGAGCGTGGCTGAGGTGATGGGACCGATGGAGACGGCGGGCACGCCGGGCAGTGGAAACGGGATGGATGCGGCGGCTGCGAGCGCGGCAAGATGGGTGACGCTGGAGGAGCTGGTGAAGGTGGCGGCGTCAATTCCCTGCCCCACGGCCCTGACCAGCAGAGGAATGGAAGATTCCGGAACGACGTTGCGATAGGCCTCGGCGATAACGAGATCAGCTCCGGCGGCACGCAACGCATCGGGGACAAGGTCGCGAGCAACAACGGCGCGGACAAGCAGGACGCGACGACCGGCGACGCGCAGAGCAAGTGCAGCGGCGAGGGATTCGCCGACGGCGTGTTCGGGAACAAGCGCGACGGAAAAACCTGCTTCGCGCGCGGCAGAAGCAGTGGCGCGTCCGATGGCGGCAACGGAGAGCGTTGCCGCTGCGGTAGGCCGACCGAGTTCGGCGGCACGCGCAACGAGCGCGCGGACGGCGTTGGCGCTGGTGAAGACAATCCAGTCGAAGGCGGCGAGCGAGCCGAGCGCCAAATCAAGGGCGGTGAAATCCTCCGGCGGAGCAATGGCAAGGACGGGAACTTCGACGGGGACGGCACCGAGAGCGCGCAGACTCTGGCTCAGTTCCGTGGCCTGATGCGGCGCGCGGGTGACGAGAATGCGGCGGCCGGTGAGGGCGGATGCCGCAGTGCAGCGCGCGGCGGCCTGTGAATCGCCACTCACGGACGCGAAGCTCCGGCCAGCAGATCGGCGGCGCCCAGACGTAGAAGCTGATCTGAGACGGCATAACCGAGCGCGAGAGGATCGGAGCCGGTGGCGTGGGCGCGCAGCAGCGGATCGCCGGAGGGATCGGCAACGATGGCGAAAATCTCCGCTTGGCCGCCGACAAGCGCGCGGCAGTGAACGCCGACAGGAACCTGACAGCCACCCCCGAGGGCGGCAAGCGCCGTGCGCTCGGCGGTAACGGCGAAGCGGGTGGCGGAATCGTCGAGGAAGGCAAGCGCGGCACGGGTGCGCGCGTCGTCGATGCGGGACTCGATGCCGAGCGCGCCTTGCCCGGCGGCGGGACAGATCTGCTCCGGCGGAATTCGCTCGCGAAGCCAGGTGGTCTTCTCCAGACGATCGAGGCCGGCAGCGGCGAGCAGAATGGCATCGACCTGTCCTTCGGCGAGTTTGCGCAGGCGGGTGTCCACATTCCCGCGAAATTCAACGGTTTCAAGATCGGAGCGCAGGGCGCGAAGCTGGGCGCGGCGGCGCAGACTGCTGGTGCCGATGCGCGCGCCTTCCGGCAGATCGAACAGCGAACGAGGATGGACGGAGACAAGTACGTCGCGGGGATCGACGCGGGGCGGCGTGGCGGCGAGAACGAAACCTTCGGGCAGTGTCGTGGGCAGGTCCTTGAGGCTGTGGACGGCGAGATCAATGCGCCCCTCGGCAAGCGCCTGCTCGATCTCCAGCGTGAACATGCCTTTGGTTCCGACTTCGGCGAAGGTGACCTCCTGGAGGAGATCACCCGTGGTGCGGATAACTTCAATCTCGACGGAGTGACCGGCGGCGCGCAGCAGGGCAGCGATGTGGTTGGCCTGCCAGAGGGCAAGCTGCGAGCCGCGCGTACCGATGCGCATCATGAGCGGCTCCGGAGGGAAGCGACGAGATCGTCCGCGGCGGATTCAGCGGTTGATTCGGCTGTGGATTTGGCTGGCTCGGCAGAAGGCACGTGGTCGCTGGCGTCCGGAACAAGGATATCGGGAAGCGCCCACTCAGCGCGGATGGCGGCGATGCGGTCACTGTCTCCGGAGCGTGCGGCCTGCTTGAGCGCGAGCAGCGTGGGATGGAGAAGTTTGTTGATCATGGAGCGGCAAAGCACGTCGATGGCCGAGGACTGTTCTGGGGTGAGCGAGGCGAGACGCGCGTGCATGCGGCGCAACTCGGTGAGACGCATCTCTTCTGCGCGCTGGTGGAGCGCGACGATAACAGGCGCGATGTCCACAGTGCGCTGACGCTGCTCGTAACGCTCGACTTCGAGGGCGATCATGGCCTCGGCGTCAGCGGCCTGGCGCGTGCGTTCGGCGAGGTGAGCGGCGGCGACGGATTGGAGATCGTCGATGTCGTAGAGAAAGATACCTTCGAGACGGTTGACGGCAGAATCGACATCGCGCGGGACAGCGATATCGATGAAAAACATGGGACGGTTGCGGCGCTTGTGGAGGAATGTCTGCGCGTCTTCGCGAGTGAAGATCGGATGGGGCGCGCCGGTGGAGGTGATGACAATGTCGGCCTGGCTGGCTGCTTCGTGCAGCGATTCCCAGGCAACGACGCGAGGACGGACCGAACCGGTGAAATGGGCGGCCATGGATTCGGCGCGCGACTGTGTGCGGTTGGTGAGCAGGATCGAGCTGGCACCCTGCGCGACGAGATGACGGGCAGCAAGTTCGCTCATCTTGCCGGCGCCGACGAGGAAGATGGTCTTGCCGTTGAGGGAGCCGAATATCTTGCGGGCGAGATCGACGGCGACCGAAGCGATGGAGACGGTGGTGCCGCCGATCTCAGTCTCCGAGCGAACCTTCTTGGCCGCGGAGAAGGCCGATTGCAGCAGTGGTTCAAGCTCGGTGGAGATGACGCCGAGTTCACGGCCGACATTGTAGGCATCCTTGACCTGACCGAGAATCTGCGACTCGCCGATGACCATCGAATCGAGGCTGGCGGCAACGCGGAAGAGATGACGGACGGCGGCGATATTACGGAATTCGTAGAGATGCGGAGCAAGCTCGGCGGGATCGATGGAGAAGTGGCCGGTTAGGAAGTGATCGAGACGCACGTCGGCAGATTCAGCGGCAGCGAGAATCTCGACACGATTGCAGGTGGAAAGGATCATGGCCTCGCGGATTCCGGCAACGGAGGAGAGCTGACGCGTGAGATCGGCGAGACGCTCGCGCGGGATGGCGACGCGCTCGCGCAGCTCAATGGGTGCCGTCTTGTGGTTGATGCCCAGCAGGATGAGATTCATGGCACGGGAAACCTGTGAACCTGGCTGAACTGATTGGCAGCCCAGACGAACATCATGACGAGGAAGACGCCGCTGGAGAGAAAAGCAGCTTTGCGCCCGCGCCATCCGTTGATGCGACGGATGTAAAGCAGCACGACGTAGAGCGCCCACATGGCAAAAGACAACAGAACTTTGGGATCGAAGAAATAGGCAGGGCCAACGCTTTCCTGCGCGAGCAGCGAGCCTACGAACAGGCCGAGCGTCATGCAGGGAAAGCCGAAGAGCAGCGTGGCGTGGGCGATACGCTCCAGGGTATCGAGCGGCGGCAGCCAGTCGCGCACCAGGCTGGCCGAGGTGGCGCTTGCCGGTTTGCTGCGGGCGGAGAAATGATGCTTGATGTGACGCTCCTGCGCGAGATAGAGGAAGCTGGCGACCATGCTGAAAGCGAGACAGGCGTAGGCGGCAAGCAGAAAAACGATGTGAACGACGAGCCATCCTGTGCGGACGCCGGGCGACGGAAAAGTGTAACGATTGGCACCGAGAGCGGGTACAAACACCAGCAGAAACGAGGCTGGAAGCGCGAAGATGCTGAACGATACCGTGCCGTAAATGGCGCGAATGAGCAGAAAAATGGCGGCGATCAGCAGGCCAAGCAGGGATTCGATTTCGCCGTAGCCGACGGGCAGCCAGCGATGCGCAAGACCAAGCATCTCCGTGACGGAGACGAAATGGAAGAGAAAAGCGAGGACGGCTGCAGGCATGCAGAGTCGCCGCCAGCGCGGAAATGAGTACAGGACGGTAGGCAGAGCCGCGAGGCTCGCTATCGCATACAGCACCGCCGCCACTCTGAGCCAAACGAGATACATGCCTGATATGAGGGTAAATCGCCCTGTTTCAGTATACTGTGACAACTGTCACAGACGGCGTCGGGCGATGGTTCCGCAGCGGCTATCGCCGGAGGCATCAAGCGGTTTAATCTGAACTGCAAGTGTGACGGACAATGCGACAACGAGAAAGACGCCGGAGACGGCGCGCGCCATGGAGTCGGAAGCGGCTACTCTGACGCCGGCCATGCAGCAGTATATGGCGGCGAAGCGGCAGCATCCGGATGCTCTGCTGTTTTTTCGCATGGGCGATTTCTACGAGATGTTCTATGAAGACGCGGTCACGGCCAGCCGCGAGCTGCAGATTACGCTGACCTCGCGGGACAAGGAACGCTCGGTACCGATGTGCGGAGTGCCGTATCACGCGGCAGAGATCTATCTGACGCGGTTGCTGCGCAAGGGATTCAAGGTGGCGGTCTGCGAGCAGATGGAAGATCCGAAGCTCGCGAAGAAGATTGTGCGGCGCGAGGTGACGCGCGTCTATACACCAGGGACGGCGCTGGACGCGACGCTCGATCAAGGACGAAACAACTATCTTGCGGCGATACGCGTGAGGACGGATGCAGCTGCGCTGGCGCTGCTGGACCTTTCGACCGGCGAGTTTGTGGCGATGGAGCAGGCAGGACGCGGAGCGCTGGCGGCGATGTTGGACGAGTTGCAGAAGGCGCAGCCAAGCGAGGTGCTGCTGGATGCTGCGATGCCCGCAGATGCGGCCGCTGAGTTGGATGCGGCGCTGGAGCCGACGGTCGCGCGAACGAAGATTGATCCGTGGGCGTGGGAGCCGCAGCACGCGATTGCGTTGGTGGAGCGACAACTCGGCGTACAGTCTCTGGAAGGATTCGGGCTGGCGGAGCACGGCGCGGCAGCGTGCGCTGCTGGCGCGATTGTGCACTACGTGCAGGCGACGCAGAAGATGGAGGCTGTGCCGCTGGATACGCTGCGGTTTGTGGAGCGGACGCGTGGGCTGCAGATGGACCAGGTGACGGTGCGCAACCTGGAGCTGGTGGAGCCTCTGGTGGCCGGACAGGACCAGAAGACCACATTGTGGCGCACACTGGACCAGTGCGTAACGGCGATGGGCAAACGGCTGCTGCGCACGACGATTCTGCGCCCGCTGTCAGATGCGGAGACGATCGAAGCGCGCTACGAAGCGGTGCAGGAGGCGACGGAGGATCTGATCCGGCGCGAGACGATACGTGAGTCGATGCGTGGAATTCTGGACCTGGAGCGGTTGCTGGCGCGGGTGACGCTGGACAGCGCCGGACCGCGCGATCTGGTGGCGATTGCGACGAGCGCGAGTCATCTGCCGGAGGTGCGGCGTCAGATGACGGGATGGCGAGCGAAGCTGTGGCGACGGTTGACGGAGCAGCTTGATTCGCTGGAAGACCTGGTAGCGGCGGTGCGGATGACGCTGGTGCTGGAACCGCCGCTGACGCTGGCCGATGGAGGAGCGATTGCCTCCGGAGTGGACGAAGAACTGGATCGACTGCGCGGACTGAGCCGCGATGCGCGGCAGTCGATTGCGGCGATCGAAGAACGGGAGCGTGGGCGAACGGGGATTGGCTCGCTGAAGGTGCGCTACAACTCTGTCTTCGGCTACTACATTGAGATCAGCAAGAGCAATCTGGCGCTGGCCCCGGCAGACTATGAACGCAAGCAGACGCTGGTCAATGCCGAGCGATTTACGACGCCGGAACTGAAGGCGTATGAGCGAGATGTGCTGAGCGCACAGGAGCGTTCCATTGAACTGGAGAAGATGCTGTTTGCGGCACTGCGGCAAAATCTGCTGGCCGCAGCCGGACGCATCCGCGCAAGCGCTGCGGCGGTTGCTGAGACGGACCTGCTGACGTGCTTTGCACAGAGCGCATCTGAACGCGGATATGTCAGGCCGCAGTTGAGTGATGAGATCGTACTGGAGGCAAGAGCAGGCCGACATCCGGTGATTGAGCAGTGGATGCGGACCGGAGGCGTGGAGCGCTTCATCCCAAACGACGTGTATGTGCACGCAGAGGGTCCGAGCCTGTTGCTGATGACCGGGCCGAATATGGGCGGAAAGAGCACATATCTGCGTCAGGCAGCGATGTTGGTGCTGATGGCTCAGATGGGAAGTTTCGTGCCCGCCAGCGCAATGCGATACGGACTGGTCGACAGAATTTTTACACGGATTGGAGCCAGCGACAATGTTGCGCGCGGACGTTCGACGTTCATGGTGGAGATGACAGAGACGGCTACGATTCTGAATACGGCAACGAAGCGCGCGCTGATTCTGCTGGACGAAATGGGACGTGGTACGGCGACCTTCGATGGATTGTCTCTGGCCTGGGCAGCGGTGGAGTATCTGCATGCTGAAATTGGCGCGCGAACGCTGTTTGCCACGCATTATCACGAGCTGACAATGCTGGCCGAAACGCTGGAGCGGGCGCGAAATCTGCGCGTTGCAGTGAAGGAGTCGGCGGGGCGAATTACCTTTCTGCATGCAATCGAGCAAGGAGCAGCGTCGAAGAGCTACGGAATCGAAGTGGCTCGGCTGGCGGGATTGCCGCGCGCAGTTCTGGAACGAGCGCGGCACGTGCTGCGCCAGCATGAAAAACAGGAGCAGCGCAGCGTGCAGACGGAGGAAAGCACGCCGATGCAGCTGACGATGTTCACTCCGCTCTCGCAGCGGATTGTGGATCGGATTCGTGAGACAGAGATCAACTCGCTGACGCCGTTGCAGGCGCTGAACCTGCTGGAGGAGTTGAAACGGGAACTGGAGGAAGCAGGCGGCAGCGGAGCAGGCCGTACGGAAGGCGGACGATGATGAACCCCAAGAGCCTGCGCGAGGCGGTGGGCAGCCTGATGGTGGTTGGGCTGGAAGCAACAAAGTTGAGCGAAATGGAACGGGCATGGCTGCGTCTGGTGCGTCCGTCAGGAGTGATTCTGTTTCGCCGCAACATTGCCGATGCGGCGCAGACACGGGAACTGCTGAAGGCAGCCTGTGAAGCATGCGCGGAGCAGGCGATGCGATGTGTGGACCTGGAGGGCGGAACGGTGGATCGTCTGCGCGACGCGCTGGCCCCGATGCCTGCGGCGCATGCGGTGGCGCAGCGGAAGGATGCACGACTGGCGCGCGAACAGGGTGAGTTGACCGGGCGAGCTGTGCGAGCATTTGGGATGAATACGACACTAGCTCCCGTCCTGGATCTGCGGCTGCCGGAATCGGAACCAATTCTGGGAACACGCGCAGCGGCCAGCGACGCGGATAAGGTTGTGGACTATGCGCGTGCCTTTCTGGACGGACTCAAAGCGCATGGAGTGACGGGGTGCGGCAAGCATTTTCCGGGACTGGGCGGGGGAACGCTGGACTCTCACCGACAGATGCCGGAGATTGAGCGGAGTTTCGATCAGTTGATGCGCGAAGATATTGCGCCGTATCACGCACTGCGGCACGCATTGCCCATGGTGATGGTAAGTCATGCGGCCTATCCCGCGACCGAGGGCGGCACGACACCGGCCAGCCTGTCACGATTCTGGATCGAGAAGGTGTTGCGCGGCAGAGTTGGTTATCGCGGGCTGGTTTTCTCCGACGATATGGAGATGGGCGGCGTGTTGAATGCGCGACCGATCGAAGAAGCAACTGTGACTGCACTGGAGGCGGGAATGGACGTCATCGAGGTCTGCCACAGCGCAGAGCGAATTCTGCGAGGATTTGAAGCAGTGGTGCGGGAAGCGGAGCGGTCTGCGGAGTTTCGCGCGCTGGTGATGAAGCGCGCGCGGGGCGTTGATGCCTGGCGCAAAAAACAGCTTTCCACGAATGTTGGCGAGGTGCCAGACGCAGTCGGATTTGAGACGTTGCGCGATGCCATTCGTCGCTTCGGCGAAAAGGTGAACGCAGGAGAGTCAGGGCAATGACGGCCGAGCGAAGAACGCGTGCGCGAGAGTGGACCGGTGCGGAAAAGCCGCAGTCGATGATCGTTGCCGGCGTGATGAGCGGGACTTCGGCCGATGGGATTGATGTGGCGCTGGTGCGTATTCGGGCTACGAGCGAAGATGCGCTTCAGGTGAAGTTGCTGGCACATGAGGGGTTTCCTTTTTCGCGCGCGATGCGAGACGCGGTGTTGAAAGCAATGAACGCGGAATCGATTGCGACGGCGCAACTGGCGCGGCTGCAATGGCGACTGGGGATTGCCTATGCCGAAGCGGTGCAGAAGACACTGAAGGCGAATCCGTGCGCGGCGAAACTGATCGGATGCCATGGGCAGACGCTCTTTCATCAGGCAGAGGCGCGGCGATTTCTTGAGCGGAAGTTTGCATGCACATGGCAGGCAGGCGAAGCCGCTGTCCTCGCGGAGCAACTAAGGATTCCAGTGGTTTCCAATTTTCGTCCGGCGGATGTGATGGCCGGTGGACAGGGCGCGCCTCTGGTCCCGCTGGCGGATTATCTGTGCTTCCGGGATGCGCGGCGCGGACGCGTGCTGCAAAACATTGGCGGAATCGCGAATCTGACAGCGATTCCCGCCGGAGCGCCAGCGAGCGGGATACTGGCGTTCGATACAGGGCCTGGAAATATGGTGATGGATGCGCTCGCGCAACGGCTCTTCGGGCGGAGATATGACGCACATGGACAAATTAGCGCGCGAGGAGCGGTGATTGCAGAGGTGGTGCGCGAAGCGATCGACGCGAAGTTTTTCCGCAGGCAGGCACCGAAGAGCGCGGGACGGGAAGAGTTTGGGCGAGAGTATTCCGAAGCATTTCTGGCAATGTGCCGCAGACACAGCAGGCTCAATGCGGATGCGGTAGCGACGGCGACGGCGCTGACTGCGCACTCGATCGGAGAGGCGTACCGACGATTTGTTGGGCCGCGGATGAAAAGTACGGCGGTGGATTACGTGGTCTCCGGCGGAGGCGCGCGGAACGAGACGCTGATGCGTATGCTATGCGAGCAACTGGAGCCGATGGGCTGCAAACTGACGACGAGCGATGCGATGGGCTTTCCGGCAGAGGCGAAAGAGGCGATGGCGTTTGCGCTGTTGGCATGGCAAACGTGGCATCACAGGCCGGGAAATCTGCCTGCAGCTACAGGCGCGCGGCGAGCGGTGATTCTGGGCCAGGTGAACTATGTGTGATGGCGCGCGGCGAGCGGTGATGTGGACGCTGATCGGCCTGTGCGCGGCATTGAGCGGTTGCCAGGCGAAGCGACGCGATCCGGGAACTGCGGTCTTTCTGATCGAGAGCAGCCCGAACAGTCTGGATCCGCGCGTGGGCACGGATGCGCAATCGGAGCGGATCGATCCGCTGCTCTTTGACGGACTGGTTGCGCGCGACGAGCATTACCAGTTCCAGCCGGCGCTGGCGGCAAGCTGGGAGACGCCGGACGCACTTACGCTCCTCTTTCATCTGAGGCACGATGTGCGTTTTTCCGACGGACGGAGGCTTACTGCGGCCGACGTGCTGTGGACGCTTGAGTCGATGCGCGACGGGACGATTCTGACGCCAAAGGGAGCGAGCTATGACTCAGTGGCGTCAGTGGAAGCCGTGGATGCATGGACGGTGCGCATTCGATTGAAGGAGCCGGACAATTTTCTGCTGGGCAATCTATCCTCATCGGCGATGGGGATTGTGCCGGCAGGCAGCAGAGCGGATTTCTGGCGACATCCGGTGGGAACAGGTGCGTTTCGGCTGGTCAGTCAGGAGACAGACAAAGAAGTGGTGGTCGAACGAAATCCTTTTGCGTGGGAGCGTGCGACGGTTCCGGGTGCCTTGCAGCGGGTACGGTTTGAAGTAGTACCGGATGCGACGACGCGAGCGCTTGAGTTGCGCAAGGGAGCGGCGGACATCACGAGCAATTCCCTGCCCTCGGATATGCTGCCGGTGCTGAAGCGCGATCCGAAGCTCGTGGTGGAAGAGACGGGCGGAACGCCGGTGCAGTATCTGGCGTTCAATCTTCGCGATCCGGTGCTGGGCAGGCGTGTGGTGCGCGCGGCGATTGCGCATGCGGTGGATCGGCGGCTGCTGGTGCGGACGTTGCTGGGCGGAGAAGCGCAGCTTGCCGAGAGTCTGCTGCCTCCGACACACTGGGCGTATACCGACGACGTGAAGCGATATGACTATGATCCGGCGAAGGCCCGGGCGATGCTGAATGCGGCGGGATTTCCGCCGGGCAGAGATGGCGTTCGCCTGCGACTGACGATGAAGACGAGCACCGATGAAGGGACTCGCATGCTGGCAGTGGCACTGCAACAGCAACTAGCGCAGATCGGAATTGCGCTGGAGATTCGAAGCATGGAGACGGCGACGTTTTTCTCCGACATTACGCGCGGCGCATTCCAGATATATTCGCTGCGATGGATTGGCGGCAACGAGCAACCGGATATTTTTTCGTATGCATTTTCGACGGTGAGAATGCCCCCGCATGGCGCCAATCGAGAGCACTATGCGAACGCAGAGGTGGACCGGTTGCTGGATGCGGCGAGCCGCGTGACGGAGCAGCAGCAGCGACGGGCCGATTATGTGCGCGTGCAGCAGATTCTGGCCGAGGATCTACCGATGGAAAACCTATGGTATCTGAATTCGATTCTGCTGCATGACCGTCGTGTGACAGGAGTGAAGCCGAGCGCATCCGGGGACTACCTGTTTCTGCTGAACGCAAAAATATCTTCCCTGCAATGAGCAGCTTCAACTTTTTTACGGGCTGATCCGTCCAGTGAATAGTTTGCAGCTGGGATTCGGATCGGCGAGGGCGCCGGAAAAGCGGCAATCGGCAGTGATGCAGAAACGATGTATCTGGAGTGAACGCGATGTCCAGGGTGAAGTTGAGCACGGGGTTTCTGAGAATGGGAGCAGGGCTGCTGTGTGTCACGATGAGCACGGCTGTAGCCTATGCGAGGCGACCGCACGGGGCGGCGCAGGCGGCGGCTGTGACCAATCCGGGACATGTGGTGGGAGCGGTGACGGCGATCAGCGGCAGCACGATGAGCGTGCGAACGGATGCGGGCTTGACCTATGCAGTGGCAATTCCTGCTGGCGCAAGGCTGCTGCGCGTGGCTCCCGGGGACAAGGACCTGAGCAATGCTCAAAAGATTGCGGCAAGCGACGTCGGCGTGGGGGATCGCGTGCTGGTGCGACTGGCGGCAGGCGCGACGATACCCTTTGATGCGACCTCGGTGATCGATATTCCGCATGCGGCGATTGTGGCCAAACAGCGCGAAGAACAGATGGCATGGCAGAGACACGGAGTGGGCGGACTGGTGAAAAGCGTGGACGCTGCCAACGGCGTGATCGTGATTACCTCCGGTACGGGTGCCGCGGCGAAAGAAGAGACGCTGAAGGTGACTCCGGCGACAGTGCTGCGGCGATACGCGCCGGATTCGGTGGATTATGCGCGAGCAACGGCGGCCCCCATCTCCGCGATTCGTCCCGGCGATCAACTGCGCGCCTTGCTGGCCCCGGACACAGCAGGACCGGACAAGACGGTGCGTGAGGCGGTTTCCGGAAGTTTTCGGAATATTGCGGGAAAGATCAGCAGCGTGAATGCGAAGGATCAGACGATTACGCTGCGCGATCTGATGACGAAGAAAAACGTGACGGTGCATATCGGGCCGACTTCGCAGATGAAGAAGCTGACTGATGAGCAGGCGAAGCTGATTGCGGCGTCGACCACAGCTCCCGGTACGCCGGGAGCCACACACGCGCCGATGAGTGGCGGAGAGCAGGGAGCGGGCGCGTGGCAACGTCGTGCTGCCGCAGCACCGGGTGCAGCAGCAGGCACGGCGGCAGGCGGAATGAGGTCAGCAAGCGCATGGGCTGCGCGGGCTGGCGGCAACGCGGCGGCTGGAGACCCGCAGCAGATCATACGGCAGGCTGCTGTCATCCAGATACGAGATCTGCGCAAGGGGGATGCAGTGATGTTGGTGGGAACGGCGGGCGACGGTGATGTGTCAGCGATTACGCTGCTGGTCGGCGTGGAGCCGCTGCTGGAGTCCTCGGCCTCAACCCAGAATGCTCTGATGGCAGGCTGGAGCATGGGTTCAGGCGAAGATGAAGCGTCATCTTCTTCGCAGTAAGAAGCAGGCAGGTCAGCATAAAACCAAGCAGTCAGACCATTCCTGACGGAGACCGAGTGGCACGTCAGCCAAGAGGGGAACGCGTGTATTCAAGAGTGAGATATTTTTTCCTGATGATGCTGTTTGTGGCTGGATTTGCACCGGCGATTTATGCGCAGGCTCAATCCCGGGGAAACGGCGGAGCAACGCTGCATGGGCAGGTGGCCGACCCGACAGGTGCCTTGATTCCGGGCGCAGTGGTGACGGTGAATAATGCCAAGGGCAAGGCGATTGCAACGGCGACGGCTGACGCAAGCGGGAACTATGCTCTGCAAAATGTACCGCCAGGAACCTATGTCGTGATGGCGACTTCACAGGGCTTCGCGCCCTTTGTTTCGCAGCCCATCGCGGTGGCTGCCGGACAGTCGAAGAAGATCGATATCTCGATGTCCATCCAGCAGGCGGAACAGAACGTGGTAGTGACCGACGACACGCCGACGATCAGCACAGAAGCCTCGAACAACGCCAATAGCGTGATTATCACAGGCAAGGATATTGATGCGCTCTCGGATGATCCGACGGAGTTGCAGAACGAACTCTCCGCACTGGCCGGACCCTCGGCCGGTCCAAACGGCGGACAGATTTACATCGATGGATTCGCAGGCGGACAGCTTCCGCCAAAGTCTTCGATCCGCGAAATTCGCGTGAACCAGAATCCGTTTTCCGCCGAGTATGACCGGCTGGGCTATGGCCGCATCGAGATTCTGACCAAGCCCGGCACAGACCAGTTGCACGGACAGTTTTTCATCCAGGGCAATCCGAGCCAGTTCAACACTGCAGACCCACTGATTAAGACACCGATTCCGTCGTACTACAGCTATCAGTACAACGGAACACTGAGCGGATCGATCAATAAAAACAGCTCCTTTTTCATCTCCGCCGAGCATCGGAACATCAATAACCTGAGCGCATATGACGCACCCTGTTCGGCGACCGGCGATTGTTCGGTGGGCGTGAGCGGAGCCATCAACAATCCACATGTGCGAACCAACGTGACCGCGCGGTTGGATCAGCAGTTCGGAGCGAGGAACACGCTGACGGCGCGATATCAGTACTACCACAACAACATTCAGGGGGCGTTGAGCGCGACGCAGCTTCCAACGCTCGCATTAGCGACAACATCGAACTTCAACCAGATTCAGTTGGGCGACACGGAGGTGATTAACGACCACTTCGTGAATGAGACGCGTTTTGAGTACAACCGCTCGATCTCCACACAGTCGCCGGTAAGTACTGCGCCGGATCTGATCGTGCAGCAAGGCGGGTTCTCAAGCGGCGGCTCTTCGCAGCAGTCCAGCCACGATCACTTCGACCAGTTGGAGCTGCAAAACATTTCGACGCTCTCGCTGGGAGCGCACGCGATCAAGTTCGGCTTCCGCGCTCGGGATTTTCGCGATGCCAATTTCTCGAATGCAGGCTTCAACGGGAGCTTCTACTTTGCACAGAACTCCGATTTTTCGAGCGCGGAACAGAATCCTGCGACCGCGGCGCCTATCCAGCTCACCTACTCCAACGGAAATCAGAACGCGCTCGCGAATGTCTTCGACGGCGCGTTGTGGGCCTCCGACGACTGGCGCTTGAGCAGCCGCCTTACCCTCTCCGGCGGAGTTCGCTGGGAGTCGCAAAATCATGTGTCCGATCACAACGACTGGGCACCGCGCATCGCCATGGCCTGGGCGCTGGACGGCAAGAACGGCAAACCATCGAAGACGGTCTTGCGCGCTGGCTATGGCATCTTCTATGACCGATTCACAATTGAGAGTCTGTTGGGTATCAACCGCTCCCTGGAACAACAACAGTTCACTGTTTTGAACAACAGTGCGACGACACAATCGGAACTTGCCAACTGCTTCGCCCAGAGTCAGACGAGCTTCAATACGACGGCTTGTAATATCGGCCAGGCGAAGACGCGCACGATCGATCAGGTGACGCCGCAGTACCACTCTCCCTATGCACAGCAATTTGCAGGAAGCCTCGAACGCCAGCTCACTAAGGGAATGACGGGGACACTCACCTATCTGCACACTACTGGCGACCATCAACTGGTAGAGATCAACGCCAATGCGCCATACTTTCCAACGTATAACCCATCGCTCGGAAACGTTTATCAGTACCTGAGCGAAGGCTTCTTCAAGGAAGATCAGATGATCTTCAACACACGCGCGCAGATCAACCCGCGTTTTGGCTTCTTCGGCTTTTACACGCTGAGCTACGCCGACACGGATGGAGCAGCCACCGACACCGTCTCCACCAACGTCATCTCTCCGGTTTCAAACTCTCTGAATATCCATCAGGACTACGGACGCGCGCGTTTTGTCTCGCGCAACACGGTCTTCGTGATCGCCAACTACTTCGGCCCATGGGGAATCCGCTTCAATCCGTTTTTGCTGGCGCGCTCCGGTCACCCATTTGACATTACGCTGCCGAACGATCCGTATGGCGACACCTTCCTGATTCACCGTCCGGGCCTCGCGCAGGCCTCGGACTGCACGCCCAACTCGACACGTTACAAACAGACAACCTATGGCTGTCTGGATACGGAACCGACGCTTTCGCCAGGCGAGCCGCTGATTACCAACAACCTGGGCAATGGGCCGGCGGCAGTAGCATTCAACCTGCGCATCAGCCGCGAATTTGCAGTTGGACCGAAGGTGACGAATACGGCTCATTTTGGCTATCCAGGCGGCGGACCGCACCATGGCGGCGGCGTTGGCGGCGGCTTTGGCGGGGGTGGTTTCTCAGGCCCCGGCGGGCACGGCATGTTTGGCGGACCGGAAGTGCCACGCAAGTACCAGATCAACTTCAGCATCCAGGCGTTGAACCTGTTCAACAACCACGACTACGGCACACCGAACGGAACCGTAATCGCGCCGGGAAAACTGGGCAATACTCCCGATATCTTCGGGCAATCGCAAAGTATGGCCACCGGCTTGTACTCAAACGGCTCAGCGGTCCGACGTATCTACGCGCAGGCCATTTTCACATTCTGAACCAAGCCCGCAACGCAAAACACAGACAGCAAAAATCCCTGCACGCGAGACGACCGTGGCAGGGATTTTCTGCGTTTGCGCTGAGGGGTCGTCAGTCCGCAGCTTTTTCAGAAGCGGGTTTGGACGCAGTTGCTCGGATCGAAGGCGAGCTGCCGAGATTTTTAGTGGCGGGTCTCTTCACTCCGGGTTTCTTCGCTGCGGTTTTCCTGATTACGGGTTTCTTTGCCGACGGCTTCTCCGGATTCAGGAAGCTGTGCCAGCGCAGTTCACTTAACTCGACCGGTGATTTCCTGGCTTTCTCGATGGCCAGCATTGCAACTTCGGAGACAATCCATTCGAAGTTCTTTTCGCCGACGGAATGGAGGTCCGCGTCGGGAGCCGGATTCATGAAATCGATGGCGTAGGGAATTCCGTTTTCCACAGCAAACTCGACAGTGTTGAGGTCGTAGCCAAGCGCTTGGCAGAGTTTGCGCGCATCCCGTTCGACGCGCTTCAGCAGTGCTTTGCTGTAATGCGGCGGATCCTGAAGGTAACGTTCGGCGTGCGGTCGGCGAGGATCGTAGGGCATGATATGCACCTTCCGCTGACCGACGACGTAGCAGCGGAAATATTCCTGGAAATCGACGGCTTTCTGGTACATCATGCAGAGGTCGCGAGACTGATCGTAGGCATCAAAAAACTGCGCGCGATTGTGAATGTGATAGACGTCGCGCCAGCCTCCGCCATCGACGGGCTTCAGGAAGCCGTGCTCCCCAACATACTCGAAGACAGCATCCCAGTTGAGCGGGTATTCGAGATTGCGCATCGAGCGGTCGGCCGTTCCCTCGGGATGGCGTTTGTGGGGTAGGATAACGGTCGGCGGGACGGCGACACCGAGCTTCGCAGCAAGCGCGTAGTTGAAGAACTTGTCGTCCGCGGACCACCAGAAGGGGTTGTTGATGATGGCGGTTCCGTAGAGAGCGGCGTGCTTGAGCATGGCGCGATAGAAGGGAATGTCGTGCGAGATGCGATCCACGATGACTGCGTAGCGCGGGAGCGCATTCAGAGCGACGGCGCCGGTCTCGACAAACTCCGCGACGATGCCATCGACACGCATCGCATTGATGCGCTCAACGAGCGCGCCAGGAAAGCTGTTTTCCATACCAAAAAGAACACCGATCTTCTTCATCGTGATTACCCTCCGGAAAAAATCGCGGACTCGGCCGAAGAATCCGGCACCCGTTCAGTGTACGGCAGGGGTGAGGAAGCGGCGAGCGCGGCCGTGCGGTCAGTCGCAAGAGTGCGTCGAAGCGGGAAACCAGGCCGAAGCAGCGGCCGTGACCAGCAGGATGGCGGCGAGCGTGGCTAGCGTGGCTGCGACAGGAATTTGAATCCAGCGGCCAATCAGCATTTTTGCTCCGACAAAGGCAAGCAGTACGGCCAGGCCGTAATGGAGGAAACGCATGCGATCGAGCAGGCTGGCGAGCACGAAGTAGAGCGAGCGCAAACCCAGAATGGCGGCGACATTCGAGGTGTAGACGACGAATGGATCATGAGAAATGGCGAGGACGGCGGGGATGGAATCGAAGGCGAAGAGCAGATCGGTCAGTTCTACGGCGAGGATGACCCAAAAGAGCGAAGAAGAGCGCCTTCGCAGCCGGAGAAGCCAGGAGGGTGAGGCTTCCTGGCGATCCGGGTCTTCACGCAGCAATTGAACGGCAGTCACAAGAAGGAATGCGCCGAAAAGGAATTCCATCCAGGAGAGACGCTTGAGGAGCGTGATGCCGAGCGCAATGCAGAGCGCGCGGAGGACGACTGCACCGGCCACGCCCCAGAGCAATGCGCGACGTTGATCGCGAAGCCCGAGACCGAAGCCGCGAAAGAGCAGCAGGAAGACGAAGAGATTGTCGATACTGAGTGAGGTTTCGACGACGTAGCCGCTGAGGAACTCCAGTGCAGGCTCCCGGCCCTGACGCGCGTTGAGCCAAAAGGCGAAGCCCAGGGCAAGCGACGCAATGAAGACGCTGGAAAACAATGCCAGAGCGGTCTTTCGACCATCCGACGAGGCAACGGGAAGCGCCGCATCCGCCAGCAGCAGCAGCAGGACGACAACGTGGAAGGCAATCCACCAGGAGAGCGGCGCACCGGCGATGGAATGCAGCAACATGAGCTTGATGGTAACGCAGTGAGAGTTTGCGCCAATCGGTCGATATCCCTGCCGGTTGTGCGCTGGGTTGTGCGCCGGAGCAGCGCAGGTTCAGCGTTGGTTCAGCAGGTGAATGGATTCAAGCAGCACATCTCCGGCGATGGTAAGGCTGTGCGGGCTGATCTTGTCCATGGTGTCCTGCGCGGTGTGGTGATAACCGTCGGGCATGGCCATGGTGTGCGGGCCATAGTCGCTGTCGATGATGTCTACCGACGGAACGCCGCGTTCAAGGAAGGGATCGTGATCGTCCCCTTCAGCGCCCTGCTGCTTGTAGAAATAGCGCCCATAGCCGGTAATCCGCGCGGCTTGGCCGACGAGATCAGAGAGCCATTGCGTGGAAGTGGTGTCCTGCATGACGTCGAGGTCTTTGTCGCCAAGCATGTCAGTGAGCAGAAATGCCCGGATGCGCGGGAGAGTTCCGTCCTGCGCCCATTTGGCGGCCAGATGACGGCTGCCGTAGGTGTGATCGTCGCCCTGCCAGCTTTGAAAAGCCTCTTCTCCATCGAAGAAGACGAGCCACACACTCTCGCCTTCGAGCTTGCCACCTGTCATGCGGGCGCGCAGTTCATTGGCCATCTCGATGAGCAGGCCGGTCGTCGAGCCTCCGTCATTGGCTCCGACAAAAGAAATGTTGCGCAGAGGATAGTTGGTTTCGTAGTGGGTGGCGAGGACGATGATACCATTCTTGCGGCCCGGAAAACGCACGATGAAGTTGCGCATCGGAACCGGGCCAATCACCGTATTCGCAGTGAAGGCATCTTCTTCCAGATTGTCGTGGCGGAACTGGGCGCGCAGGAAGGCTTCGGCTTTGGCGTGGCCGGGGCCAAGACACCAGCGCGGACCGATGGCGACGAATTCACGGGCGTAGTCGTAAGCGCGATCGCCACGGAAGTGCTCCTGCGCCGGAGCTGCGATGGCGATGGCCAGAATGAACGCGAGAGAAAGCAACAAGCGCGGGAGCGGACGCCTCATGCGGATTTCTCCTTGATTTTGTGGCGCTCCGGATGAACCCACCACGCGACCGCGATGCTGATGATGTAAAGCAGCAGCATGGGAATGGCGAAGGCAAACTGCGTGGGAATATCCGGTGACGGAGTGATGATCTCCACGATGATAAAGATGATGAGGATCGCGTAACGGAAGTTTTTCCAGAGGAAACGCGGGCTGACGACGCCGAACATGGCGAGAAAAAAGATGACGACCGGAAGCTCAAAGGTGGCTCCCATGCCGAGAATGAGCGAAAAGAAAAAGCTCGTGTACTCCTCGACGCTGATGATGGGGTGAACGCCGAGGTTATGGCTGAGATCAATGATGAGGAACTTGAGCATGCCCGGAAAGACGAAGTAATAGCCAAGCAGAGCGCCGCTGAGAAAAAGGCCGACGGCGGAGGCCATGAACGGAATGACAAAACGTTTTTCGCGCTGATAAAGACCGGGAGCAATGAAGAGCCAGAGCTGAAAGAGGATGTAGGGAGAGGCGAGAATTGCGGCGCCGACGAGCGGAATCTGGATGTAGCGAAGGTTGACGAGATCGGCCGGATGGGTAAAGTTGAGCTGGATACCGATGCGGTTAAGCGGAGCTTGCATGAGGCTGTACAACTGAGGCGCGAAGACGACGGCAACGAGATAGCCGACGACGAGGGCAACAGCGGAGTGAATGAGGCGGCGGCGCAGCTCGTCGAGGTGCTCGAAGAGGCTCATGCCAGGCAGTTCGGCTCGCTCGGAGACTGCGGCCCTGGCGCGATCGATGATGTCGGGACCGGGGGTGGAGCTATCCATGCTGCTCCCGGGAGTTCTGCTGCTGGCCGACGACCGGTTCCGGAGTTGTGATGAGGACGGTAGACTGCGCGTCGGCGGCGGGTGGCTCCGCAGCGGATGGCGGAGTGGGAGTCAACCCGCGAAAGGCGCGCGGCACAACACCACCCTGGGTAGGTGGCTGAATGGATGGAAAGTCAGCGGATGAGACCGAAGACGAAGGCTCGGGGATAGTCTCGTCGCCGGAGGCGCTTATCCGGGATGCGGGAGCCGGCACGGAGGCCGAGGAACCATCGACAAAGCTGTGGTCGGTGGTGGAGGAAATCGCTGGAAAATCCGATTCCGATGGCGGGGTGTGCGGAATCTGCGGAGCAGCAGTGGCGGCGGAAAGCTGGCGCTGACGCTCGACCTCTTCACTCAGGCGCAGTTCCTCTTCCATCTGGAACTTGAAATCGTTGGAGATTTTGCGGAACTCATACATAAGCTTGCCGATCTGGCGGCCAATTTCCGGAAGCCTGCGCGGACCGAAGACCATGAGGGCAAGCAGCATCAGGAGCATGGTATCGGGGATGCCGATGCTGGCAGTGAGGACAACGGGCGGGATGTTGGATGGCAGGAACATCGCAGTCAGGAGGTGCTACGCAAGAGGATGGCGAAAACTCCGCTCAGGAAGAAAAATGAAATCGTCAACCTCATGATACGCGTCGGGATTGGCCGATTCCAACCGGAACACAAAGGGTATGCTTCCTAGGTACGAACGAGACGGTTCGCCGGATGTCATGCTGGCCGGGAAGGGTGACCGAGCACACGCTCGGCGGCAAGGCGTCCGCTGAGCAAAGCGCCATGGATGCATGGGCTGGAGACGTGATCGCCGCAGAGGATCACGTCGCTGTCGGTGGGCGCGGCGGTGATCGAAGGCAGGACGGGGGTCATGGGCAATGCGTGCTGGATGGGGTAGCCGGCGAGGACGATCCAGCTCCGGACAGCGTCGCCAAACCAGCGGCGAAGATGCGCGCGCGTCTCCTGTTCGAGCGTCTGCATGGCGTCGTCGGAATCGGGTGCGGCGCCAACGATGTTGGCACAGATCAGATGAGCACCCGGCGGCGCGTACTCAGGAGAAACCGTGGTCATGACGGCGAGGTGGTTGACAGGCCCAGCGGTAGATCCTTCCCCGTTGAGCGCGATGACTGGCTCGTCGAGCGGGGAGCGAGCAGCAGCGTAATAGAAGGTGGTTGTGCGATTCCAGAGACGCGGTGGCGCTGCGCTGGCTGGGCGCAGGGAGCTAAGCAGCGTGCGCGTCCGATGCTCCGGCGTGGCCAGAACAATCCTGTCAGCTTCGAGTATTTCTCCACCGGCAAGATGGACGAACCAGCGCTCGGACAGGCGCTCAAGGCGCTGGGCCGACTGATTCCAGCGAAACGTATCCGCAGGCAGAGCTGCGGCAAGCTGATCGGGCAGCGCCTGCATGCCGAGGCGCGGCACGGTAGCGGCGCAGGTGGCAAAGAGACCGAAAAGAAAGCGAAACCAGCGCGCGGAGGTACTGAGATTGCGTTCGAGAAATACTCCGCCGAAGAAGGGCGCAAAAAAACGATCGAGTATTGCGGGCGAAAATCCGTAACTGCGCAGGAATTCGCGCGTGGTCTGATCAATTTGCCCATTGGCCAGTCCTGTATCGAAGCGCAGCACATCGCGGCGAAGACGGGCGACTGCGAGTTTATCCCGCAGCGGAACGATGGAGTCCAGGAGAAATGCGACAGCGCGGGCCGGTTCGCGGAACGGATCGGCAAAGCGATGAAATCGACCCCCCTGAAAGACGAGCGCTCCAGGACGGAATGCGCAGAGGTCGAGAGCAGTGTAGTCAAAAGCCGCTTGCGCCTCCGGATAGCCGGTGAGCAAAACCTGAAAGCCGCGGTCGAGACGGAAGCCATCGACGAGATCCGTGCGAACTCGTCCGCCGGGGGCGTCGGCTGCATCCACCAGACGCACACGGAGACCATTTCCAGCAAGACGTCGCGCGCACGCAAGGCCGGCCAGACCGGCACCGACGATGAGTACATCGCAAGAGCCGGACGGGGAGTTTGCCGCGGATGGCGAGGCACTCATCGACTTGAGTATACGACGCGGCAATTTGCGGGGGTCGCGAAATGCAGCCTAAGATGGGGGAGACGGACTTTGAGGAGGCCAAAATGTCGCGGATTCGACGCGTGGAACGTAGGGAAGTCTCGCCGGAGATTGTCGCGCTCTATGACCAGATTTATGCGCAGCGGGGCAATGTGCCGAATATGTTTCGGACAATGGCGCACAGGCCAGAGATATTCCGAACAATGATGTCGCACTTTGCCGCGGTGCTGAACACGGGAACGGTTTCGACGGCACTGAAGGAGCTGATCATCGTCCGCACCTCGCAAATCAACGAGACGCCGTACTGTCTTGCTTCGCACACGGTGCTGGCGCGGAATCTGGGGTGGACGGACGAGCAACTGACGCATCTGGCGGAATGGCCGGAGCGCGAGGATTTTACGGCGGCGGAAAAAGCCGCGCTGCGACTGGCCGAGACGGTGACGCGCAATGCGCATGCGGTAACCGACGAGCAGTTTGCCGAACTGCGCGAGTACTACTCCGAAGGTGAGATTGTGGAGCTACTGTGCGCCATCGGGCTCTTCAACTACTTCAACCGCTTCAACAACGCACTGCGCATGGAACCGACAAAGCCGGGCGAAGGCGCAGCAACGGAGCAGGAAGCAGCCGTGAAGATGGCCTGACCAGTGAAGCGGCGGAACAAGAAAGCGGGAGACGCGATGGTGTCTCCCGTTGCTTTTGTAGTCCATCCTGAGCGTCAGTTGATGGTGACGGTGATGGTGGTAGTGGGTGCTGGGGTGACTGCCGGATTGCCTGTGCCTGTGACGGTGAAGCTGTAAGAGCCAGCTGTAACGCCCGTGCCACCGCCGCCTGAACTGCTGCCGCCACTGCAGGAGGCAACTCCACCCACCAGCGTGGCCAAAAGAAGCAGGCAGCCGAGAAGCTGACGCCAGGCACGGCGACGCGCGGGCACTCCAAAGAGTGCTGGGAAGCCGAGCGCGAGGCCTCCAAGCAGAACTCGGGATGAGCTGCGCTGGAGCGGCGAAGCGGGCGGGCGCAGGCTGGCTTGGGTCGTTGTGGTGGTGCTGATGGTGACCGAGCCTGAGCCGCTGGTGGTGGTGGAACTGAGCTGAATCGGCGTGGTGGAAGCCGAGCAGGTGGGCAGCACAGTTGCGCCGTTGGGCGATACCGTGAGTGCGCATCCTAGAGTGACGGAGCCCGAGTAGTTGCTGGAGCTGGAGACTGCGATCGTGGCTGATCCGCTGGAACCGGCGTTGATCGTTCCGAGCGAAGATGCGCTGAGGCTATAGGTGGCGGTCGATGGGGTGATGGTGACGCTGGTGGATTGGCTGACGGAGTTGTAATGTATGTCGCCGGCGTAGATGATGGAGATGGTCTGCATGCCCGCAGCGAAGACATTGGCGGGGATGGTAAAGGAGACTGAACCACCCGCAAGAGGGCTTGCTGCGGTGAAAGAACCCGCAACGAAGTCGACCACTCCTGTGGGTATGACTCCGGCACTGGAGGCAACAGTGACGGTGACGGCGAGCGAGGAGTTTGCAGAGATGCTGGACTGAGCAGGCGCGATGGTGACGGTGGGGGTGGTGAAGCTGACCTGCACCGGTGTTGTGCCTGTTCCAGCGCTGTAGGATGAGTCTCCGCTGTAGGCGACACTGAGCGTGGATGGCAAGCCGACAAAAAATCCGGCGGGAGTGTTGAACGTGTAAGTGCCGGAGGTAAGCGTGCCGGAGAGGCTTTGCGAGCCGGTGATGAATTTGTCGGTTAAGGTGACGGTTCCAGTCGGGGTTGCGCCGGAACCAGTCACGGTGACCTGTACCTGCGCAGTGGTCGTGGTGGTGAGCGATGAGGTCAGCACCTTGAGGGCAACAGTCGGTGTGAGAACACTGGCCGTGATCTGCACCGAAGCTGTCGCTGCGTTGTAGTTGCTGTCACCAGAGTAGCTGGCGGTGATGGTGTCCGTTCCATTGGTGAGCGTGCCAGTATAGGTGGGCGTGCAGGATCCGGTGGTCAGCGTACACGCCTGGAAGACGAGTCCGCCGCCGGAAAACGAAACGGTTCCCGTTGGCGCGGGAGTCGATCCGGAGCCAGCGACGGCAGCAGCAACGGAAAGCGTCTGATTACCACTGATGGTGGTCGCGTTTGGAGTGAGCGTGAGCGTGGGTGTGAGCTTGGTGACGTTGATGGTAGCGGTCTGAGTTGCAAGCGCGTAGTTGCTATCTCCGGAGTAGCTCACGGTGAGCGTATTCGTGCCAACAGGCAGCAGTCCGGCGGCAACGGTGAAGGAGTAACTGCCGCTGGCCAGCGGCTCGGCCTGCGCGGTGATGCCAGGGCCAGAGAGGGAAACGGTTCCTGAGGGTGCGGTGCCGGTGGCCGTGACGGCGACCTGAATCGTGAGCCCCTGACCAAGCTGGATGGAGGTGGCCGAAGGCGTGACGGTGACGGTTGCCGTGCCGGTGCCAAGCGGTGAGGTCCAGTTGTTGACGACGTTGGCGACGTTGAGCGAGCCAAGGCCGGTGGCGTTGTCGAAGCCGGTGGTTGCACTGAAGCCGTTGAGTACGCCGTAGGTGTCTCCGCTGGTCGTGACGGTACAATCCGGCGATCCGGCGGAGCAGGGCATGGCGTTGGTGCCGGTGTCGATGTCGTTGAAGTAGCAACTGGTGCTGGTGGTCAGCCCTTCGGTACGACAGGAGGAATAGGTCTGCTTCGCTGCAAGACGGTAAAGCTCGGCGTTCGCAAGTCCCTGCGGCGCGCCGGTTTTCTGATCGATGAGTGCCATGACTCCGGCCATTGCAGGCGAAGCTGCGGAGGTTCCACCAACTTCCTGGGTGACCGGCTCGGTGCTGAGCGAGGTCGAGGTGACGCAACTTCCATCGGCCGATACGCAAATCAGATAGGCGCTCCCGAGAAATCCGTTAGAGGCGAAGAAGGAGACGTCGGGCAGGTCACGCTTGCCGTCGGACGGAATGCCGGTGACGCCTGCCTGCCACGATGGCTTGGTATACCCTCCCGTGCAACTGGTGAGCGCCTGGCCATTGCTGGTGGTGCAGTTGCTGGCTCCGCCGCTGCCGCCGATGGTATCAACCAGGAAGGAGAGATCGACGTGCGGGTTGGTGTCGGTATAGATAGTCTTGTACCACTGGTTGACAAAATTACAGGCGGACTCGGCGTCCGTGGGACTGGTGACGGTATTGCCCGCTTTTTGAAGCTGAGTTGCGTAGCTTTGAAGCACGCTGAGGATGATCGGGTTGGTGCAGGTGTCATTCCAGGGAACTTCCGGCATGTAATTCAATGCGCTGGCCCCGGTGGTGGAGTTATTGCTGGTGCTCCAGTATGGCGAAGCCGTGGTGCCCCAGTTGAGATCGGTGCCGCCAACTGCGGTGTTGTAAGGCGTGGAGGCAAAACCGCTTACACTGGTGCCGAAGAGAGCGCCGTAAGGCAGGCTGGTGGCCAGCCCCTGATCGCAACTTGCCGAGCCGGAATCGCCGGAGGCAATGAAGACGGCGATGCCCTCCGTCGCAGCGGTCTCCCACTCGGAGTTCAGCGCCGCATTGCCGGCAGTGCCCAGTTCAAATTCGCAGGCACCATAGCTGACGTTGAGGACCGGCGCGGTGAGGTTGTCCACGACGTACTGGATGGAGGTGAAAAGCGTATCGGTCGTCTGCGATTGCTGCCCGGCAACGACGAGCACGATCTGCGCGCCCTTGGCGACGGCACCGGACCACTCGACATCGAGAGCGTTTTCAATCTGGTCATCAATCGTGCAATTGCCGCTGGTGCCAATGCAGGCACCCGGATCGACACCATTGGCAACAATGGTCTTCGGAGGAAGGCCGGCAGGCAAACCGAAGACGCTGCGGAAGGTGGCTACGTCGTTGGCGTTGATGTCGCTCGTGCCGGCGATGGCGATGGTCTGGCCCGTTCCGTCGATGTTGTTATTCCACAACGGCAGCACGTTGTAGATGGTGGCGAAATCATAGGGCGCGACGTCTTCAAGCTGATAACTGCTGGAGCCGGAGCCGACAGTGATGCCGAACTGAGGAGCGGCCTTGACGGCGGGCTGCTCGGCAGAGACCAGCGCGGAATTCTTGTGCATCCAGTGGCCAGTGTGCGGATTGAAGACAGCCTTGCCTCCGAAATGATGCTGCGGACGCGGGAAGAAATCGTGCAGCGCTTTGACACCGACAACGACCGGAGACAGCGCAGCGGGAATGCTGGGAGCGGTCATGTTGGCGATGTGTGGAACGCCGTTGACCAAGAGACGATGCATGCTGGTGCGAAAAGCCTCATCCACCTGAGCCGCAGTGCCGCTGAAGCGGATCGTCATCTGATCTTTGGAAACGCTCTGCACCTGCAGTCCATAACGGGAGAGCCAGCCGGAGATGGTGGCGATATCCGCCTGTGCGGGGCCGAATTGCTGGCCAACTTCGGCGGGCGTGAGCCATTGGTGATAGCCGGAGGAAGCCAGATCGTATTGGCTGGCAACGAAGGAGTCAAAAGCGGCCTGCTGTTGCGCGGATCGGCGCAGTACGAGGATCAGATCGGTCATGCGCATGCTTGGATCGACGGCTCCGCGATCATTGGCTGCGATGGCCGCCGGATGGAGGTCGCCTGCGAGCGTCGTGCGCTGGGCTTCGTCCACTTTAGAGGTGATTCGGGGAGGGTTGATCGCGGCCTGACCGAAGAGAGCGGAGCAAACGGAGATGGCAAAGAGGAGATAGCCGAGGCGAACAAGCGCACGTGGGAGCATAGAGAGCAGACGGCACCTTTCTGGCATAAGCGCAGGCCGATGGCTCACTCCTGAAAATCCAGAGACCGAAATTCCGGGACTGGGAACTCAGGGGGCGCAAAAATATCCGAGACAACTTGGCAGGATTCTATCCCGGAAGCGGCGTCACGCGACAGAAAAATCCGTATGCCAAAGGACGAAAGGATAAAAAATAAGACAGTCCATCAATAAAGCAGCACGGCGAGGCGATACGCGGTGAAAGCAGCCTGTTCCTGCGTGGAAGCGCTATGCGGGGAGCAGGCGCCGACGGCGGCGCTGCGAAAATGGCCGGATTGAATCTTCTGCACGAGAGCCGGCGGCAACTGGCGGAGCGAGCCGCTCTGCCAGCGTATGACGAAGAGTGGCTGAAGACGGGAGCTGGATGGGACTCCGGAACCGGAAGAACAAGCGAGTCGCGCCTGATCGCGCGCCGCTTCTCCCGCATGAATCGCCAGGCCGAGCGGAGCAATCTGACGCGCCACCTCGGCCTCCTGCGCATCCAGGCTGAGCTGCGCAACGGACTCGGAGTAGTCGGCGACGGCGTAGAGGACACCGCGCGCGGCGACAAGCGCCGCACCGACGCGGTCGATACGCGGGTTGAGAAGGTTGGCGCGATGCTCGGTGGAGTGCATCCAGAGGGTGTGGATCTGCTGGGGTGAGTTCCCGATGGCGATGTTTTCCTCGATCAGCTCAAAATGGGCGCCCGCCGCCGAGGTGCGTTCTGCCAGAGACATCTCACCTCCGTAGCGGTGCGCAATCGGGCCTTCTGCGGCCATGCGGCGAGCGTGCGCAAGAGCGGCCGCAGCCAGCGCGTTATCCCAACGGAGCGGTGCCAGTCCGGCCTGGGCGCGGGACTGGTTGGCTAGAGTAGCCAGCTCGTGTGCCGCCGAACCGAGCGAGGACTGCGCGCAGACGCTGGCCGGAGGCAGAAGCAGAAGCGCACAGCAGAGTGCCGGAAACCAGTGCTTGAGCAGCTGAAGTCCGGGCAGTAGAAGCTCATGCCGTCGTAATCGGGTCGCAGAATCCAAAGCGCACCTGTCTCACAGAAAGATTTGGTTCAAAGGTTATTCTTGAGCAGAGAGGCGGCATCAATCAACTTGCACGACCGCATACGCTTGATTCCATGCGGAAGATCACTAAAAGGATGACTGGAATGGCAGACCAGGGAACAAGCGGGAGCATAGCATGGCTGATGCGACGGGCGCGCAGACAGCCGCTAGGCGCGCTGGGCATCGCGATGCTCGCCGCGTTCGTCCTGTGCGGATTGCTTGCGCCGTGGATTGCCCCATCGAGTCCGGTAGCAATCGACCTTCTGCACAGACTGCAGGGGCCGTCCGCAGCGCACTGGTGCGGCACCGACGAACTGGGCCGAGACACGCTGAGCCGCCTGCTGTGGGGTGCGCGCCTTTCGCTGGTGGTTTCGATCTCGGTAGTTGGCATTTCGGTTGCACTCGGCGTTGTGGTGGGCGGCGTCGCGGGATATTTCGGAGGATGGGTCGATACCCTGCTGACGGTGGCCGCGATGAATACCTTTCTGGCTCTGCCGGGCATTCTGCTGGCCATCGCGTTTGCTGCATTTCTGGGGTCGGGGCTGCAGAACCTGATTCTGGCGCTTGCGATCGGTGGATGGGCAGGATACGCGCGCCTTGTCCGGGCGCAGGTGCTGGCAGTGCGCGGACGAGAGTTTGTGGAAGCAGCGCGTGCGCTGGGAGCAGGCGGCACACGACTCTTCTTTCGCCACATTCTGCCGAACATCGTGCAGCCGCTGCTGGTGCAGGCGACGATCAGCATGGGTGGCGTCATCCTGGCCGAAGCAACGCTTTCGTTCCTCGGCCTGGGTATTCCGGCGCCAACTCCAAGCTGGGGATCGATGCTCAACGATGCGCGGACGCATCTGTTCGACTCGCCGCACATGGTTGTATTCCCTGCGGTAGCAATCGGACTGACGGTGCTGAGCTTCAACTTTGTGGGGGATGCGCTGCGCGATGTGCTGGACCCACGCACCCGCATGGAACTGGGCCTGTGAAGACGATGCGCATCGGCGTGATCTCCGACACGCATGGGCTGCTGCGCGAGGAAGTTCTGCCACTGCTCTCCGGATGCGAGCGCATTCTGCACCTGGGCGACGTGGGGGACGACGCAATTCTGGATGCACTGGCGAAGATTGCACCTTTGACGGCGGTGCGCGGAAACATCGACCGCTCGGGACGCTGCGCGCAACTACCGGAGGTAGAACTGATTACAGAACGCGGTGCCTCGCTCTACATGCTGCATGATCGGCAGCAACTGGATCTGACGCCGGAAGCAGCCGGACTGGCTGCGGTGCTGTGCGGGCATACGCACCAGCCGCTCGTCGAGTGGAAGCGCGGCGTGCTGTTTCTGAATCCCGGCTCGTGCGGCCCGCGCAGATTTCGGCTGCCGGTGAGCTGCGCTTGGCTGGAAGTAAGTACAGACGGAAAGCTGACGCCGCGGCTGATTTCAGTCCTGCCGGAGTGATGCGAAGTTTTCTCACCGAACGGTTCGTACATAAACGATCAGAATGGGAGGCGCGCAGTCAAGATCAGGTTGTGATTAAGCGCGTGAAACTGCGTGACGGCAATCTGCTCGCCGACGCCGAAAGTCAGCCCCAGACGGCCCGGCTTTCCGCTTGCAGGATGCGTGAGCGGGAGACGGCCAATGAGCACTCCGGGCGTCATGTACGTGGTCACTTTGCCGTCGTTGGTTCCGCCAAGAAAGAAGTTTGCGTTGGTCTCCAGTTCCGGCCAGAAGAGCCGCTGCCAGCCGGTGTGCCCAACCTGATACTGCGCGACCGTATTCCACAGGACGGTGTGGCCAAGGCCGTTCGCATTGGTGACCGGCAGCGTACCGGAGGCTGTGGTGGTGATGTCGAAGAGTCCCCATCCTTTGCCCATGGCGAGCGTTGGCGAGACGATGGCGCAGCAGCTTCCATTGCCGTTTTTGCCGGTGGGAATGGATCCGCCGAAGAAGGCTGTGACAATGGCGTTGCCGCTTTGCTCGTTGCGAGCAAAAATGCGGAACTTGCCAAGAAAGGAGAGATCGCCGAATCCGTCGTTGGTATTCGGAGCGAGATGGTTCAGGAATGGCGGCGTATTAAAGAGCAGCTCGATACGGCGGAACGGAATCAGCTCCAACCCCTTGCCGTTGTCGTAGTTCCAGAGACCGTAACCGGCTGTCGTGTAGCTGTGAACGAAGTCGGTGCGAAACTCCTGTTCAAGCCGAGGCGTGATGGTAACCAGCGGCGTAATCCAGTGCGGCTGCTGGTTCTGCGTGGCGGTGACGCGCGCCTGATAGCGGGCAATCCAGGAAGACTGCGGGGTTGGCTGTGAAGACGACTGTGCCGAGACGTCATCGGCACCGGCGGGTGCTGCATACGCGCTGAGGCCGACGCAGACAGTGAGAACAGAGAAGATCAGTGCAGGAATAAGAGCAGTAGTAGATTGGAAGAATCTCATAATTAATAATTCTATACGATTCATATATTCGATTTTAAACGTTTATAGCGATTCTCCCCTCGCTTTGAATCTGCAATGCACAGCACCGGTCAACGCGCTATACTGCGACCACCATGAAGCGTGCCGACAATCCGACGAAAGTTGCGAACAGCGCGTCAAGACCAGCCGCCGACGGCGGTGATCCACTGCTAAAGCCGCGCGAGGCTGCTGCAGAGTTGGGGGTAAGCTACGCCACGCTGAAGCAGTGGATCCTGAATGGCAAGCTGAGAACGGTGCAAACGCCGGGAGGACATCATCGAATTCCTGAGAGCGCGCTGCGACCACTGCTGCTCTCCAGGCAGGTATCGAACGACTCGCGTGAGCGTTTTCGCGCGGTGAGCGGAAGAAATCAACTGGTGGGGACGATCGTCGAGGTTCGCATCAGCGGACTGCTGGCCAAGGTGGTGCTGGCGATCGGCGAGCAGCGAATCACGTCGATCATCACGGCCGATGCGGTGCGGGAGATGCAACTGCGCAAAGGACAGACCGCGGCTGCGCTGATGAAATCGACGGAAGTGATGATTGTGCGCGTCTGACGGCGAATATGCCCCGCCTGCAAGCGGAGCATCCTCGTGGTAAACTCCGCGCATGCTGGCTTTCGAAGGGAAATTTTTCGCATCGCTGAGTCTTTGCCTTGCAGCATGCATGGGCGCAACGATCTGTGCTGGGCAGCCTGCGCGGACGGGCGCGCCACGGGCCGATTCCGCACGCACCGGCTCGGCATCCACCGTTGCGCCTGAGTTGATTCTGTACAACGGACGCATCCTGACCGGTGTGGGACTGGCCGAAGGGCATCCGCAGGTGGTGAGTGCGATGGCAATTGGCGGCGGAAAGGTGATTGCCGTCGGCACAGACGCGGAGGTTCGACGGCTGGCAAAGCCGGAGACCTATCAGCGCGACCTGGACAGCGCGCGCACGGGAATTTTTGTGATGCCGGGACTGAACGATGCCCACACGCACATGGGCGCTGCGGGTCGGCAGAAGCTGAGTGTGGACCTGACCGGCGCGCAGTCGCTGCAGGAGATGATGCAGCGCGTGGCGGCGTATGAAAAGACGGCAGAGCCGGGTGCCTGGCTGCTGGGCGGCGGATGGGACCATACGCTGTGGAAGCAAAGTTCCCTTCCGACTCGCGCGGAACTGGACGCGGTAAGCGGCGGGCATCCGGCGTTTCTCTATCGCGTGGATGGACACATTGCGGTGGCCAACAGCGCCGCGCTGAAGGCCGCAGGGATCACGGCGAAGACCAGCGTGCCGCGAGGCGGGGCGATCGATGTGGACAGCAGGGGCGAGCCGACAGGAATCATTCGCGACACGGCAATGGATTTGGTGGAAAAGGTGATTCCGCCGCCGACAGCCGCTTTCAGCATGCGCGGCGATGAATTGGCGATCGATGATGCGGTGAGCCATGGGCTAACCAGCGTGCAGGACTTCTCCTCTTGGCAGGACTTTCTGAATTACGAGCAATTGGAGAGCGAAGGCAAACTGCGGGTGCGCATCAGCGAGTGGCTCCCTTTTGTCGATCCGCTTCCGGTGCTGCTGGAGCATCGGTCGCACCACGACGTGAACGATCTGATGCTGCACACCGGGATGCTGAAGGGCTTCATGGATGGCTCGCTGGGATCGCGGACTGCGGCTCTGGAAGCGCCGTACAGCGACGATCCCGGCAACTCCGGACTGGCGCGGTTCACTCAACAGAATCTGAATGCGATGGCTGTGGAACGGGCACGAGCGGGATTCCAGATTGGATTTCATGCGATTGGCGACCGCGCGACGGCAATGGCATTGACGGCCTTCAGCCAGCCGATTGGCGGAGGCAAATTGGTGGCGACCGGGCACCGGGATCGAGTGGAGCATGCGCAGGTGGTGAACCCGGCGGATGTGGCGCGATTCAAAGAGCTGGGCGTAATTGCTTCGATGCAGCCGAATCATCTGCTGACGGATATGAACTGGGCGATGGCGCGGCTGGGGCAACAGCGCGCGGCGACATCCTATGGGTGGAAGAGATTTCTGGATGCGGGGGTTCCGCTTGCCTTTGGCACCGACTACCCGGTCGAGCCGATTACGCCGTTTCGCGGCATCTACTGCGCGGTGACGCGGATGAATGAAGCGGGAACGAAGAGCTGGTATCCAGCCGACCGGCTGACGCGGGCACAGGCGCTCTATGCCTACACGCAGGGATCGGCCTATGCGGAGTTCGCGGAGAAACGCAAAGGAAAGCTCGCGCCGGGCTATGAGGCGGACTATATTCTGCTGGACCGCGATCTGATGACGGTTCCGGCGAAGGCGATTCTGGGCACGCGCGTGCTGGAGACAGTTGTGAACGGCCGAACGGTCTACGCGGCGGCGTATGCGGCAGCGAGCAATTCCCGATGACAATGTTGGTGTGTGGCGAGGCGAGTCCAGGGTGAGGGTCCGTGCGTATCTGCTGATGTTGATGGTAGTTGCCGTTTGGGGTGCGACCTTTGTGGTGGTGAAGGATGCGCTGGCAGACGCTTCGCCGCTGGCTTTCAACCTGACGCGCATGGTGCTGGCCTTTGCGGCGCTGGCTGTGGCGTATCACCGTCACTTGCGGAGAATCGGCAGGCAGGAGCTGGCGGCAGGAGCGTTGATCGGGTTCTTTCTGGCGATGGGCTATCAGTTCCAGACAGCCGGGCTGGCGCGCACGACACCGTCGAAGTCGGCGCTGATTACGGGGATGGTCGTCGTGCTGGTGCCGTTGTTCTCCGCGGTGAAAGCGTTGCGGCCCCGCGGAGCGCATATGCCAGGCTGGAATGCCTATGCTGGGGCGATGCTGGCCTTTATCGGAATTCTGCTGCTGACGGTGCCGTCGGTAGCGGGAGGAATGCGCTTCGACTTCGGCAGCGTAAATGTCGGCGATCTGCTCAGCTTTGGCTGTGCGATTGGGTTTGCGCTGCACTGCCTGGCGCTGGGGCATCTGTCGCCGCGCGTTGATTTTCAGCAACTGGCGCTGTTGCAGATCGGCTTCTGCGCGCTTTTCATGGCTGCTTCCACACCGCTGCTGGAGCATCCGTTCCTGCATTGGACGACACGGCTGACGGTGGCGCTGACGGTGGCGGCGCTGCTGGCGACGGCGGCGGCATTTTCCATCCAGAGCTGGGTGCAGTCGGTTCTTCCGGCGACCCATACGGCGCTGCTGCTGACGCTGGAGCCGGTCTTTGCGGTGCTGACGGCGATTCTTTTTTACGGCGAGCGGCTGAGCGGTCGAGCCTTGAGTGGCGCTGTGCTGATCCTGGCCGGAATTGGGTTGACCGAACTGGCGGCGACGGCTCCGACGGGCGGCGCACATGAGTCGTCCGGGCATTGATGGGGAGGGATAATCTGGAAGAAAATTCTCGATTTTGC
This sequence comes from Acidobacteriota bacterium, assembly GCA_021816455.1. Classification (GTDB taxonomy): domain Bacteria; phylum Acidobacteriota; class Terriglobia; order Terriglobales; family Acidobacteriaceae; genus Acidicapsa. The sequence continues at coordinate 37,215 of JAKAXU010000023.1, forward strand.
GACACAACCGGGCTTGCGCTGCGTCTGGTAAAAAGAGACGCGCCTGCATGGGCTGACTATACTAGTTAATGCGGAGAGAAAGCCGCGTGTGCGGTTGTTGTGAAATCTGCATCCAAGGAAGTGTTGCGCGCAAGCGGAACATAACAGGGAACCCGAGCGGAATCCGAGGTGGAACGATCTATGTCATCTTTTAGCGAGCGGCTGCGCAAACGCCGCCTTTCTTTGACTTTCGCGGCGCTGGCCGCGGTTTCAGCGGTTGTGCTGATGGCCTCCTACGCGGCACATGGCGTACATGGACAGAGCAAGGCGAATGACAGCTCTGATGCAACTCCGCTTACGGTTCCGAATACGACGGTTGCCCCGAACAATTTTGTGAAGATCGCCAAAGCGGTGGGACCGGCGGTGGTGAACATCAATACACGCACGCTGCCCAAGCAGACAGCAAATGGGAGGCGTGGCATCCCGGGTGGCCATGCTCAGGGTCGCATGATGCCCATGCCTGGCAATCCCGAGGACGGCGACCAGGGCGACGGCGGGGACGGGCAGGGACCGGATCAGAATTTTCAGGATTTCTTCAACCGCTTCTTTGGCGGACAGGCTCCCGGCGGTCCGAATGGCCAGGGCGATCAGGCGCAGGAACGGGATTCGCTCGGTTCGGGATTCATCGTCGATCCGAAGGGATACATCCTCACAAACGACCATGTCGTGGATGGCGCGGATGAGATTTACGTGAAGCTGTCGACTGATCCGGATACGAGCGACCTGGGACGCAAGGCACGCGTGATCGGCGTGGACAAGGCGACCGATCTGGCTGTGATCAAGATCGACACCGACAAGCCACTGCCGACCGTGAAGCTGGGCAACAGCGACAACGCGGAGGTGGGTGAGTGGGTGATTGCCATTGGCAGCCCGTTTGCGCTGTCAAAGACTGTGACCGCAGGGATCATCTCGGCCAAAAACCGGACGATCGAACCAGGCGCAAGCGGACAATTCCAGCACTTCATCCAGACCGACGCGGCGATCAATCCGGGCAACTCCGGCGGGCCGCTGGTGAATATGAACGGCGAGGTGATCGGCGTGAACACGGCGATCTTCACGCAGTCTTCGGGCTATCAGGGGATCGGCTTCGCGATGCCATCCAACACGGTGGCGCAGGTCTATAACGACCTGATCTCTCCTAGCCACAAGGTAGTGCGCGGTTCGATCGGCATCAGCTTCCGCGAGGGCCTGTCCTCGTCTGTGGGACGGGTTTACGGATTCAACCATGGAGTGATGGTGCAGGAGGTGAAACCGGGCGGTCCAGCGGATAAAGCCGGCATCAAAATTCGGGATATCATCGTGAGCATCGACGGCCGTGAGATCAAGAACGGCGACGATCTGGTTGCCGATATTGCAAGCAGACGGCCAGGCACGACGATTCGCCTGGGCTTCGTCCGGGATGGCAAACAGGAGACGGCAACCGTTGTAGTAGGGGATCGCGACAAGATCTTCGCCGATCAGCTTGGCGAAAACAGCCAGTCGCCGAGCGACAACGGGGTCAGCTCCGAGGCCAAACTCGGGATCACCGTGCGCGAGGTCAGCCCCCAGATGGCCGACAAGATGGGTACCGGCGGCATGCTCATCCTCTCCGTCCGACCGGGCAGCTTCGCCGATCAGCAGGGACTTGCACCGGGGCTGGCGATTACGCGCATCAACAAACAGCCGACAGCGACCAAATCGCAGTTCGACAGCGTAGTCGCCGGATTGCACTCCGGCCAGGATGTGGTCTTCGAGGTGATGGATCCAAAACATCCCGAAGACGGGATCAATGTGCTGGGAGGCACGCTGCAGTAGCTGCACGCCAGAAGCCGAATGCAACGGGACAGCCGCGGATTGCGCCGCTGTCCTGTTCATTTTTGGGTCTGTCCTGCTTCCGTAGCGCGAATTTCCCTTGTCCGAAAGAGAAACCATGCCCTAAACTGAGGAGGCGGTGAAAGAAGGTTCTCCTGCCGCGAGATTATTCTCTTATTAAGCCCCTGACGGGTACATGATCCCGATCGCTTACGAGGTAGATTCCCAGATGAATATTCGATTTCTGCCAGCCGTTCTGGTGCTTCTCTCGATCCAGTTGCTTTGTCTTTCAGCGACTGCATCGGGTGCCAGAATTCATCGGTCGCCAACGGCAGGGCACTCGAAGAAAACGCATCTGAAGCGGCACCGGACGGTTTCGCATCGCATCCATGGGCAGCAGTCGATCGAACCGGGACGAGCGACGCAGATTCAGCAGGCTCTGATCCGGGAACACTATCTGACCGGCGATCCAAGCGGGAAGTGGGACGCAGCGACGCAGGCGGCGATGGTGAAGTTCCAGGCGGACAACGGCTGGCAGACGAAACTGGCGCCGGACTCGCGGGCGCTGATCAAGCTTGGATTGGGGCCGGATCACTCCGACGCATTGAATGGAAGCGCGATCACGCATGCAGACCCATTGCCCAAGCCCGATCCTTCCGTGGATAATGATTCCGGATTGATCGCCGCTTCCGGCATCAGCAACTGATATCCACCTTTACAGACAACGCAGCACCGTCTCCGGGAGAGCTGCTTCCGAAGCATCCATCGCATCGAAGAGCGAATCGCCCGTTATCCGTATCGGCTCGGAGCCGCGGCGAATCAGACGCATCCACGGCCAGCAGACGCGCATCACGCGTGCCAGAGAAACCTGCTCGACCTCGGTGAGAGTTTCGTCATAGACCGCGGCGTCGAAGTACTGTGCTTCGGAGTACATTTCCGCATGGCAGATGGATTCCGCGTGGGTGACCGCAAAACCGCACGATTGCAGAAGGCTCAGCCTGCGGTCGAGCGCGACAGATGGCGGACCAACGAATAGAACAGAAGCTATCTTCGCAGGAAGACGGGTTTTTGCTGTTCTGGCGCTCATGGTCTCTCTCATCATCTCCGGTTTGAGATCGACCCGGATCAATGAAACGAAAATCACTTTAAGGGGATGAAAGCGAATCGGGCTGGATGGTGACCAGTGTCGAAGTGGATTGCGAATCGGGGTGAAAGTGGTGGTAGATGGAGGCTGCCGTAGCCTGTGGAACGACGGCCAGTAGCGATTCGACGGAAGCCGAGCGAACCCCGCTCAGGCTGCCGAAGTGCGTGAGCAGCCGCTGTCGTGTACGCGCTCCGACGCCCGGAATGGCAAGCAGTTCCGAGTCGCGATCCCGCATCTCCCTCCGTTTGCGATGGTAACCAATAGCGAACCGGTGGCTCTCGTCGCGAATGCGCTGTATGAGATGGAGCACCGGCGAACGGCGGTCGAGAACGATCGGTTCGTCCTCCTGGCCGTACAGATACAGTACCTCCTCGCGTTTGGCAATGGAAGCAAGCGACTGCGTGGCCAGCCCAAGCGCCTCCAGCGCCGCTGCCGCAGCGTGAAGTTGCCCGAGACCGCCATCGATGAGCACCAACGAAGGCATGGGCTTGGCCTCGGCCTGAAGTCTGGCGTAGCGGCGGCTGACAACCTCGTGGATGGAGGCGAAGTCATCGACGCCAGTGACGGACTTGATCTGGAACTTGCGGTAGTCGGATTTCTTCATCGCGCCGTCCTCCCAGACAACCATCGACGCAACAGTCTCCGCGCCCTGAATGTGCGAGATGTCGAAGCACTCGATGCGACGCGGCAACTCCGGCAGCATAAGCAGGTCGGCGAGCGACTCCTGAATCGCCTGGCGGGACGGCTCCAGAACACGGAAACGCTGGACAAAGGACTGCTTCGCATTCTGGCAGGCGAGATCGATGAGTGAGCGTTTTTCGCCGCGCAGAGGGGCAGCAATCTCGACGCGATGGCCCGCCTGCTCGCGCAGCAGCGCAGCAAGCGTCTCGCGATCTGCGAAGTGGACGGGCAGCAGAATCGAACGCGGGACGTACCGCTGATCGATGTACATCTGCTTGAGCAGGGCGGCGAAGAACGCGGATGCATTCAGCGGCGTGTCGTCGCTCGCGTCCGCAAAGACAGCTGGCGCAGCGCCAGTATTGCCGCCGGAGACCGCATCCGAAGCGGCTTCGTCAGAAGCAGCAGAGTCAGGGAATACGGATTGCGGAATCTCCTCCCAGAAAAATTCGCGCCGATCGACAATCTTGCCCGCGCGAATGTGGAAGAGATTGACGGCGAGCAGGCCATCCTCGAGGTGGTAGCCGAAGACATCCATATCCTCATCGGAGGCCGATGCGATGCGCTGCTTCTCGTGCAACTGGCGGATCGTCGCGATCTGGTCGCGGAGCTGCGCGGCAAGCTCGAAGTGCTCGGCAGCGGCTGCATCCATCATGCGGTCGGTCAACTGCCGCTCCAGTTCTTCGCTACGTCCCTCCAGAAAAAGCTGGACGTCGCGAACAGCGGAGGCGTAGGCGTCGGGGTTGGTCAGCCCTTCGACACAAGGGCCGAGGCAGCGATGGATGTAGTACTGGAGACAGGCGCGCGGATGATAACGGTTGAGATCAACTTTGCAACCCGGGATCAGAAAACATCGGTGGATCAGGTCCACAACGCGGTAGGCCAGGCTGCCAGGAAAATAGGGGCCGAAGTAAGCGCTACCGTCCTTGCGCACGCGCCTCGTAACGAAAACCTTCGGGTAGCGATCACCGAGGGTGAGCTTGACGTAAGGGTAGGACTTGTCGTCGCGAAGCAGAATGTTGAAACGCGGCTTGCGCTGCTTGATGAGATTGTTTTCCAGCGCCAGCGCCTCCTGCTCGTTGGCGACCAGGATGTAATCGAGATCGACAGCTTCGCGCATGAGTGTGCCGGTTTTGGCGTTGGCCTGGCTGGCCGCCAACAGATAACTGCGCACGCGTGCGCGGAGATTGCGCGCTTTGCCGACGTAGATGACTTTGCCGTCGGCATCCTTATATAGATAGACGCCAGGATCGGTCGGCAGAGTCCGGATTTTCTCGTAGAGGTCCATAGCGGAGGAGCAAGGTGCATACCCGGCATACGTGTCCGGCATACAGGCCCGGGCAAACGGGCCGCAGGCGACTCGGGCCATTGTCGCAGAAGCTACTGCAGCGACGAGTCGAGGCGACATCCATAGCCCGGCGCAAGGAGCCGACACCTGGTTTTCAGTGTACTCGCCTTCGGAATTCGGCCGTTCGTCCGCGAGCAGCCGGTTGGCTGTGCGCAAGCGGCGCGGAGGTGGAGATGCCGGATTCCCCGATACAACGAGGAGTAGGAATTACGCAATTGAGTAAAAAATACCCGACAGCGAGGGTAATGGGGACTGAAGAAAATCTACAAATCATTCATTCGATGAATCTTGTATTGATCAAGCTTTTGGCCCGCCTTTTGCAGCTACCGGGGTGTTGAAAATGAATCTTACCGGGAACCGGGGAGTCGGCTTCTGGCAGAAAAGAGGAATACCATGAGGGTTCGACCTATTCATCTTGTTGTTTCGGCATGCGCTGTGTTCAGCTTCACGGGCTGTGCGACCAAGAATTATGTGCGTAACCAGACGGCGCCGATCATCCAGCAGACCGACCAATTGGATCAGAAGACGGCGGATAACAATCGTGCGATTCACGACGTAGACAGCCGCGCACAAGCGGGCATTGGCAAAGCGCAACAGTCGGCAGACACAGCCGGACAGAACGCGAACTCTGCGCAGCAGGCGGCGATGGGCGCGACCGGTGCGGCAAACGATGCAGTGCATCGCGCTGATTCGCTGGCAGGTGTGGTGGCAGGACTGGATAACTACAAGCAGGTGGGCGACGTGACGGTTACCTTCGCCTTCAACAAATCCGTACTGACCAGCGACGATCGCGCGCAACTCGACAGCTTCGCCGCCAAACTGAACGGCGCGAGCAACTACATTCTGGAAGTAACGGGCGGGACGGACTCAATCGGCAACCCGCAGTACAACTACCAACTCAGCCAGCGCCGCGCGGATGCTGTGGTGCAGTATCTGGCGTCGAAGTACCATATTTCTCCGCGCCGTTTCTATCTGATCGGCATTGGCGAGGATAAGGCGGTGGGCGACAACCACACGCGCGCCGGGCGGGCAATGAATCGCCGCGTAACGGTACAGATGCTCAGCAATATGAGTAGCAATGCAAATTCAGGAGCTGCTTCGGGCAATTGACCGAAGTCAGCCTGCAAGGCTCGGGTCAGCACCCTCCCCATTTCTGCAAATTATGCTGACTCGAGCACATGCAGGTCCAAGGCCGAAGCGAACCTCCCCCTCGCTTCGGCCTTTGTTTTTCCCTGGTCTTGGCTTCTCCGGGATCTTCGCTTCATCTGAATACCAACTCAATCTATCCCGGTCTGTCTCCCTCACAATCAAAATTGCGCCAAAACGAGAGCACGAGCTGTCAGAATTCAGCCGTATCCGGAGTAATCCCCATCAGGATTGAGGCGAAAGTCCAAGCCGCAGATGTTCGGCACGCACGTCGTTTGCCGTGAAGAGCGCAAGGAACGGAGCACACTCAGCGGCAGCTTCCACGGCCGGTCGGCCGTTTGCTTCCTGCCGCTCGACCAGACAGACAACCGCTCCAACATGCATTCCCGCTTCCCGAGCGGCGTGAATGGCTGTGATGGTCGAAGCACCTGTGGTGCAGACATCGTCGACGATGAGCACACGCGCGCCCGGCCGACAGAAACCTTCGATGCGACGGCCTGTACCGTGTGCTTTCTCGGATTTCCGTACAAGGAAGCCGTTCAGCAGAGGTGGCACAGGGGCCCCGGCCACTACTGCTTTCCGTGCTGCGCAGGCACTGGCCGTGGCCACGTTGGAGACGATTGGATCGGCGCCAAGCGTGAGGCCGCCAACGGCCTCCAGTGCGTCTGGGCCGTCGAGCAGGCCACGCTCGCGCAACTGCTCCAGGATTGCTTGGCCGGTGAGCCGACCGCCCTCGGCGTGGAGCGTGGTGGTGCGGCAGTCGATGTAGTAATCGCTGGTTGCGCCGGAGGAAAGCGTGAAGCTGCCCAGGCGAAAGCTGATGGTGGCGAGAAGCGTCAGAAGCTGGTCAATCGAAGGCCGTTCATCCATGCATACCAGTGTAGCGAAACGCAGGGAAGCGATGGATTGAGCCGACTGCGAGCGAACGCAGTGGCGCAGTCCTGGAAGAGTTGCCGCGCGTAGGCTTCAGTGTGACTCGGCAGCCCGGTTCGGAACGAGGCTGAGCGGCTCGGTGAGCGTGAAGAGGATCGTGGTGCCAGGATCGAGCGTCGTCTGCGGGTGGCTGACCATCAGGTGCGTGGTCACCATGCCTGCACCAATCAACCCACCGGTGAGCGCGCCGACCGGGCCAGCAAAGATCGCTCCCGTTGCAGCTCCCACTCCTGTGACGGCACCGTATTCGATGCCGGCGCGCTCCCGGCGCGAGCCGGGTCCGATTCCGCCTTCGTCATCGATGTGGTGGTCGGAGCCGGGGGTTCCGCTGACCTCGGCTTGGAGTGAGAGACGCGTGCTGTCTGGCAGGATGAGCACCTGCGGCGTGAGGCGCATGCTTCCGTGTCCGGCAAGATGGCCACTGGAGATGGCGCTGATGCGTCCTTCAATTGTGGAGCCGACAGGAATCAGTACCTTGCCATTCTGCATGACGTCGGCCAGCACTTTGCCGTGGAAAGGATCGCCCTTGGCATTTTCATCGCTGGAGAGCCGATCCAGCAGCTCGATCCGGAACATGGTTCCCTCGGCAAGCTGCCCAGGGTGAGACAAACCGGGATGGACAATATCGCCATCCGGATCAGGGGCCGCGAGACGCGGAGCCAGACCTTGGACTGGCGAAGATTTTGCGGCCATCTGCATGGCAGGCGCGGGAGATGCCTCGGGATGGACAATATCACCATCCGGATCGGATGCCGCTGCTGATCCGGCCAGTGCTGCCGCTGGCTGCGCGGCGTGAGAAGGGAAGGTTGCAGCAGGCCTGGTGGAAGTGGGCACAGACGACGAAGCAGGGACTGCTGCCTTGCGGGGAGCGACAACTGCCGCGGAAGGCTTGGGGGCAGCGGACGATTCGTTTTCGAGAATCATCTCCGAGGGCGGTTGCGCGACGCCCTGATAGACACCGGCGGGGGCTGTCTGCTGGGCGAAGCCGGAAAAAGTGAAGGCCACATACCCGCTGACGAACAAGGCTGTATGGATCCATCGGTTAGCCATGAATTCCTCCTGCAGGAAGCCTGAACCTCTCGTCGAAGAGGGCAAAACTCCGGCTTCTAACAGAGTAGTCCCCTGCCCCGTGTCGTGCACCAGATTCCCCACGATCCGATCGCAGATGCATCGTGCGCGGTACGAATCAGGGTAGTCAACAGCGGGGGGTTGCCGCGCTCGGTCATCAGAGCCTCTGACGCAGGCCAAGGCGTCTGCTGCCCGGTTTGTTAGAATGCAGTTGCACGCGGAATGAGGGGAATCTGCATTTGCCAGAGCTTTTGACTAGCATACAAAGCGCAGCCGGTGAAGCTCTCGCTGTAGATCGAAGACCAAAATTAAATGACCGGTTGCGCCACCATATTACGAGGACCGAAATGACGGAGATTGTTGAAATTCATGCCCGCGAAATTCTGGATTCGCGCGGAAATCCCACAGTGGAAGCAGACGTCATCCTGGAAAGCGGCGCACTGGGACGCGCTGCAGTGCCCTCCGGCGCATCGACCGGCGAGCACGAGGCCGTGGAGCTGCGCGATGGCGACAAGAGCTATTTCCTCGGCAAGGGCGTACTGAAGGCGGTCGAGAATGTGGAGACCGTGATCGCGCCTGAGTTGGAGGGCTTCGACGCCTCCAACCAGCGGCTGCTGGACGCGACGATGGTCGCACTGGATGGCACGCCAAACAAGTCTCGCCTGGGTGCAAATGCGATCCTTGCCGTTTCGATGGCAGCGGCGCGCGCTGTGGCTCAGACGCTGGAAATTCCACTCTATCGCTACCTGGGCGGAGCCAACGCCTGCATCCTGCCAACGCCGATGATGAACGTGCTGAACGGCGGCGCGCATGCCGACTCCAGCGTGGATTTTCAGGAGTTCATGGTGATGCCGGTTGGCGCGGAGTCCTTCTCCGATGCGCTGCGGTGGGGTACAGAAACCTTTCACGCGCTGAAGGGTGTGCTGAAAAAGAAAGGTTATTCGACTGCGGTGGGCGACGAAGGTGGCTTTGCGCCGTCGCTGAAGTCGAACACCGAAGCGATTGAGGTAATCCTCGAAGCGATCGAACTGGCGGGCTACAAGGCTGGCCAGGATATCTGCATTGCGCTTGATCCGGCTTCCAGCGAATTCTATGACAAGGAAAAGGGCAAGTATGTCTTCAAGAAGAGCGACAAACGCGAACTGAGCAGCGAGCAGATGGCGGAGTTTTATGCCGACTGGGTGCGGCAGTTCCCGATCGTCAGTCTTGAGGACGGTCTGGCGGAGGATGACTGGGAAGGCTGGCGTGTGCTGACCGAGAAGCTGGGTGGAAAGATTCAACTCGTTGGCGATGACATCTTCGTAACCAACGTCCAGCGCATCCAGCGCGGCATCGACGAGGGCGTGGGTAACTCGATCCTCATCAAGCTAAACCAGATCGGCACGGTCACCGAGACCTTCGAGGCTATCGATCTGGGCCGCCGCTACGGCTACACCAGCATCATCAGCCATCGGTCTGGCGAGACAGAAGACACCTTCATCGCTGATTTTGCGGTGGCGACGGGCGTGGGACAGATCAAGACCGGTTCAGCCAGCCGCACCGACCGCATCGCGAAATATAACCAGTTGCTGCGGATCGAAGAGGAACTCGGGCAAGGCGCTAGTTTCCTTGGAATCGAAAGTCTGAACTTCAGCGCATAAACAGCAGGCTCCGGCAACGGAGCCTGTTTTGTTTTGCCCGCGATTTCGACGGAATACAAACACAACAGGAAGGATTTCTGCCGTGTCTGAGAGACGACGCCCGGTATTGCTGACCATCCTTGACGGATGGGGCCACAGCGAGAAAAAGGAAGCAAACGCCATTGCGCTGGCCCGCAAACCAACCTACGACAAGCTGCTGGCCGAGTACCCGAACACGCTGGTCCGTGCCTCGGAGCACTTTGTGGGCCTGCCGGACGGCCAGATGGGCAACAGCGAGGTGGGCCATCTGAACATTGGCGCTGGCCGTGTTGTCCGCATGGATATCACGCGCATTGACGACCTGATTGCGCGCGACGCCTTCACCCAGCATCCGCCCATTGCGCAGGCGATGCAGCGCGCGCGGGAGAGTGGACGGAGCCTGCACCTGCTTGGGTTGCTCTCCGACGGCGGCGTGCACTCGCACCAGGAGCATCTCTATGCCCTGCTGCGCGCTGCCAAAGCGCACGGCGTCACGCGGGTCTTCGTCCATGCCTTTCTGGATGGTCGCGATACGCTGCCGACGTCGGGAGCCGGGTATCTGGAAAAACTTCAGGCGAAGATGACCGAGTACGGTATCGGCAAACTCGCCTCGGTCAGCGGACGCTACTACGCGATGGACCGCGACCGCAAGTGGGATCGCGAGCGCAAAGCCTTCGACGCGATGGTCGCCGGACGAGCCGAAGGCGGCACGACCAGCGATCCCATCGCTCTGCTGAAGGAGCGCTACCACAACGGCATCACTGACGAGTTCACCATTCCGTTTGTGGTCACCGGTGCCGACGGCAAACCGAATGGCGTCATTCGCGACGAAGATGTGTGCATCAATTTCAATTTCCGGGCAGATCGCGCGCGACAGATTACCCGCGTACTGACCCGCGAAAGCGGATTGAACGTTGAGGGAGGACGCAATCTGGACTCCTGGGAATCGCTGGATGCAACGATTCCACGCAGTGAGATTCCGAAACGCCTGCACTATCTCTGCATGACGCAGTACGACAAGGCGTATCAGCTTCCGCTGGTGATTCTTCCCGAGTCGATGGATAACCTGCTGGCCAACGTGCTGGGTGCCGCACAGATGAGGAACCTGCGCGTGGCCGAGACGGAGAAATATGCGCACGTGACATATTTCTTCAACGGTGGCGTTGAGACCCCGTTTCCCGGCGAGGACCGGGTTCTGATTCCATCGCAAAAAGTGGCGACCTATGACCTGGCCCCGGAGATGTCTGCCGAAGGCATCGGCGACACGATTGTGAAGGCGATAACCGACACCGCGTTTGACCTGGTGATCGCCAACTTTGCCAATGCCGATATGGTGGGGCACAGCGGCAAACTTGAGCCGACGATCCAAGCGGTCCAGGCCGTGGACGCGCAGCTTGGCCGCATCTACAAGGCGCTTCGCGAACGCAACGGAGCATGGCTGATTACCGCCGACCACGGCAACGCAGAGCAAATGATCGATCCTGTCACGGGAGGGCCGCACACAGCGCACACCACGAACCCCGTGCCGCTGATTTATGTGGGAGAAGATGCAAAACACTGCGCGCTGCGAACCGATGGTAGCCTGCGCGATATCAGTCCGACTCTGATCAACCTGCTGGGGATGGAGTTGCCGAAGCAGATGACCGGCGGGGATCTGCGGATTTTAAAGGCATAGTAGAAGCAGTTCCTACTTCACAACGCATTCTTCCATCGGCATAGGGGGGAGCCTCGCGGCTCCTTCCCTGCCACACCACCGTACATGCGGGTCCGCATACGGCGGTTCGGGTGGATTGAGCTATGGACCAGCGAACAGCCTTGGAACTCCAGGCGAGTCG
>JAKAXU010000074.1 GCA_021816455.1 Acidobacteriota bacterium
CCGTGAGCGTCCGACAACTACCTTTCGGACGCCCGCGCCGACCGGAGGAGATCCCTTTCAAGCCATTGGTTTTGTATCGATCGACAATCAAACGTACGGCGCTATAACTCAATCCAAGATCGCGGGCTATCTGGCGCCGCTTCACTCCGCGCTTGAACGCACGAACCACCTGGTTGCGGCGTTCTTGCTGCGCGGCCGGGGATAACTTGCGTGCATCTTCTCGTTCCATAATCGATTAGACGAAAATGACGCAAAATAGTATTAGTGTTTATTTGCCGAATCTATAGAGGCTTCAGATTCTCGCTACTCTCCAGAAACTTGCAGCGGTGCCAGTCCATTGACTAATTATGCCTTTCACGATCAGAAAACCGGAAGTGGAAGGAACATTTCTGGTTTATGCCCTTGCAACTGCGGCGGGTTCCTGCCAAGCCGTAAGCGTTGTAAGGTCCGCCCAACTGATTGTGGGACCTCGTCCTAACCCCTCTCGGGCGAAAGCAATCCACGTCTTCCCGGATAGATCCCGCTGACGGACTTTGCGTCACTCAATCCCCTTGGACTCATCCCACACAAACGCCTCATTGGGCTTGTCAGCGGGTGCATCGAAAAGTGGGAGCGTGGTCGGCTTCCTGGGTTGTTCTGTGAGAGCTACTGGCATCGGCGGTGACGGCCTAGGCGCAATCTCCGGCAATTTGCGCTCGATGAACTCCCGTTGTCCGCCGCGCTTCCTTGAGAAATGGAAGTAAACCGGCACAACCTTGTTTTCCTGCTTGATGAAGCCGTGCAACGGTTCGAGACCGGAGATATCCGAAGCCATGACAAGCGGCTTGGTCGCCATCTCCATCGCTGAGAGACTCTACGACTGCTCCATACCCTCCGGCATCTCTTCCGGCCATCGCTGCGCACCATGCAAAACGCGCATGACGCGAATGACTTTGCCCATAACCCGATAAGCCACAATATAGGGTGTGTGCTGGATAACCAGCTCTCGTGTGCCTTCGATGCGTCCAGCGCGACCCATCTCTGGGAACTGGAGCAGCCGTTCGACCTGTTCCTCGATCCGATCATCCACAGTAACTGCGGCTTGCGGACTATCGGCCGCGATGGAATCGAAGATGGCATCGCGGTCATCCATCGCAAAGATGGACCATTCCAACCTCATCGCTCACCGAGCCTTACGGCGTGCTGCGGCCCGACGCTTCGCAAAGTGAGCTTTCACTGTTTCATGCGGGATTGCGGGGCGCGGGTCGTCCAGTGCCTCCTGCACCTTAGCTCGGAACCATGTGTCATACTCGGCAGTATTTGCCGTTGGAGTAAACGGAAGTACACCCTCATACGCAGTCCTCGTCAGCAAGATGCGTACTGCATCCGAGACTGTGATGCCCAACTCCTCGAGTACCGCCGCCGCGCGCTCTTTCACGGCAGAATCAATCCGCGTTTGTACCAATGCGTTCGCAGGCATAAGAATTTCTCCTGAAACGATTGTAATGCAAATGAATGACAATCCCACTCAATTCCATTGGACTTCATCCGACACGAACGCCGCTTTAGGCTTGTCCGCAGGCCGATCCACCTCATCGTCTGGCCCCAATACTGGCAAGGCTGATCCAGCGGCTTGAGAATCAAATCGCCACGCACGAGCGAGTCAAACTCACTCACAAAGTTCATCGCCGCGTCGTAGACAATGGCACTTTCTACGCATCTGCCATAGCCGACATCAGCCTGCGGATCGTCAGCACCGTAATATCGTCTTCCTGGCCAAAATTCTGCGCCGTATCCGCAATGAAAAACGCAGATTCCGTGCTGATATTCCGTATCCGGTCAAACCCGAACAATTCCCCCGTCGGTCGCCGCGCCTCCGGAATGCCATCGGAGATCATCAGCAGCCTGTCTCCTGGATGCACATAAAGGTGCACTTCCTCGTACTGCGTCTGGGCGATAACGCCCAGCGGCAATCCGCCCGGCAGGGCCACCTCCTGGCTGTTCAGGTAGGGAGGCGGATGCCCGGCGCTTGCCAGTGTCAGCTCGCCATCCGGCGCGAAGTATGCCGCCTCGCAGGTAGTAAAACTTGCGCTGCCCATCACCACCCGATTTAGTTCCGACAATATCTTCCCCGGCGACGTTGCCCGCGTCAGTCGCAGCGCGCCCATCAGCATCGACACATTCATCGCTGCCTGCAATCCCTTGCCCGCTACGTCGCCAATCACCACCAGCAATCCGCCCTCTGCCGTTGGCTGGATGTGATAGAAATCCCCGCCCACCTCATTGGCCGGCGAATACACAGTATCCACCTCAAACCCCGGCGTCTTCGGAGCCTCCTGCGGGATCATCACCTCCTGCACGCTGCGCGCCGCCTCTAATTCGCTCGATACCCGCTGCCGCTCGTGATGGATCCGCTGGAAGCGCACAAAAATGATGATCAGGATCACCACAATCCCCAGAAAATCCGCCACATCTGACACATGCACGGGAACCGGCCCTGCTTCAAAGGTCAGCGGAGACTGAACCGGCGTCGCCTTCCAGCTTGACGCCGCCAGCGTCGAGGCCAACTCCACCGTACCCACTACACTCAGCAACAGCGGCAGCAGCAGCAGCGCCGCCTCATAATTCTTCCGAAACGCCGCCCGCGTCAGTTGCCATCCCACAAACATCATCCAGGCACCGATCCACAGCAGCGCAAACAGCAGGGAAAACACCCACGCAACAACTACTCCGCCACCGTCCTGAATGAACATCAGCAGCGGCCCAAAGCTCAACAGCAGCGGCGCGGAATAGCGCAGCCCAAACACAAACCAGCGCCGCTTCAAACCCAGGAAACTGTACAGAAATTCGAAGTAGAAATACGCCGAGATCAGCAGCAGTTGCCCCGTCCAGGCAAAGACCAGCTTCTGTGACTGGTCGCCCATGCTGCCCAGATAGCTCACATATACCAGCGGAGCAACGAACACCAGGTGCACGCCGAGCCACAGATACTCCTTGTGATCTCGCTGCGTCCAGAAAAGCGCCAGCAGAAACGCTGCCAGCAGCACTTTCAGGCCGCTGTCCACCAGCGTCGGAAGCCGTTCCAGCAACATCCGGTCGCGCCACATCTGCACATGCACCGGCAAATCGTCCGCAGTACCCAGCACAAACGTCCGATGCGCAAAAAATCCCGTATACGCGTCCAGTCCAACCGGCGTAAACGGCGTCCGCACCGCCAGCGTCATCACCGATTCATTAGCTGGAATCTCTACCGGATACAACCGTGTCACCTGTTCAAACGGGTCCGCAGGCTTGCCCCTCAGACTCACCGGAAACTCTTGCTTTCCGTCGATATACAGATCCATCCCTACTTCGCCGCCCAAGACCGCCACCTGCGAGCTGCGCGAGACCGGCACGCGCACCATCAGAGCCAACGGTCCGTGCTTCGCCGGTAGCCTCACCTTCAGCCGAAACCACGCATACGGCCTTCCATGATGGCGTGGATGTGGTGGCTGTTCCTTCCGGGCCTCGGTCGGCTTTCCCGACTCGCCCTCCGCCGACTCATCCACCTCCTCAAGCACATCCCTGGCGTCGCGCATTGGCCACTTCGAGTCATCGAAGTCTACCTGCGCCGGGTCGGTTCCCGCTGCGATTCCCAGACGCCAGTTTCTGTCCAGCACCACCGGCCCGCCCAGCATCGTCGCGTCAAAAACCGTCATCTCGCCCGGCTTCGGCGCCTCGCCGTCCGGCGGATGAATCCGCCCGCGCATCAGCCGCGCTTCCGGCGGCGGTGCGGGATGTCCCGTTGCCTGGCCTGCCGCCTGCGGGGTCCGGCCGATCATGCTTGTCAGCAGCGCCAGCCCTGCTACTGCCAGTCGCACGCTCCAGCCTCCGCCGTACCCACTGCCGCGCCGTCGGCCTGTCTGCGAAAGCCTCGCCATATTCGCTCCAGTATAGAGCTTCATTCGCCCCTCTTCTGCCGTTCCTTCGCGCCGTTCCCTCGTCCCCGCTTTTGCATCCCGTCGAAAATCCTTCGACCTTTGCCAACCTTTCGGCGCATACTAGGGTCTAAGAGACGACGGCAGTCCGTCGCTGCTCGGAGACCGTCATGCTGAGTATTTCTTCCTTCCTCCGCGTTCTTCCAGCTGTGGTCTGTATCAGTGCGTTTGCGCTTGCCGCGCAGTCTGCATCGCAATCTCCTGCGCAGCCATCTGCACAGTCATCCTCCCTGCCTCCCTCCCCGTCCGCTTCGCAGACCACTGCTCCGCCTGGTTCCCAGCAGCCGACCTCCGCACCTCCGCAGAATCCCGTTCCCGCTGCATCCACCACCCCTCTGCCCGGCTCACCGCTGCCCACTTCAGCGCCGCCTGAGAACCCCGTCCCGCAGGCCGGTTCGCCAGCCAGCCCGACATCCGGAGCGGCTCAGGCGCCAGCAGCTCATCCAGATTCCGCGCAGCCCACTGCAGCCTCTGCCGATTCCGCCAACTCGGTCAAGGCAGATAAACAGACAGACAGCAAAACTGCAAAGAAAGACGCAAAAGTTGCAGCCGCCAGCCAGCCCATCCCCATCGCCGAGCCAGGCAGCGAACTTGACAAGGTCAAGACCGGCAGCATTGAAGACGTGAACGCCGTCGGCAACCGCAACATCGGTGGACGCGGCCTCGGCAACTGGTACTCCACCGACTGGGAAATCCGCATGGGGCACACCTACGCTGCGGAGATTGACAAAAGCGCCCGCTTCATTACCGACCCCGTCGTCACCGAATACGTCAACCGAATCGGTCAGAACATCGTCAAGAACTCCGATGCCAAGGTTCCGTTCACCATCAAGGTCATTGACTCTGACGAGATCAACGCCTTTGCTTTGCCCGGCGGATTCTTCTACGTCAACTCCGGTCTCATTCTCAACGCCGATGAAGAAGCCGAACTGGCCGGCGTCATGGCTCATGAGATCGCCCACGTCGCCGCCCACCACGCCGCCCGCGAGATGACCCGACTCAACTACGCCCAGATCAGCACCGTCCCGCTCATCTTTCTCGGCGGCATGACCGGCTACGGGCTCTACGAAGCCTCCTCCATCGCCGTCCCGCTCACCTTCCTCCACTTCTCCCGCGAGTTCGAGGCACAGGCGGACTTCCTCGGCATCGAATACATGTATCGCGCCGGGTACGATCCGCAAGCATTCATCGCTTTCTTTGAGAAGATTCAGGCGCTCGAAAAGCGCAAACCCGGCATCATCTCCAAGACCTTCTCCGACCATCCACAAACTCCCGACCGCATCGAGAACTCGCAGTACGAGATCGCCCACTTTCTGCCAGCCAAGCCGGATTACCTGGTCACCACCTCGGAATTCGATGACGTCAAGGCGCGTCTGGCTAGCATCGAAAACAAACGTCGTCTGCTGAACAATCGCGGCCTCAAGCGGCCATCCCTGCGCAAGGCGAGCTCCTCGCAGCAGGACGGCAACGCTCCGCCCACAAACGCCGACGACCAGCCCACGCTCCAGCGCCGCGACGACAACACGAGTTCGGGAACCGGCACAGGAACCGGCACCAGCAACAACACCAGCAGCAATTAGCCCAGCTCCGCTGCCTCTGCGCTATGATGAACGCAGCGGGTCGGCTCCGTCAGGCCCGGTTCTCATCGCTACTCTTTTGGGACTGTATCCATGAAGCGCATCCTCAGCATCTCCGCCGTCATGCTCTTCATTCTCGTGCTCAGCAAGCTGGCCAGTAACGTCGCTCCGTCGCCGCCGCCAGGCACCGCATTCGCGCTCAAAGCCGAACACGTCATCGCCTGCTCGTCCACGGAGGTCATCCTCGCCGACGAGCACAATAACTCCACGCGCCTCGACATCGACAGCTCCTGGCCCGAGTGTTCCACTTTTCAGAAGAATGAAACACTGGACTTCTATCTCTCGCGCGGAGACAAAACCCACTTCATCAGCGACGAACGCACTGCCTGGTGGCGCAAAATCATGTAGTTACGCTCTTCAGCAGCCGTTCTTACACCGCGCCAGAATCGCAGCATGCAGCCGGTCCCGAACGTTCGTCGGCAGCTCATACAACTCGTGTGATCGGTATATTTCGATCGTCTTTCGCGTTGTATTCAGCGTCACCGTGCAGTGATCACAGCCGCTCAAATGCTTCTCAAGCTGCGCTCGTGTCTCGTCGGAGACTGCGCCTTCGATCAACTCGTCCAGTAGCGCCAGAAATTCCGTGCAGGTCACTTTTCACCAGCCTTTTTCGAGCGGAAATACCGGCTCAGCCGCTCCCGCAGTTGCAGCCTCGCGCGCAGCAGCCGCGACTTGACCGCCGGAATGCTCAACCCCAGCATCTCTGCCGTCTCCTCTGTCGAAAGTCCGTCCACATCCCGCAACACAAATACCACCCTGAACCCCGGCGGCAATCCCTGGATCGTCTTTCGCAGAATCTTAGCCAGCTCCGTCTGGCTGTAATTCTGCTCCGGATTTGGACTCCAGTCTGCCAGATCACGCGGCACGCTGCCCTCGTCCGTCTCGATGTCCTCGTCGATCGAGACCATCTTTCCTGTCCTGCGCTTCCTTAGCCGCATCAGCGACTCATTCACCGCAATCCGCACCAGCCACGTATAAAACTTGCTGTTCCCCTGAAACTGATTCAGCTTCTCATACGCCTTCAGAAACGCATCCTGCACGACATCTTCCGCATCCTCGCGGTTCTGTGTAATGTGCTGTGCAATGCGAAAGATCTGCCGGTCATACTTCCGGATCAGCTTCTCAAACGCCTGAACATCTCCGGCCACCGCGCTGGCCACCAGCGCCACGTCCGGATGCTGTTCATTCTCTCCTGTCACTTGGATGGTCGCCATTCCGTTTGGTCGCGAAAAGAATCGCTGCCTTTCCTCGACGCAGTCATACCGGATCGTCGTGTGCCGGATGTCAGCCTCGTCAGAATCAGTGTACCGGACGCTGTGCCGCTCCGCGCTCGGCCCTCCCGCGGACCATTTTGCGCGCAGACCGCCCCCCGGCGTTTCGTTTCCGTAACCTCCCGGATACTTTCTGCTTTGTCGTGTGTGCGCCCGGCTCGATTCGTCTTAGAGTGAAGTTATGGCTGATTTCGTCCGCCTCTCCCGCCGGTTTTGCCACACTGCTTTCGCGCAGCGCGTGCCATGCCGCCGCTGCGCCCTGCGGCTGTTTTTTTTACTGCTTCCGTTGCTGATGCTTTCGTGGACGCCGACCACCCTGTCTGCCCAAGCGCAATCGACCTCCAGCAGCGCAACCTCCAGCCCGGCAAGTTCAGGCCGTGCAGCCAGAAGTCGCTCAACTCTCCGCAGAAAGAAGAAATTCCGCCATCACGCCTCGCCGCGCCGCATTCGTCGTTACCGTCAGGCCTTTGTCTCTTCCACTGAGTTGCGTCCCATGGCCGAGCAGCTGGTAGCCACGCGCACTCCGGCCGCCTTTGCCGGTGTCACCGCTTACGCCCGCCGTCATCAAGGAGATCCGGCCGCCACCGCCTGGCTTGCGCTTGGCTATGCCTACCTGCAGGAGGGGCGTTTCTCGGAGGCCGTGGCCAGTCTGCGAGCCGCCCGTTCCGCCAGCGACACCCTCGTCGATTATGACGAATTTCTTGAGGCTCGCGCCGAACACCTGCTTGGTCATCAGCAGGAGGCCGCATCGCTGCTCACAGGCTTTGCAGCTCGTCATTCGGAGAGCATCTTTGACGTCGAAGTTCCGGAGCTTCTCGCTCCGGTGCTGCTCGCGGAAGGCGACCCAACCCAAGCCGCCCGTGTACTGGCTGCCGCGCCTGCCTCGGCCGGCCGTCGCGGCTACCAGCTTGCTCAGGCCCAGGTCGCCGAGGCGCTCAATCATCCCGACGCAGCGGCTCTGCTTTATCGCCACGTTCTCGTCGCCTACCCGCTTTCCTCCGAGGCCGGCGTCGCCCGCGCGCGAATCACTGCTCTAGGCATGGACTCCGTCCTCACTCCAGCTGACGAGCATCTGCTTGCCGACGCGTATTACCGCGCCCATCGTTACGCCGAGGCTGCCACGCAGTACCGCGCTCTAGCCCACGCGCCGGGTCTCTCGGCCGACATTCGCGACAGCGACCTGGTCGCTGCCGCCGCCTGCGATCTGCACCTCAAGCGCCTCACGCAGACCGAGGCGGAAGCCTTGCCGACCACGGGCGAAGACTCTGCCGCGCGCCGCCTTTACCTGCTCATGGAGCTTGCTCGTGACCGCGACGACGAGGCTGCTGTCGCCGACCGTATCGGCGAACTGCAATCCCGTTTCCCGCACAGTCCATGGCTCGCCGAGGCGCTGTTTTCCGCCGCTAACATGAATCTGCTCAGCCGCGACTATCCCCAGGCCACCTCCTATTACTCCAGACTGGCCACCAGCTTTCCCTCCAGCGACCACGCTCCCGCAGCCCACTGGCGCGCCGGATGGCTGAGCTATCGTCAAGGTCTTTACTCCCAGGCCGATCAGCTCTTCGAGCAGCAGATTCAGCTCTATCCCGCCGCATCGGAGACCGTTAGCGCACTTTACTGGCGTGCACGCATCGCCGAAAGCCATCAGCCAGACGTTGCCGCCCAGCTTTACCGCTCGCTCATCGCCAACTACACGCACTACTTCTACGCCCAGATGGCCCGCCAGCGTCTGACCGCTATGGGCCAGCCAGAGACAGCCAGCACGGATCTTCCGCATCGCAGCTTTCCCATCCCGCATCTTGACAGCAGCATTCCCGACGACGATCCGCATCTGCTCAAGGCCAGCCTGCTCATCAATGCCGGTCTTGCCGCCTTCGTTCCGCTGGAGATCGCCGCTGTGCCGGACTCCGGCTCCTGGGGAGCCATCGCTGAAGCCCAGCTTTACGCCTCCTACGGCGAAAACTTCCGCGCTTTGCGCATCATGAAGCGCGCTCTGCCATTTGCCGCTTCGGCTCCCATCGCCGCCATCCCCTACGGCGACTGGCGCATTCTCTTCCCCGAGCCGTACTGGTCCACTATTCTCTCCGAGTCGGCGAAGAACAACCTTGACCCCTACCTCGTCGTCTCGCTTATCCGTCAGGAATCCGAGTTTAACCCTGGAGCCATCTCCGGCGCGAATGCCTTCGGCCTCATGCAGCTTCTCCCTTCGGTGGGTCGCCAGATGGCCCGCGAAGAGGGGCTTGGTCCCATCGCCACGCGCCAGTTGCTCGATCCCATCCTGAACATTCGCCTGGGGACACGTTACCTGCGCCAGCTTCTTGACCACTTCGGCAACGTTCCGGAGTATGCGTTGGCCGCCTACAACGCCGGCGAAAACCGCGTCACGGACTGGCAGTCTGCTGGCCCTTACTCAGGTATGGATGAGTTTGTGGAATCCATCCCTTTCACCGAAACCCGAGGCTACGTCGAGTCCATCCTGCGCAACCAGGAGGTTTACCGCGAACTGGACCTCTACAGCCGAAAGCACGCCCCGGATTCGCGCGCTGATTCCACAGCGCCGCTTGCGCTGGCCCATCCCGTCTTCTGAATGTCCCCACATCAGCGAGAGCCACGCTGCTGCTCCAGGCAATACCGCCGCTGCCGCAATCTGGGATTTACTTTCTCTTTCAGCCATTCATCTGGGTGTTCCACCCTTGACGCAAAATTGCGCAGACGAACGGCGGTCTCCCCCTTGAAGCGCATTTTAGAGCATTTTCCTAAATAGTGTAGACTGGTTTTGGCGACTCTTTGCGGCGAACAAAGACATGGGAAAACCCCTTGGGGATGATCTGCGTCGTAAACTTCTTTTCGCCTA
>JAKAXU010000075.1 GCA_021816455.1 Acidobacteriota bacterium
CCTGGCCGACCGCTCCATCCAATCACTGGCCGAACTCACCCCGGCCGCCTACGCCGCAAAACTGGCAAAGTAGCCTACCTGCGCAAACCCCGGACACGTCAACCATGGGGTTCGCCGGAGCAATACGTTTATGTCTCTCAACACAAACCGTAGCAGGGCTCTACCGCCGCCGATCAAGCGCTAATTTGGACAAGAGTGGCAGATTTTATAGATATTGCATCCTTTTCAACCTCTGCGGCCTAAAAACCCGACAATCCGACAACAATCGAGGCACCTCAATTTCGTGACGGGAATTCGGCGAATTGTGCTGGCCGGATGTCTTGGTGCGTGACCTGCTGCCACGACTTGATCACCGAGGTATTGGTCTGCGGCAGCTACACAGGCAAGCTCATCGGCAGGATCCCGGAGATATTCGCGACAATGTGGAAGTCATCGCGATCGAGCAAGTCGCGTAACATGCGACTGCCCGCGAACGGATGTTTGAGATGAAGCTCATCGATGGTGCGCATCAGTTTCAGCTCATCCGCGCTGAATGGCTGAGGCTTGTAATACACGCTGCTGCGGCTGATCTTGAGCAGCCTGGCCTGTTTTTGAACCGACAACTTATTCTCGGGATCGATCATCTCTTTGCGCTCAGCAGACCCGCCTTCGAGAGCGCACTTTCTAAAAAACCCCGCTCCAGACTCAACTCCCCGATCTTGGCATGCAGACGGGTACATCGACCTTGGCTGTATCCTGCTCCTTGGCTTCACCAAAGATGCCTGCCGCGCCTTCCAGAAGCTGGCTTTTCAATGAACTATGAATTTACATCAAAAGCTCCAAAAGCCCCAGACCTGAGGGTGCTGGCGAGGGTGCTGAAGTGACCAAACAAGCGACTTAGCGCCCAGTATCCCAAAGCATCAGAGATCAAGCCGAGAAGCAATCTCATTTCGAGATTTCGCTGATACCCCTGCCTCCTCCGCGAGGGACTTCCAGCGCGCAACGGCCCCTTGCACGGAGTCGACGATGCTGGCGGCGTTCTTAACGCGGTGCTGCTTACCCAGGCGAAGAAGCTCCTCGACTCCGGGGTTCTTCCCCTCTCTCATCACCAGCGTGCTCTGCTCCCCCCCCGGGCCATAGGAGAAGACGAGATCGTACGCAGGCGCAAAGACCCATTCGTTCCGAGCATTCAGCAGGAACGAGAAGTTCTTCGCGTGATCGTCGCGGTTGTGTGCGAGCACGTTGAAGCAAGCCAGCCGGAAAACCTTCTCCACCTCTTCAACATCGCGCGTAAGCCGCATCGTGACACTCAACAACAGGTCATAGTCAAGGCTGGGCGTGCGGTGATCCGCATGAATCAGGCCGCTGAGGCTGTGCATGTGGATGCGTCGGCTTCCGTCGCGGTCGAATCGCTTCGCGCCGAAGTAGCGGCTCCGCTTCGTTCGGAAGAGATGTGTCTCCGACATCGAGATGCCGGCCGCCTTCGCCATCAGGCTGTAGGCATACTCAATCGCACCGATGTCCCGCGCATCTTGCGAAGAGGGGAACTTGATCATCCAGTGCGAGTATCCGGGCGCCAGCTCTTGCTCGCCATGAATGATCGATTTCTTGTCCGCGCTCACTTGCGCGACGATCTTGGGGCGCACGCCCGAGGACGACCCACTCAGCCGCAACAGCTCCTCAAAGACCTCCCCGCTCTCGCCCTTCAGAACCGTCGCCGACTCCTCCGCAAGTCGGTCCAGAGAGAGAGACGAAGCAGCATCTTGCCCGGACGTGAGCTCCGGCTCGTACGAGAGCGCTCCCATGCCGCGGCTACCCACGTAGGCCAACCGATCCAGAGGGCTCAGCTGCCCACGAAGGACACCATGCTTCTCGACACTGCGATCGAGCAGCAGGCGTCCCCAGCCGTCCGGCAGGCTGTCATTGAAGACACCGAACAGGCCCTCGAACAACGGCGTGTCTGGCGTCTGCACGCCGGGTTTCAGCGACAGCTTGAAGGGCGAGATCTCGATACCAGAGGCGAGGAACGCCGGGTCGTACTCGAAAAGAATCTTGCGATCGAGGTACGCCAGCCTGCCGACCTTGCGCCTCTGTGCGTTCGCGTCAAGGTACACGTGCAGCAGTGTCGTCGAACTATACGGCATGGCGGGTTCCTCGCTTGCCTGTCGCCCTTCGCCGGGGCTTGCGCGCCTCCAGCAAGGCGTCGAGCGATACCGCAACACTCGTCGGCACAGGCTCGGCTGCCAGGCGCTCAAAGTCCTCCAGGCAATCCAGCACGGTGGCTAGCCTCAGCAGCGAATCGAGGGAGATCAGCCCCTCACGCTCAAACCGCTTTAGCGTACTCAAAGGCACGCCAGAGCGGCGTGCGAGCTCCTGCTGTGGCAAGTTCATCGCAAGCCGCCGAGCCTTGAATCGGTCGGCGATCCGGTCGCGGACGACGTTCATATCGATATCGTTAGTAGCCACTATATAGACCTTTATACAAGATTATACCTGTTTAAGGTCAACATTTGGACTTTCTAGTCTACTCTCTTCGGACTAGGTGTTTAGTCCCGGCTTTTGATGCTGACTTGAAACGGGTGAAGACTACCTGCCAGTACCATCTTCCATCTCGCAGTGTCGGGAACGGCTGTAGTGGAATCTTCACCTGACGAAAGTGTGGACTGCGACTCCCATATTCCGGCGGCACCTCACCACAGTCCAACCCGACGAATCCCTCGCAAAGCCCTGTCCCTTTCATCAGCGCGTACAGGAAACTTCGATGTATCCCGTGTAGGAATTCCAGTTCGAAGCCGTGCAAGTATAAAACTTGTACCACGACGGCAAGCCATCCACGAGCTGAAGAAGGGCGCGCGGGCCGACTCGATAGCCAGGCCTGGTGCCGATCGGCGAGAAATTCTCCCCAGGAATGAAGCAGTCCACTTGATTGGAATCGCCCGCATCCAAAGCGAGAACCGGATGTTGGCCGACTTTGCAGTAGTTACGGGCGATGCGTTCGGCAATCGCGTCGGCTGCCTGCATCTGTGCCGCGGTCGCGCCTCCCGACTCTTGCGCCGTCGCTGAACGCATCTCATTTAGTTCGACGGCCGCCTGCTGCACTCCCTGCCGGAGCGCCAGGTTGAACCACTGTTCCGCAGACTTCCAGTCGCGCGCGACTCCCACTCCCTTTTCATACAGCAGACCCAGGTTATACTCGGCCGGCCCGAATCCCGCCGACGCAGCCTTCCCGTACCAGTACGCTGCCTGCTGCGGATTGGCTGTCACGCCATAACCGTTTTGATAGTACTGGCCCAGTCTGTTTTCAGCCCGGCGGCTGCCCTGCGCCGCCGCTTTCTGCAGCCAGTAGACCGATTTCCCGGGATCTTCTTTCCCGCTCACGCCCGCCGCATACGCCGTTCCAAGATCGTACTGCGCCGATTTGCTGCCGCCGTTTGCCGCCGCCAGCAACTCATTCATTCGCGCCTCGCTCATATCGTTGGCGATGACCCGCGCCGCGTCCGACTGAATGCCAAACGCCATATCCCACACTAGATTGTTCGGACCGGAGATATCCTCGGCCCAGAACAAAAAGGCATGATCCAGCCGTCCGGAGAGACCGCGCTTTCTGGCCGCCTCCACTGCATCGGCCAGTGACTTGAAGTTCTCGGGAAGCGCAGTGGTGCCATAGTCGGGCTGATCGATCCGCTGCATGCCGGAGCCGTTCGCCCCCTGACGAACCGACAACCCCCGGCGGGTCGACGGAGAGTAGTAGTTGATCACCGTCGCATAACTGTTCCCACTGCCCATCACGTCCACCATGATTGGAATCGCATCCCGCTCCCAGCTCCGCCGCGCCTGTGCCGTCAGCGCGGCAATCGATGCGACGGAAATATCCGGTACGGAAGACGGTTGCTCCTTCGCCGCCGCCTGGGGCCGCGCATAGCTTGGCGCGGCCTGAAGCTGCGCAAGCATCGTCTGCGCCACGCTCTTCAAAGCGGGGGGTCCGTAGCGCTCGACATTTTCCAGGTCAGTTCTGGCGGCGGCTGTGTTCCCGAGTCCATTTGCGGCCGCGGCGGCGTAAAACCATGCTTCTCCATCGGTGGGATACTGCTCTGTCGCCTGCTTCGCAAAAGCGGCAAGGCCACGCCAATCGCCTTTGCCTTCCAGGCCGATGGCTTTTGCTTCCATTTGCGGGCTTAGTGCAGGTCCCGAGTGACAGCCGACTGCGATGATGGCGACCGCAGTCAGCCACCGGGAAATCAACCGCATGCGAAAAAATCTACCGTACATCCCGCAATCTTCTCCAGACTGAATGAATGGCAGCGGTGTCGTGACTGGCGTCGCCGCCTGGACCAATTCTGTAATCGCTCCGATTTGTCCTCCGGTCACCCCAACACTCGAGTTGGCAGCCCAGACGTTCCCATAGCCGTCGATCGCAATGCCCATCGGAATGTCGAATTCCGCAGCGCTACTCGAATAATTCCCTCCGCAGTTTCATCCGCAAGCATTTGATTTAAGGTGTCGATAAATTGGAAAACATCACGAGTAAATTCAGCCGGACCAGAAAATCCCTGGTCCGGCTGGGGTGTGTATTATTGCACGGTCAAGGTAAGCGTGGCGGTCTGCGTGATCGCGCTCGCTCCAGAGCCTGAACTTGCTGTGACCGTCACCGTACTGGTCCCGGCGGGAGTGCCTGCATTCCCAGAGGGCTGCGAGGAAGAACCGCCGCAACCCAGCGCCAGTCCACCGATACCCAGCATCAGTGCGAGGCAGAAGAACTGCGGTGCCCATTTTCTTCTGCGGAAGAAGAGCAGGCCAATCGCCAGGACGGTTCCGCCGCCCGTAAATGGCCAAGGGCTGCTGTTTCTGCTGGTCGATGCCGCGGTGGTCGTGATGGTCATTGTGGTGCTTGCAACCGCCGTTCCATTCGGAGTGACGGTAGCGGGAGCGAAGCTGCAAGCCGCTTCACTCGGCAGGCCCGAGCAGGCAAAGCTGACAGGGGCGTTGAAGCCGTTGTCCGGCGTCACCGACAGGCCCACCGTACCGCTGCTGCCGGGCATGACAGAAAGGCTGGACAACTGGGCCGCTAGCGTAAAGGTCGGTGCGGCATTCACGGTCTCTGTAACTGCCGAGGAAACCGAGGACGCGAAGTTTGTGTCGCCGGAATACTGCGCCGTGATCGAGTGTGTTCCCACGCTCAATATGCTGGTGGAGTAGGTCGCCACACCGGAGCCGTCCAGTGTTCCTGTGCCCAGCGCGGTGGTGCTATCCATGAAAGTGACGGTCCCCGTCGGCGCGGTTGTGTTGCCGGAGGGACCTGCTACTGTTGCCGTGAAGGTAACATTCTCTCCCGCATTCACCGTCGCCGCGGAGGTAGCCAGCGTTGTGGTGGTGGCTGCGGCGACCGGCTGCGCATTCACCACCAATGTCACCGCCGACGATGTGCTGCCGGAATAATTGGTGTCTCCGCTGTAAACGGCAGTGATGGGATAACTGCCCGCGGACAGGCTGGTCGTTGTATAAGTCGCGGTCCCGCTGGAATCCAGCGTGCCGGTGCCAAGTTGCGTGTTCCCATTCATAAAGTTGACGCTTCCAGTCGGCACAGTGCTACCGGAAGATGCGGACACCTGCGCCGTGAAGGTCACGGTCTGGCCAGCAACGGCGGGATTGGGATTGACCGAAAGCGCCGTTGTGGTCGCGGGCAGCGTCGAGATCGTCTTGCCACTGTATTGGTTCACAAAGACATCAAGGCTGGCATAGCTGTTTCCACTCGTCAGCAGCAGGTCTGGGCGCTTGTCCCCATTCACGTCCACTGCGGCCACAGACTGCGAGTTGAGGCCCATTTGGAGGCTGTTACCAGTGGGGAAGGTCCCATCGCCCTTGCCATAGAGAATCTGCGTGTAAAAGAATGGAGGGTAGTTGTCTCCCACAATCACATCCGGGACGCCGTCCTGGTTCATGTCGGCAACGGCCAGGTTGCTATATCCCGGATCATTGAGTGGCGAGCTGGTCGCCGTTCGGAATGTTCCGTCCCCATTGCCGAGCAAGACATTGAGTGTCCCATGAGGGCCAAACGGATTGCTGGAAGTAACAGAGGCATTGTCTGAACTGGCCACAACCAAGTCGAGCTTGCCGTCTTTGTTCACGTCTGCCGCCACAATTGGCCCAGGAAACATGTTGGCCGTATAGCTCACGGGCTTGGCGAACGTACTGCCCCCTTGGTTCAGGTAGACCAGCACCGCGCCCGCTGTATTGGCGCTGCCGTTGGAGGTGTTCGTCACGGCGAAGTCCAGTTTGCCATCGCCGTTGAAGTCCCCTGCCGCAATCCCATACGCCTGCGGCGGCGTGTCCACCTGCACCGCGGCCTGAAGCGTACCGTCCCCGTTGCCTGGCAGTAGGTAGATCGCACCAGTGCCGGTGCTATAGGGTGTTCCTGTCACCATCACGTCCGGTTTGCCGTCCCCGTTGAAGTCTCCGACAACCATGTCATTGAAGTTCCCGCCGGGAAGCGGGTAGTCCGTTGCCGTCTGGAAAGTTCCGTCGCCATTGCCCAGCGCGACGTTCACACTGTAACCGCTGGCTGAGTGTCCAGCGAAGACAGCGTCGAGCTTGCCGTCGCCGTTCATGTCCGCCGCCAACAGGGCCAGTGGAGAGTCACCCTTGATGGTCGGGCCTTGGGTGAAGTTGCCTTGCCCGTCGCCGGCCAGCAAGACCATCCCCTGAATGTTATTGTTGCTCTCCACATCGGTGAGAATGTCCGGCTTGCCGTCGCCATTGAAGTCTCCCACGGCAAACGTAGGAGCAACCGAATTCAGGCCGCCGTAGGCGACATCCTGATAGCCCGGCGCTCCGGCAAAGGTGCCATCGCCACGGCCCATCAGGAACTGGAAGACGCCATTGGCGTTGGAGCCAGCGGAATACACGCCATTATCCCCTGAGCCGATAATCAGGTCCAGGTTGCCGTCTCCATCGATGTCTTCCGTGGACATGTGTCCGGAATTTGGAATATTGACATACGAATTGCCAGTGGTGAAGGTGCCATTTCCATTGCCCAGAAACACCATGACCTCGCCCTCAGTAACTTGGGCCGCACTCGTTGATGGAAGGTTCATGGCAACGTCGAGCATGCCGTCATTGTTGAAGTCCCCAACGACCGGGACGCCGCCGCCACTTACAGAGAGATGAATTGGCAGCGTGAATGCAGATGTAGCGAAGGTTCCATCGCCATTGCCCAACAGGATTTCCCCGTCACTCAGCACCAGGTCTTTTTTCCCGTCGCCATTGAAGTCCCCAATGGCTAAATAAGCATAATTGAGTTGACTGCTGGAGCTGCCTGCGTTGATGGCTGTTTTGAAGGTGCCGTCGCCATTGCCCAGAAGCGTAAAGATATTGTTGGGTCCGTTGTTCCCGTCGTCGACAACCAGATCCAGCTTGCCATCGCCATTCACGTCATCGATGGCTACGGACACTGGGTGTGTGCCGGCGCCATACTCCACAGGATTGGCAAACGATCCATCGGAATGGCCGAGAAAAATAAAGATTCCGGGGGCAGTAGAAGAGGAATTCGCGGAGGTCTCGACCGCGATGAGATCATTGATGCCGTCCCCATTCACGTCCGCCACGTTGAAGGTGAGCGACGCCAGTCCCAGAGATACCGCCTCCGGCAACGGCGTGACGGAGAGTGTCCCTGACCCGGGATTGACAAGGACGACCTCGTACCCTACGGTCGAAACCAGGCCAGCAAATA
Organism: Acidobacteriota bacterium; assembly: GCA_021816455.1. Classification (GTDB taxonomy): domain Bacteria; phylum Acidobacteriota; class Terriglobia; order Terriglobales; family Acidobacteriaceae; genus Acidicapsa. Next base: position 7,706 of record JAKAXU010000075.1, read on the forward strand.
CCTGATCACCATTACTGGTTTGTCCGACGTAAACATAGCTTTGTGATGAGATGCCGAGCTGTGGCCCTTTGCACCCCAAAGGAAACTGCACCGTTTGAGGAGGCAAACCGGAAACAGCATGTAGATAACTGCCAAAGTCAGGACTTGTAGTTTGGGAAAATGTTTGTGAAAACATACCCGAGGAGCCAGATCCGGTACTGGCTTGTTCAACAAGGGTAAAGCTACAGTCGCTTTGTCGCTGAATCCCCAATACTCCACCCACTCCCGCAGGTAGCACAGTGCTCGAGGTGGCATACATTGGAGTGATAGCGAGCGATTGGTCAAAATTTACTGTTTGCGCCAGCCCATAAATCGGCGGCGGAAAGGAAAGCAGGGGAGAGGGCAGTGGTACGGCTGTGGTAAATGCATGTGCACGAAGAACGCGCGCATCCATTGTCCCCTTCCTATAAAATCCCGCCACTCCGGTATACAGTTCATTCTCGAAAATATCATTGCTATTGAATGTGAGTCCTTGCGAGGTAGTGGTAGGTGGACTTCCAGTGGTAACAGAGGGATCCTCTGGAGACTGCGGGCAGGGGTCGCCTCCATAGCAGGGATTGCCTTTATAGTCACGTTGACAGCCACTTATCATCGCCGCCGACAATGCGATGCAGAGGAGCGCTACTTTAGTCGGGTTTCTGAGAGGCGAACGACCATGCAAGAACCGCTTCAGGGACATCCGAGAGAAATCATTCATCACAGGCTCCAGAAAATGCCGTTCTGTAGCTAAGTGATCGAATCCGTGAATCCATCACGCATTCTTTTCTTTATTTTTTTGCGGCGTGCAGATTGCTTCACTGTGTGTAAAAAAAATTCACATGCGTCCGGGACAAGAGGCCGAAGGGGCTGGAGCGATCTCACAGGTCTGGTTCAGCGGGAGACGCGAACCGAGGATTCCGCGATGGGCGTGTTGTCGGATGCATCGGCTGCGAGGAGCCGGAAGATAGATTGGCCGTTCGGGAGTTTGTCGGCGGGAAGCAGAAATTCGGCCACGCGAATGTCTCCAAATGCGGTAAGCGGGCCGTGCTGCGGCAGGACGGCCATGCCCAACCGGTCCGAGGCCATCTCCAGCGTGTACGCGGAGGCCGTGGAATCAGACGGAATGGGCCATTGCACCTCAATCTGCTGAATGCCTGGATGAAGATGAATCGGGATGACGTCGGCCCCGCGGACTGTTCCCGGCATGGCCACAACCAGCACGCCGGTTTGCTTTAACGCAGAGTGGGACGTCGAAGGAGAGCTTCTTGACGGAACGACCAACTGTGCTGCGCCATCCTTCTTGGGAGTTGCGCTGTCTGTCGCAGCCGATGATGTTGCAGACAGCGTTTGGTCCGTCTGGCGCATGGGGCGTCTGCCCAGGTGGAGCAACACGAAGACCAGCAGTGAGCAGGCCGCCAGTGTCGAAAGGAAAATTACATTACGGGTAATGTTGCCTCGAATCGGAACCGCTGCTTTGCTCTGATCGAATGCAGGCAGCCAGGCTGTGCGCATCTTTTCTGGCGCAGTTTTCCCGCGTTGCATCGCAAGTGCCATGGACAGCGCCTCTTGGCCATCCCTGGTAGAAAAGACGGCTTGTTCGACCCGCTTGCGCTCCTCTGGAGACAATGCGCCGGCCGCGTATGCATCGATCAGATCGTACCGAGTTTCCTGAAAAGCATCGGATGCCTCCTGGTCCACGATCAGGGCCTCGTCTACGTCAGCCCGCTCGTCGGGCGGCAGTTCATCCAATAGATAGCGCAAAAACAATTGTCGTGAATCTGAGGGGGGATTCATAGATTCTCTCCAAAAATACTAATCATCATCACTCTTGTCCAAATTAGCGCTTGATCGGCGGCGGTAGAGCCCTGCTACGGTTTGTGTTGAGAGACATAAACCCCAAGGAGGGTCACCGTCGCCGTGATTCGAGTATCCAGCATTTTCAGCCAGA
>JAKAXU010000024.1 GCA_021816455.1 Acidobacteriota bacterium
ACGGATCACTTGTCGCCTGCGCTCATGCTGCGCTGCCGAACTCAACTTGCGTGCATCCTCTTGTTCCATATCCATTGGATGCGCCAAGATACACAAAGTCGCAGTATTTATGGGCCGAATCTATAACCGCTGCAACGCGGTGAGAAGCGATCCGGGGTTCACTTTAAAGACCCCTCGCGATATTTGTTCGACACGTCTCGAAATGCCAAACCCGTGCATGGGTTCCAGACTCACCGTCTTCAGAATAAGCATGTCGAGCGTACCTTGGATTACATCAGTGTTTGGTTGCTCCATAAACAGCAACGCTATCGATCTCTACATATGATTGTCAAGATGTGATAATCATAGGTAGACACTTCGCGACTTGGCCTGCCTGGCACTTTGTACCACCGAGATAGTTCGTGTAAAGCAGCGTTGCGGCAAAATCAGCGCTACACAGAAGGCCGCAGCCAAAACACAAGCCAAAGGCAGGAAGAGTCCACGAGGTTATATCACTGGCAGTCGCACAATCGCACGCGCACCGGTGTCTTCCTCGCGGTTGACGAGACGAATCTCTCCGCCGTGAGCACGGGCAATTTGTTGCGCCAGTACCAGTCCTACTCCGCTGCCTGTGGGCTTGGTGGTGTAGAAAGGAACAAAGAGATTTTCCGAATTTGCGATGCCCAGGCCGCGATCTTCTATGGTGACCAAGAGGCTCGAATCGTCGAGCTTCCAGTCGATGCGGACAGAGGACACGCCATTCGCCAGAGAAGCATCCGCGGCGTTGGCGAGGAGATTGATAAACATCTGTTCCAGTTGATCAGGGTCGGCGAGCATGTTGACATCGGGGCTTGCATCCGAATCGGGTGCCAATAGTACCGCAACGCGTTGCTCGAGCAATATCACCCGCTCCAGGAGTGGCTTCACCGGAACCAGTTTGAGTTGTGGGGGCGGCAACTGAGCCAGCACACGATAAGACTGGACGAAGCGATGGAGCGTGTCGGCGCGACTCTCCATGACACCAAGTCCTCGACGAAAATCGTTGAGGGCAACCTGGTCTCCGGACATTTGATCCATACGCGCCAGCAGACTGCCCGCAATGGACTTGATAGGAGCGAGCGAGTTGGAAATTTCGTGTCCAAGCACGCGGACCAGACGCTTCCACGCGGCCTGCTCCTCGTCAAGAAGCGGCAGGCTTACATCGGAGAGCAACAGTAGTGTATGCGGAACTCCGTCCTGACGAAAGGCCGCCTTACGTAGAAGCCAGCGATTGGTCGTCACGCCGAAAGAGTGAAGGCTGGCGTCTGGCGCGGCGAGTAGATCGCCAAGACCCAGTTCGCTGGCGCGGCGGCCAAAACAGCGAGCCTGAGGCAGGCCAAGCAACCGCGCTCCAGCATTATTTACAAGTTGGAGCATATCCTGGCGATCAAAGGCAAAGATGGGCGACTGCATCACCTCCAGGATGCGCGCCAGCAGGGCCGTCGCCTCGAGCGAACGTACGCGCTGCTTCTGCAAAAGATCTGCAAGAGCGTTGACCTCAGCGGCAAGTTCACCAAGCGCATCTTCAGAGCCTGCACCGCGCGCGCGAAACGAGTAATCACCCTCGCGCAACGAGGATACGACATTGGAGAGCGTTTGCAACGAGCGGACGATGGCTTCGATCAGAGATGCAGAGACGAAACCGGAGTACAGCAGTAGACCGACTGCCACCAGCAACGCAACCGCTGCCGAAATAACATGCTGCAAGACCAGAATTGCGTCAAGGAGTAGAGCAGGAATCGTCAGAAGCGCACAGAAGAACAAGACGCGACGAATCGCCGAGCGTTTATGCCCGCTTCGTGCCCGCACTGCGTTCTCATAACCCATATTTTTCAATGCGACGATAGAGCGCCGCGCGGCTCAGGCCAAGAGCTTCCGCAGCCTGCGAGATATTGTTGTCACAACGGCGAAGCATCTTGCGAATGAGCAGAGCTTCCACCTCATCGACACTCATATTCTCGAGGCTCCCGCTATCGAAAGAATGCGCGGAGTTGCGCGACGAGACAATAGCGAGATTTGTAAGGTCAATCTCATCTCCGCGACACAATAGCACAGCGCGCTCAATGGTGTGTTCGAATTCGCGCACGTTGCCAGGCCATGGATACTGCATCAAGTGTTGCATGGCTGCGGAAGAAAAGCCCGCGATCTGTTTGCGATAGCGAGCACAGTTGCGACTGAGAAAATGCGCGGCTAACAAGGGAATATCTTCACATCGATCTCGCAATGCAGGCAGGTGAATCTCGACCGTGTTGATACGAAACAGCAGATCTTCGCGAAAGCCCCCATTCTTCGCTTCGAGTCGAAGATCGGCGTTGGTGGCGGAAAGCACCCGCACATCGACGCGTCGCGTTTGCGACGATCCTACTCGCTCCAGTTCTCCGGTCTCGAGCACACGCAGCAGTTTTGCTTGCTGACGCAGCGAGACGTTGGCAATTTCATCTAGAAAAAGCGTCCCTCCGTTCGCAAGTTCAAAGCGACCTACGCGGTCTGCGCGCGCGTCGGTGAACGCTCCCTTGACGTGGCCGAAGATCTCGCTTTCGAAGGTGCCTTCCGGCAGGCCTCCTGCATTGACCGTGATCAGCGGCATGCGCGCACGCGCAGAGGCGGCATGCAGCAGTTTGGCGACAATCTCTTTCCCTGTGCCGTGCTCGCCGGTGATGAGCACGTTGGCGTCGGAGGGGCCCACCTGCGCAATAAGTTCAAGCACAGGCTGCATGGAGGGCGCGCCAGCAATAAACTCCGGCATTCCCTCGGCGCGAAGCAGTCGATTCTCGAGTTCCAACTGACGAGCGCGGCGCAGTGCTCTGTGCAATTCAGCATGTACGCGGACAAGGCTGACCAGGCGCTCGTTTTCCCATGGCTTCTGGATGAAGTCCCGCGCGCCGCGCTTCATGGATTCAACTGCGAGGTCGATGTTGCCCCATGCTGTCATCACGATCACGGGTAGTCGAGAATCGATCTCTTGCAGACGCGTAAGCAGATCAAGACCTTCCTTGCCCGAGGTGGTGTCGCGCGTAAAGTTGAGATCAATCAGCACCACATCGTAATTGCTGTGGCTCAGAGCATCGAGGAGCAGATGAGGTGATCGGACGCAATCCACATCGATGCCTTGCGGGCGCAGCAGAAGCTCGACCGCATCGAGAATATGCGGCTGGTCGTCGGCAACCAGAACCCTGAAATTGATCTGCTGGTCTGAGATGGCTTGTCTCCGGCGGTTTCGCTTCTGTCTTCCACATCTTAATCGCGGATGCGCAGAAGAGGCGATACTGCAACATTCGGTGAATAAATTGCAAGTGGCTAGTGTGGGAACCAGCCATCGATATGGCGATCCAGCTTATTCGGATATTACGGCGTACGAGTGACCACCCCTTGACGCGCATCGTCAATGGATACGCCCATTCGGACCAGAGTCTCTCCAGTGGCTCGATCAATATCAACCTTAGCCTTTTCGTATGCAGTTTTAGCCGCCCCGAGGGTGGACTCGGCGATGGCCAGCGCGTGCTCCGCAACCAGCGTGTCGTAACTGGACATGGCACCCAGTTTTTGCTCCTGTTGGGCGATATCAAAGGTTCGCTGCGCAAGGTCACGTGCCTTCTGCGCGGCATCCACACGAGCGAGCGCTTGTTGCAAAGAGAATTGTGAGTTCCTTACGTCGAAGCGAATGCTCTTTTTCTGTTCTTCAAACGTGATCTGGCGTTGTCTGTATTCAAGCGAGGCGCGAAACTGGTCTGCTTTTGCAACGCGATTACGGAGATTGATGGAGAGATTGACTCCGAACTGGTACTCCGGCGAGGAGTAATTGAAGGTGTTCTGGAACATGCTGCCAAATCCTGTTGGGAGATTGGACGTGCATTCGCTGCTACCCAGTGTGCAAAACGAGTTTTGCGGTCCGGCGATGCCCGCGCCAGCATACAGTCCGTACACGTTCAACGTCGGAAGCAACTCGCTGTTGATCGATTTCAGGCTCATCTGCGCCACCTGCATGGCGATCTCGTCTTCCACCACATCGGGACGGTTTTTCTCCGCTTCCGCAATCAGGTCATCGATGGATCGGGTTGCATCCGGGTCAGGCGGCCCGACGCGATCCAGTGGAATCACTGGCATGGTGTCGATCAGCGGATCGTCGGTTTTGGTAATTGCGTTCTCGAGCAGAAGCTGATTCAGTCGGAGAGTTGCACGCGAGATCGTCAGGTCACCTTCACTGTTAGCCACATCGGACTGATCCTTCATCACCTGAATTGCCGGAATGGCATTCAGGCGCAGTTCTTTTTCATCGTTTTCGAGGGTCTTTTGCGCAAAGGCAAGGGAACGTTCCTTCACTTGTTCATCGTCATAGGCATTTACGAGATCCCAGTAGATGTTTTCGAGTTGGGTGACGGTGGCCACGACCTGCGCACGAAAGGCGAGATCGGTGATCTGCAGATTCTTTTTCGCGATGTGGATATAGCGTTCGTTAGTGGACAGGCCAAATCCTGCCAGCAACTGTTGCGTGACGATGAGTTGAAAATTGGAATAGAGTGTTGGATTGATGGCCTCGTAGGGGCTGTTGTTGGCAAATCGCTGCCCCAGGTAATTGACGGTGACGCTGGTCCCGAGCGCAAACGACTGGGTGTAGTTGGCAAGAGCCTCAATGGTGTTCTGCTCAAAGGTGGGCACGCCAATCTGGAAGACGTTTCCCTCCTGTGTAGTGTTGTGATCGAGATAGCCTTTGAAATTGAGATACGGATCAAAGGAGCTGACGGAGGTTCCCGCACCGAGTGTGGAAGTGACGATACCACCGGCTCCCGCAGCCGCCGAGCCGGAGTTTGCCGCGCTGGAACCGGCGTTGGAAGAGCCGAAACCGCCCTGGGTCGATCCCTGCACGATGCCCGCATTGACACCATGGACTCTGCCTCCGGCGCGGGTACGCGCGTAGTCGGTTTGTGCAATGGGAAAGTTGTAGCGAAAGTACGCAAGATCGAGATTATTTTCGATGGCCAGCGAAATTGCGTCGCGCAGCGAGACATAAAGCTTTCCATCACGGATGAGCGAATAAAGCCGGGGAGAGTTGTTCAGGTCGAGCGGCGGCGCATTGCTGGAGATATAGGGCGAAAAAGGATTGTGTGAGTGGGGAAGATCCACGTGAAAGGCGTGTTGCGGCGGCATCGCAGTGGTCTTCTGTCGCAGAAGCTCGGCAAGAGACACCTGTGAGCTGCTTGCGCCGTTAGCTGGTGGGTTGGGCGCTTCCGGCACCGCAGAGGGAGCAGAATTATTCGAAGGACTGAGGGGCTGCACCTGCTGAGATGGCTGAGGTTTACTCGCATTGGAGGCAGTCTGCGCGCGGGCCGGACTGCTCGGGAAAAGCGCAGCACAGAAGGCGGCAATCAGAATGAACGAGGGCGGAAACAGCGGACGCAATGAGTGGGTGTTCATTCCGAGACGACCTCCTGGGCCTTGCCGGAAAGCGCTTCGTCGCGCGTCATCCATCCATCGCGCAATTCGAGAACTCGTGTTCCGTAGCGTGCGTTTTCTTCCGAATGCGTCACCTGCACAATGGTGGTTCCTGCATGATTCAACTCGCGGAAAAGCTCCATGATCTCGCGCGCCTGAGTCGAGTGCAGATTGCCGGTTGGCTCGTCGGCCAGCAGCAGCGCGGGCGCATGGACCACCGCGCGCGCAATGCCCACCAGTTGCTGCTGACCGCCCGAAAGCTGCGAAGGAAACAGGTCTTTCTTGGCGACAATCTGGAACCGGTCCAGAATCTCCGCCACCATGCCCTGACGATCCCTTGCGGGTAGATTCTTGTAAGAGAGCGGAAGATCAATATTCTCCGCGACCGTAAGATCGTCGAGCAGATGGTAGCTCTGGAAGACCATGCCGATGCGCTCGCGCGCCAGATCGCCGCGCTGCTTGCGGTTCAGCTTGTGCGCTGGCGTTTCACCAAACCAGTACTCGCCCAGCCAGCCGTCATCGAGCAGCGCAAGCACATTGAGCAGTGAGGATTTGCCCGCTCCCGATGGACCCATGATGGTGACAAACTCGCCCGCGCGGATGGTGAGGCCAATGCGGCGAAGCACCCAGGTTTCCGTGTGTCCAGTCTTGTAACTGCGTTCCACATTTTTCAGTTCGATCATAACTATTCCATCTCTCCAAATCTCTGAATTATTCACTTCTCAGCGCCTGCATGGGTTCAATGGATGCTGCGCGGCGCGCGGGAATCAAGCCGGCAATAAGTGCCGCGGCAGAAAGCGCAAGCGTGGCGCAGAGCAGCGGTACCGGATCGTATGCGTGCACGCTGTAAAGCTGGCTGGCGATGAGGCGTCCGAAGAGCAGCGCGGCGGGAAGGCCGAGAGCCAGTCCAAAGGCAAGTTGGGTGAGAACTCCGCGAAGCACGAGACGGAGAACGCTTGAGCGGCTCGCGCCGAGCGCCATTCGGATACCGATTTCGCTCGTTCGTTGCGCGACGAAGTAGGACATGACACCGTAGAGTCCGATGGCTGCCAGCAGAAGCGCGAGTATACCGAAGAAAAGCGAGAGCCGCGCGAGCAGACGATCCTGCGAGAAGTTGCCAGCAACCTGATCTCCAAAAGAGCGAAGATCGCGCACGGTCAGATTGGGATCAATGTCGGAAAGCGTGTGTCGGATCAGGCTATTGACGTCCGCTGGTGGATGGTCAAAGTCGAAGACCAGGGCATTCATGTCCATGGATTGCAGCTCAATCGTACTCATCATAGGGTCGGTATACCCCATGAACCGTTGGCTGAGTGGACGCAGAAAGACAGGACGCACGAGATCGCGCGGGTTGTTCATCTTGAAGTCGCGAAAGACGCCAACAATCTGAAAGGAGCCGGAGTACTTTGGATCGCCGATGCCGAAATGCTGGCCGATGGGGTTCTGGTTGGGGAAGAACTTTTTGGCAAAGGTCTCATTCACCACTGCAACCTGCGGCGAAGCGGCCGTGTCCTGCGTGCTAAGGTTGCGGCCGCGCACAATTGGCACTCCGATCGAATCGAGAAAGCCTGTGCTGACCCGCTCCCAGGTGGAACCGCAGTTGTCGCCGTGCCGTGGCGCGGGATGGCCCTGCTGGATGACGCATTCGCCCCAGTTGTCCCCTTCAAGGGGGCTGTACATGGCAAGGCTGACGTGGGCCATGCCAGGCAATGCCGAGAACCGCTCCTCGATCTCACGATAGAGTGCGGCTAGCCGATCAACGGTATAACCCGCGCCCTCCGGATCGAAGTGCGCCACGTAACGGCTTGCAGTGACGACGCCCAGGTTCTGATGCTCCAGATTGAGCAAGGAACGAGTGGTGAGTACAGCTCCGGAAAGCAGGATGACGGAGAGCGCCGCCTGAAGGATGACCAGCGACTTCTGCGGCAGCGTTGTTCGATCGCGCGTGCTGCGGTTGGCTCCGCGCAGCGCATCGGCCGGTTGTGCGTGGGAAGACAGCCAGGCTGGGCCGAAGCCAAAGAGTATCCCGGTGCAGACCGAGACGCCGAATGCAAAGGCGAGCACCGGCAACGAGGGAGATGCGCTGAAGGGCAGGTTGATCGCGTCAGGAAACGCAAGCGCGAGAATCATCTTACTGCCCGCATAGGCGATGCCCAGCCCGACGGTGCCACCGAAGAGGCTGAGCAGCACACACTCAGTGAGTATCTGGCGGATAATCCGTCCGCGCGCCGCACCGAGCGAGACCCGCAGCGCAATTTCAGCGCGGCGCGTGGTTGCGCGGGCCAACATCAGGTTGGCAATGTTGGCGCAGGTGATGAGCAGCACGACCAGCGACAGGATCATCAGCAGGCGCAGGTCTTTTCCGGTCTGCTGCTGCAGGTTTTGTATGCCGCCGCCCGCCGGAGTAAGCACGACGTGCATCCTGGGGATAAGCGTAGCGCCGCCATTGGCCGTGAGCGTGGGGCGCGTGGCCAGCCACTGCCGCAGAGTTGCGGAGAGCCGCTGCTGGAGCGCGGGCAGATTGACTCCGGGGCGAATGCGCCCGACAAGATAGAGCCAGGTGGTTTCAGGGTGAAGCAGTATCGTAGTCTCCGCGCCGTCCACATACGGCTCGGTGTTGAGCGGCATCCAGAAGTCGGCAGGATTGTCGGTGACCCGGTCACCAAAGAAACCGGGCGGCGCGACGCCGATCACGGTGAATGGATGGGTCTGGATGTAGATGGTAGAGCCGACAATGGCCGGGTCAGAAGCGTACTCCCCCTGCCAGGCTCGATAACTGAGAACTATGGCGGGCGCGGCGGCGGGCATGTCATCGGAGTCGGAAAAGAGTCGTCCGGCAAAAGGAACGATGCCAAGCGTGTGAAAGAAATTGCCGGAGACGAACTCGCCGGTCAGGAATTTTGCCGCCGCATTGCCCCGCCGTACATTCCAGCCTCCGAAACCAGCCTGAAGTGCGGCGAGGCTTTGGAACTCGGGCGAGGATGACTTCAAGTGCTGGTAGAGATCAAAGGAGAAAATGGAGAAGTCGCCCGTGTCGGAAGCGCTTCCGGGAAAGCCACCCTCGACACAGCACTGATCGTCGTCGCCGATGCGGTAAAGCTGCGCGGAATCGGCAACCGGGAGCGAGCGCAGCAGAATGCTCTGCACCAGCGTGAAGATGGCGGTGTTTGCGCCGATGCCCAGCGCCAGCGTCACAATGACGGTGAAAGTAAACCCCGGTGCCTTGCGCAACTGGCGCGCTGCGTAGCGAATGTCCTGAAAGAAAGAATGCATCGCGGTGGTTCTCCGTTTCGTTTCAAAATCCGGTTTGCCTATTCGCTTCTCAGCGCCTGCATGGGATCAATCGATGCCGCTCTCCGCGCGGGAATGACTGCTGCCAGAATTACCATCAGTGCGCAAGCAGCCACACAGCACATCAAGGTAACCGGGTCTCCCGGCTGCACTCCATAAAGCTGGCTTCGAAATAAACGAGAGAGGCCAAATGCGACTGGTAAAGCAACCGCAACACCAATCACGCCAGTCATGGCCATCTCGCGCATCACCAGCATCACAACAGACCTCCGTTGTGAACCCAGAGCCATGCGAATTCCGATTTCGCGTGTACGTTGCGCTGTTGCGAAAGCGAGTACGCCATAGAGTCCCACTGCGGTCATCAATAGCGCAAGCGCTGAGAAGCAGCCAGCCAGCAGAGCCAGCGTCCGTGCGTTCGAGACGCTGAGATCAATCTGCTCTTCCATCGTGCGCATGTCGTCGGCCACCAGTTTGGGATCGAGTTGATGAATGCGCGCCCGTATCGCTGACTCCACCAATTCGGGAGCCTGCGCGGTGCGGACATAAAGCGTCAATCCGTTGGGATGGGGCAGTTGAAGATAGGGACGATAGATAGTACCGCGTGCTGTCGCGCGCAGATTCTCATGTTTCACATCCCCGACAACTCCCACAATCATAGTGTCCAGTTTTACGTTCCCTGCGCCTTCTGTGATCAGACGCCCCAACGCATTCTGAGGAGTGCCATAGAATCGTCGGGCAAAGGTGAGGTTTACGATGGCCACCTTCGGGCTGCCTTGAGTATCCGCTGATGAAAATTCGCGGCCCAGCAGTATTGGCTGATGGAGGGTGCTGAAAAAGTCAGGTGTAACCCAGGGCACCTCGAATGTCATATTCTCGTCCTCTCGCGCGGAATAACCCTGAACTGTGTAGTTCGAGAATTGCTGCTCATCGGATAGTTCCGGATCGTTGGTACCTGCAGCCTGCTCCACTCCCGGAATTCCGCGCACTGCATCGAGCACATTCGTTTCCACCTGGGCCGTGCGGTCATCGCCGTATCCAGCCAGAGTGGGATCGACATCGAAGCTGACAAGATGCGTCGTCTGAAAACCTACGTTCTGGCTCCGCAGGTTGGTGAGTGTGCGAAGAAACAGCCCGGCTCCGCCGAGCAGCAGAACCGTGAGGGAAATCTGTAAACCAACCGCGATCTTGCGAAAGCGCTGCGAGGTCTTCGATGCCGTGCCGGTATTCTGACGCAGTGTTTCCGCGAGCCTGGGGCGTAGAAACTGCAATGCCGGCGCTGCGCTGAAGGCAAGCGTCACCAGCACGGAAAGCGCGAGAGTAAAACACAGAATCCGCCCATCCACCGCGGCGGAGTATGGTGTCTGTGTCGGATCGCTGCTGTTGACCATCAGGCGCACGAGTACGCGAGCAATCGCGGGAGAAAGCATGACACCAGCAATTGCTCCATAGGCTCCCAGCACGCTACCCTCGATGAGCAATTGAACGATGATTCTGGATCGCGACGCGCCAAGCGCATAGCGCATGGAAATCTCTCGCACGCGAGCAGCCGCGCGCAAAAGCAGCAGCGTTGCAATATTGACCGCGCACATGATTGCCAGCACCGCAACCATGCCCATCAACACCAGCAGCGGCATCCGCAGATCGGCTCGCTCGGGCATAAATCCCGTAGAGTCATCCTTCACGGAGAGATGGGTGTGGTTGAGAAATCCATCCCTGAAGTGCGCCGATGGAGACTTGTAGCCGATCAACTCCTGTGCTCGCAGCGAATACCACAGCGGCCCAAGACTCGCCTCGGCCTGCTGGCGCGTTACGCCTGGCTTGAGCCTTGCGATGAGCGTGAGCCAGGTGGATTGATGGTTATCGAGGTTATGGCGCGAAGCCACCCACGGCATCGCCACTTCCTCCATGCTGATGGGCAGAAAGACACCCGGCGTGTACCCATCGATGGCGCTATGAAAGCCCTCCGGCGCTACGCCAAGAATCGTGAACGGATGTCCGTTGATCAGAATAGTCTTGCCAACTACATCCGGCTCCGCGTTGAAGCGCGTCTTCCAGTAGTCGTAGCTCAGCACTAAGACCGGATTAGCATTTTTCTCTGTATCATCGGTATCGTTGAAGAGTCGTCCGACAACCGGCTTGAGGCCGAGGAGTTCAAAGTAGTTGCCGCTCACCACCTCTGCGTCCTTATTCTCTGCCTGATCGTGCCACGAGACTCCAACACCGGTGCGAACGGCGGCCAGCATTCCAGTGAAGACAGTGTTCCTGTCGCGCAGGTCTTTGTACATGGGATAAGAGAAATAATTGCCAGAGTCACCGCCAAAGCCACTCATTGACCCGTTGAAACTGCCTTTCCACTCAAAACGAACCAACTCCTTCGGTCTCTGCACAGGCAACATGCGCAGCAGTACCTGATCGAAGATGGTGAAGATGGCCGTGTTCGCGCCGATGCCCAGCGCCAGCGTCACAATGACAGTGACGGTAAACCCCGGTGCCTTGCGCAACTGCCGCACGGCGTAGCGAATGTCTTGTAACAGTGTCTGCATCGCGGTGGTTCTCCATTTCCTTGCAAAATCTGGTTTGCCTATTCGCTTCTCAACGCCTGCATGGGATCAATCGATGCCGCGCGGCGCGCGGGCAACCAGCTTGCTAAAGCAGTGCAGGAAAGCAGAACAATGATCGCGCCTGCAAAGGACACATTATCGAGAGGCTTGACTCCATACAGTAGGCTGCCCAGCAAGCGTGTCAGCCCGAAGGAGCTAACTACGCCCACCACCACTCCAATAGCGGCCAGCTTCAAGGCGGAACGCAAGGTCGACAGGATTACGGTTTTCCGTGTGGCTCCAAGCGCCATTCGGATTGCGATTTCTCGCGTGCGTTCAGTCACCGAATAAGCCATCACGCCGTAAATTCCCAGCAAAGACAAAAGCAGCGCGATTGCCGCAAATGCGGTGAGAATTACTGTATTGAAGCGCCTTGACGATTCGGTGGCGGCCACAATATCGTCCATCGTGTTCACTTGAAAAACCGGAACCTGCGGATCAAGCTCCTGCACAATTTTCTCTATCGTTACCGCCATCTGCTTCTGGTTCTGTGTCGTTCGCACAACTATATCCATCCTGTTGCCCATCACGACCGTTGTTGCGGCAATCGGTTCCATATCCGCAGTACCCTGTGAAAGCGGCGAATACATTTGCACGATTGTGGGTTGATCAAGTGCGCCTTGCTTTATATCCCCAACAACGCCGACCACAGTGATAGCCGGAGTTGGAGTACTTGGGACGCCGATCTTAACGTGCATGCCAATTGGATCCTCGCCGTGAAAATAGTTTTCGGCAAAGGATTGGCTGATGATTGTCACTAAAGGAGACCCGCTCCTCTCGTCGTCGGCTGTGAAATATCGACCCCGAATAAGAGGAATATGCAAAGCCTTGAAATAGTTCCCTTGTACCAGGTAATTCGATGTGATGATCAATCCTTCTCCTGAGTGGCGCACATATCCCTGAGGCGTGATCAGCCTGCCGGAATTCGCTCCGACAATCGGGATATTTGTGGAAAATCCCACAGAACTTACGCCCGGCAGATGTTCGATCCGCTCTTGGAGCTGCCTATAGAAGTCGTCCACCTTCTCTTGAGTCGGATAGCCGCGCTTTGGCAGCGCCAGAGAAGCCGTCAAAACATGCCGTGGCTGAAATCCAGGATATGTTTCAAGCATTTTTGCGAAGCTTCGCAGCAAAAGGCCCGATGCGACCAAAAGTACGATTGCCATCGCCACTTCTGCCGTCACTAACGTACTTCGAAAAGCATGGTGCGAGCGCGATTGGCAAGTGCTCTGAGTCCCATGTCCCAGCACATCCAGAAGATCGGTTCTCATACTGGCGATTGCCGGAGCCAAGCCACAAGCAAGTCCTGCCAAGCCAATCAATAGGAGAGCGGCAACAAAGGTAGGCCAGCGCATAGAGATTTCGTTGAGCCTGGGCAATGAATCCGGTAAGGTAGTGGCTGCACCACGCACCAAACTGATCGCAATCGCCATGCCGGCGATTCCTCCAAGCGCACTCAGTAAGATACTCTCTGTAAGCATTTGGCGAAGCATCGCAAGGCGAGCTGCGCCCAGGGCCAGACGCATCCCGAATTCACGTTTGCGGGCTGCTGCGCGTACTAGCAGCAGGTTCGCCAAATTCATACAAGCGATCAGCAGCATCAATCCTACAGCCGAAAGCAGGATACGAAACAGCGGCCTCGCATTATGCACGGTTTCGTCTTTCAACGTCCGGAAATATCCGTGCAGCTCTACCCGAGATTTTCCGTGATAGCTAGCCTGTATCTGTGCAACGATGCGATTTACATCGCTTTGTGCCTGCGCCATGCTCACGCCCGGCTTCAAGCGCGCAACTGCGCCATAATCGAAATCGTTGCCTTCGCTATTCTTTTCAGCCTGAGTGAAGCTCATTGGAACCCAAAGATCTTGGTGACTCAGCCTCCCAGCATCCAAAGGAAACTCAAAGTTGCGCGGCATGACGCCAATCACGGTATAGGGTCGCTTGTCCAAATCGATAGTCTTACCCAGAACATTGGGATCGCTCTGGAACCGATCTTTCCACAGCGCGTAGCCGATGACGGTCACCGGTGCGGAACTTTCATCCTCCTGCTGCGTGAATGTCCGCCCGAGAAGTGGCCCAATACCAAGTATGGGAAGTAGCGAAGCTGTAACTCGCTCCGCCCGTGCTTCCAGCGGAGCACCCACGCCGGTCATCACGTAATTCGCACCGATAAATCCGCCCACGCCGGAAAATGCTTTGGTGTCGCGCTGAAAGGTGAGAACGTCCGGCGCTGTGACGTTGAATTGGTGGGAATCATGGAGAATACTCTCGTGCAAGCTGACAAGTTGGCCCGGATCATGAAACGGTAATGGTCGCAGCAGCACAGATTCAACAACAGAAAAGACCGCTGTCGTGGCCCCAATCCCCAACGCCAGAATCAGCACCGCAGTCAAGGTAAACCCCGGCGACCGCCTCAACTGCCGCACGTCATAGCGAATGTCCTGAAAGAAAGAATGCATCGCGGTGGTTCTCCGTTTCGTTGCAAAATCTGGTGAGGCTATTCGGCTCTCAGCGCCTGCATGGGATCAATCGATGCCGCGCGGCGCGCGGGAAGCCATGCGGCGAACAGCGATATCGCAGCTAGTATCATCACCACTAAGATGAAGGTAAGGCTGTCGTGCATCTGGACGCCGTAAAGGTAGCTACGGGCGAGCGAAACTGCAAACCAGCTAGTCGCAGTTCCGCAGAACAAGCCTGCGATTACCAGCACAACAGCACGTCGAAGGACAAGACGTAGGATATCGCCTTGCTGTGCTCCAAGAGCGATGCGCAAACCTAACTCACGCGTACGCTGGGCAACCACAAACGAAAGCAAGCCATATAAGCCGACGGATGCGATCAACAACGCAAGCACCGCAAAGCCAGCAAGCAGACAGGTAGTCAGGGTCTGGCCGCTGAAGGAGTCTTCCACTGCCTCATGGATGGATTCGACATCTGTAGTCGTAGCGTCTGGCGCAACCTCGTGCAGCGCCTTTTCAAACTGAACACGGAGGCTATCTGCGGGTACCGCGCCGCGAATCGCCACTTCCATAAACATTCTTGCAAGCCGGTAGAGAGGTGTCCCGGGAGCTATCTGCGCTAAACAGAAATACATCTCTGGCCTGGTGGCTTTAGTTACATCAAACTGCTTCATATCGCCGATGACGCCCACGATGTGCGCATCCGCGAAGCGGCCAACTTTCACAAGCGAGATTATGTGCCCGATGGGATCTGTGCCGCTTAGGTAACGATTGACAAATGCCTGATTGACAACAACCACCACCGGCGTAGTGTTTGTATCTTCATCTGTGAAAAACCTTCCTCGCACCATCGGAATTCCCAGCGCATCCACAAGCCCGGCTGAAGCCAGCCGTCCGTTGGCATAAGGTTCCTGTCCTTTGGGAACATCTTTGTGATCCAGCTCTGCTGAGATGGAGAGCCCAAAATTCGGACGCATAGGCAGCACGGAACTCAGGGCCGCGACGCTAACCCCTGGTATCGCCCGAAGACGGTCAAGCAACGGCAGATATGTCGTAAGTACAAAGTTAGACTGTTTCGTAGTCACGGTAGGATCTGCCAGCATGGGACTTGCACCATTGTTGAAGCGGATCCCGCCAGTCAGCACATTCCGTTCACTAAAACCAAGCGGTACCTGTCGCAGTGCGTGTATGGTACGCAGAAACAGTCCTGCCGAAACAAGAAACAGAACTGTGAGCGCGAGTTGCGCTACGACCAGCACCTCGCGAGTCCGACTCTGACTTATGGAGGCCGTGTTGTTGACGCCATGTAGACTGTTTTGCAAATCGCGGCGCGTCGCCTGGAGTGCTGGAATGAGACCAACGATCAATGTAGTCAACAATGTGAGCACTACCAGCACAGCAATCACTCGCCATTCCACATGTACGGCACTCGTGAGTGGAAGATTCTGTTCGATGCCGTGCCACAAGAGCTTGAGCGCAATCTTCCCTTCGAGCAGGCCAACCACGCTGCCAACGCAACTGAGGATCAGACTTTCGACGACAGACTGTTGCAACAGCCGCATACGGCTCGCACCCAGCGCTGAGCGAACGGAGAGTTCACGATTGCGAGCTATGGCACGAGCCAGCATCAGGCTGGTCACGTTCATGCAAGCCAATACCCAAATGCTAAACACCACCGCATACAGAAGCGCCAACGGCTTTCTCGCATCTTCGTTCAGCGAGGCCTGATAAGCCTTCACGGAAATGTGGGTGGGCAGATTGGCATTCGGAACTTCTTTGGCAATCAAAGCCTGCGCGTGATTCAGGTTCGCGGTCAGTTGTGCTGCGGTCATGCCCTCTGGCAGCCGCGCGTACATTTCGCCCCACACCTGATGCGGACCGCTCATTGCAGTGCGTGACAGTGCATCTAATGCAGCGGGCAACCATATCTGCATCGCATCCCCGAAAGGAAATGAAAAACCTCTCGGCATCACGCCAATGATCGTGTAGGGTTGGTGCCTGATGGTGAGCGTTTTGCCCACGATCTGTGCGTCGCTCGCGTACAGCTTTCGCCAGACATCTTCGCCTAGCATCACGACGTGCTCGTGTCCTGGATCGTTCTCTTCTGTCCTAAAGCTGCGGCCCAGAATCGGTTGCACTCCCAGCATGCCAATCAGGTTCGCCGTTACCGCTACATCTTCAACCTGAAATCTTCCACCTGGACCCACAACGCTGGCGTTCGATACATTCAGTAGCACTCCAGTCTTCACCGTCGCGCCAACAGCATCGCCGAGTTGTCGCATATTGGCATAGCTCGGAGCCATGTACTTGGCATTGGCAAATCCCTGATTGACAGGTACCATTATCGTCACTAAGCGTTCCGATTTTGGATAAGGCAACGGTCGCAATAATATTCCATCAATCAACGTGAAAACAGCGATGTTCGCACCAATGCCCAGCGCCAGTACGATCACGGCGGTCAGGGTGAAGTTGGGCGAATGCCTCAACTGCCGCACGGCATAGCGAATGTCCCGGAACACAGTTGCCAGCACGTTTCTCAGCATGGTTACGCCTCCACTTCTTCGGTCAGCTTTCTCAGGTCATCCTCGGAGACCACTTTGCCGTCGAAGAGATGCACCTCGCGCTGGGCGTGCCGGGCAAAGCGCGGATCGTGCGTCACCATGCAGATGGTCGAGCCTTCGCGGTGCAGGTCGGCGAGCAGATGCATCACCGCCTCTCCGTTCTTGGAGTCGAGGTTGCCGGTCGGCTCGTCGGCCAGCAGGATCGACGGCGACCCGGCCAGCGCGCGCGCCACGGCCACGCGCTGTTGCTGGCCGCCAGAGAGTTGCGCCGGATAATGGCGCATGCGGTGCGCCATATTCACCCGCTCCAGCGCTTCCTTCGCCCGCTTTTTGCGCTCGGACGAAGGCATGCCCGCGCGATAGGTGAGCGGCAGCTCCACATTCTCTTCCACCGTCAGGTCGCCGATCAGGTTGAAGCTCTGAAAGATGAAGCCGATCTCCTGATTGCGGATGCGCGAGCGCTCGCCAAAACTCAGACTCTCGACCGGCTTGCCGTTGAGCCGGTAGCGCCCGCCAGTGGGCGTATCCAGCAGGCCCAGTATCGACAGCAGCGTCGACTTGCCGCAGCCGGACGGGCCACTCATCGCCACATACTCGCCGCGGGAGATAGTCAGGTGAATGCCAGAGAGCGCATGCGTCTCCACCTCGTCGGTGTAGAAGACCTTGGTCAACTCTTCGATCTCAATCATCTTGTCATTCGTCGTCATGCTGCTCCTCTCAAATCGTTTTCCAACTGCGATTCGTCTCATGCTTCCTTACGTATTTCCCGACTTGTTCGTTGCATTGCCCTCAATTCAGCCGCACGCGGTCCACATTGTCGTAGCGCGACATATCCGACAGAATCACCGTGTCGCCTTCCTTCAACCCATCGAGTACCTGAATGTTGTTGACCGATGCGCGGCCCACCTTTACTGGAACCCGTGTGGCACCTTTGCCGTCGGGATCAAGCCGGAAGAGGCTCAAGGTTGAATTCTCGTTGCCCAGTGCCGGGCGACCCACATAGAGCACATCCGCCAGCCGCTCAAGGTCGATGGTGCCGTCCACGCTTAACTGTGGAACGGCGCCAGGCGGCAGCGGTCCATCCAGCATCACATCCACCGTGCGCGTGCCGTTGACGACGGCCGGATCAATGCGAACGACATGGCCTGGAATAATTCCATTGTGGGTGTCGATTGAGGCAGGCTGGCCGATCTGGATGTCGCGCGCCTGGGTCTCGGCGATCTGAAGTGCGGCTTTGAGCTTGTCGCGCTGGATGACCTCGGCGAGCGATGTTCCCGCAGTAACATGCTGGCCAACCTGAAGCGGAACGGCAAGCGGTGCGAGTATGCCGGAGATGGTGGAGTGGACGTGGAGCGCGTCGGCCTGTTTCTCATAGAGATTGAGCAGCGCCTGAGCCTGCTCCACCTTGGCGTTGGCGGAGGCAAGCTGCATCGCGATGGCCTGCTGGTTCACTGTAAGCTGCTGCTGGCTGAGCTTGTGCTGTTGGTCCAGTTGCTCGGCGGCGCTGCGGGATTTGTTGTAGGCGAGTCCAGAGATCACGCCCAGGTCATAGAGAGCCTTATCGGTCTGCGACTGAAGTTTATCCTCGACGTAGTCTGTGTTCACCGTCGCGGCAGCGGCTTTCTTGTCCATGAGCGCGCTTTCGAGCGACCCCTGCAGGCTCTTGTAATCCGCCTGCGCGCCCTTGAGGGCGAGCCGGGCGCTGAGCAGCTCCTGCTGCAACTGCGGATCAGCAAGATCCATCAGCACAGTGTCAGGTGTGACCGGGGCACCGGGAAGAACGCGAATCCGCACCACCGTGGCGTCGGTCTGCGCGGGAATCAACTCAATCGAGTCCTCCCGCGGAACCAGCATGCCGGTCGAGCCACGAACCTGACGAACCATCGGCCCGCGCTTCACTGTGTCTGTCCAGATGGTCGAGCGATCTACGGTTGGCGCTGCTGGCTTCAGTCGCGCCACCATCACTCCCGCAATCCCCACCACCACCACTGCCGCACCACTCCATAGGAGCAGGCGACGCCTCTTCTGTTGCTTCAAGTCTGGCCGCGCGATATCCATCGCTTACTCTCTTGCAGTTTGCGTGCCAAAGGGCCCAAACATGAGCCCGTTGAAAACACAGTACTTCTACCATAAAGAGGTGCCGCAGTAGCCGCATCCGGTGACCGTTTCCGGCCAACCGTGTCCGATTTCGGACACGTAGCTTGTCCCATCTGCGGGAATCGAAAGGTACCTGGCCAACCGCTACTCCCATCGCAATGCGGTTATGGGGTCCGTCTTCATGGCCGCCGGAGTGTTGATCTCCGAGAAGACGGACCGCAAATGCGGTGCCCTGACCAACTAGACTTCGGCTTCAGCGAATTGCGCATGGACCAGCCTCCCTGTTCGGCGACGCCTCCAGATCGCCGGACGCAATTACCGGCGAAGGCATGGCTATGGCCTTTCGCCAAGCGCTGGTGCTAGCCAACTGCCTCGTGAATGTTTCTATTAACGCAGCTCTCGAAGGCTACAATGCGATTACTTTGTCATTCTTACCCTCGCAGACCATAGAGAGAGTGACTCTGGGAATGGATCGTTTGCCCGCCTTTCGCCGAAGGGCTATCAGCGCGCTGGTCTTCGAGCCGAAGCTATTTGCCAGCATCCTGCACGTCCATGTCGGAGCCGTGTTGCCCGCTCAATTTGTTGCGACGCACGAGCTTGGTCTGGCTGCTCGCTACTGCGCGGGGATAGCTGCAACGCGGCAAAAGTCACTAAGCTGGAAAGCTGCCGCATGGATTACGAAAGTTCATCCTTCTTTCGTAATGATTGACATGCGGCTTTTGGGGTGCTAAATATTCGGGCAGGAGGTGTGGAATGAAGAAATTAATCTCCTATCCGACCTTTGACGGAAAAATTATTCAAGCAATTGTCATTTCAGGACTTGCCTTTTGCGTGTGTGAGGGGATGGCTGTTTGCCAGAATTCATCCACTGCGGCTTCAGCTATGGCACGTGGGGATCAGGCTAACGCTGTACCATCCAAGGGTAGTTTCGTTCATCGTTGGATAGGGAAAGATGGTCTTCCGTATGTCATGGTCAATGGTGATCCCAAAGAGCTAACGGAGCAAGACCGCCATGACATAGAAGCTTCTCTGAATATGACAAAATCAGAACTTGAGACCAGCAAAGCCAATCTTCAAACCGTGGAAGCGAACCTCAAGGCCGCCGCTGCTGAGCTAGACTCTCATCGCAAACAGCTAGAGCGCGCGAAAAAAGCGCTGAGCGGGTACGACGCTGTATCCAGGTAATAGCTTTCGCCGAATTGATTGATCGGATTCCTTTTCCCGAAGGCTTACTTTGTGGAGCGGGGTATGACATCCCTTAAATCTGCCATCGAAACCACAA
Organism: Acidobacteriota bacterium; assembly: GCA_021816455.1. GTDB lineage: Bacteria > Acidobacteriota > Terriglobia > Terriglobales > Acidobacteriaceae > Acidicapsa. The sequence goes on from JAKAXU010000024.1 coordinate 19,739, forward strand.
CAAATGTCGCTTTGCTGGCAATTACATGCCTTATCCTTTGGGTCTTCGTAGCTCACCGCGGCTTATTGCTTCATAGCAGTGCGCAAGCATCGGATTTCAATACCCTAAGTAGTAGGATAATTTCTCATCCTCCTGGATATGAGTGGAAAAAGCACGACGAGACGCTTGTTCTAGCATTGCGTTCTGGCTGCCACTTCTGCAGCCAAAGTATGCCTTTTTATCAACGTCTTTCGCATTTAGAGCAGGGCAATAGACTTCGCGCTCATCTTCTGGTAGTCATGCCTGATCCGGAGAGCACGGCGAGGCCAGAGTTGAGTGCGGCAGGTGTAAATGTAGAGAGCATTTTTGGGCAGCCGCTCGCATCAATAAGGGTTTCCGGGACGCCGACTCTACTCCTGGTTGACTCGGCAGGGCATTTGAAAGATGCCTGGGTGGGGCAATTACAGCCTGAACAGGAGCAAGAAGTTGTAGATAAAGTAAAGTACTAGCGCCGGATCGAGGCTGAGAAGTTAGTCAGCAAATACTCAATTGAAAGGATGAAGGTCGATGAAAAAGACAATAGCCAAACTTGGAATGCTCGCGGTGCTTTGCGGTGTGTATGCAACATTGCAGCACTCAGTCGCACGCGCTTCTACAACAAATAACGAGAAGGCTTGTTGCACATCAGGTGGTGCAACATGTTGCGGATCTGTTTGCCAGGCAGGTGGCGGAGGCTGTCAGGCAAATTGACAAACGATGGAGAAACAGCGCGGCAGTTGTCCCGAGCTGGGTGTTTAGCTATGCCCTGCGATTCATGGCCGAGGTAGGTCATTGGAGTGTTTTGGATGCGCTATTTGTATCGCCGATTGTTCAAAGCGCCTCTTTTTTCCCTGATGGTGATATTTACCATGCTGCTGAGCGTGGGTATCCCGGTTGGGCTCTTTTCCATTACACGACAGCTGCTTTCGAAGGAGACAGGAATTCCTGAAATCCTAACTTTGGTGCATTACACCATTGGCGACCATACAACCCCGGTCCCCCTTTCCGGGCCTGCTTGTGAAGCATTGCAAGCTACACCTGGAATAGGGGACCTGGCCCTGTGGAAGGGACCGATCAAGCTCCTGCTCCAGGGCCCGGATGGGGAGATCCCGATTCGTGGCGCCTTGGTGAATGGGAAATTCTTTGCAGTTATGAAAATCAAACCAGCCATCGGGAGGTTTTTTGGCGACAACGATGACCAGGCAGGTGGCGGTCCCTCCGGTTGGGCAGCGGTGATATCGCATGGGTTCTGGGTCAGCCAATACCACTCTGACCCGCAGGTGGTGGGAAAGATTATTGCAATTCAGGGTGTTCCTGTACGTATTCTTGGAGTGCTTCCCAGTGGGTTTGTTGGTGCTACGCCGCCCACTACCGTGGCAGTTTTGTTGCCTCGTCATTTCCTGGATGTTCTTAATCCAAAGGAAGACAGGTTTGCGCATCCGGGATTTCTTGAATGGCAAGTATTTGGCCGTTTGCAGGAAGGAGAAAGGATCGAGCGTGTACGTTCTTTACTGCACCTGGCCGAAGGACGGATAAGGAGAGAAGCGGATCCAACGGGTCAAATGCTCACAGGTGAGAACTTTCCTGGCTTGTCAAACGGTCCATTACTCTCAGCGACGCCTGGAGATGTAACGCCTTCTTACAGCGTTCGCACTGCCTCAGAGCCCTTGTCCATAATGGACGGTTTAGCTGTGGCTTTGGCGCTTTTGGGTGTCTCCAACATCATCCTCTTGTTTGTTGGCCGCAATGCGCGTCAATTGCATGAAATCGCAGTGCGACAGACGCTGGGCGCACGCCAGATGAACATTCTCAAATTAAAGCTGGAAGAAGCTGCTTTCCTGTCCCTGGCTGGCATTGTCGCTTCTATCCCATTTTCGTGGGCGATTGCACACGTAGTGTCTGTTTTCGTCCAGTCGTTTGAAGGCCTGGATTCTTTTCCGTTCGTCTTGCCTAAGATTTCTGTATTTCTACAGGTGGCATCCACTTTCTTTGTCGTCACCCTTGCATCCGCTGCTGCTACAACGGTCTGGTCAGGCCCGCCTCATTCTCCTCTTGCATCGAGGCTGACGGGACGCGGTGTAACGGGGCGGCGACATGCGGCCATTGTTGGAATAGAAATTTTTGCAGCCTTGGTTTTAAGCAGTTGCACGTGCATAGCGGCCATGGCTATTCAGAATATGGTTCATCGGGAATCTGGCTTTGGAGACAGCGGGTCTGTCGTAGCGCGTCTTGCCTTGTCTGCCGATTCGAGCGAAAAACAGGAACGGATCATGCGCCAGATATTTTCGATGATCGCCCAGTATCCAGGGATTGAAGCAATCGCCGCCATTGACCCAGTGCCTTTGTCTGGAGACATAGCCCGAGGCGACTTTACCGTTCGAGGAAAAGACATGGCGCTTGTTTCACAACAGGATGTCTGGCCAGAACGGGTAACACTACATTATTTACAAGCTTCGGGCGCAAAACTCATGCTTGGTCGAGACTTCATGTCCAGCGATCTCAACGGTCCACCGGTGTGTCTGGTAAGCATGAACCTTGCGAAGAAATTTTTCGGCCAGGATGATCCGCTGGACAAAGTAATTCTTTCAGGAAGCGACAGTATGGATGCCCAGACGCTGAAGCCCTATTGTCGGGTGATTGGAGTGGTAGAAGATGCGCACTTTACTTCCATGTCCCGGCCGCCTGATAAGGTCATCTATCGTCTGGATAGCAAAACCCCAACCAACCTGGTCATCCGAGGATATAGCAGTAGCATAGCTTCCAGGGCAGTCCGTTCTGTTATAGAACCCAACAAATCCGTTGCCTTTGCCTCAGAAGTCATGTCTCTGCGGGAACATATACGGCAGGATTTGCGATTGCTTCGGGCGCTTACCCAATATACGGCGATATGTTCGGCCATTGCGGCCATCATCATGTCAATTGGATTGTTTGGCGTGCTGGCCATTGAGGTAGCTGGAAGAAAAAAAGAGATAGGAATTCGGCTTGCTCTGGGTGCGGGAAGGTCAGGAATCTGCGCAGCAATTTTCATGCATTATCGCAGGGCTATCCTTCTGGGCATCCTTCTGGGATCATTGACTTCTTTCGTAATCATGACACAGTTGTTCCAACCCTATGTTACTTCCTGGACTTACATGGTGATTGGATACTGCGCAGGGCTTCTGCTCGTACTTGTGATGATCTTATGCGGAGCAGGTATTCCGATCATTCGTGCTTTGCGCGTTCCGCTTCGGGAATGCTTACAGGAGCCTTAACCGCTGTCAAGGTTCAGCGCAGCGTAGCCAGCGCGGGGTAGAGTTTCTGCCATTTGCGGTACCCGGTCTCGTGGGCGTTGAGACTTGTGGTCGAGTACGGTGCAATCGGCGACGGTGAAGGACTGTGAGCGGGCTGTGTGGCGGGCGGGCACCAGCTGTTCGGGAGTCATGCCGGAGCGCAGGTTGTCTTCGATGTGAAGCTGGAGATGGCTCTCCAGCTCCGCCGCAAGCTCATGCTCCCGCCGCTCCGCGTGGAACAAACCACCCAGTCGAACTATCGACGCACGTAATCGCTTCATCTCCTGTTTCCTCCAGATATTTACTCAGCCCGCAGCGCCTGTATGGGATCGATCGATGCAGCGCAGCGGGCGGGAAAGTAGAACGCGATTCCGGCAACCAGAAGAATGACGCATGTACTGATCAACAAAGGCCATTCGGAAATCGGCTGTGATTCCTGCAGGAGTTGACGGATGATCCTTACCAGAAAAATTGTAATGGCGGCTCCAGCCAGAAGACCTGTGCAGACTTCTACCAGCGCTTTTCTTGCAATCGCCATAACAATCTGCTTCCTTTGAGCGCCAAGAGCCACTCGTATGCCAATTTCACTGGTGCGCAAAACGAGGTTGCGCATGAGCAGTCCATACAATCCAAGCGCTGTCAACAGTAACCCGAGGAACGCAAACGCTCCAGACATGCTGACCAGCATCCGTTCACGATTCAGGTCCTGATTTTCCAGTTGACGCAGGCTCTGGTACTTCACTTCCGCAGAATTTGGCAATGCCAGTTTGACCGCATCGTGCAACGCCGCGATGGCCAGCGCATCTGTTTTTGCATGAACGATGAGGTTGATCTGGGAGCTTGAAAAAGCGTCCTGTGTGGACTTGCTCAAAATGTAAGGAGAAATCACTTCGTAGATTACGTGGGGAGCGGCGGTCCGTAGCGAGACAAGGCGCGCATTCTCGGCAACGGCCACCACACGACAGCCATTCTTTGGATCGAGATTCGTTCCATCCGGTTGTAGAAAGGTAGCCGCATAGATGATGCGACCGATGGCATTTTCTTGTGGAAAGAAAAATGCCGCGAGATCATGGCTCAGGACACATTGTGGCATGGAATTTTTTGCGGTAGGCGCAGTGCCTTCTCCCGCAAGCAGGCGCGTTCCGATTGCGTCAAAATATCCCGGCGATACTTGAATGCTGAAGAGATGCGGATCGCTGTGGATATTGCCGTGTGCGTCGATGCTGAATTCATGACTGGCGCCGAAGAATCCAATCAGCGGTTTCTCTCCGGTAATGCCGGAAGCCGTCACTCCTGGCTTCTGGCGAGCATCTTCCAACAGTTCTCCAGCGACGCGCGCGGTTTCCGCAGGCTGCGGTTTTGACGCGCGTAAATCGATGGATGCTAGCGCGGTTCCTTTCGCATGAAAGCCAGAATCTTCCATCCATAAGCGTCCCAGTGTGCCGCCCAACAGGATGGCCGATGTCACCAGGCAGACACTCAAGGCCACTTGTAGCACGACTACCCATCCGCCCATTTGCCTGGCGGCCACGCTGCGGTTGCTTGTTTTCAGGTTGAAGGCAGGGGTCGTTCTTGAGGCTCTGAGTGCTGGCCATAGCCCGGCACCGAGAGCCACCAGCAAGCTCATGGTCAGATTAAAGCCCAATATAACTGCGTTCGGTCGCACATCCATCGACGATGCACTTCCCATTGTGCCCAGCATAGTCACCAGCGCTTGAGCAGCAGCCCAACCCAACAGAAGGCCGCTCATCAGCCCAGGGATTGTCAGCAACACGGTTTCGATCAGAACCTGCGAGATCAGCCTGTATCTGCTCGCGCCCAACGCGCTGCGGACTGCATACTCCTGCTGCCTGCCGCTTACCCTCGCCAGCATGACGAGGGCCGTGTTCAGGCAGCATAGCAGTAATAGAAATGCGACCAGCATTTCTAGCACCAGTAGTGGACGTGAATAGGTAGCTTTCACCCAGGAAACCCCGCTTCGCCCATCCTGCACCGTCAAGCGGAACGGCTTGAAAAACTGGTTCATGTAAATGCCGGTAGGATCTGCCTCTTGTCTGACTAATGGTTCAATGGCTTCCACCTCGGACTGAGCTGCAGCTAAAGTCATCCCAGGCCTCAATCTGCCCAATACGAAGTGTCCAAAATGGCCGGGGTGATTCCGGAAATCCTTTCCATACAGCAAGTCTGCAAAAGAAAGCGGCAGATACAAGGCCGGATGAAAATTTGCCGTCAGACCTTCAAAGGTTTTTGGCATCACGCCTATGACTGTTGCCGGATGGCCAGCTATAAAAAGGGTCTGGCCGAGTGCATGATCCTCCCCATGAAACTTCTGCTGCCAATAGTCATAGCTCAGCACGACAGGAATCCCTCGCGCATCTTCATTGGTGTCACTGCGCTCACTGAAGAAATTCCCCAGATAGGGCTGCATCTCGAGGACATCCAACGCATTTCCGCTCAACAACTGGATGTGCGCTCGCCCTTCAACAGCGGTACCGTTTCGGACGGAAGCCGCATCGCTTGCCCAAGCCAGAAGGTCGGTACAGGACTTTTGTTGACCGCGCAACACAGTGTATTCCGGCCCGCTCAAACCGATCATGCTGTCGCCATTGCGCATTTCATATTCGATCAATCTGCCTGGATGCGGCACCGGCAGGCCCTTTAGAATCACAGCCCATGTCAAAGTAAAGACGGCTGTATTCGCTCCAATCCCCAGCGCCAAAGTCGTCACAGCAATACAAGTGATTCCTGGTGACTTGTAGAGTTGGCGCAGCGCGTAGCGCACATCACGCAGCAGGCTCTCTATCCACGGTAAGGTGGCCCGTTCGCGGTAAGCCTGCTTGGCCTGTTCCACGCCGCCCAGCTTCAGGATCGCATCGCGTCGCGCCTGTTCGGGAGTCATGCCGGAGCGCAGGTTGTCTTCGATGTGAAGCTGGAGATGGCTCTCCAGCTCCGCCGCAAGCTCCTGTTCCCGCCGCTGCGCGCGAAACAAACCTCCCAGTCGAATTACCCACACACGCAATCGCTTCATCTCCGGTTTCCTCCAGATATTTACTCAGCCCGCAGCGCCCGCATCGGATCGATCGATGCAGCGCGGCGGGCGGGAAAGTAGCATGCCGCAAACGATACTGTGACAAACAGAAATGCGATTCCAATATATGTAGTTGGGTCGCTCGCGCTGATCTGAAACAGTAGCCCTTGCAACACCCGCGTTAAAGCCAATGCACCGCTGATGCCGAGCAACAACCCACCCAGAACCAGGCGCAATCCATGCCCAAAGATGAACGCGCGGATGTTTCCGTGTTGCGCTCCCAGAGCCATACGAATTCCTATTTCTTTCGTCCTCTGCACCACGGAATAGGCAATGACGCCATAAAGTCCAACGACAGTAATGATGGTTGCAGCAACCGCGAAAGCTCCCAACAGAGTCATCATCATGCGAAGCTGACCTTCGGAAGCATCTACAACTGTATTCATGGAAGCAACTTCTGCAATTGGTTGATCGTGGTCTAGGCCTGATATTGCGTTGCGAACCGTGTTTCCAAACGATAGTGGATGACCCTCCGTGCGTATCACTAACATGGCAGACTTAGGAGGGTGTTGCATTGAGGAGAGGTAAACTCCTGGGCTGGGCCCCTCCGTCAGTTTGTACTCCCGAGTGTCTGCCACAATGCCGACGACCTCTATCGGTGTAGTGTGAGACCCAATCAGAATGTGCTGGCCGATAGCTTGTGCCCCACCCGTAGATTGGGGCCAGAAGTGGCGCGCCAGGCTCTCGTTGATAACCGCAACCGGAATTGCTCTTGCGTCATCTTGCGCGTTAAATCCACGGCCTCTCTTAAGCGGAATTTTCATAGTCTGGAAATACTGTGGAGTGATATTCAGTACCATGGCGAGCGGACGCTTATCTTCCGATCTGCTAGCCACTTGCACTTGCGCCATTGGGTACGGGGTCATAGGAAGCGCCGTTGTGATCGCGGCACTGGTCACTCCAGGGATCGCGTCAATATGCTCTATGAGAGTGTTGTAAAAGGCAGTTCTCTTCTGCTCTGTGCCATATCTAGTGGACGAAGGCGTAAGACTCATCGTTAGTAGGTTGGAAGCTTTAAACCCAGGATCAACCCGATACACGCGAGCAAGGCTTTCGATCAGCAAAGTAGCACCAATCAGTAAAACAGTTGAAAGTGCCACCTGACCTATTACAAACATGCTCCGCAGATTCACGCGTGCAAATCTTGATTTTTGCCTTGAATGATTTGCACCTTCCCCACTTCCTCGCAGCACTCCAGCAAGATCAGATTGTGACGCGGACAATGCCGGAGTCAGTCCAAACAGTAAGCCGGTCAGAAATGAAAGAACGGCTGCGAATAGAAGGACCGTACTATCGATTGTGATTTCACCGGATCGCGGAATATCTAGCTCCGTCATCCTGCGGACGATCTTAACGGCCAACGCGGCGATAGCAATGCCGAAAGCTCCACCCATAAATGACAGCAGGATGCTTTCGGTAAGGAGCTGTCCAATGATCCTCCACCGTCCAGCCCCGATAGCTGCACGGACTGCAAATTCTCGGGACCGGGCAGTTGCGCGGGCCAATAAAAGGCTAGCGATGTTCGCGCACACAATGAACAGCACAAGTCCCACTGCGCCGAAGAGCAGCCAGAGCTTTGAACGGATGTCAGAAACAAGGTGATTTTTCAGGAACACGAGATGAATGGGAGGCCGGTTCCATAACCGTGCAATGCTCTTGTCGGTATCGAGCATTCCCGGATGAGCGGCTTCATACTGGCGATCAATAAGAGCGAGTTCTGCATTGGCCTGTGAAATATCGACGCCCCGTTTCAACCTGCCAAAAACCTGCAAAATGGGGCTGATGTGCCGTGACTGCGGGTTGAGAACTGACCATTCTGAAGGTCTTGTCAGCCAAACGTCCATCACTGTAGACGGAAAATGAAATTTTGGCGGCAGGACGCCGATGATGGTATACGCCGCACCCGCCAGGGTCACTGATCGGCCTATTATGGATGGATTCCTATTGAATCGTCGCTGCCAGAGTTCTGCACTGATCATCGCCACGGCTGGTCCGCCCGGCGTATCCTCCGAGGGAAGAAAACTGCGGCCTAGCAATGGCTTGACTCCGAGAATATCGAGGAAATTGCCTGAGACTCGCGCACCCTTCAAAACCTCCGGTTGACCGTCGCCGGAGAGAGCCAAATCCTCTTTGCCACTGTATGCTCCGAGGCCTTCATAGGATCGGGCGGAGGCACGCATTTCCTCGAAGTGGATCGGCGTAATGCTGCTGCTAGGCAAGACCAGGCGGTCTGGGTCGTTGTAGTCGAGGGACTTCAACAAGACGGCACGAATAACAGAAAACATCGCTGTGTTTAACCCAATGCCGAGCGAAATCGTGAGGATTGCCGTGATCGCAAACCCAGGAGATTTGCGCAGTTGTCGCAGCGCATAGCGCACATCGCGCAGCAGGCTCTCTATCCACGGTAAGGTGGCCCGTTCGCGGTAAGCCTGCCGCGCCTGTTCCACGCCACCCAGCCGAATCAGTGCCTGCCTCCGCGCTTCCTCTCGCGACAGGCCAGCGCGCATGCCCTCTTCGGTATCCATGGCGATGTGCGATTCCAGTTCCGACTGAAAGTCGTCTTCTGTCCGGCTCCGACCGAGCAGGCCACACAGGCGTATCCAGAAAGCGCGCAGAGTCTTCATCACATATCCTTTCGACCTTGTCCGTGAAGGTTGATCAGGTTCGGGCCTTGTAGTCTCGTGCCATTCGGTTCATGCCTCTTCAGCGGGGGCGAGAAAACGCGCCACAATCTCCGTGGTCTGCTCCCACTCGGCCGCGGCCTTCTTCAGACGGCGCTGGCCCGCTTTCGTCAGCTCGTAAAACTTTGCCCGGCGATTGTTTTCAGACGTTCCCCAGCGCGAACGGATGTACCCCTCCTGTTCGAGCTTCAGCAGCGCCGGATACAGCGTGCCGTAGTTCAACTGCAACAGGTCGCCGCTGGTCTGCTCGATGCGCCGCGCCAGCCCGTAGCCGTGCTGTGGCCCCAGAGTTTCCAGTGTCTTCAGCGCCATCAGCGCCAGCGTTCCCTGCCATACATCGGCTTTTTCGCCCATAGACTCTCCTATTGCCAACAAATAGGAGAAGCATACACAACGATCTATGAGAAAGCAATAGATATATTTTCAGCATGTCAAGGACAGAGCAAAACCTGGCTACCGCAGCAGAGTAAATGTATGCTCCGCCACAGTACTCCACCCGCGAAGCGTTCTGTGTCCGCCAGCATCAGCCGCAACCAGATCCAGCTAACAAAGCTGTGGCGAAGCTGATGAAAGTGCATCCTCGTCTCCGGTCACGTAGGATACGGTTGATTCGCGGAAGATTGATTGCGGCACGACCACATGATTTTTCACATTTCAACTGCTACAGGAATACGAGTCCGGTCGATGCACAAGAAGCCGTTCAGTAACGCGTGGGCGCAAGCAACCTGGGCACATGCCGACAAATCAGCAGGGTTCAACACAAAATAAAACCGCGTCGATTCCGATGCACATCCTGCTGGCAGCTGTCTTGCTGCGGGCAGTCCTCTTTGCCATGTGCGCCCAGGTATATACAGATTCTTCGCATACCCATTCGCGCAGAATATGGTTGGCACCAACCATGAATACCCAAGTCCATACCCCGCCACTGGGTCCAATCTGGTTGGTGCCAACCACATTTTGCGCTATGCATTGAGGTTCGATAGCAGGGGTAATGCAGTGGGAAATTTTCGGGACGATCCGTTAACAACCTTACAAGCGGAGATTGAGTGCTGAAATGCGCAATTTCCAGGATGCCTCAGCTACTACCTGAAACCCCTCAGTTCTCGCAAAGAAAATATCCGCGATCCACACTCCAGGGCGTTGCCTCCGATGAGACAGCGCCCTCGCTCTTTTCAAACTCATAGCACGGAGCACACACACAATGATCTACGTCGTTCATCTCTACGAATGCACCCCGGAGCGGTCGTCTCTGTTCGCTTCATCCTTCGACCATGATGGACTGTTCGCGGCAATAGGGAAACACCTGACAGGCTATCTTCACACGCAGCTTCGTCAACACTCCTCTCGCCCTCAGACTTATCTTGCGATTGAATTCTGGCTCACGGAAGACGACTACCACCGTGCCCGCCGGAGCAATGCTGTGCGAGCACGGGAGGAATGGCTCAGAGCAATCACTGTTACCCAGGTCTACCTGGGCATCTTCCTTCCACGCATGGAAGGGAGCGATGAGAACGCTGCTCTGATCGGAATGCCTGCCTCAAGCTCAGAACTTCGATCATAAGTCCTTACCCTGAGACTCTCACCTAACCCTCCAGTCAACGAGAACAAATATGACCCAACTCGAGATTTCTTCTCTACCCCGCAGCCCTGAACTCGGTGTCTTGGTCGAGCAGGCCGCGAAATTCCTTGAGGCAGCCAGGGCTGGCTCGACCCGAAAGGCTTATGCCGAAGACCTGGCAGATTTTCGTCGCTTTACTGAACGGCATAGCCTTCCCTTTCTACCATCAACGCCAGAAACGGTAGCGCTTTATATCGCCGATCTTGCATCCCGCCTTTCTGTCTCGACGATCCGGCGGCGCATGGCGGCCATCACGAACGCACACAAGGAGGCAGGATTCTACAATTCCCCGGCCTCGCCGCGCCAGCACTATATCGTGCGCGAGGTTCTCGCAGGGATCAAGCGCAAGATTGGAACGGTGCAGCATGGGGTTGATCCACTTCTCGCTAAAGACATTCGCAAGATTGTTACCGCCGGGCCTGACAACCTCCTCGGACTCCGTGACCGGGCACTCGTATTGGTGGGATTCTCCGGCGCATTTCGACGCAGCGAGTTAACTTCGGTCCTCGAAGTGGAAGATCTGAACTTCACCAGTACCGGTCTTTCTATCAGAATGCGGCGGAGCAAAACCGACCAGGAAGGAAAGGGGCGTTCGGTTGACATCCCTTTCGGCGAGTTCTCGGAAACCTGCCCGGTTCGCGCTCTCCTCTCCTGGCTGGACGAGGCTCACATCACGACAGGCCCGGTCTTCCGAGCCGTGAACCGCCACGGCTATGTTGCCAGGAACGCCCTGTCGCCCCGCTCGGTCGCAAAGATTTTGAAGCGGGTTGCGGCGCGCGCCGGAATCAACGCGGTCTCAATTGCCGGACACAGCCTGCGCGCCGGAATGGTCACACAGGCCGCAATGAACGGCGTCGAAGAACGAGAGATCGCTCGGATCACCGGACACCATTCCGTTGGCATGGTTCGCCGCTATATTCGCGACGGTCGCGCCTTCGGTGCCAGCGCGCGACTAGGTTTGTAGGGGCCGGGAATAGAAAGTTTCCGGCCCTTAAGCCGTTGCCTTATCCATTTCCACCGCCGCCACGCACATCGCGTGGCTTTTCTGCTTTTACGGAGAACTCTATGTCCATTGATGCTCTTGATTTCCTCGCAAAACTCCAAAAACAACGAAGACGCGAACTTGCCAGCGCGCTCGCACATTTCCTGCCTCCTCCGGGTCTTCAGTTGCCCGAGGCCCTGGAAGCCGCAATCCGAAACCAACTGATGATCCAACCAATCCTGGCTCGTTCAGAGCTGGCTTCGCGTTCCTCTATAGTCGGCATCCCATCCGCTGACCGCCTCGCAATCGAATTTTGGTACTCGCAATACGGGCCCGATGCCAACTGGCTGATGGAGACAGGTGCATCCAGCGGAGTCGTCGCCCTCGAAGTTGATCCCAACCTCGCCCGGTATGCGCTCACGCATCTGATCAGCGACCCTCTCACGTGTCAACGCACCCTGCACTTTGAAGCTAACGGGAAGTGGCAAGTCCTGTTCGAATATGTAGCAGATCTACCGCCAATCCAAAGTTCTCCCGGTGTGCGTCTCCACTCAGGAAGCTCGATCCTGGTTCCGCCTTCACGTACGCCTTCCGGAGTCGAACTCGTCTACCAGAATCCGCGCGCCCGGTTGCTCCCCGCCGATTGGCTGCGCAAAGAAAGGAGCATCAGATGAACCGTATTCCTTCCCAACCAAATCCTTCCGCGATATCCCGCCATGGATTACCGACTGCCCTCTCGCGGCTCCAATTGTGCTGCGAGCGACGCATCGATTCCAAATGGCTGGAGGAACAGCAGTGAACGAATATGTCCGCTGGGAATCGACACTCTTCAACTTCTAACCGGACAGCAGTGGCCAAAAATAACCAAACTCATGGGCTTCAGAAGAGCGATAACTGACCATATTCACCCACCAACGGTACCGGCTCCGGTGGAGGCTCGGAACGAAGTTCACGGATGGATTTCTTCCTCGGACCGTTCTTTTTGTTGAGTCTTTTTTCTTTTTCGCGCTGAAGAATGGCACTCATGCTACGCCCACAGAGCCAGCGGCGGCGTAGCTCCCGAAACCCGAGACCACGTGCCATCCGATCTATCTCTTTGATAACGGCATTTTGCGACTCAATCTCAGCATTAGTCCACCCTAACGACCAGAAGGCGCAGATAACATCCCGGTTTTTTCGGCAACTTCTTAAAAAAGTATCGAGGCCTTCTTGTACATGCTTAGATAGCTTTGCCTCGTATTTGTCGAGCGCGATGCTAGCTTCCTTGGCCGAGACTGTTCTGTGATAAAGGTTCATCACCCGCTGCAAATAGTAATAGGCCTCGCGAACATCCGGATAGTGCTTGAGTAGGAATCTCACGGCATTCCTGTGCGATTGATTCGTCTCTCCTATTTTTGTGTGCAGCAGTATCCGTACCTCTGCGGCAGTCGGCTTCCTGAGTTTTTCGCTTTCACACTGTTGCGATTTTGAATGATTCCCTTTTGCGCGTTGCGCCTTTCTGTGGCGTGCCGGACGGATAATGCGCTTCTCTTTGATAGCGCATACATATCGATCCAGCATCGCGTCCTCGAATGGCTTTATGAATTCGTCGAATATCTCAATGAGGCGCCGGACGACATGATGAGGATCGGCAATGATGGTGGCAGAGGGGTAGTACTCTCGACCCAACCGTAACAGAAACTCTGCCATGTCTGAGATGTAGCACGTTACTTTGTCGCGCCCTTCGAGCGCGACGAAAAACTCAGCAACCGCCGCTTCGCTGTACGTTTCAAGCAGTTCAAGTGGTCTGGTGTTTAGCAGTACTCCGGTATACTCGCGCCCCGAAGGATGTGCGTTGTCGATCTGTATAACATGCCCGTGTCCTTCCGAAGTAGCCTGTCGGAAGACCTCCTGCGGCGTAGGCATGTTTTTTGCTGACTCGCGCACAATATCCTGGACAGTTCGGCGTCCCAGGGAAGTAAGTACAGCTATATCGGAGATCGTGCGGCGCTCATGGCTCAGATGAATTACCTTCTCAGTAAGCCGCATGGTCCTACGCAAGTTGCCACGATCAAGAAATGGAAGCGGCGGATGGAATTTAGTTTTGCATTTTGTGCAGAGGAACTTCTGCGCTCTCAAAACAATGACTACCAATATCCCATTCTGTTCTACATCATTGATGTTGCGGTCAGCTTGGAAGCCCCATTTGATCACAGATTGGTTTGAACGACATATGGGACAGGACGGCGTCTCGTCATAGACCGTAACCGCCTGCACCACGCTGATTTGCTGGGTACCTTCAATCTTCCCTTCCGTCTTGACGCCAGGAAGGTCGAGCCAGTTGGTCTCGAGTTTGGACAACTCACTTGTAGCCTTGGATCGGATTTTTTTCGTGCGCAGCCTCATCAATTTACTCGCAATTTGTTCACACAGCCATGAAGTATCGAACCCGCGAGGTCAAGACACGCCTACTTGCTCCCGAAGCCATACCGCTGTCCAATAGGGATCGAACCGCACTTTGCCACCGTTGCGGATGACTGCTCGACCCATCCGCCCGCTCCGCGCGAGGGCGTACAGAGCACTCTGGCTCCACCCGAGCAGTGCAGCGAGATCCTTGGTCCTAAGGGCGTGGTCACTACTCTCGATGCGATCAGCCAGCGAACGCGGCGGGGTGCTGTGTGCGATATCTGTCATGGTGCTGTACCTATATGTCCGATTCGGACTTATCGATGGTCGCAAAAAACTTCTTGCCGCAGCGGAAAGTCGGCGGAATTCGGCAGCAAAAATTTAACCTCTATCATCCTTCATAGAATGAGCACCTTACAGCAGCAATCTATGCCGATTTCGGCGCAATTCGGTGCGCCGATTTCGATCAGCGCTGGCTTCCTACGTTCTATGCAGGTTCATTATGCTTACCCGCAGGGTTCATTCTTGATGTTTGCTGACAGTTCAAGTTCGCTGACACTAAAGCTGAAATGTTATGCTGCCGATTAGTTTGGTGTTAGGCGCAGTTCAAAATCTGGAGAAATACAGAAAACCTAGCTCGGTGTCAGCGTAAAGGGACAGTCGGTAAGAATTTCGGGACGCTTTCAGCTTCATGTCCATCGGATATGCAACCTGGACTGGCACAACTTCACATTCAGGACGGTGACTACATGTTGAATCGGGAAGATTCGAAGGTCCAGATACTGCATATACAGAAGCTTCTCATGAGTCAAGGGAAGGATAAAAAAAGCGGGAAAAAAGCTTTGGCCGCGTTGTCGCTGAAGCCAGTAGTTGAGGAACTTCTGAAACTGAACGATATCGAAACGTGGCTCGTCACTCAGCGAGTGAGATTCATGAATAAGCCAATGACGAAGAGAATTCTTGACATGCAAAGCTCGCGGGATGCGTTAAAAGCAGACAAGAAGAAGTCACTCACGCGACTGAGGAGACTATTGAGAGACCCCAAGTTTGAGGAGAATCAGTCAATTCTCGATATTGATCTTTCTCCTTACCTAGGGAACTTGTGGCAGAAGCAACCTCAGCACATCGGACTTCCGCAGATAGTCCCTACCCAGTCGCAGCCGAGTGACGATGGTTTGTCGAGCGAATCGACGCTCAAAACCGTGCGCAAAAAAATCGTAATCTATCGGCCGTACGATCCTGCACACGAAGTTGTGGCCAAAGCTGTCAGAGCCGTTGGAACAGAACAACAAGCATGGCAGCAAGTTGTCGCTTACATTGATACGTGTCTTGTAGGGGAAATTCCAATCATCGTTCCTAGTTACTGCAATTCCTTGCCTCAAGATAAGCGCCCGTTCCTAGCCCAAGCCATGAAACAGACTAAAGTAAGAGATAGGGTTCAGAAGATCATCAGGGAGGTCAAGGCTGGAATAGGAAGGGAACAGTCACCGCAACAACCGACAACAAAATGAGCCTGACCAGGTTTTCGAGATATAGAAGTTCGATAACAAGCGTACTTGTAGCAAGTCTTCGATCAACTTTGTAAGCTCATGGGCGTCCGTCCTTCACCAGTGCTGGTAATAGCGAACACCATGTCCCCAACAAAGCGCCTGAAGGACTCGTTTTCAACGAACTGCTTGTAGACCTGAGTATCTTCCGTCAAAAGGTGCTGCATCACCTTCCCGAGCGCTTCATCGTGTGCCATCCGCGCTGTGTGCGGCGTGTTTTCCTTGGCATTTTGGTATGCCGCATCGGCTGCGACCTTGGGCGCGATGTCCTCCCGGATTCGCTTCGCAACTCGGTCCGAATCAGTGAACAATGTCCCGAAGTGGTCGTTGAATGTCTTAAGGATGTTGCTAAGGCGATCCAACTCCGGCTCACTCTTGTGGCCACCGCCGTCCGTCGGAGCAGGTTCAATCTCTGCATCGCTATCAGCCAAGGCAATCTGCCTTGCTGATTTCTTCTCGACCCGATAGCTGTCCATATCAATAGCTTCAAGAATCCCCTGTGAGAGATCTTCTTCTTTGGGCGCTGGCAACTTTGGCGTCAGAAGGTTGAGGAAGATGGAAAGCTTTTCCCACTCCGCGTTGGTATAGGGGATCACTGAAGAAAGAAAGCTGTAGGTACGACAAAAGGCTTTGGCTTTCCCCTTGAAGTCGACTTGTGCGTCTTCATCCAGAGTGCCCACGTAGACCGCTACGCACGCGTCGAGGATCGGATCGAGCTTGTCCCGTTCTGCTCCGCTCAGAAAAAGCTCCACGACCTGCTGTATCTGTGCGGACGAGTAAACCTGGGCACCATCGAGCGATGCTTTCAGGTCATGCAGTTTGTTTGGGTCTGTCTCTTCTGCAAGAAGTGTCGTGCGGTAGTAGTCCTGAAAGGCATAGGTGATCGCTTCGCTGTTGTTCTGGAAGTCCAGAACAAAGCAGTCGTACTTTGGCGGATGAGCGCGATTCAACCGCGAGAGCGCCTGAACGGCCTTGATGCCAGAAAGTGCTTTGTCCACATACATGGTGTGGAGCAGGGGCTCATCGTAGCCGGTTTGAAATTTGTCGGCGCAGATTAGAAAACGGTAGGGATCGCTCTTGATCTTTTCGGCAATTTCACCGCTGGGAAACCCGTTTAGGGATGACTCGCTTACCTTCGCGCCTCCGTACTCATGCTCGCCAGAGAAGGCCACAATGGCTTGGTAGGGACTCTTCCTCTCAATCAGGTAGTCCTTGAAGGCGTGGAAGTATTGGATGGCTCGCTCGATGCCGCTGGTCACGACCATCGCACGCGCCTGCCCGCCGATCTTTCCTGCCGCCATCACTTGCTCATGGAAGTGATCCACCATGATCTCTGCCTTCAGACGGATCGCGTGGTCATGGCTTTCCACGTAGCGACGCAGCTTCTTCTTCGCTCTCTTTGTGTCGAACTCCGGGTCGTCGTCCGTCTTCTTGATGAGCTTGTAGTAGCTGTTGACTGGCGTGTAGGCCTTTAGCACATCAAGGATGAAGCGCTCTTCGATGGCTTGCTTCATCGTGTAGGAATGGAAGGGACGATGCTTCACCTTGCCCTCCGCATCCGCTGGCAGCGGGATACCGAACATCTCCAGCGTCTTCGGCTTCGGGGTTGCCGTGAATGCAAAATAGCTGGCGTTCTTCAACATCTTGCGCGCTGCCATGCGCTTTTCGAGCGCATCGTTCACCGCATCCTCCGGGTCGGCCCCATCATCCTTTGCCTTCGAGGTGAGCGCCTCGCTCATGGCGGCAGAGGTCTTGCCGCCTTGGCTTGAATGCGCCTCATCGATGACAATGGCAAACGTCTTATCCGCTTCAGTGGCGATCTCGTCCAGGATGAACGGAAACTTCTGCACCGTGGAAACGATGATCTTCCTGCCTTGCTCGATGAACTTCCGCAGGTCGCCGGAGTGTTCCGCATGGCCTACCGTTGCGCCCACCTGCATAAACTGCTTGATGGTCTTCTGGATTTGGTCATCCAAGATACGCCGATCTGTGACTACGATGACCGAATCGAAGACTTCTTTGTTATTGCGCTTGAGCCCAATCAGTTGATGAGAAAGCCATGCAATGGAGTTTGACTTTCCGCTCCCCGCAGAATGCTGAAGCAGGTAGCGCTTGCCCGCTCCATTGAGTTGCACATCGGCCAACGCTTTGCGAACCAGATCGAGCTGGTGATAGCGTGGCCAAACTTGCTTGCGCCGCTTTCTTCCAGTCTTCGGGTCTTTCTCTTCGACAATCTGAGCGTAGTTTTCGAGGATGTTCGTCAGCCCCGCCGGCGTCAGAACTTCCTTCCAAAGGTAGTCCGTCTTCAGTCCGTTGGGATTCGGTGGATTTCCCGCGCCATCGTTATAGCCCTTATTGAAGGGCAGAAACCACGAAGCTTTGCCCTTCAGCTCCGGGCACATGCGCACTTCACTATCGTCCACAGCAAAGTGGACAACGCAGCGGCCAAACTCGAAGAGACGTTCGCGCGGATCGCGGTCACGGCGGTACTGCTCAATGGCGTCTTCGACCGTCTGCTTCGTAAGGCTGTTCTTCAGCTCAAAGGTGGCGATGGGCAGGCCGTTGATGAACAGGCAGAGGTCAAGCGCGCGCCGCGTCTCATCCATGCTGTAGGCCAACTGGCGCGTGATGGAGAAGCGGTTCTTCGCGTGCAGAGACTCGGCCTTCGCATTGCCAGGAGACGGCGTCCCATAGAACAGGTCAAAGTGCAGTGGCCCGTCGTCCACGCCCTTGCGCAGCACATCAATCACGCCGCGCTTGCCCACTTCGCTGGAGATGCGCGTCAGGAACTTCACCCGCTGGAAGTCCTTCGGGTCGTCGGTCATGCCCAACTTCCGGAAGGCTTCTGGCTGGGTGGCACTGAGAAAAGCGAAGAACTGCGGGACATCGATCGCCACCGTGCGGGCATAGTCCTTGGGGCTTCCGGCAAAGTAGCCGGTGCCAGAAGCCTCCGGCTTTTCGGCCACCGTGCCAGGAGTGACCGCCAACCCGTCAACACCCGTCATGTGGCGCACGATGAGCGTTTCCAAGCCAGCTTCAGATGTGTTCGTCGGCATTCGTTCTCCCCGTCAAGTACCCATCAAACAAATCTCGCCAAGTATGCCGCTTGGATTCAACATCTTGCAAAACACAACACCCCAGATCAGACCTATTCATCAAGTAGCCATCAAATAGATGCGAACCCTCGTTAAATGTCCACGAATGTGCTTGTTTCCGTCTGCTTTGTGCCCCGAGCATAGATTTTGCAGGAATGTCTACTGGACCGGAGACGGACTCAGCCAGTTCTTTTCTTGCAATACCTGAAGGGCGAGCCGAATCTGCCGTTCCGTAAACTGCTTCTTGCGCTCGTTCCAAGAGTAGGTTCCGTCAATAACCTCGTCGACACTACGCGACTTGTTGGCTTTGGCCACCCAATGCACCGTGGCCAGCAGTTCCAAGCCGAAGGGAGTCTCAAAGCCATCCACCAAGTCTGCAACCCGGCGTATCCGTTCGCTGGTGCCGGAATCCCCTTCGATCACTCGCTCGGCATCTTCCACCGCGCCAGGAACCAATTGCAGCTCCTTGGTGGGCGAATCACCGCCGTCTGCATAGCCGCTCAGATAATATCCTTCGACAGCTTTCAGAACATGGCGCAGATTCTCCGCATAGGGTCCGTAGAGCGCCTGGACAAATTTCAAGCGCAGGGGTTCACCGGCCTCCTGCATAAAATACATCAGTTTGTGGACTTCCAGCAGGCTTACGGCTGGGTCGAGCAAGCCATCCAGATAGCGCCGTACCAGGCCCACCAGCGCGGCCCGGCCAGTCGTCATCTTTGGCGGTTGCGCGGTCGAGGCAACCTGACTGACCGTCGGCTGGTTCGGTTCGTAAACCAGAACCTGCACATCGCTGAGAGTCTTCAAGGCCTGCTCAATGCGCGGGCGCACCTGCTTCCAGTCCAGCCCGCCCAGACCCGCGCCGAGAGGCGGAATCGCAATCGAACGAATGCCACGCTCCAGAATCTCGTTCCGCAGTGCTGCCAAGCCGGCCTCGATGTCCTCGATTCGGCTTTTGCCGCGCCAATGGCGCTTGGTCGGGAAGTTAATGATGAATTTAGGGCCAGTCACCCAAGCTGTCGGAAAAACAAACATCCGCCCCGGCTGCAACTCCCCACGCTCGCAGGCCGCCTCATAAGCTTTGAAGTTTGCCGGGAACTTCTCCTTGAATTGCAAAGCGATGCCGCGCCCCATAATTCCGACGCAGTTCACCGTGTTCACGAGCGCTTCCGCATTCGAGTCCAGGATGTTTCCCGTTGTAAACTCCATCATGGCATTCGTCTCCGGTGGCTCAATAGTACCAGTCCCGCTTGACTTCGATCAGGGGATGGTGCGCGGCCTGAGCGATGGCTGCGCCTGCTCTCTGTCCTATTCCATTCGAGATCACTCCAATACGGTCAACCAACTCCCAAGGAACTGCGCCTTCAACAAGGAACTCGGCCTGTTTAACCTGTTTTGTGTCCGCGTCGCGCCAGTCCGTAGCCCTGATGCCGTTCCAGTTGATTTCGTCGAGATTGGCCAGCTCGCAGCGATCTTCCACATAGCGGGCACCCGCATTCGAGAGAGTGAACGCCCAGCGCCGCTGTTGAGATTGAGCCCATTCTACGACTCGGTGCAGATCGAATTCCAGATGAACAACGGGGTTTTGCCCACCCTGGTACGCCAAATCCGTGTGGTTGCCCCGATAGATCAAATAGAGCATCACCGACCGGGGGCAGAAGTAGAAAGGAACACAATCCCCTACGCATAACCCCGGCCTGCTCTCCAGAGGAAGCGTCAATCGACGTGCCTTGATGTGGCCCATGCCAATCGTCGTGCCGCCGCCTACCCGCCGCGCAATCACCGCATCGCACAGCAATTCGCCATCCGCCACAATCGAGGTCAGTTTATCCAGATGGACAATGTGGTAGAGCTTCGGGTTGGCGGGCGGCTGGCTCACGCTTCGACCTCCGCCGTCTTCTGCAGCCATTTGCATCGCTCATGGATCCGGCTCGCCAGGTATTCCGCTGTGTAGTCCGTCGTCATCCTACTGGCTCCGTGATCTCATCTTCGATTATCTCGCTGTCGTCTTCTACGAGTTCTTCTGGCTCGATGGTCTGTTCTTCAACCGGCAGCTTCCCTGCGGCCTCGCGCACATCGAGCTTGCCGGTGACGACGTCAGCAACAAGACGGGTGCGGTACTCGCGGAGAAGATCGATTTCGCGTTCGAGGCGAATAACAGCATGCCCGATGGGATGTGTCTCCGTCTCGATGTAGTTAACTATCGCCTTCTGTTCATCGAATGCAGGCATCGCCAAAGAATAATTCCGTATGGTGGAGATATTTACATGTGGCGCTGTCGCGCCCATCACATCCTGAAGAGCCTGGGCATATGTTGGCTTACTATTCAGAAGCCACATCACGAAACGCGGATAATCTGTCTTAGCAATTCTGAATACCATCATCCGTTGGGATATGCACAGTCTGACCCCTTCGGGTACACACGCCGCAATTCCAAACCTCTCACCCTCTCGGGAATAGAGAATGTCATCCTCGCGTGGCTCCAGCCTTTCCGTCCAGCGCGCGTAATCCATCGGGGAAATCTTCCTGGCATTTTGTAAACGAAGAGCGCCTGCTTCGATGTCTGCGGTTCTAATCGCTGGATAAAGGCCAGATTGCGAGTATCGTGGGGTTACGTGAAGACAATCGACAATTTGACTTGCTACAAACTTCAACCGTCTGACTTTCCAGTTGTTCGGAACATCGCCGAGCCAGGGGATGCCGGAGGGTTTGAGGGGGACGGAGGGATCGAGGCCGCGTGTAACGGCGCGGTGAATGATGGCTTGCTTCTGCTCATTGAGCAGCGCAATCACCTTCCGCTTCGCCCGGATCGCCCGCTCCAGCCGCCCATTCGCCCAGTCCAGAAACCGCACAATCGCTTCCTGCTCGTCCAAAGTCGGTAGCGGAAAGAGAAGGCTCCTCAATTCGTCGGGATAAATATGTTTGATGGTCGTGCCCCTTCCCATGGTGGCCTTCTGGATTGCCGCTGGGCGACAATCCATGGCATACCCGAGAAACGGTCCGTGAACAGGGACACTGGGCCGTAAGACGATGACATCTCCACCGCAAACTGCTGTTACATTCATGAGATTGACTGCGGACTTTCCAATCTCTTCTATCTTTTCACCGGATGCCGCAAATAAGACATCACCGTATTGAATTGGCAGGTAATCCGCTGCTCGACCTGTTTTGATGAATGCCTTGCTGGTGCGAATAAAGTATGTGAATGTTGTGTACAACTCTCCATAGCGCACACAAGGCACACCCTCTGGCACGGAATCCTCCTTTGTTCCGCCCACACCCTTGATAAAGCGTCCTATTTGTCGTGCTTGGCGAAGTTCCCAATGCGCAGGCACCTTCCCGAGCGTCGAAAGGCCAGACTCCTTGTACTCTGCATACGGCTTGAGGTCAGCGATCATGCCTGCACTCCGTTGCCAACCTTCAGCAGACCGTCCAGCAGCCCGTCGGCCTCTTCTTCAATGGCCAGAATATCGGCGCTGATCTCTTCGAGCGTGCGTAATGGCTGCGGCTTGTAGAAGTGACGCGTGAAGCTGACTTCGTATCCAATCTTGGTGGCATCTTCCTTGACCCATGCATCGGGAGTATAGGGCAGTACTTCACGGCGGATGAACGCCTCGATGCCGCCATCTTCGAGCAGCGGAATCTGTTCGGTGTCGCGCAGATCGGAGTCCGGCTCGTATTCGAGTACAAGTTTCTTGTCGCCTACGGGCGAGGCATAGCGGCCATGAAGGGGATCAACCGTCGCCTTGCCCGGCCTGTGGACTTTGGCGATGACGGGCGGGGCAGTCTCAACGCGCCAACTTACGGCACGAAGGATGAGCTTCAGGTCAGCGGCGGAGAGTTTGATTGCCAGCTGCTTTAGCTCGTCGTCTACGCGGTCTCGGAAGATGTTGTGATCTTCGAAAAGCATCTCTCCAAGCCCTGCGCGCAGCTTCGTGGCGACCTCAACCAGCCGCCCATCGCGTTCCCAGGTCTTGGGGTCTAGCAGCTTCTTTTTCTTCTTTTCCGGCAGGCCTTTTTTCGTTCCGCTGCCTTCTTCCTCGTCCTCTTCTTCTGCCTCGGCTCCCCAGTCGTTCAAGCGGACTTCCAGTGCAGGTAAGATCTTCGCGAATGCGGTGAATAGCGGATCGCCAAACTCTTCATAGAGGACAGAACGAATCTCTTCGTCTCCAGAGGCGAAGCGGAGCGTCTCAATTGCCTTGAGAGACAGTTGGCTGTGCAGGCGGAGCGGGCGCTCTACGGTTACCTTCCAGTATCCAAAGGCGGCATTGGGAAATATCTTCGACTCCGGGGTCTCCTTGAATTCCAGGAAGGTGCGGCTGATGCGTTGGATGTCCTCGGGCGAAAGCTCACAGTTCTTCTTGCCAAGATTCTTGCGCAGCGGCTTGAACCACTGACTGGCGTCGATCAACTGGACCTGGCCACGGCGATGTTCCGGTTTCCTGTTGGACAGCACCCATATATAGGTTGCGATGCCGGTGTTGTAGAAGAGGTTCAACGGCAGTGCAACGATGGCCTCAAGCCAATCGTTCTCAATCAGCCAGCGACGGATATTACTCTCTCCCTGGCCTGCATCGCCGGTGAAGAGCGACGAGCCGTTGTGAACTTCTGCGATGCGGCTGCCCAGGGCCGATTTGCCGTTCATCTTCGAAGCCATGTTGGCAAGGAAAAGCATTTGGCCATCGCTCGACCGAGTCACAAGAGAAAGCTCTTCGCCTTCGTGCATGACCTTAAATCGCAGGTCACGCATTCCGTCCTTGCCCCCCATCGCTTCCAGATCCTTCTTCCAGCTCTTGCCATAGGGAGGATTGGCGAGCATGAAGTCGAACTCCTGCGCAGGAAAGGCGTCGTGCGCAAGGGTAGACCACTCCGCTCCGCCTACGATGTGGTCCGCGCTTTCGCCTTCGCCCTTGAGCAGCATGTCGGCCTTGCAGACCGCGTAGGTCTCAGGATTGATCTCCTGACCGTACAGGAGGCACTTCACGGATTGGTTTTGTTTCGCCGCAATCTCGATTAGGGTCTGCTCTGCGACTGTGAGCATTCCACCGGTTCCGCAGGCGCAGTCGTATAGCAGGTACGTCCCTGACTTGATCTCTTTGTCAACGGGCAGGAATATCAGATTCGCCATGAGGCGGACGGCATCTCTCGGAGTCCAGTGCTCGCCTGCTTCTTCGTTATTGTCTTCGTTGAACTTGCGGACCAACTCCTCAAAGATGGTCCCCATCGAGTGATTGTCGACACCTGCCGGGGAAAGATCGATCTCTGGATCGAGGAGCTTGTTGATCAATGTGCCGAGGGCATCGGCTTTGGACAACGTCGGAAGCTGATTGCGGAACTTGAAGTTGTCGAGAATGTCCTGGACGTTGGGAGAAAAGCCGTTGAGATAGTCCTCGAAATCTGCGAGCAACTGCTGCTGGCTTCCGCGAGATTTGAGATCACGGAGAGTGAACTTCGACGTGTTGTAAAAGGCTTGGCCGGACGCACCGCACAGCGCAGCTCGTTGCTCTGTGATGAGAGCAGCATCCAGCATCTTCTTGGTATCGAGAACGGCTTGCTTCGTTGGTTCAAGCACCGCATCCATGCGACGGATCACGCACATGGGAAGAATGACATCGGGGTACTTGCCGCGCTTGAAGAGATCCCGCAGAACATCATCGGCAATACCCCAGATAAAGGAAACGATTTTGTTATGTGTAGCCTGGTCCAATGTTGTGTCCGCTCCTAAAAATCAGCCGTCTACGCATAAGTGCGTTTGCGGTGTTACGTGTTAAATCGTCTCTCTCGCCGGATAAACCATGAAGTCCGCTCAAGGGGAAATAGTTTGCGCTAAAGCATGTCGACGGAACAGTGTTTAGAGCAAAAGGCAAGGCTTTTGCTTGACCGATTCTACCGCGACAGAGCGTTTGTTGTTTTCAGAAATTTCCCCCGAGTCCGCAATAACGGAGTTTGATCAACGGCAGGGTTCCTCCGATGGTGGTGCCTTGCTGTTGAAGGAAGCCGAACTTCGCTACAGACTTCCCCTTCCCGCACTTCTGGCTGTTTACCTGATCCTCGACAGACGTTGGTTACTGCGGAAGTAACGTGATGCTTGCTGTCCTTCGGGGAACCTGTTGAAAAGCATAAAACGAGATTCCGGAACTAGCATTTCGGCGCGCTCACGCGTATAGCCACCGCAACTCGTCCTTAAACGCTCTCCGCTTTGCTCCGACCGCTGCGAGTGGCTCTGACGGCTCCTCTGGAGCTGGTTAGCAGCCATCAGAAGAATGTCTTCTTGTCCCACAAGACAAGGCCCACGGGGACTCCGATCTCGCGGCGGTGAGGCAGGCGGAGCTAAGGTTGTAGATGACAAGCGAAGAGTCAAAATCCTCAATGCCGCATTACTCTGGTGGCAAAGCCCTTGGCTAGCCTTCCCACGAGATGCCACTCACGGCTGCTACACCAGATTTTCCGGAGGCAGGGCGCGCATAAGCCATTGTAGTTTGTAGGTTTTCGTGGCCAGCGTAACGCATGATAGTTACAGGATCAAATCCGGCGCGAAACAAGCTTGTGATGTATGTGGCACGGAATTTGTGCAGGTAGTAATCGTCACACCCGATCTGACCGGTCACTTTCTTAATGCAGTTCGCGCATTTTCCGCAGCCAAGGCCTGCTTTACGTGCAAGCCCTTTCAGCATTGCCAGCAGCTTCCCATTCGGATTTCCGTGGCGGGTCGGAATGATTAGGGTATCTTTGGGATTCCGAGCTCGCCACTCTTCCAACTCGGCGTAAAGGTCGTCCCCGATCGGTATCAATCTATCTTCCCAGTCTTTTACCGTCCAGTTGAATCTCGGCTTAGATTGAACTTGAAATAGACGATCAGTCCATAGGACATCGGTCCACTCGGAATGCTGGGCTTCACCATCTCTCAGTCCCAGTTTAAGCATCAGCGAACATGCCATGTGCTGATGCTTGTCCGCAGCAGCCATCAGCCTTTTAATTTGATACGGCTCGTAGATAGTAGGAATGGTCTTTACAATGCGTGGTTTGCCAGGGAAGAGCTTCGCATCGATGCCTGCGAAGCGAAACCAACTCTGCAGCCGCTGGCGCTTATTTCGGATAGTCCTTGCTTCGCGACCCAATTTGCGCAACTCGTCATCAAATGTCAGGATGGCGTCCCGGGTGACTTCGTCGGTGTAGGTAAGGTGGGTCAGAGTTAGAAACTCAGCAGTCACCAGGCAAGCCTGCTCCATAGCCTCTAGAACATTGCGTTTGCGGCAGTCTTCGATATACAACTCAGCTGTGTCTTTAAGGGTGGGCCGGAGTGTTTTTGATTCCTCCGGATCGATCACTGTCATTCCAAGATTCTTGGCCTGGACCTTGACATCTTTCTTTTCGATCATACGCAGCCTATGTGCCTCAGCATCTGTATGATTCCGGCCAGCTGGCTGATACCGCGTACTGCCGTCCTTTTCGATTCGGATTTCGTAGTAGTAAGGAATGTCAGGAGCTAATTCGACTGTGATCTTATTGCCCGCTTTGTCAATCGGACCGGGCCAGATGGCACCTTTTCGGACGCGTCCGGTTGAAGTATAGGCGGCCGGTTTGCGCGGCCATTTTGCGCCGTCTTTAAAGCGCACCATCAGAGTAGGTTCGGCCATGTTCGGGAAAGCCTCTCTTGTGCAATACTATACTCCCATTTCCGAACACGACCCGAACATGTTGATTAAGTCCATTATTTTAAGCATTTGTGGGAGAATCCCACTCTCTCCTCCAATTCTCTTATCAACTTTCCTATAATCAACAACATCCATATAGATCAAGTACTTGCCATTGTCGGATAACCGACAAATTCCTTGCAGATTTTCACTGCTGTCCAAATTAGCCGGAAGAGGGCTTTTGGGATAGCGAAATGTGCGGTGTTTTCATGCCTTGGCTATTGATTTCCGGTTGAGGTTGGCATTCGTGCTGTCCAAGTTCGTTGACGCAAAA
>JAKAXU010000076.1 GCA_021816455.1 Acidobacteriota bacterium
ATCGATCGACAATCAAACGTACGGCGCTATAACTCAATCCAAGATCGCGGGCAATCTGACGCCGGTTCACTCCGCGCTTGAAAGCACGAACCACTTGGTTGCGACGCTCTTGTTGCGCGCCTGGGGATAACTTGCGTGCATCTTCTCGTTCCATACTCGATTCGACGAAAACAACGCACAATAGTATCAGTGTTTATTTGCCGAATCTATAATAACGCTGTTCCAGTAAAGACAAAAGCTCTGCGATCCATGCGTCTATCTTCTTTGGAAAGCTGGCATCAGTATCAGAATCGGAACATTCTGCATGGGTAATAGCACGACTTTCTTTCACGTAAAGTTTATCTTGCAGTCATCTTTGCATCAGCCCGCAGACCCTACCCCAGCTCGGCCAGCGTCTTCTCCAGGCTCGCCGCGTCTTCGACGTTCAGGCACTTTTGGCTGCGGTCGATCTGTCGCATCAGCCCGCTGAGCACCTTGCCCGGTCCCACCTCGACAAAGACCTCCGCGCCCAGCTCCATCAGCCCCGCTACGCAGCTCACCCACTGCACCGTCCCCGTCACCTGTCGGATCAGCGCGTCGCGCGCATCCATGGCCGTCATCAGCAGGGTTCCGCTCACGTTGGCTGCGACGGGAATCCGCGGTTCGCCCAGCGCAATCGCGCCCAGCACGCGCTCGACCTCGCGCTCGGCCGGCTCCATCAGCGCGCAGTGGAATGGCGCGCTCACCGGAAGCGGAACAACCTTGCGCGCTCCGCGCAACTTGAGCACTTCGGATGCCTTTTCTACCGCCTCACGCGCGCCGGAGATCACCGTCTGATCCGGCGAGTTGAAGTTTGCCGCCGAGACGACCTGCCCGGTCGCGGCGGCCACCTCCGCGCACACTGCCGTAATCGATGCTGCGTCGAGCGCCAGCACGGCCGCCATCGCACCCTCGCCCGCCGGAACGGCAAGCTGCATCGCCCGCCCGCGCGCCTTCACCGCGCGCACCGCGTCGGCAAAGCCAATCGTCCCCGCCGCCACATGTGCCGACCACTCGCCCAGCG
Source organism: Acidobacteriota bacterium (assembly GCA_021816455.1). Lineage (GTDB taxonomy): Bacteria > Acidobacteriota > Terriglobia > Terriglobales > Acidobacteriaceae > Acidicapsa. The sequence continues at coordinate 1,043 of JAKAXU010000076.1, forward strand.
AATGTCCCGCCGCCATCCAGGGCTGGACGCCTTGCGCTGCCAGCAGACGCTGCGCCGCCACGGAGACCGTCAGAATCGCCGGCTGCGTATTCTCCGTCAGCCGCAACTCTTCTTCCGGACCATCCAGAAAAATCCGGCTCAGCGCAAATCCAAGCGCCTCATCGGCCTCAGCGAAGGTCTCCGCCGCCGCCGGAAAAGCCTCGGCCAGCGCGCGACCCATACCCACCACCTGCGAACCCTGTCCGGGAAAGAGAAATGCAATGCTCTTTGTGCTCATATCCTCTGCATTTTATGCCATCGCACCCGCGGCCATGCCGGCACAGCCGTCTCGCCGAACCCCCTCCAACAGCAACCCGGCCAGGCTGCCTGCATCCCTCTGGTTCGCACCCACCAGCATTCCCGCCGCGAGATGCAGAAAATCCGCATGATGATCCATCATCCGGCTGTAAGTCTGCACCAGATGCACCGCGTGTTCGGCGCGGAAGCCTGCTCCGTGCGCGCCGGAAACACCCATCATCAGCGTCCGGATCGACACAAAATGCGTACACAAGCCGAAAAACTCGCCTTCGACATCGGCCTGCTTCCAGTCCTTGCCGAAGGGAAAGCTGCTGCGATAGAGCGCATGCGCCAGATAGTTCTCCAACAGCCACGGATGCGCCTCCATCCACGGCGCAAAGAACTCCGCCTCGGCCCGCGACAGAGTCGGCGCCAAGCTCTCCGGCGTCATTCCAGGCCGATAGCCTATTCCGTCCAGAAACTCCTTCACTGCGTCCAGAAAGCGCAGGCTGTTTATCACCCGCTCCAGTCGCCGGTTCACCAGCCCAAGCGTCAGGTCCAACTGCATCGCGGGTCGACCTGCCAACCGCGCCAGCACCGGACGCAGAGTTCCTGCGCCCAACAGCCCGGAAAACTCTCGCAACAGCGCCGGAAATCGCTGCGCCGACTCCAGCTCAATGCCCGGCATCGCCGTCCGCAGCCTGCCCGCAAAGACCCCCATCAGCCACACACGCTCGCCCAGCGAGTACCTCCGGTCCCGCAGCAACAGGAGCAGCAATCGCCGCGTCGCATCCAGAATCGCCTCGGGAATCTCCGTCCCTTTGGCCGCCGTCATTGAGTGCAAACCCCACTCGGCCACCGCTTCATAGGCCGCTACCATGCTCCGTCCGTCCGCGCCGTGCGCAACCCACTCCTGCTGTGCGGCTTCCTGGTCCAGCAGGATCAACCGCGCAGCCTCCGGACACGAGAGGTGCATCGTCGTCTCCCACCGCCCTCCCGGCGCCTGCTGTTCAATGCGCGGATACGTCCGGCAGGTCTGCGAAAGCGCGGCCTCGCCCATCGTCTGCTGGATTCCGCACCACTTCTCTTCGGTCAGAAATGGACACTCCAGATTCTCGTTCAACAAAATCCGTCCATATGCGCGCTCTTCGCGCGGCTCCGGAAGCATCTCCACCGACGATTGCACCTTCCGTCCCAGCAGGCTTTCGACCGGAATCAGCTGGTAGCGCTCATAGGTCGCCCGATCCAGGCGCAGATCCCAGGCTTTGCAGCAGCTATCCTCGCACTCCGGCCCAAGACAGCGAAATTTCTCCGCATAGCGCGGCTGCGGAAAGAGATCCTCTCGCTCCGACGAAGAAGACAGGCGCTGAACTGCGGGCAGTTCCGGAACAGCAATGTCCGGAAGAGACAAATCCGCAACAGACCTATCCGCAACCGGCTGCCCTGAAATCCTGCCCACACTGGGCAGAACCGTCGGCAATCTCCAAGCGGAAGGCACAGGACTTGAATGGGCAGGTTGGGTCACGAGCAATTTGCAAGCAGTCTATGCCCCAGACCAAGAGTGAGAACGTTAGGAAAAGCTCACCGGAGCCAGTCCGATTCTCAGTTCCAGTGGCTGCGATCATTCGGCTTGTCCGGCTCTTCTTCGATCAGCCGTCCCTGGCTGTCGAAGCGTACCGTCCGGCCCTGCTTGCGCATATACACCTCAAAGCGCGATGCGGCCCGACGCCGCTTCCAACGGTAGTAGCGATTCCGCAGCCCGTACCAGCCTTCGCTCAAATCAAACATCAGCCCCTTGCGCGGTGCCAGCCGCAGATACAGATATGCCGCCAGCGCGCCGCCCAGTTGCGCGAAGGCATACAGCTTCTGATCGCCAAAGGTCTCCGCCAGCGCAATCAGCCCGTACAGGATCGCCAGGTACTTCGCCTTGATGCCCAGCACAAAGAAGAGCTGAAACTCCATCTCGCCGTAGAGAATCCCGATCGCCGTAATCAGTCCGAAGATCCCGCCCATACATCCGGTCAGAATCGCCAGATTATCCACACGTCCGACGGCCATCTCCACCGCATAGATCGCTACCGCCGTCAGCCCCGCGCCGATCACCGATGCCGCATAGAGACCCATCACCCACGGTCCGGGATGAAACGACTCCAGAAATCCGGCGATGAACCACAAGGACAGCAACTCCAGCGCCGTGCCCACCAGCGACAGATGGACAAAACTGTAGGTCAGCGGCTGCCACAGCAGCCCGTGCAGAAAATAGGGCGGAAGCAGCCCCAGCCAGGCCACCAGTGAACCACTGCCCGGCAGATGCAGCGCCTGAACCACCAGCAGCAAAAAGTACGCACCCAGATTCCACAGAATCAGCTTCCGCGTAGTACCGGAAAACTCCGGAAAGGCGAACTGGACCGTACGATAGCCTGGCATCTCTCTGTCTCTTACGTCAGGTTACATCCACGCTCGCCGCGCTGTCATGCCGCGCAGCAGCTTCTCAGCGCGCGGTTTCCCATCCCCGTTTCGCTGCGGTCGGATTTCCCGCTGGCACCTGAACCGTCGTCACCAGGCTTCGGTGACCGGCCGTGTCCACCGTGCAGACACCGAATGTCACATTGTCTTTCGAGACCGGGACTGTCACCGATTCAGCCTCCGAGGCCGGAATCGAGATCCCGTACTGCCACTGCGCGGCATCCGTCTCTCTCCACACCAGCTCGTAGTGGAACGCGCCGGTCGGCGCCGGATCTGGCGCTTCCCAGCTCAGCGTCGTTCCATTTTCCAGATGCTTGGCGTAAATCTTCAGCTCGCGCGGCGCGCCCGGAGACGCAGCCAGCGTCGCCAGCGTCGCCGCGTTCAGCCGCGCCACATTTGCCACATAGCGAAAGTCCACAAACTTCACCAGATCGCCGTACTGCACACCATTGTCCACGCGCACATTCTGGTGCTGATGGTTGAAATCCTCGCGCCACTCCGTCACGCGCACTGCGGCAAATCCCTGCTGATTGAAGCTCATGTGATCGCCGCCGCGCAGATACCGATCCGGCCGCGCCACCAGAAACACCGAGAATCTCTCTTCCCCGTGCAACCCGTTCAGATACGTCCTGGCCGCTTCGTCCATCGCGCGCGCAAGCTGCCTGCTCGGCGCATCGTCCACCAGTCCGAGCGCGCGAATCCGCCGCGCCTGCTCCGGCGTCGCGGTTGCCGGAACTCCCTCGGAAAATACCCGTACACGATCCTTCTTCTGCAGCGTGTCGCCCGGAGTCGTGTTTCCGCCCACAATGTCGTTGTTCAGCACGCCATCCAGATGCCAACCCTCCGTGCTTGCCAGCTTTGCCAGATGCCCTGACCCGTACAATCCCTGCTCCTCACCGGCCACCGCGACAAAGACCAGCGTGCCCGGCCAGTGTCCCTTGCGGCTGGCCTGGGAGAGTACGCGCGCACATTCCAGCGAAACCGCTACACCCGAGGCGTCGTCATTGGCTCCCGGTGCCGCGCCGTGATCGTCCATGATCTCCGAGTTGCGCGAATCGTAGTGCCCCGTCACCAGGAACATCGATCCCTTCGGCTCGCTCCCGCGCAGAATCGCATAGACGTTGGTGATCGTCGTCGGACGCGCCACACGGCCCGACACCGGCTGCACAAAGGTGTCCCGCTTCACCTCCAGGCATCCTCCGCACTCCTTCGATATCTGCTCGAACTGCCCGTAAACCCAATCTGCGGCTGCCGTCACGCCCTGTCCCGGCGGCAGATCTGTCTCCATGCTGGAGAGCGTACTGCGTGTGCCGAATCCCACCAGCGTAGTGATTGTCTTCTCGATGCGCGCAGCGGAGATATGCCGCAGCGCTGCGGCGATCACCGGATCTACCGGAGCCGGAGCCAGTCGCGCGCCATACGCCTCATAGTCCGGCTTCGTCTCTGCCGTCGCCGCGTGTGTGCCCTGCGCCACCGCGCATCCGGCAGCAAGCGCAACTCCGGCGCACAGCGCAGTCACCCGATTCCCCTTCGCTCCACTCCAGCGCATCATCCTCGCTCCCCTCCCCGAATCGTCATCCATCCTGAAATTGCCGTCCCTGCATCGTGCCCGGCCATGTACCTGCACAAAGACCAGGTACAGAGATCTGGTACAGCGATCAGGCACAGCGATTCTGCACCCACTTGATTGCGCACCGGAATCTCGACCTCGCAGCCGTTCCTGCCGGGCTTGACCACGCCCCGCCGCTCGCCTGAAACTAGCCAAGTCGGGGCCTCTTCTTTGCAGCTATCTTAACCGCCCCACCCGTCTTTCCGACGGAGATATGTCTACCCGGAGGTTTTCTTCTTATGCCTGACTGTTCCGAGTGCGAAAGCCCACTGGACATCGACCAGGAGAGCATCGACGAAGGCGATGTGGTCGTCTGCGACGAGTGCGGCGCGGAGTACGAGGTCGTCGCCATCGACCCGCTTCAACTGGCACCCATCGAACGGGACGATCTGGACGACGAAGAGAACGCAGATTTTTACGAAGAAGACGAGGACGAAGAATGAGTCGTACCGATTGTTTCTCCGCCAGCGTGGCAAATCGCTTCGCGCGCCGAAAGCTTTTGCGGATATCCTCCGCGCTGCTTGCGATCGCGCTTTTCGGATCAGCCGTCGTCCTGGCCCAAAACTTCAACCGCCGCGACATCAACGGCATCGTCGTCGACAGTCAGGACAAAACCGTCAGCGGCGCCACCGTCTTCCTCAAAGATCTCAAGACCGGGAATATCCGCAGCTTCACCAGCACCGACAACGGCAGCTTCCGTTTCGCTCAGATCGGGATGATCGACGACTATCAGGTGTGGGCGCAGAAGAACAAACTCAAGAGCCGGATCAAAGGCATCAGCTCTTTCGACTCCCGTACCGAACTGCACTTCGAGCTGAAGCTGAAGTAATCGCCCCCTACGCCACCACCGGCATCGTCGCAGACAGAATATTCATCGGCGTCAGTCCGCGTTTTCGCAGCGTACGCAGCGCCAGCGCGTCGTGCCGCTTGGCCAGTCGCTGTCCGTTGTGGTCGGCCACCAACTCACAGTGAAACCAGTTCGGCGGTGCATATCCCAGCGCGCGAAAGAGCAGAATTTGCCGCGCCGTCGATTTCAGCAGGTCTGCGCCGCGCACCACCTCGCTGATCTCCATCAGCCCGTCATCCACCACCGACGCAAGCTGATAGCTTGGCACATTGTCCCGCCGCCACACCAGAAAATCCCCAAAATCCACGCCCGCCACAAACCGCTGCGGACCAAGGTTCCTGTCCACAAATTCCACCGCCACTCCGTCCGGGACGCGAAACCTCCAGTTCACGCGCTCTGGCAACAGCCGCTCCGACGTCGGCCCGGGCAACTGAGCCAGCTCCACGTCGAAGGTCCGGCACGTCCCCGGATAGATCGGCTCATCGTCGGCCTCCGCACCGCGTATCCCGCCGGAACCTTGGCCAGGAACCACGCCGCCCGCCTCATGCGGAGCCATCGCCATCTGCGCCAACTCCCGCCGCGAACACCGGCACGGATACAGAAATCCACGCCGGATCAGCTTGTTCAGCGCCGCCTCATACTGTGCCTTCCGTCGGCTCTGCTGATAGGGTCCATACACGCCGCCCTTGTCCGGACCCTCCTGCCAGCGAATTCCCAGCCAGCGCAAGTCCTCCATCGCAGCCTCGGCGTACTCCACCCGGCTACGCTCCGGATCCAGATCGTCCATGCGCAGAATCAGCGTTCCGCCTGCTTCCCGCGCCCGCTGGCTTGCTGTCCAGAAGGTTCGAGCGTGCCCCACGTGCAGCAGTCCGGTCGGAGACGGTGCCAGCCGTCCTCGATAACTCGTACGCGTCGTCTCCTGCCTGCCGGTAGCCACGCTGTCAGTCTACCCAGAGTCGTCCCGCATCGCCACCCTCACGGGATGACATCCTTGGTTCCCGCTTCCCCCTGCCATCCCACACCTGTTCTGCACCCGATGCGCGCCAGATGCAGGCTGGATGCAAGTCCGCTTCGCCCGCGCTCAGAATATCTCCGGAATCGTCGCAAACGCGATCCGTGTCGGAGCCGCCTTCAGCGCGGCCAGCATCGTCGCCGGTGCCAGTGTGCTCAGCCCGTATTTCTGGTTCACCGCGTCCATGGCCTCGGCCAGCTTCCGCCGCGCGCGGCTTCCGTCCTCGAACAGCGTCAGCGAATGTTCCGCTTCGCTCACCAGCCCACCCAGCGTCACGGAGACGAAAAAGGGCCGTTCCTGCGCCTTATCGCGCGGTCGCGTCTCCCACAACCGACGCAGTACCTCGATCAGCGTCGCGCTGTCCTGGCACTCAGCAATCGCCGCCTCGCGATGCCAGCTCTCCGCGCGTGCCGGTCCAAACGCCGACGCCGATCGCACCGGAGCCTTACCCACAAAGCTCAGGCTCACACCCACCCGGCTCGTCCACAATCCCTCTTTGCGCATTCGCATCGCCGCCTTGTGCAGCAGTTTCAGCGCCACCGCCCAAGCCTTGTCGATCGTCCGCAGCTCCGGCGCCAGCACGTGCTGGTGCCCAATCGACTGGGCGTGCTCGTTCTCTCCGAGGTCAAAATCCTCTCCGCGCAGCCAGTACCAAAGACGGTCGCCCCACATCGATCCCCATAGCTCGTTCATCTCCTCGCGGCTGCGCGCCAGCAGCTCCGCCATCGTGCTCACGCCTTGCGCCTGCAGCCGCTTTTCCGTGCGCACGCCAACCCCTGGCAGATCGCGCAGCTCCAGTCCCAGCAGCGCCTCGCGCAGAATATCCGGAGCCAGCGCCACCAGCCCATCCGGTTTCTCCATATCGCTGGCAATCTTGGCCAGAAACCGATTCTGCGCCAACCCCACCGAGCAGCGCAGCGTGCCTCCAGCTTGCTCGCGAATCGCCTGTTTCACGCGCTCGCCCAGCCGCAGCGCCTCCAGCAGCTCGCGCTCCCGCCCCATCAAACGGCACCCCATCTCATCGATCGACAGCACCACCGTCACCGGAAGGCAGCTCTCCACCGCTTTCACAATCCGATGGTGATACTCCACGTACAGTTCGTGCCGCGCCTCCACAAAGACAATCCCAGGGCACATCCGGCGCGCCTCGCCGACCAGCGTCCCCGTCTTCACCCCAAACGCTTTCGCCTCATAACTGGCAGCAATGCAACAGGTTGTATCCGCCTCCAGCGGCACCACCGCCACCGGACGATTCCTCAGCTCCGGACGGTCCTCCTGTTCGCAGGAAGCAAAAAATGAGTTCAGATCCACAAATATCCAGTTCAGCTCGCGGCGTGCACCCACCCCAGCGCCACCTGGCAGTTTCTGATTTCGCTCACCGCGTGGTCCGTCCGCCATCGCCTACCTCGCCTGCTATCTCCCCTGTCATGGACTCCCTTATTTTGACCTATTTATTTTCTCCTTATTTTCGCCTCATGGCAAGCGAAGATTTCTCTGTCCTCTCCGTTCCTCCGAATGCTACACTTCGTGCAACAGTTCCCCATCGGCTTCTGCCAGTATCCGCTCTCGTTGCCGAGGGAAACTGTCGTTACGGATTCAGCATCTAAAGAGATACAGACTGGTGTTACCGGTCTGCGAAGAGGAAATGAGGCAGCGATCATGAATTCCCTGATTCACACCCTGTTTTCGGCGAGCTTCCTGTTCGCGGGAATCATTACATTGGGCGTGGGCGTGCTGCTTTTCTGCTGTGTCGGATGCACGCGATGCCCAGGCAAAGAAGAGGACGACCTCTTCCGCCATCATTCAGCGTAGCCCTCCGTCGTCCCTCCGGAGTGTCCTTTTGTGGAACGGGAGGGCCGTAGCAAACGGGAGGGCCGTTGCATTGGTTCTGTAGGCACGGAATCCCGTCCTCGTCTCTGCCGGACTCGGCCTCAGACGACCCCAATTTCAGTTGGATCCAGTTTCAGTCGATACTTATTGATCCGGCCCGGTAATACTGTTACGCGGCATAGGCGACGATGGGGTCTTTGAAGAAGGCTTTGATTCTTTCTGGATTGTTTTCGATTGCCGACATGTGTTCCGTTGCAGCCTTCTTTAACTTG
>JAKAXU010000025.1 GCA_021816455.1 Acidobacteriota bacterium
AGACCTCCACCCAAGCGCCAAACCCAGACTGAAGACTACTCCGAGACCGAATGACCACCCTTCTGCCCTATCAGACCACCGAGCTGTCGGATGAAATCGATCCGTGTGAGAAATCGCGGCTAGGTGATTTCGGTCGACACCCTGCCGAGAAATGCTGCGGTTGTTCACTGCATCGGGTTTCCCATCGCCCGCTCCGGGCCGATCTCCGGCGTCAGCGCGCCAGCAGCAGCTCCAGCGCCTCACGCGCATGTTGCAGGCAGGCTCTTGCTTCGTCTTCGGGAATCAGCCCCTGATGTACCGCACGTTTGCCGATATCGTTGACCCGGTTCGCCAGCCGAGGAAACTCCGGATCGATCCCTGTTGCCTTCAGGTTGTTGTTCATCTCGTGGAGCAGGTTGCCCAGTGTCGGAGCGTTGCGATACCGCACGTGAATCTGGCGCCGCAGCGGCTCCGGCAGTCGCTGCCGGATAGTCTCTTCCAGCACCGAGCGGCACATCACCGCGCAGGCCGTGAAGAGTGCAAAAAAATAGCAGCGCGTCGCCTCGTCCAGATATCGGTCCGCCTCGTCTGAGGCCGAGCGCCCGACGACGCACTCCCGTAGGTGCTGCGCCCGCGCCACCGCCGGCTCGATGAGGTCAATCATCTCCGCTGCCATCGCCGCTCGCAGCAGGTCGCCCTGCCGCGCATCGAGCGCAAACTGGATCGATTGCCAGGCCGGCGTCTCCCGGTTGCCGGCCTGTTGCATCCGCGTCAGCGAGGTCAGCCGTTGTCGCGCGTGCTGCACAAATCCCTGCTGCATCTCATGCGCAAGCTGCTCCCACTCTTCGATGAATCCGGCAGCATCGGCCTGATAGCGCTGCCACAGCTCGTCATAGACCACTCCGGGCAGAACGGCGCGCAGCTGCTCAAAGCGTCCGGCGCGCGCCAGTTCCGCTATGGCCATCGAGAACTCGCGTCCGGGGGCATTCGCGTCGGCCATCGTAAGCAGAAGCGCGCGCAGCCGGTCGATCTCAATACCCGCTCCGGATTCGATTGTTACTGGCACTTCCTTAGTCTAGCCAGCGCACCTACCCGGAAGGGTTTGGCATACACAATCTCTTCACTCGCTGTGCAGGAGTGAAACCAGCTGGCTGCTCGTCGCCGAATCCGGAAACAGGGCGGAAATACACCGACGAGCTTCAGCCCAGGCTTACCACCAGGTCGATCTCGATGCGGACATCCTTCGGCAGTCGGCTTACCTCCACCGTCGTTCGTGCCGGAGCGGTCATCCCTTCGGCGGCAAAATACTGCGCATAGATCGCATTCATTGCTGCAAAGTCGTTGAAGTCGCGCAGAAAGACCGTCGCCTTCACCGCGCCGCTCAGGCTGCCACCGGCAGCTTTGGCAATCGCCTGCAAGTTTTCGAGTACCCGCGTTGTCTGCGCTTCAATTCCGCCTTCGACCACCTGCTGCGTCGTCGGGTCCAGCGGAATCTGTCCTGAAGCAAAGAGCAGATTGCCCACCCGAACCGCCTGCGAGTACGGGCCGATCGCAGCCGGCGCGTGCTCTGTGCTCACCACTATTTTGTCCGTGCTCATATCTAGATTTTACCCACCCGGCCGTCGTTTTCCGGAACAAATCCACCGCCTCCGTCGTATCCTTGGCTGAAACCGCCCGGCAGTCGGTTCGCGCTTTCTGTGCGCGTTCGCCCTCTACGCCATCCGGATTCAACGGAGGTACACTCCCATGCCGATTTCCACCACGCGCCGCATCTCGCTGGTTCTACTTGCACTTTCTTCGCTGACCGTCCTCGGCCTGGCCGGATGCCGAGTCAACGTCGATAAAAACAGCCACGGCGAAGACAAGCACGTGCGCATCGACACTCCCTTCGGCGGCATCCACGTGAACACCGACCAGACATCAGCCGCCGATATCGGCCTGCCCATCTATCCCGGCGCCACACCTGTCAACGACGACGGAGACAACCAGTCGGCCGACGTGCACATGGGCTTTGGTCAGTGGCAGTTGCGCGTGAAGGCTGCGCATTACTTCAGTTCCGACAGCTGCGACAAGGTCGAGAGCTTCTACCAGAACGCCATGAAGCGCTACGGCAATGTGCTCACCTGCCAGGGCGGCCAGCCCGTGGCAGCGCCGACCAAAACCGCCGAGGGACTCACCTGTCAGGACAACGGCCGCTCCGGAAGCGGCGACCATGGCATCGCCCGCATCGATACCAGCTCGCACGCTCTGGTCCTGAAGGCCGGCTCGCCCCACCACCAGCACGTCGTCACGCTCGACCGTCAGAAATCCGACCGCAGCGGGACAAACTTCGGCCTGGTCGTCCTGGACCTGCCGGACGGCAGCGATGCCGACTGACGGACAATGCCGGAGTGACGATCGGTTCCGGCGCTGTCGTCGCTGCAGATTCGGTCGTCGCTGAATCCAGAGATCTGATTTTTGCTTCGCAGGCCCTACATGTGGGCTGATTCCTGGTGATATGCTGGCGCTGGACCATCCCATCCATTCAGGAGACGCACGCATGACCCCCAAACGCACCGCGGCGCTTTCAGCTGCCGTTCTGCTCTCGCTGCTCATCCCGATTGTCGGCTGCAAATCCGGCTCGAAGTCTAAGACTGCCTCTGGCTCGGCCGCCCCTGGCGCGGGTTCCGCTGGGAATGCTGCCAATCTGCCACCCGGGCCTAACGGCGGCCCCGGAGCGGCCCAGAACGCGGCGCCGATGCCACCGCCGCCGCCCGCGGTCGTCAATCTTCCGGCTGGAACACGTATTCGTGTTCGCCTGGACAGCGACCTCGGCTCCAAGATCAGCCAGTCCGGCGACAGCTTCAGTGCAACAGTTGCCGATGACGTCATGAGTAGCGACGGAGAGGTCATCATTCCGCGCGGCTCGCGCGCCGAAGGCACCGTCATTGAAGCCAGGCCGCTCGGACGGTTCAAGGGAGAAGCTGTGCTGGCCGTCCGGCTTGAGCGCGTCCACACCCAGTGGGGCAGCTACCCGGTTCGCACCAGCACCATCGATAAGGTGGAAAAAGGCAAAGGCAAGCGTAGCACCGCCTTCATCGCAGGCGGGGCCGGACTAGGCGCGCTGATAGGCGGCCTGGCCGGTGGCGGCAAAGGTGCTCTCATCGGCGGCCTGGTCGGCGGAGGAGCGGGCACTGCTGGCAGCGCTTTCACAGGCAATCACCAGATCGTGCTTCCTGCCGAAACCCTACTGACCTTTCATCTCGATCGCTCGGTTCAGATTACCGAGTAAACCTGCCGGGAGACGCGGGCCACCGCGCCGGTTTTCATCGTCAGGCCAAGGCGGAGCGCTCATTTCCGGGCGCTCCGTTTCCTGGAGCGTTGGTTGCGCGATGGTCGGGCGGTTTGCGCCCACCGCCGCCACCGTGTAACGTGAAATCCAGTGTCACGCTTCAGGAGAATCCTTTGAATCCGGCCTGCATCCGCTGCGGCGAAGCCCTCCGCGAGACCGATCGTTACTGCTCCACCTGCGGGATGGCTCAGCTTGTCTGTCCTCCGGAGGAGCCAGCTGATCTGTCAGTCGCCGATCCATCCACCCCGGATTCTTCAGCTTCGGGACAGACCTCCTTTCGCGCCCAGGCCGGGGCTGCCGGAACCGGCATCTCCTGGCGGCTCGCGCTGAACTGCGCCATTCTGCTGGGCATTCCCGCCGGCGTGCTTTGTTCCAGTCTCTCTTCCATCGGCCAGTCGCTTTCCATCCTGTGGATGCTGGCGGCCGCCGCCTGGTCGGTCGTGATTTACGCCCGCCGCGCTCGTCCCGGATGGATCACTATGGGCATGGGCGCGCGTATCGGCTTGGTTACCGGACTCATCGCCTCCTGGCTGACGCTTTTCGTCAACGGCGTCTCTCTCTGGCTTGAGCGTTTTGCGCTCCACCAAGGCGCGCAGATGGACTCGGAGTGGTCTTTGCTTGTCGCGCGGCTCATGGACCAGGTTGCCGAGATCAATCGCCAGATGGCGGCGCAGCCTGGTTTCTCCAGCGTGGATGCCGCGCAGATCGCTCATTTCTGGTCCTCGTTGCTGCAATCTCCGCAGGGGCGGGCGGGATTCATGCTCTTCGCTTTTCTCTTTGCCTCCGTTCTGCTGCTGCTCTTCGCCATCCTCGGCGGCGTGCTGGGCACGCGCCTGCTGCCCGCCGAGCGTCGCCGCCCGCGCGTCTGATTCGCTGAGACACCATTCTCATTCCTGCCGCCTGCGGCTACAATGGCAGCAATGCGCCTTTTGCAGTGATTCTTCCGCATCTCAATCGATCTAATCTCACTAATTTCACCCATCCTATTTCATCGATTTATCGGAGTACTTTATGAGTGATGCCATCCGTTCCCCGAAACTGCGTGAAAAGGGCCGTCTGCTCTCGGCATCCGAGATCGAGCGGACGCTTGTGCGCCTCGCTCATGAGATCGTCGAGAAGACACATGCAAGCGAAGACCTTTTGCTGGTTGGCATCAAACGCCGCGGTGTACCGCTGGCCACACGCCTGGCCACGCTGATCGCTTCCATCGAAAAACGTCCGGTCGACACCGGCGTCCTCGATATTCAGTTCTATCGGGACGATCTGAGCACGCACGACGAACGGCCCATCGTCCGTTCGGTCGATCAGGCCATGGATGTCAACGGCCGTGACGTCATCCTCTGCGATGACGTGCTTTACACCGGGCGCACGATTCGCGCCGCCCTCGACGCTCTCTTTGACCACGGCCGTCCGCGCCGCGTCCAGCTTGCCGTGCTCATCGACCGCGGACATCGTGAGCTGCCGATCGAGGCGACGTATGTGGGGCGCAATGTGCCCACCAGTAGCCGCGAGATCATCGAAGTCAAGTTCCGTGAGATCGATGAGGACGAACAGGTTCTGCTGGTCGAGCGCCTGGACTGAGCGCCTGGACTGCTTTGGTCGCGGGAGGGTTTCTGTGCCTGGCTCAGCCGCCAGGCCTGCCATCACCCCGCATTCTGCCACGCGGGCCTGCACAAATCGCGCCTGTCTGGTTACACTGACTCGGGTACCCTAATGACCGCAGCCGTCCATTCCACCCGCGCACCGCGAACTTTGCCCGATGCGCCAAGCACTCCCCGAGCGACTCATCCAGGCTCGCTCCTGGGAGTCGCCGATCTTCTGAGCGGACCGCAGAGTGCGCACGGAGCACAAACCGACCGGATTGCGCACATCCTCGACCGAGCCGCCTTTCTTGAATCGGAGAACCCGCTCGAACGCGCTCACCGGCTCGCCAAGCGTAAGATCGCACTGCTTTTCTACGAGTCCTCCACGCGGACACGCACCAGTTTCGAGCTGGCCGCCAAGGCGCTCGGCGCCGACACCACGCTGGTCTCCAGCCTCTCGTCGAGTATTGAAAAAGGCGAATCCCTCAAGGATACGGGCCTGACGCTGCGCGCGCTGGGCGCCGAGGCGATCATCCTGCGCCATCCGAACTCCGGCGCACCGTGGCTGCTTGAAGAGGTGACCGGCCTGCCTGTACTCAACGCCGGGGATGGCATGCACGAGCATCCTTCGCAGGCGCTGCTCGATCTCCTCACAATCCTGGCCTGCCTGCGTCCCGGAGTCACTTCAGTCTCCTCCGAGACACTTGCCGGAGTCACAGTCACCATCACCGGCGACATCCTGCACAGCCGGGTCGCGCGCAGCAACATGCTGCTGCTGCCTGCGCTTGGAGCCAGTGTCCGGCTATGCGGCCCGGAGCCGCTGCTGCCTGCCGTCGCTAGTGAAATTGGTCCCGGCATCCATCTGGAACGTAACTTCGATCGCGCACTTGTCGGCTCTCAGATCGTCATGATGCTGCGCATCCAGGCCGAGCGCCTCGCCGGACTCCAGCTCGATCTCGACGAGTACAAGCGGGACTACCAGCTGACTGCCGAGCGGCTGGCTGCGCACGCGCCCGATGCGCATCTGCTCCACCCCGGCCCCATCATCCGCGGCCTGGAGCTGACCGCTGAGGTTGCCGACGGTCCCCACTCGCGCATCCTTGACCAGGTGCGCAACGGCGTCGCCATCCGAATGGCTCTGGTGGAGCGCGCGCTCACCGCATCCCCAGCTTCTACCCACGCCTCCCCAGGAGGCGCGCGATGACCGCCGCTCTCACGCTCGTTCGCGGCGGACGCCTCATCGATCCTGCCGCCGGCATCGATGAAAAACGCGACCTTTTGCTGCGCGATGGCCGTGTGGCTGAGGTCGCCGCGCCCGGACGCATCCATCTTTCTCCGCCTGAAGCCGCGCAGGCTGCCACGCTCGACGCGAACGGCCTCGTCGTCGCTCCCGGCCTCATCGACATCCATGTTCACCTGCGCGAGCCGGGCCAGACGCACAAGGAGACCATTGCGACCGGCACCGCTGCAGCGGCGGCCGGAGGATTCACCGCCGTCGCTGCCATGCCCAACACCGTCCCGGCCAACGACTCGCCGGAGATCACGCGCTGGATGCAGTCTCCGGAACGCAACCCCAGCGTCCGCGTCTTTCCCATCGGAGCGGCCACGCGCGCGCTTCGAGGCGAGCAGCTCAACGATTACGCCGCGCTGAAGGCCGCCGGAGTTGTCGCCGTTACCGACGACGGTCATCCGATCCTCAAGGACAACATCATGCGCGAGGTGCTTGCCGCCGCCACGCGTCACGGACTGCCCGTCATCCAGCACGCCGAGGATACGCGACTGACCCAGGGAGCGAGCATGAACGCTGGTCCCGCTGCTTTTCGACTCGGCCTGCGGGGCATGCCTCCAGAGGCCGAGTATGGTCTTGTTGAACGCGACATTCGCCTGGTTGCCGAGCTGGCCCGCGAAAGCAAAGGCGCGCGTCCGCATCTGCACGTCGCCCACACCTCCACCGCGCAGGCCGTCGCCGCCGTGCATCAGGCTCGGCGCAACGGACTGCGCGTGACCTGCGAGGTCGCTCCGCACCACTTCCTGCTCACCGAGCAGCACGTCGGCTGCTACGATACCCACGCCAAAATGAACCCTCCGCTGCGTTCGGAGGCTGATCGCGACGCCATGATCCAGGGCATCCTCGACGGCGTGGTCGATGCCATCGCCACCGATCATGCGCCACATGCAGCCCACGAAAAGGAGGTCGAGTTCGAGCGCGCGCCGAACGGTATCACGGGCCTCGAAACCGCACTGGGCCTCTGCCTGCGCTGGCTCCACGGCGAGTGGCATCTGCCGCTCAGCCGCGTCCTCAGCCTGCTCAGCGCGCAGCCTGCAGCCTTGCTCGGCCTCAAAGGCCGCGGGACGCTTGCCGTCGGCAGCTTCGCCGATCTGGTCCTCTTCGATCCGGAGGCAGAATGGACCTGGCGCGCCGCCGATTCGCGCTCCCGCTCGCGCAATACCCCATTTGACGGCTGGTCGATGCGTGGGCGCGTCCGCTACACCCTCAGCGAAGGCCGTATCGTGTACTCCGGATGAGAGCGGCGGATCTCCGCTCCCCCAATCCTCTGTCTTCCATAGCGCCTTGACCGATCCTTCCGG
The DNA here is from genome assembly GCA_021816455.1 of Acidobacteriota bacterium. Classification (GTDB taxonomy): domain Bacteria; phylum Acidobacteriota; class Terriglobia; order Terriglobales; family Acidobacteriaceae; genus Acidicapsa. The sequence goes on from JAKAXU010000025.1 coordinate 7,483, forward strand.
ATGCAACCAGTCCTGGATTTTTTCTGTCTCCGACTGTATCGTCTTTCCCTGTCAATCCAGAGCCTCCGCGCGAATGTTTCCGCTTCAATCCAGCCGCAGATCGCTTTTTCTGTGCTCTCCGGCTTGACGATCCTATCTACGGCTGTGCATACTCCCGCATTGGATTGGCGGAGGGTCGTTTCTCGGCTCCCGCCGGAGCAGCAGTACTCATGGATCTCATTCTGTTACGGATTCTCTTCGTCTCCCTCATCGCCACCCTCTGTTACTTTTTCCCGCCCTTCTCCGTTCCCGCGCTGCCGGCCGCCGCTCTTGGCGCTCTGGCTGCCGCCGTCGTCATTCTCTTTGAGCTGCGCGTTCGCGCTCTCAGTCTCCGGCGACTCATTGGAGCCGTCGTCGGCAGCATTCTGGGCATCGCTGGCGCCTCGCTCTTCTGCCTGGTTCTGCGTTCGGCTCTGCCCGTCGACACCACGACCTCCGCCATTCAGATTTTCGTCCTGCTCTGGATGACCTACGTCGGTCTGCTTGTCGGGGCCAGCAAAGGCGACCTGCTCAGCCCCTCCGCGCTGGGGACGGTTTTTACCGGAGACCAGATCCCGCGGCGCAGCGTCCGCATACTCGACACCTCCGTCATCATCGACGGCCGCATTGCTGACGTCGCAGAAACCGGTTTCCTCGAGGGCCTCTTCGTCATTCCCGAGTTCGTTCTGCACGAGCTGCAATCGGTCGCCGACTCGGCGGATTCCTCCCGCCGTCAGCGAGGCCGCCGAGGCCTCGACATCCTTCAGCGTCTGCAATCCATGCCCGGCTTTGAGATGCAGATCGTCTCGGAAGACTTTCCGGCTATCCGCGAGGTCGATCTCAAGCTCCTGGAGCTGGCTCGCAAATGGGATGCCCGCGTCGTCACCAACGACTTCAATCTCAACAAAGTCGCTCAGCTTCATCACGTGGAAGTGCTCAATGTCAACGATCTTGCCAACGCTCTGCGTCCCGTCTTTCTGCCCGGGGAAAAAATGCAGATCATGATTCTGAAAGAGGGCAAGGAGTATAACCAGGGCGTCGGCTACCTCGACGACGGAACCATGGTCGTCGTCGATCACGCACGCCGCGCCATCGGGCGCTCCGTCGAGATCACCGTCACCAGCGTCCTCCAGACCGCCAGCGGCAAAATGATCTTCGGTCGCCTGGAAGATTCCGTGGCGCGCTCTGAATCCACGCGCGCTGCCGTCGAGCTGACCCACTGACGGTGCCGCCCTCGAATGTGCTCCGCTGCCCGGGTCGGTGCTCCATCCGGACTGAAGGCGGGTATCGCTGCGCCTGGCCCAACCGGCAAAACCCGATAGCCTAAAATAAAGATCGAACGGGCACTTCTGCGCCCCACAGGATCGTCTTATGACTTTGCTCAAATCCTCACTCGCCGAGTCCATGGCCACGGCTGCAAACCACGCGGGATTGCTCCTAGTCTCCACTACCGAAGGCAAGGACTTTCACGGCAACCCGACCGCCATCTTCGAGCTTGCGCTAGCCTCCAACAAAGATGCCGCCCACACTCTGCGCCTGGAGCTGAGCGAGCACTTCGATTTCAACAAGCCCGATCTGCTGCCCGCAATGACAGCACACCTGGCCGAAGAGGCAAAGCGGTTGCGCAATCCGCGCCCCAATGCCTGCGTGACGCTGGAAGGCTTGCCGGTCACCTTCCGCAACTTTCGCTGGCCGTTCCATCGCTCCACCTCCGGCGCGGACAGCTTCATCGTGCACGGCGAAATTCACCTCGAAGACGGCAGCAACTCTCCGCTCCACGCCAAAATCTCCGCCGCCATGACTGTCACTTTCGCCAACATTGTGCCCGCGCCGGAGCAGCCCTACGCCGAAGCCTTTCTCTACAACGCTGTTCGCAAAACCCTCGACCAGGGACAGCTCGAACTGGTCAAGAGCGGCAACCGCCAGCCCGTTCCCATCACCACGCGCTACTTCAGCCCCTGGCAGAGAAAGTTCTTCTTCACCGACACGGATGATGCGGCGCGCCTCGAATACCTGCTGCTGAAGTGCTTCTGGCTCTCCGGCGTGCTCGGCGCAAGCCAGCCTGTCTGGATCGCCGACCCGCGCGACGCCCAGTATTTGAACACGACCGAGAGCGATCTGCTGCGCATGGCCGCAGACGAAGCCGGCCAGGGGCTGCTTGCGCTCGACGGCGAATACGCCAGCGCCACTTCGGCGCTGATGGCCCGCGCCGAGGAGTTTCGCGCTCGCATGGACCGCGCGCTGGCGATCACCAAGCCCAGCTTTAACGAAGCCATGCGTTCCGGCCAGGCCAATATGTAGCGATGTATGCGGCTTTTCGGTGGGGGAAAACGGCCGCACGCAGGTTACACTGCTCCCCGAGGATTGAATCGCCAGAATCGACACGTGACCCACACATGATCCACAACGGTCGCCGGAAACTGCCCTACGACGCTGAAGCGGCGCTTGCTCATCTCCGCGCCTCCGACGCAAGACTCGCCGCGCTCATCGATCACGCCGGTCCCTTCACGCTGCGCCTCGGTCACTCCGGCACGCCCTTCACTTCGCTGCTGGAATCTATCGTCTACCAGCAGCTTCACGGCAAGGCTGCGGCAACGATTCACCAGCGTGTCCGCGCGCTGTATGGCGACGACGATCCGACGCCGGAGATGCTGCTGACCACGCCAGCCGACCGGCTCCGCGCCGCCGGTCTTTCGGGCAACAAGCTGGCCGCCATCCGCGACCTGGCCGAAAAGACGCTCTCCGGCGTAATTCCGTCGCAGCGCACCATCCAGCGCATGCGCGATGACGACATCATCGCGCGCCTTACCGAGGTGCGCGGCATCGGCCCGTGGACTGTCGAGATGCTGCTGATCTTCCGGCTCGGCCGCCCGGATGTCTTTCCGGCCACCGACTACGGCGTGCGCAAAGGCTTCGCGCTCACCTTCCTGCGCTTGCCGCGCTCACGCCCGGTCACCGCTGCCGATCTGCCCACGCCGGACCAGATGCAGCGCCGCGCACGGCGCTGGGCGCCCTATCGCTCTGTCGCCGCCTGGTATCTGTGGCGCGCCTGTGATCTGGCCGCAGCGAAATCGTGATCCCGGTTCGGCGAAAGTTCCTGTCGCAACTTCCCGCCGCAACCTTCATCCAATGCAGCAGCGCCATTCCAGCGGTACAGTTGGAAGAGCGCCGTCGTCTCCGGCTACACTCCGTGGCGCGGTGCGAAAAGAGGTACCTCTGCTTGTCGCAGTTCACCAGCTTCATTCGCATTCCGCTGCTTGCGCTGCGCCACCGGCTGGCACCGCTGCCGCGTATCGGGCCGCTGGAGACGGACCGCGTCCGCCTGCATGTGCTGCCGATGGACATCGACTTCAATCTGCATCTGAACAACGCTCGCTATCTGAACGCGATGGATTACGGACGCATGCGTCTGTTGGCGCGCTCCGGTCTCTTCGATTCCTTCCTGCGTTCCGGCTGGAAGGCGGTCGTCGGAGCCGTCTGGATGACCTATCGCCGCTCGCTTCCGCTCTTTGCCCGGTACGAGCTGGCAACGCGGCTTGTCTGCTGGGATGAGCGCTGGTTTTATATGGAGCAGACCTTCACACGTGCCGGCGCGCTCTGCGCCGTCGGCTGGGTGAAAGGCGCGCTGCTGGAAGGAGACCGCATCGTCTCGCCCGATCGGATTATCCGTTCCGTCGCGCCCGGCGTCGCCAGTCCGCCGCTGCCGGAAAACTTCCTCGCCTGGAACGACCTGACGCGAGAGAAGCTCGACATCGCCAGGGAGAGCGTCACCGAGACGCAGGAGTCTTCGCGCAGATGATTGAATATCTCTGGCTGGGCCGTATGGATTACGCCGAGGCGCTCCTGCTTCAGCAACAGTGCGTCGAGCTGCGACATGCCGGACGCATCGGCAATCTGCTGTTGCTGCTGGAACACCCTCCTGTGCTTACGCTGGGCCGCAATGCGCGCCGCGAGAATATCCTGGCCAGCGATGCGCTGCTGGCTGCACGCGGCATCGGAGTCCACACCATCAATCGTGGGGGCGACGTCACCTATCACGGTCCGGGCCAGCTTATCGGCTACCCGATCTTCGACCTCAGAAGCCTCACCGCGCCATCGGGCCGTCGCCTGGGTCCGGTCGATTTCGTCCGCCAACTGGAAGAGGTGCTCATTCGCCTCTGCGACGGCTTCGGGATCCTCAGCGGACGCGTCCCCGGCCGCACTGGTGTCTGGGTTGGTTCGCCCGCTGCGGGCGATGAGCGCAAGATCGCCGCTATTGGCGTGCACATCTCGCGCGGCATCACCTCTCACGGCTTTGCGCTGAACGTGACCACCCACCCGCGGGATTTTCAGTGGATCGTCCCCTGCGGCATCGCCGACCGCGCGGTGACGAGCATGGAACTTGAGATTGCGGCTGGCGCCGCCGGGCGAGATGAGCAGAGCGGGCCTTGCAACAGCCCGTTTCCCGCGCCACTGGAGCTGGAGTCGGTCGCCCATCGCGCCGCACTCTGCTTCGGAGAGGTCTTTGAGCAGCAGATTCTGGCGCGTGACACTCTGCCCGCTTTGCTCGATCGCTGAAACCGCAAAGGCGGCGGCGGTCCGTGCGTTTTTTTTGACCGCATTTCCAGGTACAGCCGAAGGTGGAAGCGGTCTTGGATGGGGGCTTATATAATCCGTGTGGGAGTTTCCGCCGAAGCGCCGTTCTCCTCCGTGCGCTGTCCGCTCTTCGGGGCCGCCCGTCAAGGCGGCTCTTCGGATGCTTGTCCGAGAGGCTCCCGCCAGGGTTTACGCGCGTGCTGGCAACGGCTCCGGCACGCCGAGAAAGGTTTGCATGTCCACCGATGTCGTGATGCCCCAGATGGGCGAGTCGATCTTTGAGGGAACCATCACCCGCTGGCTCAAGCAGCCCGGGGAGCCGGTGCGCGCCGATGAGCCGCTCTTCGAGATCTCCACCGACAAGGTCGATGTCGAGATTCCCGCACCCGTCACCGGAACGCTCGCTGAGATTCTGGTCGCCGAAGGCGTGACTGCCATGGTCAATACCGTCGTCGCGCGCATTGTCGTTGCCGGAGAGACGACGAGTGGGACGACCGCAGAGACGACGGAAAGGACCGCTGCCGCATCGTCTGCCACTCCAACCGCTCCAACTCCGCCTGTTTCAGCCGCGGCAGCCGCACCATCTCCAGCGCTGAAGCCCGCGCCTGCGGCAGTACCTGCTCCGACGCCTGTAACCGCATCCGCTCCGGCGCCCGCGCCCGTTTCCGAGATGAGCGGCCGTCTGCGTTCCTCGCCATTGGTACGCCGCATCGCGCGCGAACATGGAGTCGATCTGCAGAGCGTCCCCGGCACCGGCCCCGCCGGACGAATCACGCGGGACGATCTCCAGCGTTTTCTGGCAGCGCCGACTGCGGACGGAGCAACGCCCGCCCCGCCGCTGGTGGAAGAACGTGTGCCCATGACCCGCATGCGAGCCATGATCGCCGAGCGGATGATCGAAAGCCGCCGCACCAGCGCCCATGCGCACACGGTCTTCCGCATCGATATGACGCGTATCGCGCGTCTGCGGGAACGGGAAAAAGTTGCCTTTGAAGCGCGTCACGCCGTGCGTCTTACCTACATGCCCTTTGTGGCCTCCGCCGCCATCGCCGCGCTGCGCCGCTACCCGATTCTGAATGCGGCCGTCGATGGCGATGCCATTCAGTTTCACGCGCATGTGAACCTGGGCATCGCCGTTGCGCTGGACTGGGGCCTGATTGTGCCGGTCGTGCATGGGGCCGAGCAGAAGAGCTTTGCGGAGCTGGCGCGGGCCATCGCCGACATCGCAGAGCGCGCCCGCAGCAAAAAACTGAAGCCCGAAGAAGTGGCCGGCGGAACCTTTACGCTAACCAACTCCGGTCTCTTCGGCGAGGAGTTCGGCATGCCGATCCTCAATCAGCCGGAGGCTGCGATTCTGGCCATCGGCGGATTGAAGAAAGCGCCCGTCGTACTCACTGACGCCGAGGGCAACGACACGATCGCCATTCGATCGATGCAGCACTACTGCCTCGGCATCGACCACCGCATCATCGATGGCGCGGACGCCGGGCGTTTCATGACCGAGTTCAAGCGGCAACTGGAGGAGTGGTCGGCACCCATTCTCTGAGGGTGCCGCGGCTGTCTCCACACAACCAGGTCCGGATAAGATAAGACGTGGATTTCTCCATGCCGACACGTCCCTGCTGGGCTGAGATCGATCTCGCCGCATTCGCTCACAATCTGCGTCTGCTGCAGCGAACCGCCGACGCGTCCACTCTTGCCGCCACGGTCAAGGCCGACGCCTACGGTCACTCGATCGCGCTCTGTGCGCCAGCGGCTGTTGAAGCGGGCGCTTCGTGGCTTGCGGTGACCTCGACTGATGAAGCACTGACCGCCGCGCGCGCCTGTGCCGAAGTGGTGCCACGTATTCTCGTGCTCAGCGGGCCGTTTCCTGGCGACGGAGAAGCCGTTGCTGCTTACGGATTCACCTGCTCGGTCTGGCAACGGGAGCATCTGCAGGAGCTTCACGGCGGCGCGCTGCAATGCGGACGATCCGAGCTTCCAGTTCATCTGGAGATAGACACCGGCATGAGCCGGCAAGGCGTCGCGCCAGAGGATCAGATCGAGTTTCTGGAGACTCTGTGCACATTTCCCACACTTCGCCTCGACGGCGTGATGACTCATCTGTACGCCGCCGATGAGAGCGATCACGCAGCCACGCAGCGGCAGTTGAAGCGGCTGGCCGACAGTCTCTGTGCCGTGCGCGAACGCGGCTTCGCTCCTGCGTGGCTTAGCGTGGGCAACTCCGCCGCGCTGCTGGACCGGGATTTGCGCAGCCAGCTTGCGGCGATGGCCTCCAGACACGGGCTGCGGCTGCTGCTGCGCCCCGGAATCGCTCTCTACGGTGTTCCGCCGGAGTACGATCCTCAACCGCCGGAGTCGGCGGCGGCAAGCTCTGCCGGACTGCTCCCGGTGCTGAGATGGAAGACGCGCGTCACCAGCCTGCGCCGCATCGCTCCGGGCGAGGTCGTTGGCTACAACGGGAGCTTCCAGGCTACCCAGCCGATGCGCCTGGCGTTGCTTGCCGTTGGCTATGCAGACGGACTGAGTCGCAGGCTCTCGCATCGTGGCCATGCGCTTGTTGCTGGTCTGCGCGCGCCTTATGCCGGAAGGATTTCGATGGATCAGGCCGTCCTCGATGTGACCGGAGTTCCGGAAGAGCGTCTCCGCACCGGCGACGAGGTTGTGCTGCTCGGGCGCCAGGGCGACTCAGTCGTGACCGCAGAGGATCACGCGCGCTGGGCGGAGACGATTCCATGGGAGATATTCACCGCGATTGCGGCGCGCGTGCCGCGCATCGCCGCAGGGTAGAAAGCCCGCGCCACGATTCCAACCGGTGAGCGCCCCTGAGGAAAGCTTGCTGATTCTGGTTGGCGAGACTCTGCGGCGGAGCACTGGAAGCAAAGCCGAACCAGAGACAAACTGCTTCCGGTCGCTGCCAACTCCATGGAGGTAATCCCTGGACCGGCTTTACCTGCGCAGGGAGGAGGCGCGCGCAATCAGCGTTGGCTCAAGAATCACCTTTTTCGGCTCGGGCTTCACTCTGGCCTCGATTCTCTCGAGCACAATCTCCGCCGTCCGCCGCCCGATCTCCGCGCTGTGCTGATCGATAGAGGAGAGTGGCACCCGCAGCAGCTCGTCGAAATGCAGATTCCCGCATCCGATCACCGCAACATCCTGCGGAATCCGCAAGCCAGCCTCCAATATCGCCTGGATCGCACCGATCGCAAGCGGATCGTTGAAGGCAAACAGCCCATCCGGACACAGGTTGACTGCGAGCAGCCGACGCGTGGCATTGGCACCCTGGAGGGTCGCATCGCTGTCCACCCTCTCGGTGGCAGCCACCCATTCCGATCGGAAGTCCAGGCCATGCTCCTGCAATGCATCCCGATACCCGCGCAGCCGCTCCTCGGCCGTGCCCACCTGCGGACCACGAATATGCGCAATCCGCCTGCATCCCTGCGCGATCAGGTGTTCGGTCGCTATCCGCCCTGCGGCGTAATCATCGGTGCCGACGAAACTTCCGGCGACCCCATGCACCGCGCGGTCGATCAGTACGTAGGCCGATCCGTTCCGCTCCAGCCGTTCAATCATCGTCGTCTCGTCCGCGCAAGTGGCAATCACCAGCGCGTCCAAGTGCCGGGCAATCATCTGCTGAATCTCTCGCGCCTCGGTCTCCGGCTCCTCATCGGAAGAGGCCAGGAGCAGCGAATACCCGCGCTTGCCCACTTCGGCCGAAAGCGCCACTGCCACCTCGGCAAAGAACGAGTGCAGCAGCGAGGGCACCACCAGGCCAATCAGATAGCTTCGCCCCGTCACCAGGCTTCGCGCCATCAGATTCGGCTGATAATCCAGCTCTTTCACCCGTCGCAGTACGCGCTCCCGCGTCTCCTCGGCAATATCCGGGTGGTTTCGCAGCACCTTCGAGATTGTCACCACAGACAGTCCAAGGTCTTTCGCAATGTCTTTCATCCGTACCGTCATGACTTTCGCACTTTACAGATCGCGCGAGGCGCTCGGCTTGCCATCGAAAACCCCGAGCCACAGCTTGAACTGTCCTTTCCTGTCCAAAGTCTTCTACGCTCTCTTGCGCACATACCTGGAAATCTCGCGATTATGTGGATTATTACAAACTTCGTGACTTTAACGATACCTGTAACATATACTGACCTGCGATTTGAACTATTCCTCTCGGATTGCACCAGTTGCCATGCTCTGTTCCATCATTCCGTCCTGCTCAGCGTGCGAGGTTCCATGCAAGCCATCCTGATGCCTGAGCCGGGCCGAGCGGTGGTTACCACCGTTCCCGATCCTCTCCCGCGGCCCGGCGAAGCTCTGCTGCGCGTCCGTCGCGTTGGCCTCTGCGGCTCCGACCTCAACAGTTTCCGCGGCCTCAACCCGCTTGTCAGCTACCCGCGTATTCCGGGCCACGAGATCGCTGCAACGGTTCTTTCGCTGCCCGAAACGCTTCCGGCGGAGCTGCGCGCGCTGGCCGTTGGCATGGACGTAACTCTTTCTCCATACTCCAGTTGTGGCCACTGCTCTGCATGCCTGGCGCAGCGGCCCAACGCCTGCCAGCACAACCAGACCCTGGGCGTGCAGCGCGACGGCGCGCTTGCCGAGAGGATCGCCGTTCCGGTGGACCGTCTCTTTCCGGCGACACTGGGCGATCCTCCGCTCACGCTGGAAGAACTGGTCCTCGTCGAACCGCTCACGGTCGGCTTTCATGCAGTCGCCCGCGCCAGGGTCCAGCCTTCGGAGACCGTTCTCATCCTGGGATCCGGCGGTGTCGGCCTGGGAGCTGTTGCCGCAGCGGCCACGCGCGGGGCCACCGTCCTCGCCGTCGATCTGAGCGAAGCGCGGCTGACGACAGCGCGACTGGCTGGAGCCGCGCACACTCTCCGCTTTGATCCCGCGACGCTTGCTGACTCCGTGCGCGCGCTCACCGACGGCCACGGCCCCTCCGTCGTCATTGAGGCGGTCGGCACACCGGAGACCTTCTGCACCGCTGTCGATCTTGTCGCCTTCGCCGGTCGCGTCGTCTACATCGGCTACGCCAAACAGCCGGTTGCCTACGAGACCCGGCTCTTTGTGCAGAAAGAGCTGGATATACGAGGCTCGCGCAACGCTCTGCCCGAGGACTTCCGAGCCGTCATTCAGATGCTCTCTGCGCGCCGTTTTCCGGTCCATGCGGCCATTGGCTCCATCGTTCCCTTTGCGAAGGTGCCCGAGACGTTCATCCGCTGGAAAGACGATCCTGGCGCCTTCACCAAGATCGTGATTGCACTCGACTGACGCCAGCTTGTAAACAAAAATTGCAACCATGCCAGAGACCAAGCCCAATCCGCCAACCGCCGAGCATCCGCCGCTGGTGCCGTCGCGTTACCGCCTGCTCTTCGCGCTCACCACCACGCTCTTCTTCCTCTGGGCTATTCCCAACAACCTGAACGATGTTCTTATCCGTCAGTTCATGAAGTCTTTCGTCCTCACGCGTCTCGATGCAGGACTGGTGCAATCGGCCTTCTATCTTGGCTATTTCCTGCTGGCCATTCCCGCCGGACTGCTCATGCGCCGCCTCGGCTACAAATCCGGCTTCCTCACCGGTCTCGCGCTTTTTTCCCTCGGAACGTTTCTCTTCTGGCCAGCCGCCCTCGTCGATCGCTTCTCCGTCTTCCTCGCCGCACTGTTCATCATCGCCGCCGGACTTTCGTTTCTGGAAACCGCTGCCAATCCATTCATCGTGCAGCTTGGACCGGCGGAGACCGCCGCACGCCGACTGAACCTCGCACAGGCATTCAATCCGCTTGGATCGATCACTGGCGTCCTGGTTGGCACGGTCTTCATCTTCTCCGGCGTCGAGTTGTCTCCGGCGCAGACAGCTCTGCTGCGCGCTCGCCATGCTTACTCGGCGTATCTGCATACGGAGACGCTGCGCGTCGTACGTCCCTACGTGGCTCTCAGTCTGCTCACGCTGGCCATGCTTGCCATCTTCGCGCTCACGCATTTTCCCGCCGTTGCCCTGGAGTCTCGCAGGGATATTCCGCGCTTCGGCGAAGCCTCGGATTCGCGTGGGAAGTTGCTGCGGACGCCTCATTTTCTGGTCGCGGTCTTGGCTCAGTTTGCCTATGTCGGCGCTCAGGTCGGCACCTGGAGCTACTTCATCCCTTATCTCCAGATCTATGCTCACCAGCCGGAAAAAGTCGCCGGTTATCTGCTCACTCTCTCGCTTGCTGCTTTCGGCCTCGGCCGCTTCGTCTCCGCCGCGCTCATGCGCTTCATCCGCCCGATGCACCTGATGACCACCTACGCCGCCGTCAACTGCTTACTGGCCGCGCTCGGCGTCTTCGTCCCTGGCTGGACCGGCGCCATCGCGCTGCTGGTCACCAGCTTCTTTATGTCGGTGATGTATCCCACGATCTTTGCCCAGGGCATTCGCGGACTGGGCGCGCACACCAAGCTCGCAGGCTCGGTGCTGGTGATGTCGATCGCCGGCGGAGCCGTACTAACCCCTCTTATGGGGCTGATCTCCGTCCGCTTCGCCAGCCTCGCACTCGCCTATCTGGTTCCTTGCGCGGCCTATCTGCTGCTTTTCGTCTACTCCCTGCTCGACCAGCGACTCACTGTAGCTGAGTTCGACATGGGTTCAACTTCCGACGCATTTTCCGCTATTTCCACTCACTGAGGTCCACCTTTCATGCTTGTGCAAGGCATTCTCAATCCACAGATCAACTCTCTGCTCAGCCGCGTCCGCCACACCAACACACTTGTCCTCGCCGACCGCGGCTTTCCCTTCTGGCCTGGCATTGAGATCATCGACATCTCGCTGACTGACGATATTCCGCGTGTGCTGGACGTTCTGGCGGCCATCCGCGCCAACTTCTCCATGGGCGCCGCTTTCATGGCCGAAGAGTTCCGTTCCGCCAATCCCCGGCCTGTGGGCGAGACATTTGCCCAGGCGCTCACCGGCATCCCCACCACCTTTGAACCGCACTGCCAGTTCAAGCTGCGCGTACCTTCGGCCGTCGGACTGATCCGCACGGCAGACACCACGCCCTACTCGAATCTGATTCTCGAGTCTGCCTGATTCCTGAGTCGGTTTATCGAAGTTCACGGTCACCTAACGCATCAATCTCACGTAGCGGCCGGAATCGGCCACCCGCACCAAGCCAATTGCACCAGCCAATGGAGTCATCGCATGGACCTCGAGCTTCGCGACAAAGCCATTCTCATCAGCGGCGGAGCGGCCGGCATTGGAGCCGCTATCTCCACGGCCTGTGCCCGCGAAGGCGCTATTCCCGTCATCCTCGACCGCAACGAAGATGTTGCCCGCAGATTTGCCGAGCATCTCAGCTCCGAAGGTCATCGCTGCGAACTGATTCTGCTCGACCTGAAAACCCCTGAAGACTGTCGTCAGGCCGTCGAAGACGCGCTTCGCTTCTGCGGCAAGATCGACGGATTGGTCAACAACGCTGGTGTCAACGACTCGGTTGGCCTGGAGCACGGAGACCCCGAGCGCTTCGAGCACTCCCTCCACTCCAACCTCATGCACTATTACGCCTTGGCGCACTTTGCCCTGCCTGCGCTCAAACTCACCACTGGCTCCATCGTCAACATCGCCTCCAAAGTCGCCCTCACCGGGCAAGGCAACACCTCCGGCTATGCCGCCGCCAAGGGCGCGCAGCTTGCTCTCACCCGCGAGTGGGCCGTCGAGTTGCTGCCCACCGGCATCCGCGTCAACGCGGTCATCCCTGCCGAAGTCATGACCCCGCTCTATCGCCAGTGGATCGCAACTTTTCCGGAACCCGAGGAGAAGCTGAAGTCCATTGAGCGTCGCATTCCCTTCGGCCATCGCCTCACCACTCCTGAGGAGATCGCGGACGCCGTCGTTTTTCTGCTTTCGCCGCGCTCAGGCCACACCACCGGCCAGCAGATCCACGTCGATGGCGGCTACGTTCACCTCGACCGCGCACTGTAAGGGCCTGTTCCCACTCCGCTTGAACACTGCTGTTCGCGAAGTGGAAACAGGCCCTGAGCACATCCCGTCTGGGTTGTATCTCCCGCAGATTATGGGATGAAGTAGACCCCCGTTACTGCCTGATTTCCGTTGGAATCCTGTACTGTGATCTGCCAGTTATAAGTCGTTCCGGAGGTCAGGGACGGCACGATGGGCGAGTTGTTGGAACTGGTTGGATCGGTGCCCCAGGTGATCGACGTGATGGAGCTGCTGAAGCTGCTGGAGTTGCTGTTGTTGCCAGGGATCTGCCAGATTGTGTTGCCGTTATTATTGCTCAGATAGAACTGATAGGTGTAGCTGCTCGCGCTGGACGGGTCAGTCCAACTGAAGGTTGGCGTCGTGTCTCCGGGCACGCTGCCGGAAGGCGTCAGTCCCGTGGCGAAGGCCGAGTTCACGCCGGTCACCGAAGCAGTGACTGTCTCCGAGGTGCCATCGTTGTAAGTCACCAGGAAGCTGTACGTACTGCCCACGCTGGGTTGTGTACTGCCCAGCGACGCCGAGTAGTTGTACTGGACGTGACCGCAGTCGTTGCATCGCCCAAGATCGATCGGTTGGATCACATTCGGTCCAGCCGTCATGGTGACCGCGACGGGAAGTTTGTCGGATTCCCGCACGTCGAAGTTCACGTTGTAGCTTTGGGACGAGCCTCCCCCTCCCGAAAAAGTGAGCTGCTGGTTCTGCGTTGTCACCGTCGCCGTGCTGTTGGTCGAAGGCAGCGTGAGGTTTTCGCCCGTCATGCTGCTGGTGATGGCAACGCTGCTGCTGGAGCCATTTCCTTCGCCGGTGTTCGAAACATCGCCCACATCCACAGCGCCGTCTTTATTCTGGTCGAGAATTCCGAAGAAGAAGTAGTTGCTCCCGCTCGGTACCGAGACCGTATAGGCGTTCGCGGAGGAGTTCGACGGGCTGGCAATCGCTGTCGCGTACACGGTGCCCAGGTTCTGGTCAAAGAATCCAACGTATAGTGGCCCGGTTGGAGTGATCCCCGATGGCAGTGCTACCGTGCCGCTGACCGTGAAGTATCCGGAGCCGGAGGGTGCGCCAACGGTAACTGCTGTTGGAGTATTTCCACCCCAGACGGTCCACGGACCCGAGCCGGCGGCGACATTGCCACGGGCGCGGAAGTAGTACGCCGTCCCGTTGGTGAAGCCGTTGTTGATGCCCGCGGTGCTGTTCGTCAGCATCCATACATCTGTCTTGTTTCCCACCGCCTTGATGGTGATCTGCGACGGACTGCTGAAGGAGGAACTCGTGCTCCACTCGACCGTGTAGGAGGTCACCTGCTCCACGCCTGAGCTGTTTTCGATCGGCTTGAAGCTGATGAACACGCCCTGATCCACTGGCGAAATCACCTGTAGGCCGGGGGATGCTGTCGGCGTGGCGACCGTCGGGTCGGTCAGTGTCAGGCTCACTCCGGTCACGTTGGCGTTCGTTACGCTTCCGTTCGTCGTGCTGGAAGCCGGGTCGGCGACATTCACGCCACCCTGGCCCTGCACATCCATGTTCGCCGAGATGCTGAAGCTGCCCGGTGGCACGCCGCGAATGGTGAATGCACCGCCCGACGTCAAAGCGGATTCCGTGAGACTCGTTCCCTCCGTTGAGCCGCTGCAATTCGAGTTTTCGAGCGTCACGTAGACCTGGCCGGTATTCGCGCCGCTGTAGCTGATCGTGCCGGAGACGGTGTAACCCAGCGAAACCTGGAAGTTTTCGCCGGTGACCGTCGCATTATTCACCGTTACGCTTTGCGTCGCCGGGAAGAAAACGGAACTCGGTCCGGTGATCGACGGCGTAATAATGTAGGTTCCATTGGGCACACTCGCAAACGAAAAGTTTCCGTTCGTGTCCGTAGTCACCGTCTGCACGGGCGAGGTGTTGATGCTTACCGTGATCGTCGGCACCGCAGCTCCCCCGCAGTTTGCGTTGAGCGTGATCTGTCCGCTCACCTGCGAGCCAGACGAGTTTACGCTGATCGAGTAGGACGATGGTCCCGCCGTTGCGCCGGTATTGTCCTTCACCGTTACGTTGGTCAGGGGCACGCTTGTCGTTGTGCTCGGAGTTCCGCTCACGGCCAGCGTATTTCCTCCTGTATTGCTGGCGCTCAGGCCATTCGACAAAGTCAGGCCGGCTCCGGTGACGGTCGTTCCGTTAATAGCCCAGGTGTACGGTCCGGCTCCGCCGGTCACAGTGACTGAGCCGCTGTAAGACTGGCCCACGGTTGCAGCGGGCAGGCTGGCCGGTGTAGTCGAAGGCAGCGTCAGTGGAGTTGGATTGCTCACTACGATGCTGTAGGTGTTCGGCCCGAGCGACTGGTTTGTCACCGTATCCTTGACCGCAGCCGTGAAGCTCACGGTCGTGGCCGTTGTAGGTGTTCCGCTCAGTGTCACCGTACCCCCGCTGACGGAGGAACTGATGCCGTCAGAGGGCAGTCCGGTGATGGTCCAGGCATAGCTTCCGCTGCCGCCCGTGGCCATGATCGAGCCGTTGTAGACGCCGCCAACTGTGCCCGGTCCGGGTACAGTTGTGCTCGGAGTAGACAGCGTGAACGCGGCATAGACCTGGATCGAGAAATTCGCCGTCGCTGTGTTATTCGCCGAGTCCGTTACCTTGGCGCTGAAGCTGGAGGCTCCCGAAGTAGTTGGTGTGCCAGAGATCAGTCCGGCTGCAGATAACGAAAGGCCAGCAGGCGGCGCGCCGCTGGTGATCGACCATGCGTAGCCTGTGCCCGAGCCGCCCGTCGCCGCCAGTTGTTGCGAGTAGCTCGTGCCCACGAATCCCGACGGCAGCGTCGTTGCCGTCGTCACGCTCAGTGCCGGTTTGATGGTGAGCATGTAAATCATATTCGCTGTGTTCGAGGCTGAATCCGTCACCGTCACGCTGAAGCTGGGCGTACCGGAAGTCGTTGGCGTTCCGGAGAGCGTGCCGCCGGTCGACAGCGTCAATCCTGCTGGAAGCGTCGAGCCGATCGAAACCGTCCAGGCGTAGCCTGTGCCCGAGCCGCCCGTTGCCGCCAGCGTCTGGGTGTAGCTCACTCCCACGTAAGCCGTCGGCAGCGTTGCCGTCGTCACCGTCAGCGTCGGATAGACAACCTTCAGTGAAAAACTCTGGGTCTGGCTGTCTCCGTAAGCGTCGGCTGCCTTCACGCTGAAGGGGAAGGTTCCGGTAACCGTCGCTGATCCGGAGAGTGTGCCCGATGCAGAGAGTGTCAGTCCTGCCGGAAGCGTTCCGCTTGCCAAGCTGTAGCTCAGCGTGCCCGCGCCGCCGGTCGCCGCGATGGTTGCGCTGTATGCCGTCTTGTAGGTCGCCGTCGCCAGTGTCGTGGTGGTGAAAGCAAGCGCCGGAGCCGGGCTGATCGACAGGCTCAGCGCCTGCGATGCCGTCAGCGCGGTCGCATTGCCGGAGTCCGTCGCGGTGAAGGTCAGGTTATACGTGCCGACATCTCCGGCCATGGGAGTGCCGGAAAGAACGCCCGCGGACGAAAGACTGATGCTTGCTGGCAGGGTTCCGCTGCTCAGTGTCCAGGTGTAAGGCGTGATTCCTCCGCTGGCCGTAAGCGCAGTGCTGTAACCGACCCCCACCGATGCCGCTCCCAAAGAGGTACTGGTGACCGACAGCGCAGCAGGAATCGTAATTGTCGTCGTCGTGGTCTTGGTCGAGTCCGCCACGGAAGTCGCGGTAATTGTCGCGGTCTGGGCTGCGTTCGTTGTCGCCGGAGCCGTATAGGTCGTGCTTGTGGTGGTCTGGCCGGACAAGGTTCCCGGACCGCTCAGTGACCACTGCACTCCTGCGGAGTTCTTGTCATTGGCCACCGTGGCCGTCAGAGTGACCGCGTCCCCGCCATCCACCGTGGTTGCCGTCGCATTCACAGTGATGGCCAGCGGCGCCGAACTGCCCCCGCAACCAGATATGCCCATCAGAACGGCGGTCAATGCCGCAGATATTCCCAGGCCTGCCAGAACCAAGACAAAACTCCACACCATCCGCCGAATCGTTGCCCTGCGCATCGTGACTCCCCCTATCCACCAGTTCTTGGATCGCCGGGCTTCCTGCGCCTAGTCTTTGGCGTGTCGCAGCACACTGCGCTGCGTGGTAAGCTCCTGCAATCCTTCCTGCTGTGTAACGCGGAATCCCTCGCAAAAACCCGCCAATCCCGCGCTGCGACACCCGCTTGACAAAGCCTGGCGCGATGCAGTGTAGTGATCCACAAATCTCTTCTGAAACGAAATCAGACTGGTGCCGCGCGATGGAGTCAAGCTCACCGGAATGGGGCCAAGTCAAGGCGCTTTTTCACTCCGTGCTCGATATGGAGCCTTCCGCGCGGCCGGAATTCCTCGATCGGCAGTGCGTGCCGCCGGAGCTGCGCGCCAACCTCGAAGACCTGCTTCGTGCCCACGAAGAAGCAGGCTCTTTTCTCAGTGCCGCTGACCTCTTCGCCGCCGATCTGGACACTGCGTCAGCGGCCAGCCGCATCCAGCCGGGAACACTGCTGGCCGAACGCTTCAAGGTCATCCGCTTCTGCGCTCGTGGCGGCATGGGAGAGGTTTACGAGGCCGAGGACCTGGAACTGCGCATGCGTGTGGCCATCAAGGCCATTCGTCCGGAGATCGCCAATTATTCCGGCATGCTCATGCGATTTAAGCGTGAAGTGCATCTTGCCAAACAGGTTACCCATCCCAATGCTTGCCGCATCTTCGACATCTTTCGCCATCACGACCCCGCCGTCGGCGATGTTGTTTTTCTCAGCATGGAGCTTTTATCCGGACAGACGCTGGCCGAGCGCATTCGACTGCAAGGCAGATTGCCGGAGGAGGAAGCTATCATCCTGCTCGCTCAAGTCGCCTCGGCTCTCGACGCTGCCCACGCCGCCGGAATTCTCCACCGCGATCTGAAGCCCGGCAACATTCTGCTGGAGACTGGAAGAGACGGGAAGATGCGAGCCGTCATCACCGACTTCGGAATGGCCTGGAGCGGCGACTCCTCGTCGGGCAATGCCTTCTCCGTCAGCCGCCAGCTTGCCTTCGGCACTCCGGAGTTCATGTCGCCGGAGCAGATCGAAGGCAGGGAGCTTACACCGGCCTCCGACATCTATTGCCTTGGCCTCGTTGCCTATATGGCCATCACTGGCCTCCGCGCCTTCGACGCCGACTCGCAGCTTTTTTCCGCTCTTCGCAGGCTGATCGAGCCGCCTCCATTGCCCACGCGGGTGCTTTCCGGTCTCGATCCCGGATGGGACCGGCTCATCTCCCGCTGCCTGGAACGGGATCCGGCGCGGCGTCTCAACTCGGCGACCGGATTCGCCGCGCTTCTTGCCGAGATGGAAAGCAGAAAACGCACCGGCCCGCCTGCGCTTCCTCTGGCTTCGTCCCGGCGTGGTTTTTTTCATGTCCGGCGCCGCCTCTGGCTTGCGTTCGCCGCCGTTGTTGTCGCGGCGCTAGTCCTGATTTTCTTTCGGAGAGATCGCCACGCGCCCCCGGCCAATCTGAATCTCGTCCTCGCCGACTTTGTGAACACCACCGGCGAAGCCGCCTTCGACAACGCGCTCAACGTCGCGCTGACCGCCAAACTTCAGCAGACGCCTTTCTTAACCGTGATGCCGGAGCAGAAAATTCGCCTCGCGCTGCGCTACATGCGACTCTCCGAACAGGCGAGGCTCACCCGCCATGTCGCTCTCGAGGTCTGTCAGCGCGAGGTCGGGCAGGTCGTCCTTCAGGGCTTCATCGCCAACACTTCCACCGGCTACAACATCGGCCTGCGCGCATTCGAGTGCGCCTCCGGCAGGCTGCTTGCCGTCCAGCAGGCTCCGGTCGACTTTCGCGATCCGGTACTCGATGCTCTCGATCATGTCGCCCAGGCCATGCGCGTGAGTCTCGGCGAATCCTCCGAATCCATTCGTCGCTACGATGTTCCGCTGGTTGAGGCCACCACGCCTTCCCTTGAGGCCATCACGGCCTTTGCCCAGGGCACTCAGGCTTGGAATGAAAAAGGCGAAGCCGCCGCACTGCCCTACTTCCTCCGCGCCACGCAAATTGATCCCAACTTCGCCATGGCCTATGCGCGGCTGGGCACCGTTTACGGCAACATGGGCGCGCCGCGCCGCGCCGAGCAGGCCCTTCAGCAAGCCTTCGATCGCCGGGACCGCGTCACCGAATGGGAGCGCTACTACATCGTCTCCCACTACTACGGCTTCGTCACCGGACAGGTCAATCAGGAGATGGCAACCTACCAGCAATGGGCCACAGCCTATCCCCACGATATGGCCTGGACCGTCAACCTCAGCGTCGATTACGCCTTCACCGGCCAGTACGAAAAAGCCATCGAACTCCAGCGACGCGCCATTCGCGAAACGCCCGGCCTGTCGCCCAGCTATGGCAATCTCGCGCAGCTTTTTCTCGCCATCGACCGCCCCGATGAAGCGCGCTCGGTCCTGGATCAAGCCAGCCAGCTCAACCTCCACGATGTCAATATCCAGCTCGACGAGTATGAGTTGGCCTTCTATCTTGAGGATCCGCAGGCCATGAGCCGACTTCTCGCCGCGGCGGACCAGTTTCCCGGCGTCGAAGATACGCTGCTTGCGCAGCAGGCGGCCACATTCGATCGCGCCGGCCGTCTTGCCCAAGGCCGTGAATGCGCTGCGAAAGCCGCTTCCATCGCCCGCCGCGTCGGCGACACCGAGACCAGCGCCAACTGGCTCGCCGGAGAAGCTGTGCGTCAGGCCGAGATGGGGGAATCTGCTTCTGCGCGTCGTCTCGCCACACTCGTCCTGTCCACGCCCGCTGCGGCGCAGGGCAGCGATGCGCAGTTGCTCACCGCCCTCGCATTTGCCTACTCCGGCGATGCCGAACACGCCCAGACACTCATGCGACAACTCTCCGCCGCCCACCCGCTCGACACCCTCATTCAGTCCTACTGGATGCCCATCCTCCGTGCGCGCATCGCCTACGCTTCCGGTCACTATGCCGCCGCCATCGACGCACTTCAGGGAACCGACGCCTACGATCTCGGCATCTTCACCCCTGGCCAGTGCATGGACTCTGCTTACCTTCACGGTCAGGCGCTGCTTGGCGAACACCAGCCCATCGCCGCGGCCGCTTCGTTTCGCCGCATTCTCGCGCATCGAGGCCTGGTGCTCAACTGCCCGATCTCCGCGCTGGCCATCCTTGGCCTGGCTCGTTCCCTTGCCCAGGCGGGAGACGCGGCGTCGGCCAGAACTGCCTATCAGGATATCTTCGCCGTATGGAAGGATGCTGACCAAACTTTTCCGTTGTTCCATCAGGCTCAGACCGAGTACCGCGCGCTTCCCTGAATCTCCTCATCCCCTCGCGGGAAGCTATGCGCTCGGCTTCGTCAACGCGATAGAATAGGCACAACACATTCAGCCATTCGTCCCTTCGTCAGGAGCGCGCTCGCGATGGAGTCTGCACCGAACGAGGTCACCGCTCTGCTCATGCGCCTGTCGAGCGGCGACAAATCCATCATCGAGCGCATCATGCCTCTGGTCTACGCCGAACTCCATCGGCGCGCCAACCAGTACATGCGCCAGGAACGCGCCGACCACACTCTGCAACCCACCGCACTGGTCCACGAGGTCTATCTCAAGCTCGTCCAGCAGCGCGAACCCACCTTTCGCAACCGCGCTCACTTCTACGCTATCTCCGCGCAACTCATGCGGCGGATCCTCACCGACCACGCCCGCGCGCGCCTGGCCACCAAGCGCGGCAGCGGCAACCTTGAGCAGGGCCAGGACGAGGCTCAGCCCGACGCCGAACCGCTCCAGTTGCGCGACGACCAGCCGGTCCGGCTGCTCGCCATCAATGATGCTCTCCACGATCTCGCCCTGCTCGATTCCCGCCAGGAAAAAGTCGTCGAGATGCGCTTCTTCGGCGGGCTGACCGCGGAAGAAACGGCGGAAGTCCTCGGCGTCTCCACACGCACCGTCGAACGCGAATGGTCGATGGCTCGCGCGTGGCTTTACACGCGCCTCAAGACCCGATTCAACCAGGCCTGATATCGAAGTCGATGAGAGTTTTCTCGGAGGCGAGGAGCCGAGCATCCTTGGCGGCAGATCGTCGGAAAGGCGCTGGTCGTTGTGGCAGCCGAGGAAGATGGCCGCGGGATCGGTCGCATTCGCCGGCGCCACATTCCGGATGCTTCCTCGGCCACTCTGATTTCTTTTCCCCAGGACAGCATTGAACCGGGCAGCACAGTGCATACGGACGGATGGCGAGGCTACCTTCCCCTCCAGAAGGCCGGCTATCAACACCGCATCAGCAATCAAAAAGGACATCCGGAGTGAGCGTCGGAGTTGCTGCGCGCGTTTACCAGGTGTTCTCGCTGTTGAAACGCTGGCTGCTGGGTAACGCACCAAGGGTCCGTCGCAAGAGAGCATCTTCAGGAGTACCTGGACGAATTCACCTTCCGTTTCAACCGGCGCAAGTCGCGCAGCCGGGGCAAACTCTTCTACCGCCTGATGCAACAATCCGTCACAATTGAATCAACAACTTACAGGAAAATCGTCGACTCAGCCACACAGCATCAGCTACAAAAAACACAATAGATTGGGGTACCTGAGTCAAATGGATACCCAATTAACAGCAAATTCCCTTCAGGGATGACAAAAAGAAAAGCTGTAGCAAAAGCAATGAAGGCCGCCGACCCGGAGACGGGTCGGCTTTTTGTGTGGAGCGGGGGTTAAGCGAGCAAGCAAAAATCGTTAACTGAAGCGTTGACACAACAGAAGATGGACGGATATAGTCGCCGCACAGAATCGGTTGTCCCGTTGTGCGCCGTGAAGGCGATCTGCAACGGCATGAACAGCATGGCTGCGCGATGAGGGGTGATCCAGATGAACGAAATGAAGAGTATGGACAGGCGGGACTTTTGCAGGCTGGTTGCGGCGGCAGTGGCTGTGGAACTGATGCCGCGTGGTGGAGTGGCTGCGGCGACAGCCAATGAGACGCAGGCCGCGATCCTGAAGGCGATGAACAGCCTGAAGCTGGATTATGCGCAATTTTGCGCGATGCCGCAAGATGAGCGCGAGTTCTTTGCCCTGGTTCAGGACGAACTGGTGCGCGAGAAGCTGGTGGAGGAAGGCTGGAAGCCGTCGGGATGGGGCGATTCGCCGAAGCTGCCGGTGGAAGGTGGCTCGTGGGATGGAGTTCCGATGATTGCTCCGGTATCCGGGTTGAGCGGAGACGGTCCATTTCAGCCGACATGGGAGTCGCTGATGGAGTATGAGGCTCCGGAGTGGTATCAGGATGCAAAGTTTGGCATGTGGGCGCACTGGTCGCCGCAGTGTGTGCCGGAGGATGGGGACTGGTATGCGCGGAATATGTATATCGAAGGTTCGCCGCAATACAAGTTTCACCGGGAGAATTACGGGCATCCGTCGAAGTTCGGCTACAAGGATCTGTGCGCGCAGTGGACGCTGCGGAACTGGGAGCCGGAAGAGCTGATGGAGCGATATCGCCGCGCAGGAGCGAAGTTTTTCCTGTGCATTGCGAACCATCATGACGGCTTTGACTGCTGGGACTCAAAGCATCATCCGTGGAACGCGGTGAAGTATGGGCCGCGACGGAACGTGGTGGGCACATGGGCGGCGACGGCACGCGAGCGCGGGATGAAGTTTGGCGTGACGGTGCATCAGGCGCGGAACTGGTGGTGGTTTCAGCCCTCGCACGGTGCCGATGCCAAGGGGCCGTATGCCGGGGTGCCATACGACGGCAGAATGACGGCGGCCGATGGCAAGGGACAATGGTGGGAGGGTCTGGACCCGCAGCAACTCTACGGGGCCAAGCATCCGGAGAATGCGCTGCCGGCGGCAAGCTTTGCGAAGAACTTCTATGACCGGACGCGAGACCTGATCGAGCAGCATGATCCGGACCTGCTGTACTTCGATAACTCGCTGTTTCCGCTGGGATGGGCGGGGATGAATGTGGCGGCCTACTACTACAACCAGAGCCGACAGCGGCATGGCAGCGTGCAGGGAGTGCTGACGATCAAGAATGTTCCCGAGGAGCACGCGAAGGCTGTGGTGGTGGATATTGAACGCGGGCTGACGGATGGAATCCGGCAGTACGCATGGCAGTCGGAGACGTGCATCGGGGAATGGCATTATCAGCGGAAGCTCTTTGATCGTGCGGGCGAGTATGGCGGATATCTGCCGCCGGAGGCGGTGATTCACTGGCTGATCGATACAGTGAGCAAGAATGGGACGTTTGTACTGAACGTGCCAGGCAAGCCGGATGGAACGATCGACCGCAAGGAAAAAGCCGTGGTCGATGGGATTACTGCATGGATGGAGATGAATGGCGAAGCCATCTATGCGACGCGTCCGTGGAAGGTCTTTGGTGAGGGGCCAAATATGATCAAGGCCGGCTCCTTTCAGGGAGACAGCATCCGGAAGCTGGGCGCAAAGGATATTCGGTTCACGCGGAGCAAGGATGGGAAGACAATCTATGCGATGCCGCTGGGATGGCCGCAGGGCGAGTTTGTGATTGCGTCGCTGGGTACGGCAGGCGCAACGGCTTCGGGGAGAATTGCGGCGGTGGATCTGCTGGGCACGGGGCGCGCGGTGAAGTGGTCGCAGCAGGCAGACGGGTTGCATGTGACTCTGCCCAACGAGTATGAGCCGGCGGTGAACTATGCGGCTGCGCTGCGGGTGCGGATGGCGTGAGCGGCGAGGCGCGCAGCGCGAGTGGTGGCCAGCCCGGAATGAAGAAGCTGGCTGCCCAGCAGCAGAAGCATCAGCCAGAGAGCCAGACGCAGCGGCCGACGCGGTAGACGCGCGGCGAGCATCATGCCTGTGAACGCACCTGGAATTCCGCCGAGCAGCATGGGCAGCAGCAGCGGGGCGCGAAGCGTCTGCGGAAGCCCGTGCGCGAGTGCGCCAAAGAGCGAGAGAATGGCTCCGAAGACGATATCGGTGCCGATTACCTGAGCGGGGTCGAGAGGGGTGAAGGCAAGCAGGGCGGCGCTGCCGAGCGCGCCTGCTCCGGCGGAAGAAAAGCCGACCTCAGCGCCGACAGGAAGCATGAGACAGGAGAGAAGAAAACCGCGGTCGCGCGGGGCCGACTGCGCGCGCACGGGGCGGAAGTGAAAAAGAATCTGCCAGACGGCGGTAGCGATCAACAAAACGCCGAGCGTGGCGTGGAGCAGGCTGGCAGAGCCGACGAAGCGGCGGAGAAGAAGCGAGCCGAGCAGGATGCCTGGCAATCCGCCGAGCAGCATGAGGCGCAGGGCGGGCCAGGAGACGGTGCGGCGAGCGATCTGGGCGGGCGTGAGCAGCAGTTTGACTGCGGCGGCGAAGGTGAGTCCGAGCGCGACGGCGAGTGGGGCCGGAACGCCGAGAAAGAGCATGAGCACGGGCACAGTGATGGTGCCCGCGCCGACGCCGGTGAGTGCGATGCAGAGCGCGATGAAAAAACCAATCAGATAAGGCATAAGCAGATACGTCGTAAGAAAGATAAAAAGCTCGTTTCGAGTGAGTGGGAAAAGGGTTGCGAATCAGCGATCCGGTGTGGAAGCAGGCGTCGGCGCGGCTTCGATATGGATGCCGCACTCGACCTTGCGCCCTGCCCAGCGTCCGGATCGGGGATCATTGGGGTCGAGCGGGAGCGTGGTGCAGGGCTGGCAGCCGATGCTGGTGTATCCCTGCGCATAGAGCGGCAGCAGCGGAATGGAGAGCATCTCGCAGGCGTACCAGACATCGCGCGTGGTCCAGTCGACGAGCGGGGCGAGTTTGAGGATGGATTGGCCGTCCGGGAGAGTGAAGGGCGCGGATTCTTCCAGCGCGGCGCGGCTTTTGGCCTGTTCGCGGCGGAGACCGGTGAACCAGACGCGGTAATTGGCGAGCGCGTCGAAGAGAGGACCGACTTTGCGGAGTTTGCAGCATTGGTCGGGTGCGGACTGGTAGAGCAGTCCCTCTTCGCGCTCCTGCTCGGCGACGCTCCGAGTTGGCAGAAGGTTAACGAGATTCATGCTCCAGTCGCGGGCAAGCTGGTCGCGATAGGCGTAGGTTTCCGCGAAGTGATAGCCGGTGTCGAGAAAAAGAATGGGCAGGCCGGGAGCAAATTCGAGGGCAAGGCGCGCCAGCAGCACGTCCTCGGCCTGGAAGCTGCACGTGAGGCAGACGCCTTCGGACGAAGGCGTAAGGTGCTGGCGGAGGGTCGCGCGGAGGCGCTCCAGCCGCGGGTTGAGTGAGTCGAGTATCTCGGCGGGAACTGCGGCGGAATTAGAAGAATGTTCGACAGTCATGAAGAGAATCTCCGGATGCAAGTGGTCAGATTTCGTACTCGGGCGAGCGTGGCTGGTGGAGCAGGCCGGAGTCGGCGAGTAGGGTGTGAAGACGGCGTGTGAAGGCGTCTTCGTCGGAGAAGGTGATGGAGTGGTTGCCGATGGAGACCGAGAGCGCGTCGCTGTCGGTCTCGGCGTGCAGCAGGACAAGTAGGCCGGAGGCTGCTGCTTGTGCGGCGAGCGAATCGGAAGCGCTGTCGGTTGCCGGGCCATGGGCGTTGAGGCGGAGGGTGACCATACCCTCCTGGAAGAGCGCGCGCTCGACGCGGTCGGCGAGAGCGGATGGTCCGGTGAGGGTGAGGATGGCTCCGCGATGACCCCAGCGCAGGAAGCGCTCGCGCGCGGAGACCGGGCCAGAGTTGGCACCGTGGAGGTGAGCAGCAAGAGCGGCGGGGATGGGTTGCGCGGAGCGGATCATGCCGGCGGCGACGGTGGCGTTGGTAGCCGGGTCGATGAGGATGAAAGCTCCGGTAAGGCGATGGTCTCGGTAGCTGTCGACGGCAATGGGCCGCAGCAGGCGCAGCGCGGCGACGCCGATCTGGTTGAGGCTGAGTGTGGCGGCCGGGGTATGCACGAGCGATTGCGCGGGGGTGTCGGAGTCCAGCAGGACGCGGTGCCGGAGCGAGGTGATGGTGGCAGGCACGACGTGGCTGGCATGCTTGAGCAGGTAACGGCGGTCGGGGATCAGATCGTGAACATCCATCCAGACCAGCGAGGCTTCCAGGTCGGTGGTGACCGTGGCCTGCGCCTCGGCGGAGACGATGAGGTCGCCGCGGCTGACGTCGATCTCGCGGTCGAGCACAAGGGTGACCGAAAGCGGTGCTGTGGCAAGGTCCAGGTCGCCGTCGAAGGTCGAGATGCGGGCCACGCGGGCGATGCGGCCGGATGGCAGAGCAGTGATGGCGTCACCCGGGCGGACCGAGCCGGAGGCAATCTGACCGGCGAAGCCACGGAAAGACGCGTCGGGCCGCAGCACGCGCTGCACGGCGAAGCGCAGCGGAGCCGCGTGGTCGTGACGCGCGGCCGGCAGCGACTCCAGCAGGTCGATCAGCGAGGGGCCGGTGTACCAGACCATGGCGGCGGAGCGATGGACGACATTGTCTCCGATCAGCGCGCTGACGGGCAGGAAATATGGTTGGACGGGATTGCCGGTGTCCGCGGCAATCTGATCAAGCAGCGCCGAGAAATCCGCCTGAATGGAACAGAAGCGCTCTTTGCTGTAATCGACGAGGTCCATCTTGTTGACGGCCACCAGCATCTGGCGGACGCCGAGCAGCGAGGCAATATAAGCGTGTCGGCGGGATTGGGGCAGAACGCCTTTGCGGGCATCGATAAGAACGATGGTGGCGTCGGCGGTGGAAGAGCCGGTAGCCATGTTGCGCGTGTACTGCTCGTGGCCCGGTGTGTCGGCGATGATGAACTTCCGTCGCGCCGTCGAGAAGTAGCGGTACGCAACATCGATGGTGATGCCCTGCTCGCGCTCGGCGCGCAGCCCATCCGTGAGCAGCGCAAAGTCGATCTGCCCTGGCGCGGTCGTTCCCTTGCCTTCGATCGACCGCACCTGATCCTCGTACACCGATTGCGTGTCATAGAGCAGTCGTCCGATCAGCGTCGATTTTCCGTCGTCCACGCTGCCCGCCGTCGAAAAGCGCAACAGATCTTTCCGCCGCTCACCGGCCATGAAGTCATCGATGGAAAATGTGTTTTCTGCGAGAGTCGTCATGATTAGAAATATCCTTCGCGTTTTTTCAGCTCCATGGAGCCTTCCTGGTCGTGGTCGATGACGCGGTTAGCGCGCTCGGAGGAACGGAATGAAAGCAGCTCGGCAATGATCTCCGGGATGGTGGCTGCATCGGAGCGAATGGCCCCTGTGCAGGGGCTGCAACCGAGCGAACGCAGGCGGCACTTGACCATCTGAGGCTGCTCGCCAGGCAGCGCGACGAAGGATTGCTCGATCGGCAACAGCGCTTCGCCGCGCAGATACATGGGCCGCTCTTTGGCAAAGTAAAGATCGACGACAGGGATGTTTTCCTCGTGGATGTATTGCCACACGTCCATCTCCGTCCAGTTCGAAAGCGGAAAGACGCGAATGCTTTCGCCGGGATGGATGCGCGCGTTGTAGAGGTTCCACAGTTCCGGCCTCTGGTTCTTCGGATCCCACTGCCCGGCGCCGTCGCGGAAGGAGTAGATGCGCTCCTTGGCGCGGGATTTCTCCTCGTCGCGCCGCGCCCCGCCAAAGGCCGCGTCAAAGTTGTGGTGGCGCAGCCCATCCAGCAGTGCCTGCGTCTTCAGCAGTCCGCAGCAGCGCTTGGTGTCGAGGGCGATGGGATTGGTTCCGGCGGCGATGGCCGGTTCATTGCGCCAGACGTGAAGCTCCGCGCCGACCTCGCGCGCCATACGGTCGCGGAACTCAATCATCTCGCGAAACTTGAAACCGGTGTCGATGTGCAGCAGCGGAAACGGAATGGGTGCAGGGAAAAAAGCCTTTTGCGCCAGGCGCAGCATGACGGAGGAATCTTTGCCGATGGAGTAGAGCATGACGGGCCGCTCGAACTCAGAGGCAACCTCGCGCAGGATGTGAATGCTCTCCGCCTCAAGCTGGCGAAGGTGGCTCAGTCGCGGAGCCGATGGCAGCGCGTTTGGCTGAGAAGAAGATTCAGGAAGGATGTCGAGAACGCTCATTGGAACCTCGGCTTAGAGTGGATTTCAAGCTGAAGGCCAATGTTCGTATAGGGGTACACACGGGCTGATTCAGCTCGGGTGTGACCTCTGAAAATTGCTATAGGGTAAGAATCAGAGACTAGAACAGACACCCGTCGAAGATGTTCGACAGGCAACAACAGACCATGATGTGTGCAGAACGCGTCATGTGTGGTTATAAGGTAACAAAAATAGGTTCGTGATTCAAATTTATCCTGAGCAATTCGAAAAGATGTATTGACGAATTTGTCGACTCCGACTTAGGGTGGATGAATTATAGGGTCACGCAGTAATCCGAAGTGAATTTCACGAAAAACCATGCGTTGTAAGCTGCGCGTTCGGGAGGTCGGACGTTGATGGAGGATGAAGTTGAGTTTTCCCGCGCGGAAAGCTGGAGTCAGACACGCTGGAACAGGTTGCCGGTTGCCATGGTGGTGCTTGAGTTGGAATCCTTCCTGGTGGTGGAGGCTAACGCCGCTCTAGCGCTTTTGGCGGGTTACGGCCTGGACGAGTTGGAGGGCAATCCGGTAAGTCTGTTTGTTCCGGAGTTGGATCAGTGCTCGCTGGAGTTGGCCCTTGCGGATTCCACGGAAGACGACATCACGCTGAAAACCATGTTGCTGCGCCAGGATGGCGAGTCTTTACCCGTCCAGATAAACTTTTCCCGGCCCTTTGAGTACACCGGAAGAGAGTTCGTGATCGGTGCCCTGAGGAATGCAACGCACGAAAGGGATATGGACCAGCGTTTGGCTGCCAAGCGATGGGCGCTGCATGCGTATGCCGATGTGGCACTGACGCTGGTCCGGGCGCAATCTTCGGCAACTCTGCTCCAGGAGATTGCCGAAGCGATCACTTGGGACTCGCCCTTCGTTTTGGCGTGGATCGGGTTAGTGGGTGAAGAACCAGATTACATCATCAACATTCAAGCCAAAGCAGGCCCCGCAATGGACTACCTGGAGGATCTCGAGATCAGCGGATCCGGGAGCTTTGCCGGTGGGCGTGGACCGGTCGGCATTGCCTTTCGGAGTGGCGAAGCCCAGTTCGTGGCAGACGTAGAGACGGACGAAAACTATAGGCCGTGGCGCGAGCGCGCGAGGAACGCGGGCATTCGCTGCATGATCACAATTCCTTTTCAAGTGGGCGAGGCGCAGGACGGCATTCTCGGGGTCTATTCCTCAGAGCCGAATGCCTTTGGTCCGGTCGTTTATGCGGCTTTCCGCCATCTGGCACAAGAGATAGGAGTGGGTCTGCACTCGCTCCGGCAGCGAGAACAGATTGAGCAGGAGCGCGCTGCTCGCGAAGCGGCGCAACGACAGCTTGCCGAAGCCCTCACTGCGACAGTAGGGGCAATCGCAGGCGCGTTCGAAGCAGGAGATTCGTATACCGGAGGGCATCAAAGCCGGGTGGCAACTTTTGCGGCCGAGATTGCTCGTGAGCTGGGCTGGGGCGAGGATCAGATACAGGGATTGCGCATGGCGGCGATGATCCACGACATTGGCAAGCTTGCCGTCCCACATGGGATTTTGAGCAAGCAGGACAAGCTGACCCCGGAAGAGTTTGAACAGATTAAGGAGCATCCGAAGGTCGGTTATCGGATTCTCAAAGATATTCCATTTCCCTGGCCGATCGCGGATATCGTTCATCAGCACCACGAAAAACTCGATGGATCAGGCTATCCTCTGGGCCTCCAGGGCGACCGCATCCTGCCGGGCGCCAGAGTGCTGGCCGTAGCTGACATCGTGGAGTCCATGGCCTGCGAACGGCCCTACCGCAAGGCGCTCGGCGTGGAGATTGCGCTGGGCGAAGTGGAGTCGTTGGCGGCGCAGGGCAAGTTGGATCCGGAGGTGGTCGCTGTGTGCGCGCGCATGTTTCGAGAGCAGGGTTATGAGTTGCCGCGGACAGACAACGAAGAGTGACGGCATGCCCGGCAGATGCTTGCAAATCGACAATAAAGCCGAAGCCTGCGGGGGCCTGAGTTCGACGAAGTGATAGGATGGGCCGGTAGATTTCTGAAAAGGATTTCCTGCCATGAATCATTTGCAGAGCAACGCCTTCGTCCTGAGCGGAACGAGAAGCAAAAATCAGGGAAGACAAAGGAGTGTGCGGCAGCGCAGCGGATGGATGCGTGGACTGCTGGCATGCAGCGCGATGGCGTGCGTGACAGTTGCAGCAACGGCGCAAAACGCGGCGGATCGCGCCTGGATGGTGAGCCAGCCGGAGGCGCGGCAAACGGTGATGACGAAGCTGGCATCGCTGGCTGAGTTGCCGGATGGGCAGTGGCGGATGCATGCCGGCGATCTGGCGCATGGAGAAGATCCGGCGCTGGACGACAGCGACTGGACCGTGGTGGCGAGGAACAGCAAGGCTCCGAAGGATGCCGTGTGGTTTCGGCAGCGGGTAACGGTGCCAAAGCTGTTGAATGGCTATGACCTGACGGGAGCGCGGATATGGTTTCAATTTCACACCTACGCGAATGGCCCAATGCCGATGATCGTGTATTTCAACGGGCGACGCGTGGCGCAGGGCGACGATCTGGAGCCGGTGGTGCTGTTTGACGGCGCGAAGCTGGGAGAAAGCGTGACGGTGGCGGTGAAGCTGCTGCATACGGTGGATGACAAGTCGTTCCACGGGGCGACGTACAGGGTAGACTTCCCGGAGACGAGACCGAATCCTGTGGATCTGGGCAAGGAGATCGAGGTTTCCGCGCTGCTGCTGCCGAGCCTGGCGCCGGGCAATGCCGACCTGGAGCAGGAGCTGAATCAGGCAGTGGCGAGCGTGGATATGAAGGCGCTGGCGGCGGGCGATCAACAGGCGTTTGACGCGTCGCTGCTGAAGGCGCAGAAGGAACTGGAGGCGCTGAAGCCGGAGCTGCAGACGGCGACCTGGCACCTGACGGGGAACTCGCATATCGACGCGGCGTGGCTGTGGCCGTGGACCGAGACAGTAGACGTGGTGAAGCGCACCTTCGGCACGGCACTACAACTGATGTATGAGTATCCGCGGTACACGTACACGCAGTCTGCGGCGGCGTATAACGAGTGGATTGCCGACAAGTATCCGGAGATGAATGCGGAGATCAGGCAGCGGATCAAGGAAGGTCGGTGGGAGGTGGTCGGCGGCATGTGGGTGGAGCCGGACCTGAACCTGCCGGATGGCGAGTCGCTGGTGCGGCAGTTGCTGGTGGGCAAGCGCTGGTTTGAGCAGGCCTACGGTGTGGATGTGCGGGTGGGATGGAATCCGGATTCGTTTGGATACAACTGGCAGCTTCCGCAGATTTACAAGAAGAGCGGCGTGGATTACTTTGTGACGCAGAAGATGACCTGGAATGACACCAATCAGCTTCCGTTCAAGCTGTTCTGGTGGGAGTCGCCGGATGGCTCAAAGGTGCTGGCGTATTTTCCGCACGACTATGCGAATGGGAATCTGAACCCTGTGCGTCTGGCGCGCGATCTGAAGACGGCGCGGGAGTATGCGCCGGGATTGCCGGAGATGATGGACCTTTACGGAGTGGGCGACCATGGAGGCGGACCGACTCGGGCGATTCTGGACGAGGGATTCCACTGGTCGCCGGACGGCGCGTCGGCGGCAAACTCGACAGCGACGGTGACGCCGAAGATTGAGTTCGGTCTGGCGCTGCCGTATTTCGAGAAAGTAGAAAAAGAGATTGCGCCAGAGAGCCGGACGTGGGATTACACGTCGATTGCGAAAGGCTATGAGGAACCGCCGGCGGTGCCGGGCCGGATCAGTATTCCGACGTGGAAGAGCGAGCTGTATCTGGAGTATCACCGCGGTGTGTATACGACGCAGGCGCTGCATAAGCGGAGCATGCGTGAAAGCAGCGAGGAGGTTTTGAACGCGGAAAAGTGGGCCTCGCTGGCATGGCTGGATGGACGTCCTTATCCTGCGGCGGAACTGACCGAGGACTGGAAGAAGGTGCTCTTCAACCAGTTTCACGATCTGGCGGCCGGGTCGGGAATCGGCGTGATCTACAAGGATGCGCAGAAGGATTACGCCGTGGTGCGCTGGTCGACGAACGAGATTTCGTCGGGCGCGCGTCAGACGCTGCTGGAGCGCGTGAATACGGAGCACGCAGGAACGCCGGTGGTGGTGATGAATCCGCTGGGATGGGCGCGATCCGGCGAGGTGATGGCGACGGTGCAGATGGCTCCGGGCGGGACGATCGCAGATTATGCCGTGGCGGGCAACGGTGTGGCGCACGCGGCGGCCCACGTGGTGAAGCGCGATGCTGCAACCGGCGTCACGACGCTGCGGATCGAAGCTGACAACGTTCCGGCGCTGGGCTACAAGGTGCTGTGGGTGGAATCGACGGCTGCGAAGACGAATCCAGCCGCGGCGAAGACTGTGCGCGAGGAGAGCGGCGATTTTGTGCTGGAGAATGCACGGCTGCGGGTGAAAATCAGCAGACAGACGGGTTGCATTACGAGCCTCTACGACAAACAGGCGCAGGCCGAGACGCTGGCCGCTGGTGGCTGTGGCAACGAGTTGCAGGCATTCAAGGATACGCCGAAGAATTACGACGCCTGGAACATTGATCCGGGAACCCTGGATCAGAAGCCGACCGAGCTGACGATGGTGGATGCGGTGACCGCCGATGCCGACGGTCAGGCGGTGACGGTGGCGAGGCACTGGCAAAGCTCGCGGTTTGAGCAGACGCTGCGACTGACGCCGGATGCCGATGAAGTTGACGTGGAGAGCCAAATCGACTGGCACGAGACACACGTGCTGCTGAAGGCGGCGTTTCCACTGGCGGTGCAGAACGATTTCGCAACTTACGAGATACCGTTCGGAAGCATCGAGCGGACGACCCAGCGGCGGAATTCGTGGGAAAAGGCGCAGTTCGAGGTTCCGGCGCAGCGCTGGGCAGACCTGAGCGGCAGCGACGGCCAACTGGGCATGAGTCTGATCAACGAGTCGAAGTTTGGCTATGACTGCGCGGGAAACGTGCTGCGGCTGAGCCTGCTGCGTTCGCCGACGTGGCCGGACCCGAATGCGGATCGCGGCGAGCGCCACTTCCGCTACGCGTTGTATCCGCATGCGGGCGACTGGAAGCAGGCGCTGACGGTGCGGCACGGCTGGGAGTACAACTATCCTCTGACCGCGACAGTAACGACGGCGCATGCCGGCGCGTTGCCGGCGGAGCACTCGTTTGTGCGGGTGGATGCAGAGAACGTGGTGCTGACGGCGGTGAAAAAGGCCGAGGACAGTGATGGGCTGATTCTGCGCATGTATGAGTGGGCTGGCAAAACCGCCACCGTCGCCGTGCATCTGCCGCAAGGTGCAACCGGAGCGACAGTGACCAACATGATGGAGAAACCCGAAGGCGCGCCGCTGTCTGTCGAGGGCGACATGGTCAAGGTTGCGATCAAGCCGTATGAGATTCTGACCATCTGCGTGAATTACCCGACTGGGAAAGCGGCGGGAATGAAGAGGCAGGCGGAGTGAAAACGGGAACGCTGGAGTTGGGGTGAGCCGGGCGGAAGCGGTTCGTGCTAGTCTGATTTCGAGGGGATTGTTATGGATATTACTTCGCCATTTTTCGTTGTGCCGCTGTTGGCGGTGGTCTTTCTGGCCTGTGTGTTGTGGGCTACGCTGACGAGCCGCCAGAAGGAAGATTCACATCATTGAGGTGTGGGCCTCTGTCGGGCTGTTGCTGTGAAGCGGATGTTGCCGCGGCTTCACTGGGCCTGGGGAGATTGCGTTTGAGGCGTTGCTGTGCCGGAGGCAGGAGCAGGCTGGCTGGAAGAGCCTGAGCCATTGGTAGAAGAATCAGGAGAACCGCTCGGATGCGCTGCGTCCGGGCGGTTTTTTGCGTCGGGCGCATTGGAGCCTGACTGTGGAGAGGCTGGCTGGTCGGACGCTCCGCTTTGCTGTGCCGCGGGCGAGTGCGCGGAACTGGTGCCGGGTGCGGCAGTTGCCGGACTCGATGAAGTGGAAGAAGCAGAGTCTGGAGCTGAAGAAGCTGCCTGAGATTGGTCCGGGGCGGCCTCCGAGTGGTGTCTGGCGGAGGATTTGGGCTCTCGACTGCTGTGCGCGACCGGTGAAGGAATCATGGTGACGGGCAGGATGAGCGCCTGTACGGTCAGCGGATCGTCGCGCAGGTGAAGGTAGACAGTGGCAAGCCCCTGCGCGGTGGGGAGATCGGAGAGCGTGAGCTCGGTTCCGGTGAATTCCGGGGGAATCTGCTGCGCGTTGGCCATCTCCGGGGTGGTTCCGATGGAGGTGACGAGGAAGAGATTCTTTCCGGTGAGTGTGCAGGGACGGACGGCGGAGTGGTAGCAGCGCAGGCTGTCGAATTGCGGAAAGCGAATGAGGGAGCCAAGCGGAATCCAGTCGCCGGTGACGCCGTCGGGAGCGACGGCGCGGAGTTGGATGGGGCCGAAGGCGGAAGAGCCGAAACGCGCCAGAGGGTCAAAGGTGGCGACTGCGGTGCGAGAGTCCTCCAGCAGGAGGGAGTTGTCGGCGAGGCTGAGGGTGGTCTGGAAGCTGCCGTCGGTGGCGGCGATCTCGATTTTCTGCTGGCGTGGAAACGTGGCTGGGACGCGCGAACGCAGGAAGAGAACGATGTTGCGGCCGAGTACAAAGTCGCTGGCGCTGCCCAGGTGCAGGGTATTGGCGGTGTCTCCGGATGGAACGGGCTGGGATTTGCTGAGCAGATCGATCTGCGGGCGTGGCAGGTCGACGGTGGCCGGGGCGTGGAGTTCGCGGCCGTCGCGCAGGAGGACACGCGCGAGGTAATCAGAACCGGGGGTGAGCGTGGAGGTGACCCCGGTGGCTGTGAGGGTGAGCTGGTCGTGGTCGCCGACGCGGTGCAGAGCGGCGGGCGCGAAGGTAATGCCGGCCAGGTCGAGGGAGCGGACTTCATCGAGACGGTTGCCGCGCAGAGTGGCGGTGGAGTCA
Source organism: Acidobacteriota bacterium (assembly GCA_021816455.1). Taxonomy (GTDB): domain Bacteria; phylum Acidobacteriota; class Terriglobia; order Terriglobales; family Acidobacteriaceae; genus Acidicapsa. Next base: position 41,975 of record JAKAXU010000025.1, read on the forward strand.
CCCTGGTTCAGGTGGAAGTCGTCGAGCGCGGCGGCTTCGGCGTAGGTTAGCAGAGCGATGGACTGCGGCTTGTCGAGGCCAAACTGCCGGATAAGGATGGAGACCTGTCCGGGAGCAGCGTTTTGCAGCGGGAGGGTCAGCTCCATTCGGTCGGATGCGCTGCTCTTCCACTTGAGATCGACAGGGGCATCGCTGCCAATCTGCAACTGGACGCTCTGAGTGCAGAGGGGATTGGTGCCTTTGAGGTGCAGGGTGTCGCTGCGTCCGACGATCAGGGCGTTGTGATCGGCGGCTACAGGTGTCCAGCCGTCTGGATGGGGCATGGTGAGGGTGAACTCCGGCCCCTGCCAGGAATCGAAGCCCCAGAGGCCGCGAATCTGGCCGGTGACCTGCGGAGCGTCCAGCAGGGGGAGCGGATTCCGGAGGAGGAGTCCGCCCTTGATGGCGTCACGCATGAGAGGGACGTCAAAGGGAGCGGGTGCGTGCGTCTGGTCGCCGCCTACGGGCTGGACGTGCAGCATGAGCGAGGAGGCCATGGAGGAGGCAAAGACCAGAGGTGAGCCTTCGACGGGAAGAACGAGATCGGGTTGCAGGGCGCACTCGCTTCCAGACAGGTTGACGGGGTGCAGTTGGGGTAGGTGGGCGGGAATCTGGTCGGCCGTGAGAATAGGGGGAAGCGCGATGACGATGACCGATTTGGGGTCGCGGAAAGAGGGTGGAACGTTGAGGCGGAGATTGAGGGTTTCGCCCTGCTGCTCGGGCCGCTCGGAGGGATCTTTGAGCGGCAGGGCGAGCGCGGGGATGTACTGATATTTGGCGGTGTGGACACCGCTTAAGATACGGACGACATCGACGATGGCGCCGACGTAGGGGCTGTAGACGCCTCCACCGGCGGCGGTGGAGTAGCTGAGCTGGTTCATTAGATCGGCGGCGGAGCCGTTGGCGATCTGGGTGACGCGAGATTGGGCGCTGCTGTCGTCGAGGACGATGCCGTTCGTGTTCTGGACGAGGCAGGGTGCCTGCTGTTCGGTGGGTTTGTCGAAGCAGGTTTTATCGAGGCGCATGCCAAGGGTGCGGGCAGCGAGTTCGGAATCCTGCTTGAGATGGGAAGGATCGGTGGCAGCGGCGGCGTGGACCAGAGCGAGATATGCGTTCAGGCGCAGGCGATCCCAACTTGCCTGCTGCAGATCCTGCGCAGCGCGGACAAAGGCTCCGGGACGTCCGCGGACGGCGGCTCGGAGGGTGCTAAAGTCGCCGCCGGTCTCCGGTGCGAGGAACAACAGAGCGTGCTGCGCTTCCGGAGGGACGACGATGAAGATGCCTTCTTCGCGGACGGATTGCGACCAGGTTTCGACACGGTGGAACCAGTTGGCGGGTGGGGGATTGGTGGCTCCGCGTAGGAAAGCGACGACGAGGACGTAGCGGGCGGACTGGCTTTGCGGGAAGTCGGGGTGAATCCAGAGGCGATCGCCGGATTCCAGCCACGGTACCTGAGCGATGGGCAGGGTGCGTCCGTGGCGCTGAACGTGCACGTCGATCTTCGGTCCGAGCAGATCGAAAGCAGGCCCATCGGCGAAGGCAGTCAGCGGACAGAGAAGACCGAAGAAAAGCGCAAAAACATACAGGCCGCGACGCAGCATAACTCTATTGTATGTTTGAACGACGGCGATGCGAAGCGAAGAGACTTGAAACAGGGCCTGCGTGCGCTCAAACGGCCGGTTGACCATGTGAAAAGGAATGACCGGGAATTTGCATGAGCGAAGAGAGGCTATGCAGTTTTCATGAGCTTACAGGTTTTCAAGATGCTTCGGTTGAATGAGAATAAGAAAAGACGATATACATTTCATTCGTAGGTCCCGCGCAGACATACTTTCGACAAGAAAGTGAAAGAACGAGACCGCATGCGCGCAGGGGCACTGTAGAGAAAGGGTAAATGCTGATGAGCACACTGCATAAAACAGGATTGAGCATGCAGATGCCGGATATGGCGATTCCGGAAGCGGAAGAGTTGATCGAGGAAGCACTGGAGAGCCTGGCAGGAGCTGAAAGCGCCGTATTGCAGCGCGCATTGCGTTTTCTGGCACCGGAAGGCTACCAGGTGGTGGTGGAGCTGTGCAGCGAGAATGGCCGGAGCAAGCGGCGCGGCGCATCGTCGTCGAGCTGGAATCCGGAGGAAGACGAGATTCGAATTTATTTTGAGCGGATAGGCGAGGATGGCGACGAGGCGGATACGCCGGACACGTGGAATCGCGCCGACTCGCCGATGCGGATGCGCAGCGGCGGACGCAGCGCGCGCCCGTCGGCCCGAAGCTGGGTGTCTGAGCCAGTGGCGATGACGCCGGAAGAGATGGAAGCGGCGGTCGAGGAGTTGTGCGCGGCGCTGGCCGAGGCCGAGCGCGGTGGTCATGCGTTCATCGCGTTGAAGTGGTTCCGGGATGCGTTTCTGCCACGGAAGATGTATGGGTGGACGCGGCATCCGGAGCAGCGTCAGATGATCCTGGCCGAGTCGATCCAGCGTGGCAGGGTGGTGACGGGCAAGATTCCGAATCCCAAGTCACCGGCATTTCCGACTACGACCGTGCAGCTTCCTCGCGCGACGAGCGCAACCGGCGATGCAGACGGAACGGAAGCCGAAGCGACGGCACCGACTGCACACGTGGAAGAGACGGCAGTCTGAACCTATAGATTCGGCCCATAAATACTGCTACATTGTGTATCTTGGCGCATCCAATGGATATGGAACAAGAGGATGCACGCAAGTTGAGTTCGGCAGCGCAGCATGAGCGCAGGCGACAATTGATCCGTG
>JAKAXU010000077.1 GCA_021816455.1 Acidobacteriota bacterium
GCAGGTTGTGGAAGTATGGAAATCGCAAACCACGCGATTCCCACACTCCCACAACCTCGACGACTACGGGTTTATACCCTCAACCCCAGCGCATATGGGGGACGCATCCTGAGGGCAAGGTCAATCCCCTTAGCGATCCCGCACGCTTACCAGACTGGAATGTGTCACTCGCAGCATGGCTGAATAAAGATGTGTGGGGAACCTGCGACGTTCAGAATATTCTCAACAAAATTCTGAAGTTGAAATGGAATGAGGACTGAAGTCATACGGTCAGTCAGGGTAAAATTGAAGCAGATTCAGCTCGGAGAAATGAACGATTGAAGGGATAAATGGTCCTGCTAAAGTTCTATGCAGGATGGGGAGAGAGATGCCAATGAAGGCAGTCATTCTTGCGGGTGGGCTCGGAAGCAGGCTGAGCGAAGAAACTACAGCTAGGCCAAAGCCAATGGTTGAGATCGGGGGAAAACCGATTCTCTGGCACATCATGAAGATTTATTCTGCACACGGCATCAATGACTTTGTCGTCTGTCTTGGATACAAGGGGCACGTTATCAAGGATTTCTTTGCCAACTACTTCCTGTACTCCTCCGATGTAACCGTGGATCTGGCAAAAAATCAACTCGAGTTCCGCGATAATACCTGTGAACCGTGGCGCGTGACTCTGGTGGATACCGGGGCCGAGACCATGACAGGTGGTCGCCTGAAGCGGGTCATGCGTCATGTGGCTGGCGAGGAGGCCTTCTGCTTCGCCTATGGAGACGGCGTTGCGAACGTGAATATTACCGAATCCATTGCGTTTCACCGTAGTCATGGCGCGCTGGTTACCCTTACCGCGACGCAGCCGACCGGAAAATTCGGCGCACTTGAAATCGATTCTGAAGCATGTGTTCGCAGCTTTCGGGAAAAGCCCACCGGTGATGGGCGATGGGTAAACGGCGGATTTTTCGTTCTCTCTCCTGAAGTGGAGAAATACATCGCGGGTGACGAGACCATGTGGGAGCGCGAGCCTCTCGAAAGGCTGGCTGAGGAGGGACGTGTCTGTGCCTTCAGGCACAATGGATACTGGCAGCCCATGGATACCATTCATGACCGAAAGGTTCTCGAAGACCTGTGGGCAAGCGGCAAGGCTCCTTGGAAGGTATGGGAATGAATTTCTGGCGTGGTCGTCGAGTTTTACTCACCGGGCATACGGGCTTTAAGGGCAGTTGGTTATCTCTCTGGCTTCAGATGCTCGAAGCTGAGGTCTGCGGTATAGCGCTCGATCCGCCCACCGATCCTAGCCTGTTTCACGAGGCGCGCATTGCTTCCTGCATGCGCTCTGAGATACTCGACATCCGTGATAGTGATCGCGTTCTCGCGGTAGTCCGTGATGCGCGCCCGGAGATCGTCCTGCATATGGCAGCTCAACCGCTGGTGCGCAGGTCATACGAGGATCCCGCAGGCACCTATTCCACCAACGTCATGGGCACGGTCAATATTCTGGACGCGGTTCGAGCCTGCGATTCGGTGCGCGCCGTCGTCGTCATTACTACAGATAAATGTTATGAAAACAGGGAGTGGGTTTGGCCCTATCGAGAGACGGACCGACTCGGCGGCTATGACCCCTACAGCAACAGCAAGGCATGCGCGGAATTGGTCGTTGCCGCCTATCGGAATTCATTTTTCAATTTCGCCCACGATCACGGGCATAAGGTTGCCATCGCCTCGGCTCGAGCCGGTAATGTGATCGGCGGCGGGGACTGGGCGGAAGACCGCCTGGTTCCGGACATCATGCGGGCTTTTGCCGCAAAGCAAGTGCTCAGGATTCGCAATCCCAAGGCCATACGCCCCTGGCAGCATGTGCTGGAACCGCTTGCCGGGTACCTTCGCCTCGCAGAGAAGTTACACGAGGTGGGTAAGCCATACGCGGAGGCATGGAACTTTGGTCCGGAACATTCGGATGCCAAGCCGGTGGAATGGATCACCCGTCGACTGGCCGATCAATGGGGCGAGGAGGCTCATTGGCAGATCGACGACGGACCCCATCCCCATGAAGCACAGATCCTCAAGCTGGATTGTTCCAAGACCGCGCAGGCTCTGGAGTGGCATCCTCGGTTGCCTCTTGAAAACGCGCTTCAGTACACTGCGGAATGGTATCGTCAGTGGAGCGCTGGCGAAGATGTCAGGACCATCACAACCCGTCAGATTCAGCAATACATGCGGATTTTGCAGGACAATCTAAATGGCGCGGAGGCTAAATCGACCTGCGCGGATGAACCTCCAGAGAGCATTCATGAAAAAAACTGATGAACTTCGCAAGCAGATTCTCGATCTTGTTGCGGAATACACGCGGGAAGCCTTCCCTGCGCAGGTCGGGTTCACCCCTGGCGCAAATGCCGTCCCTGTCTCGGGCCGCGTCTTTGACCACGCCGATGTCCAGGCATTAGTGGACTCTTCGCTGGATTTCTGGCTCACCGCTGGCCGTTTCTCTGACGAGTTCGAGCGGAAATTCGCTCGTCGCTTTGGCCTCCGCTGTGCCAGGCTGGTGAACTCTGGCTCCTCGGCCAATCTGCTCGCGGTCTCCGTGCTTACCTCGCCTACGCTGGGGGATCGTCGCCTCAACCCCGGGGATGAGGTCATCACGCTTGCGGCTGGATTTCCCACCACCGTTAATCCCATCATCCAGAATCGCGCCATTCCGGTTTTCATCGACGTTGCGCTCGGCACCTACAACGCAGACGTCACCCTGCTGGAGGAGGCTCTCAGCGCTCGCACCAAAGCCATCATCTTTGCCCATACGCTGGGCAATCCTTTTGATCTCGATACAGTTGCGGCCTTTGCCCGTAAACATGATCTCTGGCTGATCGAGGACTGCTGCGATGCGCTGGGTTCCACTTACAAAGGCCGAAATGTCGGCACCTTCGGCGATTTGGCCACGGTGAGCTTCTATCCCGCTCATCACATCACTATGGGCGAAGGCGGATGTGTGCTTACCGACAAACCCCAACTCGACCGTCTGGTCGAATCCTTCCGCGACTGGGGTCGCGATTGCTGGTGCGCCCCAGGAAAAGACAACACCTGCGGCAAGCGCTTTGATTGGACACTCGGATCCCTGCCCTGCGGTTACGACCACAAGTACACTTACTCCCACATCGGCTATAACCTGAAAGTTACCGATATGCAGGCGGCCGTAGGCGTCTCTCAGTTGGAAAAGCTAGATACGTATATCGCTGCGCGAAGGAGAAATTTCGCAATCCTCAAGAACGGTCTGGAATCTCTTCAGGATGTTTTTCTGCTTCCTGAAGCAACTCCGGGCAGCGATCCAAGCTGGTTTGGCTTTCCTCTGGCAGTCAAACCAGAGTCGGGGGTCAGCAGAGATACAGTCACGCGCTATCTTGAGTCGCGCAGGATCGGGACTCGGTTGTTGTTCGGAGGAAACCTCGTCCGGCAGCCCGCCTACAAGGATGTCGAATACAGGGTCGTTGGTGAACTGAAGAACACCGATTATGTAATGAACAATGTTTTCTGGATCGGAGTGTATCCAGGACTGAACGACGACATGCTGCAACACATACTCAATTCTCTCGGCGAGGTGGCAACAGGACAATGCGCTGTCTTGTAACGGGAGCATCAGGATTCCTAGGCTCTCATCTGGTCAGGCAACTGCTGGTTGAGGGCCACGAGGTCATCGCGTTGATGCGAGTATCTTCTCAGACGCCCAGAGTGGGCGACTGGATCGACCAGGTAAAGGTCGTGCGCGGCTCGCTCGAGGATGTGCCAGCTATCTCATTAAAACTCGCTGACGACTCGTTCGATGTATGCTTTCACCTGGCGTGGTTTGGCGTCACAGCGGAATATCGCAACGATCCGGCGCAAATTGCCACCAATGTGGCGGGAACATTGAATCTGTGGAAGCTGGCGCGAGAGAGAGGTTGTCAGCACTGGGTTGGACTCGGCTCGCAGGCCGAGTACGGCCCCTCGGATACCGTGCTGCATGAGAACCTGGTTCCACGGCCTGCGACAGCCTATGGCGTAGCAAAGCTGGCCAGCGGAATGCTCACAGAAAAGATGTCGGAGATGGCCGGAATGCTGCACACGTGGGTACGGCTCCTCGCGGTTTATGGTCCGGGGGACGACCCGAAGCATCTGATTCCCTCCGTCATTGAGACATTGCTTGCTGGCAGCAGGCCAGCGCTCACCAAGGGAGAGCAGCGCTGGGATTACCTCTATGTCGTCGATGCTGCCACTGCGCTTTGTCGCATTGCAGAAACGCAGGCAGTGGGAACAATGAATCTGGCCTGCGGTGAAACCGTCATCCTTCGCGATCTCATCACTCGGATTCGAGATATGGTCGATCCCCGACTTCCCCTCGGTTTAGGCGAAATCCCCTATCGGAACGACCAGGTGATGCATCTCGAGGCCGACATCACCAAATTGTGCACGGCAACTGGATGGAAGCCCCATACATCGCTCGAAGAAGGACTGCGACGGACCGTTGAGTGGTTCAGAAATGAGTACTCCCATGCAAAATGACCCGAGCACTTTATCTCAACGCGCCAGTCAGTTGCGGGCGCATGCGGTGCGCATGGTCCATCGCTCGCGCGCCTCGCATCTGGGCAGCTGCCTTTCGATGGCCGACATCCTCACCTGCCTCTACTGGAACACACTGCGGGTCGATCCGGCCCACCCAGACTGGGATTTACGCGACCGCTTCTTCCTCAGCAAAGGTCACGGAGCGGCGTTGCTATACGCGGCACTGGCCGAGCGTGGTTTCTTCTCCGTGGACGAGTTGCAGCAGTACTGCATGAGCGGCTCGCGCCTCACCGGGCACGTGACCTCCGGTGTTCCCGGCGTCGAGTTTTCCTCCGGTTCGCTCGGCCATGCACTCCCCGTCGGTTGCGGTGTGGCGCTTGCCGCTAAACGCGAGAATCTGCAGTACCGATCCGTGGTGCTTTGCAGCGACGGGGAACTGGATGAAGGATCCAACTGGGAGGCGATTCTCTTCGCTCCCCAGCATCAGTTGGACAACCTGCTGCTCGTCGTGGACTACAACCGGATTCAAAGCTTCGGCAGCGTCAGGGATGTGCTCGATCTTGATCCGCTGGCGGACAAATTTCGCGCTTTCCGCTGGGCCGTGCGCGAGGTGGACGGGCACAATATGCAGCAACTGGTCGATACATTTTCCGTTCTTCCATTCGAGCGCGGCAGGCCCTCCGTAGTGATCGCAAATACCATCAAAGGGAAAGGCGTCAGCTTCATGGAAGATGCTTTGGCCTGGCACTACAAGACCCCTACCGCCGAGCAGGTCTCGCTCGCACTCCGGGAGTTGGGGGTGGACGCGTGAGAACAGCTTTCATCGAACAACTCTGCGCCCTTGCCGAGCAGGACGAGCGCATCTGGCTCACTTGCGGCGATCTGGGATACTCCGTGCTCGAAGCCTTCGCCGACAGGTTCCCGGCTCGTTACCTCAATGTCGGCGTCGCAGAACAGAACATGACCGGCGTCGCTGCCGGGCTAGCCCTTGCCGGCAAGACCGTCTTCACCTACTCCATCGCAAATTTCCCCATCATGCGCTGCCTGGAACAGATTCGAAACGATGTCTGCTATCACAATCTCAATGTCAAGATTGTTGCCGTGGGAGGCGGCCTTGCATACGGCAGCCACGGATACACCCATCATGCCGTTGAAGACATGGCCATCATGAGCGCGCTTCCCAACCTCATCGTCGCCGCCCCGGCTGATCCGGTTGAGGCTCGCGCCATTACCACGATTCTCGTCCAACACCCCGGCCCGGCCTATCTGCGCCTCGGCAAAGCTGGCGAACCGGTTCTCCATGCCGACGGCGTCAAGGTCGAGTTTGGCAAAGCCATTTGCGTCTGCGACGGAGGCGACCTGACCATTCTCAGCATCGGCGGCATGCTGGGCACCGTCCTCAAGGCGGGCGAAGATCTGCGCCGGCAAGGCATCCACCCACGCATTCTCAGCATGCCGTTCCTTACTCCGCTCGATTCAGAGTCGGTCCTACGTGCGGCCAGCGAGACCGGCGTAATTCTTACCGTAGAGGAGCATGGATATGGTGGTCTGGGAACCGCTGTTGCGGAAGTCCTTGCATCGAGCGGCGTAACGACCGCCTTCCTGCCCTTGCGCCTTGCGCGCACTCCCATCAAAATCGCAGGCTCCCAGGAACAGTTACGTTCCGCGCAGGGTCTGAGCACGGAGGGAATTGTTCAGACAGCGATCTCCCTGTGCCGAAATATTTCTCAGCGAAACGCCCCACCACAAAACTCCCCCCAGATGGATACGCGATGATGGAAAATGGCACAGAAAGGCCAGCCATCCCGCTCGAAGCGGAGGGATCGCCCGCAACCCGAACACGCTTCTCCCGGTTCAAACACGCCATCGGCCTCGACCGTGCTATCGCTTTCACGGTCCTCGGCCGCGGGTGGAGTTCCGTCGCAGGCATCGTGACTGTCCTTCTGATTGCTCGCTTTCTCACGCCTGCCGAGCAAGGGTACTACTACACATTCTCCAGCCTTGTGGCGCTCCAGATTATCTTCGAACTGGGTTTCTCCTTTGTCATTCTCCAGTTGGCCGCCCATGAGCGTGCGCATCTGACAATTCAGCCCTCTGGCTCCATTACAGGCGATCAGATTGCTCATTCAAGGCTTGCTTCCGTGCTCCAGAAAGCGGTTCGCTGGTACTCGGTCGGGGCCGTGCTCATGGCTCTTGGCCTCCTGCCATCCGGCTTCTATTTCTTTCACACTCACCGCCAGCCCGGAGTGCCTGTCTCTTGGCAACTCCCCTGGATGGCAGCGGTCCTCGCCGCAACTGTTACTTTTCAGATTGATCCGCTCTTTGCTTTTCTTGAGGGCTGCGGACAGATTCATCAGGTGGCGCGCATGCGCCTGACTCAGGCGATAGCGGGCAGTCTCATGGCTTGGACCGCACTCATCCTGCACCATGGCCTGTTTGCTCCGGCTATGATCATCGCCGGTCAGGCTATCGCCGGGATGTACTTTCTCTATACCCGGCGTCGATTGCTGCTGCCTTTGCTGCGCCACAAGACCACCGTTCACATCGTGAGCTGGACAAATGAAATCTGGCCCTTTCAGTGGCGCATTGCCATCAGTTGGCTTTGTGGCTATTTCATCTTCCAGCTTTTTAATCCCGTTCTCTTCGCCTATCAGGGGGCTACCGTGGCGGGGCAAATGGGCATGTCTCTGACCGTCGCCTCGGCCCTCGGTTCGGTGGCTTTATCCTGGATGAATACCAAGGCGTCCCCCTTCGGCGCTTTGGTGGCGCGACGAGAGTTTGCCACTCTCGATTCGCTGTTCTTTCGCACGCTATGGCAGTCAGCTCTGCTGCTGGCCTTTAGCGCCCTTGTGCTGCTGCTCGGAATCGCGCTCGTCACCCACCGCCTGCCTCATCTTGCGGCGCGCATCCTGCCTTTGCCTCTCTTCGCCTTGCTGCTCGCAACCACCTTCTGTAACCATGTCATCTTCAGTGAAGCACTCTACCTGCGCGCGCACAAACGCGAACCGTTTCTCCCTGTCTCCATCGCCGTTGGAGTCCTCACCGCCTCCAGCACCTTCTTGGCGGGTCGTTACTATGGCGCGCAGGGCGTGACCATCGGTTACTTCTTTACCAGCGGAATATTCGGCCTCGCATACGGAACGTACACATTCATCACCAAGCGCCAACAATGGCATGGAATATCTATCAGCAGGGGAAACAGCACACTATGACGCAAACAAACCCCACGTTCAAACGCCTTTTGCTGACCATCGTCATTCCGACGTCGAATAGGTTAAAAGGATTGTCACAAAAAAATGCGCGTGGCATCCGCCTAATCCATCAATTCCCCATGGTTCTTGATCTGGAGCAAATATAGTGGAAATAGTGGATAATATTAATCATAACTCTTTTCTTTCCATTGTCATTCCTACCTATAACAGGGCAAGGTTTCTTGACTATAGTCTTCAAATCCATGTTCCCTTGGCCAGATTGCGCAATATACAGATATTCGTGTCTGACAATGCGTCAACAGATGACACAAAGGAGATCGTCAATAAGTGGAAATGCAACTACCCCCTGATTAGCTACTACCGCAGCGAAACGAATGTTGGACCAGATGCGAATATTGAACATGCACTGAAGTATCCGAACACGGAATATGTTTGGCTTTTAGGGGACGCATATCATATCCCAGAGGCAGGTATTAAATACGTTTTAGACATAGCTGAAGCAGACAAGAAATACGATGCAATCGTTTTTAATCTGACAGAAAAAATCTATAAAATCGAGTCGAAGGATTATATAGACCAAAACGCTTTGCTTGGAGACCTCGGAGCTCTCATGACATGCCTGAGCTGTCTTGTCTTTTCTAGAGATCTGATTAAGAATGCAAACTTTTCTCGATACAGAAATTCATCGTTTATCCAAACAGGTATTATTTTCGAATCCATTGCATCGCAACCTTTTGCAATTCACTGGGTACAGTCGCTGTCCGTACGGGACCTTCAAAATCCAATATTGAAAAAAGTAAATTGGTCTTATTCGCCTAACGTGTTAGAAGTTGCATGCAAGCGTTGGTGCAATTTCGTTTTTTCTCTGCCTGTTTCTTATGATCCAGATATGAAACTAAAGTGTCTTTTGGATTTCGGTAAGGTATCCGGTCTATTCCAATTAAAAGGCTTATTTATGCTTAAACGACTTGATCGACTGAACATTAAATCATATAAGATATATTCGAGCTATTATAAGTTAACGATTGACTATCCAAACTTCTTCCTCCTTGTCGTTAGCATTGCACCGCGATTTATCATAAAAGCCATGGCGATAATAGTGATTCTGGCATCAGGCAGAAATAAATTCGATACTATTAGAAGAATAGTTAAGGACGAGGTGTAGAAAGGGCGCCCGGGTAATTGTGGCCTGCCCCCATTTTCCGCATACAAATAATACTCAGCTAGCCTGCATATCTCACACGCCGCCTGTTAAAGGGTAGAGTCTGCGGGCAAAAATATAGCTGGAAAGGCCGTCATTTCTGTGGCATAACTACGTTGACGAAGCGTGTTATGGCTGCGGAAAGGGCGGCCTTTCTTATGACACAGTGTACTCA
>JAKAXU010000026.1 GCA_021816455.1 Acidobacteriota bacterium
GCCCTTTCCGCAGCCATAACACGCTTCGTCAACGTAGTTATGCCACAGAAATGACGGCCCTTCCAGCTATTTTTTTGCCCGCAGACTCTACCCTTTAACACGCGGCGTGTGAGATATGCAGGCTAGCTTCGCCCAGCCTCGCCCAAGCCTCAATTGTTAAAGGAATGTTACAATCAGCGCAGGTGGCGAAGCAGTTTGGGGAAATCGAAGCAGCAGTGAGTCGGGTATGAATCTGTACGTGATGCGGCACGCCAACGCGGGTGTACGCAAGGAAAATCCGCTGTTGGATGCCCGGCGCGGCCTGATCAAAGAGGGTAAGCAGCAGTGCATGCTGATGGCCGGAGTGCTCGGAGCACTCAAGGCGCAGGTGGATGCCATCGTCTCCAGCCCGCTGAAGCGATCGCGGCAGACTGCGCAGTTTGTGGCCACTGAGATTGGCTTCGAGCAGCCGATTATGGTCTCGTCGGCGCTGGCTCCGCAGGCCGAGTATGCCGCTTTTAACGAGATGCTGGCGCAGTTCGAGAGCTGCGATGGGCTGCTGGTGGTGGGTCATAATCCGAACCTCCAGCTCTTCCTGGGCCGGTTGCTGACGGGCAACGGAGGCGCAGGCGTTCGTCTGCGCAAGGGGTCGATTGCTCGGGTAGATATGACGCGGCGGCCGGCGCAGTTGCAGTGGCTGATCGACCCTCGGCTGGCGCGGACGATCTACAGCAGCGTGACGAAAAGCTCGCGGCCGAAGACTTCGCGGAAATAAGCGGCTTCCTTGCGTAGCGACCAAAGTTCCAGCTCCGCACCGGTGCGTCCCGGCTCCAACTCCAGCAGGACGCGCTTCGGATAAACGCGCGCGGAAAACCGGACGACATCGGAGGCGCGATCCTGGTTGAGGGCGATCGCCAGCCGCAACAGCACAACGGCGCTGCGGACAGGATCGTGATCCGACGCGGTCAGGTTGCGCATGGCGCGGTCATCGGGCTGCGGACGGGATTTGCCGAGGTAGCGCGCGATGGCCGAGACCAACGTGCGCTGATGCTGGCTGAAGCCATAGATCTCCGAAGCCGCAATGATGTACTGCGAGTGCCGATGATGGCCCTGATGGTTGAGAAACTTGCCTGTGTCGCAGAGGACGGCGGCCGAGGCCAACCAGGTGCGATATTCGGTGGGCAGCCGGTGCAGGGCTGCCAGCTCGTCGAAGAGCTGGACGGCGTGCGCACGGACCGGCTCGGCGTGGCGAAGGTTGACGCCGAAGCGGATGGCCGTGGCCTGCACGCTCTCCCAGCGCTCCAGCTCGAACTGCTCGTGCGTGACGGCGCGCTCGTCGCGCTCGGCCAACATCTGGGCCAGGATGCCGTCGCGCAGGCCCATCGCGGAGTAGCGGAAGCCGGTCAGATGAAAGGATTCCAGCAGCGTGGCGTAAACCCATGCGCCGGCGACGATGATCTCGGCTCGGCGCAGGCCGATGCCGGGGACGGCGATGCGCTCCGGCAGATTCATCCGGCGCAGCCGTCGGGCAAGCTGGCGCACCTGGGCGGTGGAGACATTGTTCGCTGCGCCGGTGGATTTGCGCGCCGTGCCACGTGCGGATTTCTCCGCCGGGCGGCGAAACTTTTCCGGCAGAATCCGGTGTGCTTCGGCCAGCGCGGCGGCTGTGCCGGAGGTGGCGATGACCGTCGGCGGCGCGGCCGTCGGCGTGAGCGGGATGCGGGCGTGGGCGCGGCGCAGTTCGCGCGTGATGAACTGCTGCATGCGCGCCAGAGACTCTTCGTCCGGAGGGTCGTTCGGCAGGAACTCCTGAGTGAGCCGGACGGCGCCGAGCGGCAGGCTGATGGTGGACTGGATGCGCCGATGCTGGCTCAGCGTGATCTCGCAACTGCCGCCGCCAACATCGACAAGCAGCAGGCGACCGGCCGAATTCGGCTCGTTGAAGACAACGCCGCCATGAATGAGCCGCGCTTCCTCCAGGCCGGAGATGATCTCGATCTGCCAGCCGGTCTCGGCTTTGGCCCAGGTCAGAAAGGCCTCCGCATTGCGTGCGTCGCGCATGGCGGCCGTGGCCACCACGCGAATCTGATCGACGCCATGCATCTGCACGGCGCGCTGGAAACGCTTGAGCGCCTTCAGCGTGATGGCCATGGAGTCGGGCGAGATCAGCCCGCTCTTGAAGACGCTGGCTCCCAGTCGTGTTACCTCGCGGTCCTCATGGATCGCCTTCAGGTGGTGGACCACGACGCGGGCGATCTTCAGGCGACAGGAGTTGGACCCGATGTCGATGGCGGCGAAGGTGGTCATGGTCGGCGGGGATGACTCCGGCGGCACGCGCGCAGGATCCGCGGCACGCGCTCACAGTCACAATACCACTCACAGGCCAGCGGTCGAGAGCCGAGGCGAAATGGAGTATGCAAACCACACTGGTATGCTGGGTGTGACGGATTACCCACCTATGCCGAACGCCGTGATCTCCGAGCCAGCGCCTGCCGCGCGATTCTCCACCGGACGCGTGTGGCTGCTGTTTTCCATTCTCTTTGTCGTGGTCTATGGAGCGTCGCTCTTTACGCCTCCGCTGCTGGACGATGTGGATGCGAGCCACGCGCAGGCAGCCGCGCACATCGCCGAGACCGGCGACTGGGTGACGATGAAGGTGAACGGCATCCGCTATCTGGAAAAGCCGCCGCTGCCCTATTGGCTGGTGGCGTTGGATTACAAGGTCTTTGGCGAAAATGTCTTTGCTACGCATCTGCCGAATGTGCTGGCAGTCCTGGGCTGTGCCTGGCTGGCGTGGCTGTGGACGCGGCGCGCCTGGGGCGATCGTGCCGGGTTCTATGCCGGGCTTGGCGTGCTCACGGCGATCGGGCCGTTTCTTTATACGCGCTTCTACATTCCAGAGGCGCTGCTCACGTTTCTGCTGCTGGGCGCGCTCTACTGTTTCCTGACAGGCTTTGAAAGCCTCCGGTCGGCGCGGTTCTATCTCTGCTGGGCGCTGCTGGCCCTGGCGATGCTGGCCAAGGGGCTGATTGCGCCGGTCTTCTTCCTGGGCGCGGTGGTGCCCATGATGCTGGTGAGCGGGCAGTGGCGACGCTGGAGGAACGTGAAGCCGTTCTCCGGCCTGGCGCTCTTCCTGCTGATTGCCGCACCGTGGCATATTCTGGCCGGGCTGCGGAATCCCGATCAGGGCCATCCGGTGGGAAATATCCCTTCGCCGGGCAACGTACATGGCTTCTGGTACTTCTACTTTCTCAACGAGCATGTCTTCCGCTTCCTGGGAACCCGCTATCCGCACGATTACAACCGCATGCCCCAATTGTGGTACTGGCTGGCGCATCTGGTCTGGCTCTTCCCGTGGAGTCTGTTTCTGCCGGCAGCGCTGATGGTGGCCTGGAAGACGCGGCACACGTGGCTGCAGCATCTGCGGCGCGACGCCGGACAGACGGTGGACTTCTATCTGGACCACGCGGTGCGCGAGGATGCGGCGACCTATGTGCTGGGGCTGAAGTTCCGCAGCCGGTCGGCCTGGCTGCTGGGATTCTTCTCGGCCTTCATCCTGGTGTTTTTTGCACTCTCCACAAATCAGGAGTACTACACGTGGCCGGCCTGGATTCCGATGATCATGCTGGTGAGCGCGATGCTGGCCGGGCTAGAAGAAGCAGGCGAACGCGGCGCCGATACGCTGGGTGGCCGACCGTGGATACTGGCGGGGCATCAGGTCTTTGCCGTGCTGGGCATGGTGGTGGCCGCGACCCTGGCGTGGGGATTGTGGACCTCGCGGGCGCTGCCGTATGTGCCGGACATCGGGACGATGCTGGCGCATCGCGCGGTAGGCGATTACACGCTTTCCACATCGCACCTCTTCGATCTGACGGGACCGTCGTTTGCCGCGCTGCGGTTGCCCGCGGCGCTGGCAGCCGTGGTACTGCTGGTCGGTCCGATCATGGCGCTCCTCTGGCGGCGTCAGGGGCGGAACGTGAAGGCGACGGTGGCCGTCGCAGTGACCGGCGCAGTGTTTCTGGTGGCGGCTCACATTGCCTTTGCGCGCTTCGAGCCGATGCTCAGCTCGCGGCAATTGGCCGATACGCTGCTGAAGAAAGCGACGCCATCGGATGACCTGATTCTCTTTGGCGATCAGTCCGATGGCTCCTCGGTGATCTTCTACACGCATCGGTTCTTTGGTCGCCCGGCGCTGCTGGTGCATGGAGCCAGTTCGTCCCTGCTCTGGGGATCGTGCTATCCGGATGCGCCGAAGATATTCCTGAGCGAGGACCAACTGGTGCAGCAGTGGGGCCACGGCGCGCGGCACTGGCTCTTTGCCCAGGACACCAACCGCAGCAAGGTGGAGCAGTTGCTGGCGGGCAGACTTTACCCAGTGCAGACAATAGCAGACAAGACACTCTGGACCGATCGTCCGCTTGCGGGACAATAAGCCGAAAGCGGCGGAACTTTTTTGGCACCGAACCTGATTTGGTACTAGTTATCCACGAGTATTTATGGTTCTCCGCTTGTTTCAGGGTGATGGGAACAGCATACTCTTGGCATAATCGCCTCAGCACCTGAGGCGGAGACGACAATCCGGCCGAAAGGTGGACACCGCACCGTGACCCGCTACAGCCGCCAGGACGTTCTCCGAATTCTGCGCATCACCCAGCGCCAGTTGCAGGGGTGGGAGCGCTCGGGACTCATCGCCAGCCTGGAAAGTTTCGGATTTACCGAGTTGAGCCAGCTTCGGATGCTGCGGGAGCTGGAGCGCAAGCGGATGAGTCCTGCGTCGATTCAGCGCTCGGTGGCAGCGATGCGCGCGGTGAGCGGGATGGCCAATCCGCTGCTCCAGTCCACGGTGATGCCGTCCGGCGGACGCCTGGTCTTCCGCACCGAGGGCGCGCTGGTCGACCCGATACGGCGTCAGCTTGTCTTTGACTTCGAGCCGCGCGGTGCCGAGTCGCGGACGCTTTTCATGGCCGAAACACAGGCGGTGTCTCCGGGAATAGCGGGCGTGCAGCAGCTTTTCTTCAAGGCGATTCAGGCCGAGGAAGCCGGAGAACAAACGCTGGCTATCGAGCTGTATACGCGCCTTCTGGAGCTGAGTCCGGCCTTTCCCGCTGCCCTCATCAATCTGGGCACCATTCACTATCACGCGGGGCGGTTTCAGGTCGCGGAGCAGTTGTATCGTCGCGCCACCCTCGCCGATCCGCACTATGTGCTTGCGTTTTTCGATCTCGGCAATGTGCTGGACGAGCTGAAGCGTTCCGAGGAGTCGATACAGGCCTATGAAGCGGCGTTGCGGCTGGCCCCGGATTATGCCGATGCCCACTATAACCTGGCCATGGCCTATGAGCGCAAAGGGCTGCGGCGCAGGGCGCTGGAGCACTGGCGGCAGTATCTGCGCCTGGATCGCACCGGGCCGTGGGCCGAGCATGCGCGGACCCAGTTGCGCAAGCTGCTGAGCCGGGAAAAGCTGGCCATTACCCATCGGGCGAAGAGCTTTCGTGCCGCAGGTGGTCGTGCGGCTTCGCGGCTGGAGCTGGTGGCGAACGTAACAGGCTGAGCTTGCGCCAGATCCTTCTTTCCGCGCATTCGGTATTGATCTTGTAATCTGGATCGCAGCCGCCGGATGCGGCGTGAGCCTATGTCGAAGACTGTTTCCACCGCAGAATCCGCAACCATTGCAGCAACCACAGCTCCGCAGTCGCTGAGCCACTTTGACGCAGCGGGCCGTGCGTCGATGGTCGATGTCTCCGCCAAGCCCGCGACCCGGCGCGTGGCCGTGGCCTCAGCCTTTGTGGAGCTTTCCGCCGAGGTCTTGCGGGCGCTGCCGTCCAACCCCAAAGGGAATCCGCTGGAGGTGGCGCGGTTTGCCGGCATTCAAGCGGCCAAGCAGACGGCGCTGCTGATTCCAATGTGTCATCCGCTGGCGTTGAGCCACGTGGAGGTGTGCGCCGAGATTGTCGAGGACGGGGTGCGGATCGAAGCGACGGTGACGACGACCGGGCCGACCGGCGTGGAGATGGAGGCGCTGACGGCAGCTTCGGTGGCCGCGCTGACCGTCTATGACATGACTAAAGCGCTGGACAAGTCGATCGTGATTCGCGCGATACGCCTTGAGGCGAAGTCCGGGGGCAAGAGCGGGGAGTATCGGCGCAAGGGTTAAAACCCGTAGCGAAGAAACCGGGCGCGCGTCAGCCCGGTGGGGTGCTACAATTCTGCGTCGGGAATGGAAACCTTTTCTTTGGAGGTCGAAACAATGCGGGTACGCAGTCTTTGCAGGAGTGTGGTCTTTCTGGCGGTCGCCTGGGCGCTCAGCGGGCAGCTTTCGGTGGCGCAGGTCGCACAGACACCGCCC
This sequence comes from Acidobacteriota bacterium, assembly GCA_021816455.1. Lineage (GTDB taxonomy): Bacteria > Acidobacteriota > Terriglobia > Terriglobales > Acidobacteriaceae > Acidicapsa. Next base: position 6,326 of record JAKAXU010000026.1, read on the forward strand.
ATGGGATGGAATAGCTGGAACTACTTTGCCGGCAAGGTCAACGACGCCGATGTCCGTGCGGCCGCCGATGCCCTGGTGACGACAGGCATGAAGGACGCCGGATACATCTACGTGAACATCGACGACACCTGGGAGGGGCAGCGCGACGCGGCAGGCGTGATCCAGACCAACAGCAAGTTTCCGGATATGAAGGCACTGGCCGATTATGTCCACTCCAAGGGGTTGAAGATCGGCATCTACTCCTCGCCAGGGCCGAAGACCTGCGCCGGCTACGAAGGCTCGCTGGGCCATGAAGAGCAGGATGCGAAGACCTATGCGGCCTGGGGCATTGATTATGTGAAGTACGATCTGTGCAGCTTTATTCCGGCCGTAATGCAGAAGCAGGCTCCGCACGACCCGGCGGCGCAGATGCGGCTGATGCAGGCCGCCTACGCGAAGATGAGCAAGGCGATCGAGGCGACCGGGCGGCCGATGGTGCTTTCGATGTGCCAGTACGGATGGGACGCGGTCTGGGAGTGGGGCGCATCCGTGGGCGGAAACCTGTGGCGGACCACCGGAGACATCAACCCGACCTGGAACCGGATCGCCAAGATCGGCTTCAGCCAGGATGGGCTGGAGCGCTACGCGGGACCGGGCCACTGGAACGATCCGGATATGCTGGAGGTGGGCAACGGTCGGCTGACGATGGCCGAGAACCGCAGCCACTTTTCCCTGTGGGCGATGCTGGCCGCGCCGTTGCTGGCGGGCAACGACCTGCCGCACATGCAGCCGGAGGTCCGCGCGATCCTGACCAATCGGGCGGTGATCGCCGTGGACCAGGATTCGCTCGGCGAACAGGGGCATCGCGCTTATGCCGCGGGTGAGTTCGAGGTCTGGCAGCGTCGGCTGGCTGGCGGCGCCATGGCCATCTGCATCATCGACAACGGCAGCAGCCGCTACTCGACGCATCCGTTTCACCTGGAGCTGGCGCGTCTGGGGCTGCACGGGCCTCAGACGGGGACCGATCTGTGGACCGGCAAGGCTGTGACGCTCACCGACGGAATGCCGCTGGAACTGGGCGCCCACGACGTGCTGATGGTGCGTCTCGACCACCCGGCGCAATAAGAGCCTGGAATGGACTTTTGCGATCCGCGTGAAAGTCCATCCCAGGCTGTGAGCCGCGATTCGGAAAGCAACAGACCGTCTGCCTCACCCGATCCACCCCGCCTCATCTGTCCCGCTTATCTGCCCCCGCCCCATCTGCTCCGATGGCGGTCCGGTGCGATACACTGCCGGGAACGGGGAGGGTTTGCATGCCGAAAGAAACGTGGCGGAACGGGATGTGGGGTGGAAAACCGGAAGGAATGCTGTCGGCAGGGATGAAGCCTGCCACAACGCAGCGCCGCCGGATACGGCAGGCTGGCGTCTGTCGCGCTGCGGTGCTCCTTATCGCCTCTGTGCTCACGGTCGCCGGAGCAGTGGCGCAGACTGCCAATGGCGGCAAGGCGCTTACCGTCGAGGATATCTTTGCGCATGGGCCGATAATCGGGCAGGAGCCGGAGGGTCTGACATGGTCGCCGGATGGAAAGCACCTCACGTACATGGATGCCGAAGGGCTGATGGAGATCGATCTGGTTACCGGCAAGCCGCGCGTGCTCGTCGGCGTCAGGCAGTTACAGGCGCTTTCCGGAGGGAAAGCGAATGAGCAGGCGGCCGACCATCGCAACCGCTATCATCAGGCGGCGTATCTCTGGACGCCGGACGGAAAGAAACTACTCTTCGATGCAGATGGCGTCTTCTGGCTCTTTGACCCGGCGACGAAGCAAGCGGTGAAGGTGGCCTCGGCCGGCGAGGCTTCGGAGGATTCCCCTACCTTTGCTCCCAATGGCAGGAGCCTGGCTTTTGTGAGCCAGCATGGGCTGGCTGTGGTGGCGTTACCGGGGGCCGACGGCGCAGCCGCCAGCCCGCGCATGCTGACGCCGGGCGCGAGCGCGACGCTGCTCGAAGGCCAGGTGGATTGGGTCTACGAGGAGGAGCTGGGCGTACGCAGCAATCTCTTCTGGTCGCCGGATTCCAGCCGGATTGCCTACCTGGAGATGGACGAGACGAAGGTGCCGGAGTATCCGATCGAGGACTGGCTCCCGGTGCATGCGCGCGTCGCGATGCAGCGCTACCCGCAGCCCGGCGATCCGAACCCTGCCGTGCGTGTCGGAGTGGTTGCAGCCAACGGCGGCGCGACCGTGTGGGTGAAGCTGCCGGTGAGGCCCAATGAAGACTACATTCCGCGCTTTGGATGGGTAGACGCGCAGACGCTCTGGGTGGAGACGCTGACCCGCGATCACCGGCAGAAGACGATCTGGTTTGCCAATGCGGCAACGGGAGAGGCCAAGCCGGTTCTGGCCGAGACGGATGCAAAGTTCTTTAACGACAAAAGCGACATCTGGGTTGGCGCCGGGCATCTTGTGCTCACAAGCTGGAGGGACGGGCACACGCAGATCTATCTCTACAGCTATGACCCGGCTCAGCCCATGGCTGGCCAGGCGCGGCTCGAACGTCAGTTGACCCAGGGGAATTTCGAAGTGACAAAGGTGCTCGGCGTGGACGCGGCGCGCAAGCTCGTCTACTACCAGTCAAACGAGGGCAACTGGACGGAGCGGCAGCTTTGGCAGGTGAGCTGGAGCGGGGAAAAGAAGCCGTTGACGACGGAACCCGGCGTCCATGACGGCCGCTTTGCTCCAAGCGGAGGTGCCTTCAGCGATGAGCACTCCACGCAAACCCAGACGCCGACAGTGAGCGTTTGCCGCGCGGCTGGAGATTGCAGCGTAGTGTGGAAGACCGATGCGCTGAAGGGCTATCCCCTCATCGCACCTACCACGTTCACGGCAAAGGCTGCTGACGGGACGACGCTCTATGCGACGATCCTGCTGCCAGCGGGGAAAACCGACCCGGCAAGCGTGCCACTGATCATGAATCCCTATGGCGGCCCCGGCGTGATGACGGTCACCAATCACTGGGGCGGGGACAAGTATCTCTTCGACGTGGTGCTGGCCGAGCATGGATTCGCCGTGCTGCACGCCGACGGACGCGGGATGGGCGATCGCGGACGCGCCTTTCAGCAGGCGGCCTATCACGAGTTCGGTCCCATCCAGTTTCAGGATCAGCTTGCGGTGGCCGACGCGGCGCTGAAGCTCTTTCCACAACTGGACGCCAGGCGCCAGGGATGGTGGGGATGGAGCTGGGGCGGAAGCTTCACGCTGTGGGCGATGACGCACTCGGATCGTTTTCGCGTCGGAGTTTCGGTGGCTCCGGTGACCGACTGGCGCAACTACGATTCCATCTATACGGAGCGGTACCTGGGTGAGCCGCAGCAGTTTCCGGATGTCTACAAGCAGTTTTCCGTGGTCAATGCGGCTGCCAATCTGAAGGGACGGCTGCTCCTGATCCACGGCACCGGCGATGACAATGTGCACATCGAAAACTCAATCCAGTTTGTGCAGCAGATGACCGTGCACAACGTGCCGTACTCGCTGAATGTCTATCCGCGGAAGACACATTCGATTGCGGGCACCGAGGTGCGGCCGCATCTCTACAACAGCATCCTGGATCACTTCGAGGAGTATCTGATGCCCATTCCTTCGGCCAGCACGGGAGCGGCGGCGCAGTGAGCCTCTTTGACCAGAGCGCAGCGCAGCCCGAAGCCCAGCGTCATCCAGCCGAGCGCCCCGACACGGCCACTCTGATTCGCGGACGCGCGCGCATCGGTGTCTGGGAGGCGACCGTGCTCACCGACGGATTCTTTTTTCTCGATGGCGGAGCGATGTTCGGCGTCATTCCCAAGCCGCTGTGGGAGAAGCGCGCGGCGGCCGATGCACGGAACCGCATCCTGCTGGGTACGAATACGGTGGTGCTGCGCGATGGCCGACAGACGATTGTGATCGAGACCGGAATCGGCGACAAGCTGACGGAAAAACAGCGCGCAATCTATGGCGCAAAGGCGCTGCTGCCGGCGGCCTTTCAGGCGGCTGGGATTGCGATGGAAAGCGTGGATGTGGTCATCAACTCGCATCTGCACTTCGACCACTCAGGATGGAATACGCGGCGGGACGAAAGCGGGCGCGTGGTGGCCACCTTTCCGCACGCACGCTATTTTGCGCAGCGCGGCGAGGTGGACGACGGACGAAAGCAGCGCGAGCGCGACGGCGTCAGCTACATGGCGGAGAACTACGAGCCACTGGTGGCCAGCGGACAGATGACATTGCTCGAGGGCGCGGCAGAGATCGTGCCCGGCATCCATGTCGAGCTGTTTCCAGGGCACACGCCGCAGTTGCAGGCCGTACACATCGAAAGCCAGGGCGAGCATGCCTGCTACATCTCGGACCTCATCCCCACCAGCGCGCATCTCGACCTCACCTGGGGTATGGGCTACGATCTCGATCCGCTGCGCATCATTGAGGAGCGCAAACGCTTCTATGCCCGCGCAATTCCGGAAAACTGGCTGGTGCTCTTCACGCACGACCACCACACGCCGTTTGGCTATCTCGAATGGAACGAGCGCGGACGGCCCGTCCTGCGGGAGCAGTGAGGAGCGAGGAGGGAAGTGCAAGCCGGTCTCGGTGAGCGGGCGGCTTACTGCGGGCCGGAGCCGCTACCGTTCGGCACGTTTCCGCCAGTCCCGGCTGGCTGCGGATTCCCGCCCGAGGGGCTTGATCCCTGCTGTGCCTGACCTGGCTGTACCTGACCCTGATAGATGATCTTGAACTGCGAGCCAAACTGCTTGTAGTCCGTGTATTTCACTGTCTCGCGGATATGCACGTCTTCGCTCAGATATCCGTTCCCGCCGGAGAAGTGCAGAACCCCCTCAGCCTTGGTGTAGGTCGGGAACCAGTATTTGCCGTCGATCTGCTGTCGATAGGTCGTGAACGGCGGCGAGAGATCCTCGTGTCCCTTGCGCAGGTCGTCCGGAACGTTCTTCCCGTTCGTGATGACGATCTGCAGGTCTTCGGAGTCCACCCAGATGCGCCCCTCCAGATAGCGCTTGCCTTTGACCATCTCCTTCGGCCCTACGTCGAAGACGTAGCACAGCACATCGTCCACCTTTTCCTTGCCCACATAGGTCACGTTGTACTGGGTGACATCCTCGGCCGTCAGCACGAAGGGCAGACGCTGCTGAATATCCTGAAAGTCCGCCGGAGACATCGTGATCCGCTGCAGCGTATTCTGCGGTGCATAGACCACGCGCTCGGTGCGCTTGCCGCCCGGGTCGAAGATCACGTCGTCCACTTCGTAGTATTGCCCGTCCACCTTATTGTCGTCGTCGATCGTCTGCACCGTGACGGCTCTGCGATAGGTGTAGTGATCGAGCGCGGCTCGAAACTCCGACTCCTTCGCCGTGAACTTCTGGATGATCTGCTCGGGCGGCATCGGCGGCGGCGTCAGGTCCATCGGGCCGAAGCCGGAGTCGAGCGGCATCGGCGTGTAGCTTTCGTCGGCGTTCTTCACCGTCTTGGTTTTATTGCCTGCCAGGGCCTGGGGCATGGCCAGCAGCAGCAGCGCCGCGGCGAGGAGAGGGAACAGCGGCAGAAACCGCAGCCCGACTGGCTGCGCGGAATCTGGCTGCGCGGAATGGCGACCAGTGTGCGCTCTCCCTGGCGTACTCGGGCTGTATTCGATTCGTCCCAAAGGTTGCTCCGCGCGCTGGCCTGCTTTCGGGCCAGCCATCTACAACTTTAGACGCATAGCGGTCTTGCGCGGTTGTTATAGAAGATAGACGCTGGCGTATTGTGAGCAGACTGCTGCTCTGATTGCGTCGAAACAGGACATCGCCTGTTGTTGATCGTTTTGCCAAGATGCTGGACGATTATCAAATTCCGGCCGTCGCCATCCTGAGTGTGCTCGCGCTCGCCTTTGCCTATCTGTACGTCCGGCTGCGCAACGTACGGACTCTTCTGTGGCTGCTTGGCATCGTCTGCACGCTGATCTACTCGGTGACTTTCTGGCGTGTCACCATGAGCGTCAACTCGTCGATGCCCTGGCCATTCCACGGCTCGCTCGCGCCCTCTTCGCAGTGGATGCGAATCGTCTACCAGATGATGCTGGTGGTTGCCACGGCTTTTTTCCTCGGCTCGCTTTCTCCGGTCTCCTTCCGGCTGGGAAAATGGCGCATTCTCTACGTTTTTCCTTACATTGTGCCGCTGATCGTCAATTCCGTTCTTTGCAATCCTCGGCAGCAGTATGCGCATGGCTTGCAGATTGCAATCTATGTCGTTCTGATTGGGATCTCGGTTATTGTCGCGATCATCTGGAGCTACAAGAACCCCGTGGTGCCCGTCTGGATTGCAGAGACGGTCGTTTTCTGCGCGGCTGCTCTCTGTTACCGATCTTTCCTGCTTGGCAATGTTTATTGGCCGCTGCGGATCGGCATCTCTGGCAATCTGCTGATGACCGCGCTTCTGGTTCTCTTCACCTGGCGTCGCGCCAGTCCGGGTGTTCTCTTTGCTGTTACCGGATTGGTCATCTGGGCCATTCCTCCGTTCATGGGCTTCGATGGCGTCGTCGCCAACGGTTGGATACTCTCCCTGACGCGCGCCTGGATTCTGAGCAAGATTTTGGTCGCCATCGGATTGCTGGTGCTGACCATGGAAGACGAGATCGAAGCCAACGCTGCGGCTGGACGGCGCGAGCGGCGCATCCGCACCGAGCTTCAGTCTTACGCGCAACGGCAGCTTACCGCCCGCAGTCTCGGCAACTTCGACGAGCAGGCCGACTCGATCTGTGCCATGGTCGCCGCGCAGAGCCGCTTCCGCCGCGTCGCGCTGGTACTGCGCAACCATTCCGGCCACTTTGTCACCGTCGGTAGCGCAGGCCTGGACACCGCTGCAGTCTCCGCGCTCGATGTCGTTCTGGATCGTCTGACTGCTGAGGCGCTGATGGAAAATCTGCCGCTCTGCATTCCTGGCTCAGAGGTGCGCAGCCTGGATCTGCACCGCTGGCTGCTTCCGGGTGAGGATCTGGAGCAGATGCATCTGACGCGCTTCACGGCCGTTCTCATCGACTCGACGGATGCCGAGATAGAAGGAGTCTTACTGCTGGCCGACAATCGCGATCCGGCGCACCCGCTGGTTCCCGAGGAGTTGCTTCCGGTGCAGATTCTGGCCGCCCGCATCCGCTCCGCGCGTGCCTTGTCGCTGACCATCGGCAAGCTCATCGACATCGAACGCTCGGCCGGAGCGTGCCAGCTCTCGCTGCGTCTGTCGCATCAGTTGCACAATCCGCTGACCGTAATTCTGGGCTACGGCGCTCTGCTGGAGGAACGGATGCCGACCGGACTGGAGCATCTCGCCGTCCAGACGATTCTGCTGGAAGCTCGCAACATCCGTTCCACGCTGGACCGGCTTGGACATCTCTCGCGTCACGGCTCCGAGCGCTATGTCGAATTCTCCGTCGAAGAGCTGATGGCCGATGCCGAGCAGTTGCATCGGCCGGATTTTCTGCGCGAGTCCATCGAGTTCACGCTTCGCGCTCCAACCGACCTGCCCAAGCTCTACGGCAATCAGCATCGCATTCGCCAGGCGTTGATGCACGTGCTTCAGTACGCCATTGAAGCGGTGGGTCGCGTGCGCGGCGAGGCGCAGAAGTCCATTGAACTGGAAGCCGAGCAGCAGGGAGAATCTCTTCGCCTCGTAGTCCGGCACAGCGGTGCGCGACTGGCGCACCCGGAGCGCGTCTTCCATGCGCTGGACTCCGGCTTCGAGGCTGACGTAATCATCGGCATCGGCTTGAGCCTGAGCGCTGAGATTCTGCGCGAGTACGGCGGCAGCATTGCGGCCACCAACCTCACTCCGCGCGGCGTCTGCATCACGCTGGACATCCCCATCCGCGCGGCATCGCCGAGACGCTGACCGGTCAGCCGGTATCGCCCGCTCCGCGGTACACTTCCCTTGCATGAGTTTTTCCCGCGCGAAAAAATCGCAAGCGCCAATGGATGAGGCCGCGCTCCACGAGTATGCGCTGCGTCTGCTGGCGCAGCAGATGCGCTCGGTGGCCGACGTGCGCCGCAAATTGAGGGCGCGCGTGGAAGCGGACGAATCCGGCGCTGCGAAGGTGGAAGCTGTTCTTGCGCGGCTGCGGGAGTATCGGCTGGTGGACGACTCAGCCTTCGCCGACAACTTCGTGCAGATTCGCCAGCAAGATCAGAAGCTCGGTTCGCGCCGCGTGCGCAACGACCTCGCCATGAAGGGTGTGCCGCAGCAGCTTGCCGCTGAGATCGTCGAAGCGCGTTATGCCGAAGTGGACGAAGAGACACTTGCGCGACAACATCTGGAACGTAAGCGGATTCGCAAGCCGGAAAACGAAAAAGAGACAGCCCGCGTGATGCGCCGCCTGGCGAGCGCCGGATTTTCCATCGGAGTGATCTACAAGATCCTGCGCCAGTGGGATATCTCCACCGAATCGCTGGCTGCGCTGGATGGGGTGGAGGAAGAAGGTTCCGCCGATGCGGAGTGATCGTCGAGGCGCGATCATCGCGGAGACGGATGTGTGCGGAAGAAATGGCGGAAAGGAATAGCAGAGCCGCCGCTGGTTGGCCGCGACCCTGCCGATGCGCGCCTCGTCTCGCCGCCCGTAGCCGGGTGGGAGGCAAGCCGGATCAGAACTTGACGCCGAGTGACTCCAGGAAGCTCTTCACGTCCGGCCAGACGGTCTTCAGGTCGATCGCCGTCTGATAGTCCAGCGCAAAGTTCAGCGGATTGCCCGCCACGCCCGCCATATCGATCAGCGGCTTCTCCACTGCCGACACCAGCGTGGCCAGCGCAGCCACCACGGCGGGAGCCGCGGTCAACAGCACCTTGGCCTTGCCCAGCCAGCGCAGCGCATCTTCCACGCCAATCGTAATGCCCTTTTCTACATTCACCAGGATATTTGCCATCGCCTTTTGTCCTCATTCCGCCCGGGGGTTCGCCTGCTTTGCCGGGTCTGGTTTCCGGGCCGGATGTCGCTGCGCAGCCGTATGCCAACAGAGTCGCCCCGGCTCGTCGCGACCGGATCGCGGCCACATTCCGAGAGTACGAAAAACGCGCCTAATTCCCTGCCATTTTCAGGCGGGAAAATTATGAATCGAATCAGAGGTTTACAAAGAAAGCGAGGGGGCGCTCACTTGACAGCATTCTGGCTGGCAGCACGATCGGGAGCATTTTCGAGCGCCGGGTCGATCTTCGCGTAGCGCCGCCCATCGATGCGATAGGTTCCGGAGAGCACGCGTGCGATGGCTTCGGGATAGGCCAGATGCTCCTGCTCCAGGATGCGCGCGGCCAGGGAGTGCGCATCGTCGGTGTCGAGCACCGGCAGCGCGCGCTGCAGCACGATCACGCCGTGATCCAGATGCTCGTCGACAAAATGCACGGTGCAGCCCGCTATCCGGCAGCCGTACTCGAAGGCCTGGGTCTGCGCATCGAGACCGGGAAAGGCGGGCAGCAGCGAGGGATGAATATTCAGGATGCGATTGGGAAACTCCGCGATGAAGGCGGGCGAAAGCAGTCGCATGTAACCGGCCAGGCAGACGAGATCGACCTGATGCTCGCGCAGGCAGGCGATCACGTCGGCGTCGTGCTCGGCGCGGGGACGTCCGCGGGAGAGAAACGTAGCTGTCGGCAGCCCCAGCTCGCGCGCTGCCGTCAGGCCCGGCGCTTCCGCGACGTTCGAGAGGACGACGGCAATCTCTGCGCCCGCAAGCCTGCCGTCTGCGATGGCGCTGGCGATGGCCAGGAAATTCGATCCGCGTCCGGAGAGCAGGATGCCGAGCCGGGTCTTCGCAGGCAGGCTCATCGATAGGTCACCCGCCGGTCGCCGCGAATCACCTCGCCGATCCGGTAGTACGGCTCGTTCATGCGCTCAAGCAGGGCCGTGGCTCGGCGCAGTTTTTCCGCGGGCACGACGACGATCAGCCCGATGCCCATGTTGAAGGTGCGCATCATCTCGTCTTCCGGGACGTGACCCAGTTCCCGCAGGTGCTCGAAGACGGCGAGCACAGGCCAGGAGCCGCGTCGAATCTCCGCGGCCGTGCCTTTGGGCAGAATGCGTGGAAGATTCTCCGTGATGCCGCCGCCGGTAATGTGGGCCATGCCGCTGGCCAGCCCGGCCTGGGTGAGTTTTTGCAGGACGGGCAGATAGCTGCGGTGGGTAGCCATCAGCACCTCCGCGGCGCGGCCGCCGATGGCGCGGACCTGCTGCCTGGGCCTGTAACCGGCCACCTTGAAGAAGAGTTTCCGCGCTAGCGAGTAGCCGTTGGTGTGCAGTCCGGTCGAGGGCAATCCGAGCAGCGCATCGCCGGGGCGGATCGAGGCGCCTGTGATCATCTTCGCGCGCTCGACCACGCCGACGATGAATCCGGCCAGATCGTATTCGCCGTCCTGATAGAAGCCCGGCATCTGGGCGGTTTCACCGCCGATGAGCGCGCAGCCGTTGGCCTTGCAGGCAGTCGCCAGCCCCTCCACCACCTGCTCCAGCACAGTCGACTTCAGCCTGCCGCTTGCCAGGTAGTCGAGAAAAAATAAGGGCGTCGCGCCCTGCACGGCGATGTCGTTGACGCAGTGATGGACGAGGTCCGCGCCGACGGTGGTGTGGATGCCGAGCTGAAAGGCCAGCTTGAGCTTGGTGCCGACGCCGTCAGCGGAGCTGACCAGCACCGGCTCGGTCCACTTGCGGCGGTCGAGCTGAAAGAGCGCGCCAAAGCCGCCGACGCCGGCCAGCACATTGCGGTTCAGCGTGGAAGCGGCCAGCGCTTTGATGCGGTCCTTAGCGCGGTCGCCAGAGCGGATATCCACGCCCGCATCGGCGTAGCGGATGGGTTTTGCGGCTGGACGAGCGACGCGGGTTCGTGCTGACGAAGCTCCGGTGGAGCGGGTGGCGGAGGTTTTTGTTTTCGATTGCGGCATCGCTTTCAACAGTGCTTCTTTCGCGGGAGTTGGCTGGCGTCCGAAAGCTCGATTCTAGCAGGCGATCGCTGCTTTGCGGGCTGGCTGGAGTCCGCGCCGGAGATGCAGCGCCGACTACACGCGCTCTCAGTTCAGGAAGTGCTGGCGATACTCGGACGGCGGCAGCGGGCAGGCGTCATAGCGGCGAGCGAGTCGGTAGCGCAGGCGAGCGAAGGCGCGATATGCAAGGTCGCGCAGTGGTCGCGGGATGAGGCGGGCAAACGCGGCAAGCTGGGGCCAGGGCGGGTTGAGTTCGCCGAGGCAGGCGAGCACGGCATCCGAGCGCACGAGGAGGCGCATAAGCGGGCGTACGAGCGGGCGAGGCGGCAGCCCGGCAACAGGTGCGGGCGTGGGCGCGACAACCATGGGTGCGAGAAGCGTGGGCGCGAGAACCATGGGCGCGAGAACCAGGATCGTGGCGGGAGTAACGGAAAGGCACGGTTCTGCGCCGACCGCGGCGAGCAGCTCGACGACTGTGGGGGACTCCGAGGCGAGGAAGCGCAGGCGATCGCGTCGATCACGGCGCAGGAGCCAGCGCACCGAAGCGTGGCAGAGGGCGCAGCGTCCGTCGAAGACCACCAGCAGGCGGTCTTCGATCTGTTCCGCCAGAGGGTTCATCTTCTTCAGGATGGCCGGGGCGGCGGGCACGATGCAATTTCAGCGGGGAGCATCTTACGTGGGGTGCAATTTCAGACCGAGCGTGCCGACTGCGTTCGCAGTGCGAAAAGGCAGGCGTAGCGCGCCCCTATACTGAAGTCGAAGCAGGAGTGAGAGGCCTTGATGACCATGTTGCATGATGAATCCGAACGGCTGCGCGAGCGCGCGGAGCGGCTGTTTCCCGGCGGCGTAAATTCGCCGGTGCGCGCCTTTCGCGCAGTGGGCGGCCAGCCACCGTTTGTGGCCCGGGCTGAGGGCGCGTATCTGTTCGACGCCGACGGCAACCGTTACATCGACTACTTTGGCTCGTGGGGGCCGATGATTCTGGGCCACGCTTTTCCGTCAGTGGTGGAGGCGATTGTCCGTGCGGCGCGGGACTCGGCGAGCTTTGGCGCATCGACGGCCGTCGAAGGCGACCTGGCCGAGCGCGTGATGGCGGTCTATCCGGGCATCGAGCGGCTGCGTTTTGTCAGCTCCGGCACGGAAGCGACGATGTCGGCAATCCGGCTGGCGCGCGCAGCGACGGGGCGCAGGCGGATCATCAAGTTTGAAGGTTGCTATCACGGCCACGCCGATGGCCTGCTGGTGAAGGCTGGCTCGGGCGTTGCCACGTTGGGCATTCCCGGCTCTGCGGGCGTGCCGGAGGAGATTGCCAGCCTGACGCTGGCGCTGCCGTACAACGACCTGGCCGCAGTGGAGGCAGCCTTTGCAAGCTACCCCGACGAGATCGCCGCCATCATTCTGGAGCCGGTGGTGGGGAACGCCGGCTGCATTCCGCCCGCTGAAGGATATCTGGCCGGGCTGCGGTGCATCACAAACGAGCACGGCGCGCTGCTGATTGTGGACGAGGTGATGACGGGCTTTCGGCTGGCGCCGGGTGGTGCGACGGAGCTGTACGGGATCGATGCGGACCTCATCACGCTGGGCAAGATTCTGGGCGGCGGGCTGCCGTGCGGAGCCTTCGGTGGTCGGCGCGGCCGGATGGACCTGCTGGCTCCTCTGGGGCCGGTCTATCAGGCGGGCACGCTGAGCGGCAATCCACTGGCGATGGCCGCCGGCTGCGCCACGCTGGACTATCTGGCCATGCATCGCGAGACGATCTATCCGGAGCTTGAGGCAAGCGCAAAAGCTGTGGCGGAGGGTGTGGCGCAGGCCGCGCGCGAGGCAGGGGTCACAGTCACGGTGAACCGTGTGGGATCGATGTGGACGTGGTTTTTCACGGCAGAGGCGGTGACGAATTACGAGCAGGCGGCGCGGAGCGATACGGCGAGCTTTGGACGTTTTCACCGGGCGATGCTCGAGCGTGGCGTCTGGCTGCCTCCGTCGCAGTTTGAGGCGCTCTTTCTGAGCCTGGCACATGGACCGGTCGAGGTGGAAGCGACGATTGCCGCCGCACGCGCTGTCTTTGCCGGATGAGGCAGGCAGGCCTGAGCCGGAGGGCTGAGTCGGAATGCTGAGCCTCAGGGTAGCGAGACAGTGGTGAAGATGCGCTGGATCTCCCCGCCGATGGCGCTGTAGAGAGCGAAGCTGCGCTGATGGTCGCCGATACGCTCGAAGAGCAGCTCGGCGCGATTGTCTCCCATGGCATCTACGGCGTCGATGAGGCGCAGGCGCGGGGTCTCGTCCAGATGCGCTGCGTCGGTGACGACACGCTTGAGGAGGATGGGATTGCCGTAGAGGTCAGGCTGGGCGATGAGGGTGACAAAGCGCTCGGGTGGCGGCGGAATCGGCTGGCCGTTGGCGTCAAGCGTGGGAGCATCGGGCGGAGGGGTGCTGGCGCTGAAGACCATCGTTGGCGCGGCTCCGTATTCGAGTTCAAAGCTGCGGAAGGATTCGTTGGCCAGACGCATGGGCGGAGCAAGCGGCGTGAGGGAGTGTGGCTGGGAAGTGCGGGTTTTTCCTTTGGGCGCTGTCGCTGGAGCAGGCCGTGCAGGCGGGGTGAGCGCGGCGCGGGCAAAGGCTTCAAGGGCGCGCCGTGCGTTGGCTTCGTCGAAGGGACTGGGCCAGCTATAGGTCCAGGGATGGGGCATGGCGGTGGTGGGATCGGAGACGGCTACCATCTGCTGCATCCGCGGAGGGTTGCCCTTGAGTTCAAGGTCTGCCGTGGCGAGGCTTTTGGGCTTGCCATAGGTGAGGCGCGGGCGGTTGGGATCGGGCAGGTTGGGGCCGGTTTCCCGTGAGGGACAGCTGCTGGCTGTGGTGGTGGCGGGCGGCAGGTGATGGAGGGTGGGCCGGTCGGGATCGACGGGGCCGGTGCCGCCGGGCTGCGTGGCCGGAGTGGTGGAATCGGCGGCGTCGACGCGTCGACGCAGAGTGGGCCGGTTGGGATCGACGGGGCCTGTGCCGCCGGAGGTGGAAGGAGCCGTCGCGGAGGAGTCGCTGCCTTTAGGGTGTTTGCGGAGCAGGACCGGCTCGTCCTCGTTGAGGCCGGTGACGGTGAGTCCGCTGGTGTTAAAGGTGGGTGGAGCGGGCTTGGGCAGCGGCTTCCAGGCACCGTAGCCGAGCCAGGAGTTGAATTCGCCGACCTGGTTGTGTCCTGCGGAATAGAGGTCGAAGATGCCGACGGGTTTGCCGGCGGATTGCAGCTCGTACTCGACGCCGTTCTGGAGAGCGAGCGGTTGGGGCTGGCTCAGGTAGAGAGTGCCGTCGTGGAGGCGGTCGCCGTCGTAGACGGTGATGGGGATGAGGCGGCTGGCGGAGGGTTTGCCGGGCGAGCCGGTCCACTCCAGCACGGCGACGGCGCGCAGTGTGGAGCCTTTTTTCGGCTGGCTGGTATTGATGTGGCCGGGGTATTGGGCGCGGGCCGTTGGCGCGGCAATGAGCGCTGCGACGGCAAGCAGGCAGGCGGCAAGCGGCGGGGCGGCGACCCGTGTGCGTGCCATGGAAGTGGTGGCGCGGGGAGCGGTGTGCAGATGGCAGGTTGCGCGGGTATGCTGAAGTTGCCCGGAGGCGCGGGAAACCGAGCGGAGCCGCGCGCCAAATCCCAAGACGAGCTTTGACCCGTGGCCTAGCGAGGAACTCACGATGGAACTGAACGAGAAAGTCGCCAACTTCACTCTCCAGGACGACCAGGAACAGACGGTCAACCTGACCGACTTCGCCGGAAAACCGGTTGTACTCTTCTTTTATCCCAAAGCGGACACGCCTGGCTGCACGATCGAAGCCTGCGGCTTTCGAGATACCTTCACGCAACTGCAGGCGGCGGGAGCGGTGGTGCTGGGAATCTCGCGCGATACGCCGAAGGCGCAGAGAAAGTTTCGGGAAAAGTTCAACCTGCCGTATCCGCTTCTCGCGGATGTAGACGAGAAAGTCTGCAATCAGTTTGGCGTGCTCAAGGAAAAGAACATGTATGGCAAGAAGGTGTGGGGCATCGAGCGAACGACGTTTGTGATCGGCCCGGACCAGACGCTTGTGAAAATCTTCCCCAAGGTGAAGCCGGAGGGTCACGCCGAAGAAGTGCTGGCCGCGCTGAAAGGCTGAGCGCGTGGTGCTGGAAACGCTTTGCAGACGACACGCATGACCGGCGACAAAAGGGGCAGCGACGATGACACACAAGACGTCGGAGATAAGTTCCGAGGAGGCGATTGAGGCGCTGCGGGAGGAACTTCGCTACCACGAGCATCTCTATTACGTTCTCGACGCGCCGGTGATTTCGGATGCCGAGTATGACGCGAAGATGCGGGCGCTGCGCGTGCTGGAAGAGGCGCATCCAGAGCTGGTGACGGAGGATTCGCCGACGCAGCGCGTGGGCGGACGACCGGCGGAGGGTTTCCGCAAGGTGACGCACTCGCGTCCGATGCTTTCGCTGGACAATGCCTACAATGCCGAGGAGCTGCAAGCGTGGGATCGGCGCGTGCGCGAGCTTGCTGGCGAGCTTCCGGTGCTGTATGCGGCGGAGCTGAAGCTGGATGGATTGTCTGTGGCGATACACTACGAGGTGCAGGCCAGCGGCGATGCACGCCTGATGCGCGGGCTGACGCGCGGCGATGGACAGACGGGCGAGGACGTGACCAGCAACGTGCGAACGATTCGCAGCGTGCCGCTGCTGGTGACGGAGGAGAAGCTGCGGGCAGCGGGAATGGCTGGCGTAGCCGGGTTTGAAGTACGCGGCGAGGTGGTGATGCCGATCGCGTCGTTCCAGCGCATGAACGAGGAGCGCGAGCGCGCTGGTCAGGATCTGGCGGCCAATCCGCGCAACGCGGCGGCGGGGACACTGCGAACGCTGGAGCCGAATATCGTAGCGCAGCGCAGGCTGGACTGCTATGCATATTTTCTGCTGGTAGGCGGCGAGTATGCGGCGGCGGGACAGGCGGCCTCGCTGGAGATGCTGGAAAAGCTTGGGTTTCGTGTGAATCCGCACCGGACGACGTGCGGGACGGTGGAGGAGATTCTCGATTTTCTGGAACGTATGGAGGCGATGCGCTCGACGCTGCCATATGAGATCGACGGGGTGGTAATCAAGGTGGATGCGCAGCCGACGCAACTGCGGCTGGGGTATACGGGCCGCGCGCCGCGCTGGGCGATTGCTTATAAGTTTGCCGCGCGGGCGGCGGTGACGCAGGTGTTGGAGATCGAGGTTACCGTGGGCCGGACCGGCAAACTGTCTCCGGTGGCGGTGCTGCGTCCGGTAGGGATCGGCGGGACGACGGTGGAGCGCGCCGGTCTGTTCAATGCCGACGAAGTGGCGCGGCTGGGTGTTCGAGTCGGCTCATGGGTGCGGGTGGAGCGCGGCGGAGACGTGATTCCGAAGATCGCGGAGGTGGTTCCGAAGCCGGAGGGTGAAAGCGGAATTGAGGAGTCGGTCGAGCCGTTCCGGATGCCGGATGCCTGCCCGGTGTGCGGGACCATAGCACGGCAGGCCGAGGGCGAGGTCGATCGCTACTGCGTGAATACGGATTGTCCGGCGAGGCTGTTGCAGTCGCTGCTCTATTTTGCGCATCGCGGCGTGATGAACATCGACGGACTGGGTGAGGCGCTGATTCAGCAGTTGCTGGACAGTGGGCTGGTGCGTTCGATCGCCGATCTCTACACGCTGAACGAGGAGCAACTGCTGAAGCTTGAGCGGGTGGGAAAAAAATCTGCCCAGTCGCTGCTGGAGCAGATTGAGCGCTCGAAGCAGGCGGGCCTGGCACGGTTGCTGATGGGAGTGGGAATCCGGTTTGTGGGCGAACGGACGGCAGAGTTGCTGGCCGGCGCTTTCGGGTCGATGGAGGCGATTGCCGCGGCTGGCCGGGAAGAACTGGAGATGGTGGACGAGGTGGGGCCGAAGGTGGCAGCTTCGATCCGCGAGTTCTTTGAGAACGAGCGGAATCAGGCGCTGGTGGAGCGGCTACGGGCGGTGGGCGTGAAGATGACAGCGGAGAAGAAGCAGCGCTCGGCTGAGCTGGCGGGAATGACCTTTGTGCTGACGGGAAGCTTTCCGACGATGAGCCGCGAAGAGGCCAAAGCAAGGATTGAGGCTGCGGGCGGCAAAGTCTCCGGCTCGGTGAGCAAAAAGACAAGCTTTGTGGTGGCGGGCGAAGAAGCGGGCAGCAAGCTGGACAAGGCACAAGAACTGGGCGTGCCGGTGATCGACGAGGCCACGCTGCTGGCCATGCTTGAGCCGAAAGCGAAGTAAGCCGCTCTTTCAGTAGAAGAGGTATTTGCGCCAGCGGTCGTCGCTGCGGCCCAGCATGCGCATGATCTGGCGGCTGGTGTGGAGGCTGAAGGGGCGCGGCTCGCGGAGAAGCTGCATGTCGTCGATCTCGGTGAGCAGGCGGTTGCCCTTGTGGCGGTTGCAGGCATGGCAGCAGGCGACGAGATTTTCCCAGGTGGAGCTGCCGCCGCGGGAGCGCGGAACGACATGATCGAGCGTGAGTTCGTTGGGAGGCAGCACGACGGCACAGTACTGGCAGGTATTGCGGTCGCGGAGCAGGATGTTTTTGCGAGAGAGAGCGCGGGTCTGGTGAGGGATGCGGCGATACTCCAGCAGGCGAATGACCGAGGGCATGGCCATGCGGCTGCGCTGGGCGTGCAGCAGGATGCCGTGTTCTTCTTCGGTGCGCGCGATGCCCTTGAGCACCAGGACGAGAGCGCGGCGCGCGCCGCAGATGTTGATCGGCTCATAGGAAGCGTTGAGAACCAGGACGGGCATTTGCAGGATCTGGCCGGAGTTCGTCCAGCTTTGGCCCTCCGGATGCACAACACGAGCGGCTTTTGCGAGCGACTTTTGCTTGCGGGCGTGGATCATGGCTTTACCAAGCGACATCGGAATCTCCTCGTCAAAGTGGGTCGTCAGCGTGTGGTCGTCGGTGGGTGGAATCTCTCCCGTTCGGTGGTTTCGGACTGTGCCTGCGCACAGGGTTGGTTTATGTGGGGTGGGGCGATGCCGTGGCGAACGATGGCTCGCTCGACGGTGGCTCTTCGCCGAAGGCAAAAGGAATATCCTGTTCGTCGCCGAGACGGGTTTGCCCTTTGAGGCAGGATATCTGAGCGCGTGCGAGTGCGGCGACGTAGACGGTGGAGGCTCCGGCATCGAGCAGGGATTGAGCGCAGGCGCGTGCAGTGGCGCCGGTGGTCACGATGTCGTCGATGAGCAGGACGGTGCGGCCTGCGACATCCTGCGGACGCGAGACGTGGAAGGCCTGATCGAGGTTGAGGCGGCGCTCGTCCAGGGTGAGCGAAGCCTGCGGGCTGGTCTGGCGCTGGCGGACCAGCGAAGCGGGCGAGAGTTGCAGGCGCCAGTCCGGATGGGTGCGGCGTAGATCGCGCAACGCCGAGGCTGCCAGCAGACGTGCCTGGTTGAATCCGCGATTGCGCTGGCGGCGCGGGTGCAGCGGGACGGGAATGACGAGCATCGATTGCGGCGTTTCCGGGGCAAGGGTGCGGATAGCGTCGGCGAGCATGCGGCCAAGTGGCTGGCTGATGGAGTGAATCCGGGTGTACTTCAGGGCATGAATGGCGAGACGCAGTTCGCTGGAATAGGTGGCGTGGGTGACGACGCGAGCAAAGGGCGTCGGCGCGGCATGGCAGGCACTGCAGAGAAGGTCGTCCGGTGCGTCGGAATTGGCGTGCGGCGGAGGAAGAGGGTCAACGCTGAGCAGCGCCGCACCGCAACAGGAGCAGGCAGCACATGCCGAAGATGCGCTGCGAATCGCGGCCCAGCAGGCGTCACAGACCGGAGCTGCGGAAAGACGAAGAAGCGGCTGATTGCAAAGGCGGCAGAAGTCCGGTGCGAGTACGGTGGAGAGCGAGGAGAGCAGGAGACGGGTGGTCGAGGAAAGTGAGCGGCGAAAGGAAGTTGCGGAGAGAGAAACAGCGGGCGTAGCGATCGATACGGCTTCCGCGTGGAAGCGGTGATTGGGCGGGATCGGTTCGAGACGAGGTCTGCTACTGAATTCGCACCTCACAAACCTGAGTTGAATGAGAGCCGCCAGAAACTTGCAAGGCAACCGTCGCCACCAGTATAAGCAGAGCGCGGAGAAGAAATCTATCCTGAAATGACCGGAGCAGGCGAAGTTTCGCCGGTTTTCTTCCGGCCCCCGGGCGCGATTCACGCCGGAACGGGGAATCATCTATAGTCGCAGTACTGGAAATGGCGCCCAATCGGGGAGGGTTGATCGTGTCTTCATTTCGTCCGTATGTTTCTGCGGAGCAATCGCCTGCGGAGTTCACGTTTCGTGCGCTGGTGCTGGGGTCAATCTTCGGGATCATCTTCGGCGCTGTGACGGTGTATGTGGGACTGCGCGCAGGTCTTACGGTGGCGGCGTCGATTCCGATCTCGGTGCTGTCGATCAGCATTCTGAGGGTCTTCGGACGCTCGTCGATTCTGGAAAACAACATAGTGCAGACGACGGGCAACGCGGGCCAGTCGATCGCCTCCGGAGTGATCTTCACGCTGCCGGCGCTGATCTTTCTGGGCTTCGATCTGGAGTACACGCGCATCTTTATGCTGGCGCTGGTGGGCGGATGGCTGGGTGTTCTGTTCATGATCCCGCTCAGGCGACAGTTGATTGTGGAGGAGCACGAGACGCTGACGTATCCGGAGGGGACGGCGTGCGCAGATGTGCTGATTGCGGGGGATCGCGGCGGGTCGTTTGCCAGCCGAGTCTTCTTCGGGCTGGGACTGGGTGGGCTTTATACGCTCTTCCAGAACGACAACCTGCTGGCGGCCTGGCCTGCGACGCCGAACTATGAGCCGGATCTGGGTGCGCAGCACATTCTGAAAGGCGCGGCGATTCGCGCCGATGTGACGCCGGAGTATCTGGGCGTGGGCTACATTATCGGACCGCGCGTGGCCGGCGTGCTGGTGGCTGGCGGGGCGATTTCCTGGCTGGTGCTGATGCCGCTGATCTCGTTCTTTGGCGGAGCGCTGCATCATCCGGTGTATCCGGGGACGCGGCTGATCGGTGAGATGAGTCCGAGCGATCTGTGGTCCACCTATATCCGGCCGATGGGTGCGGGTGCAGTGGCCGCAGCGGGGCTGATTACACTGCTCAAGACCATCCCGACCCTGGTGAGCGCACTGGCTGGCGGCGTTCGCTCGATGCGCGCGCGCAGTGCATCCGGCAGCAATGCCTCCGGACGCGCCGCGCGTACCGATGATGACCTGCCAATGAGCGTGGTGCTGGGCGGATCGCTCGTGCTCGTCGTCCTCATGTTCCTCTTTCTTCAGTTTCATCCCATACCGGGCGCGTATGTGGGAGTATGGGCGAATCTTGCGGCATCGCTGCTGGTTGTGGTCTTTGGATTTCTGTTTGTGACGGTCAGTTCGCGGATTGTGGGGATTGTGGGCAGCTCGGCGAGTCCTGTCTCTGGCATGACGATTGCGACGCTGATGGCAACGGCGGCGGTTTTTCTGCTGAAGGGATGGACGGCTCCGGCCTATGGAGCGCTGGCCATTACCGTGGGCGGAGCGGTGTGCATTGCTGCTTCAAACTCGGGCGATACGAGCCAGGATCTGAAGACGGGCTATCTGGTTGGTTCGACGCCGCGGCTACAACAGATTGCACTCATGATCGGGGTTTGCATCTCGACGGTGATTATCGGCTTCACGCTGACGGCGATGAATACGGCGTTCCAGGAATTTCGGCTGGCACCGCAGGTATGGGAGCTGTCTCAGCCGCATGCAGGTGTAACCGTTCAGGCAGGCGCACATGCTCCGGTGAATTTTACGACGACGGGAGCGGGCAGCGCGGTGCTGCACGGGAAGGATTTTCTGGTGCTGAATGCGATCGGTTCGCCGGTGCTGGCAGACGGAAAGTATCTGTATTCACCGAAGACGAAACGGATTGAGGTGCAGTGGATTCAGGGGATCGGCAGTGAGAAGGCTGCGGCACCGCAGGCCAGGTTGATGGCAACGGTCATCAACGGCATCCTGAGCCGGAAGCTGCCCTGGGGGCTGGTGCTGATGGGCGTCTCTCTGGTGATTGGCGTGGAGCTGTTGGGGGTTCGTTCGCTGACCTTTGCGGTGGGCGCGTACCTTTCGATTGGGACGACGCTGGCGATCTTTGTAGGCGGCGTGATGCGCTGGATGGTGGACCGGGCGCTGGAAAAGACAGGCGAAGCTGCTGCATCCGAGAGCGAAGTCAGTCCTGGTTCGCTCTATGCCTCCGGGCTGATCGCTGCCGGCGGCATCATGGGCCTGGTCGGTGTGGCGATCAAGGCGTACGAATCGCTGAGCGGCAAGACGCTGCCGATTCAGCTTCCGCAGGATACGTGGATGCATCACGACTGGGTCTCGGTGGTCATGTTCGCCGCACTCGCGTATTCGCTCTACTACTTTGCACGCAAGCCGCTGAAGAAATAATCTTTTTCATCCTCGTTGTGACGGCGAAGGGTGACGCCGTGCTTCTACATGTGGCGCAGGCGTTGCGCTGCGTCCAGTCCGCCGGGACTTTCCGGAGCGATGCGGATCGTCGGGATAGTCACGTTCCAGCGCAGTCAGCGCCTGGTGCGCGGCCACGTCGGCGGCGCGGTCATTGGTGGTGATTACGCGAAAGTATGCGGTCCTGGCAGCATTCAGCTTCTGCGCGTTGAGATCGGAATTCTGCACGCGATTCATCGGGTTCACCGGTGGGGCTGCGACAGCCAGAAAGCATGAGGCGGTGGCAAAGAAGCAAAGCAAGACAGTGTGAACCAGACGATACGCAAATTCTGTTCCTGCGCTTTTCATTCTGTTTTCGACGCTGAATCTGCCGGATGAGTTTTGTCCGCTTGTTGCAGCGCGCGGCGGGCTGAGTGATCGTGGTTGAGCTATTGTGACCAGCGTCTGACGAACCCCTTGCCGCACACTGGGGAGGTATATGCACCGTGTATGTGCTTCTGCGTCCTGGAAGTGGACAAGAGTCGAGAGGACAGAGCAGATACCTTCGCAACCCTACAGCGTTTGGAGAAACCATGAATCTTTCTATCGTTATCGCAATGTTCCTGATGATCTGGCCAATCTCTTCCGGCAAAGTATTCCAGATGACCGCCAGCTCCATGGTTCCCGCAGCGATGGGGACGGTGAGGGCTTATCGAGATAAAGACAACAAAAACACTGTGCTCGATATCAAAGTGAAGCATCTTGCCAGGCCATCGACCCTTACACCTTCCGCCAGCAAATATCTGGTATGGATACGCCCCAATGGCGGAGATGCGTTGAAGCAGGGAGCGATCGGTGTGGATAAAAATCTGAGCGGGGAGTTGAAGGTGGAGACTGTCTCCAAGGACATGGATGTTTTCATCACCGCCGAGCAAAGCGAAAGCGTGACCGTTCCATCGAGCACTGAGGTGTTGCACACCCACATCAGCACTAACTGAGTTTTGTTCCGGGGAATCGAGTTATCCAGCCGTCGATGCCGGTAGGCGCGTAACCGATGCGCAGAGGCGCCGTTTCTGCATGGCGGCATCACCTGTGACGGTTGCCACGGCGACCCGATGGCGCATCTGGCCTCGGATGGCCACGCGCCGATGATGGAGATTGAAGAACTGCCTGCCGAACGCCGCGATTCGATCTGCCTGAGCTGCCAATCTGAAGGGTCTGACTTCAGACAATTCCGATCAACAGAAGCGAATCCAGGCCATGGATCTCCTCGTTGAGAAGAAATTGGTCGAACTTCAAACAACAATCGACCTGCGCAGAAATGGAAAAAACAGAAGAAGCAACCATGCTTGTCCTGCAAGGGTCCGGAATACGCTCAATGGAGCAGATTCCGCGCTCTGGCCTGGGATTGGCCTATGCGCAGTTCGCAGCACTCGGGGATCGACAGGCATACGATCGGGCGCTCTCCATCCTGAAAGAAGCCGAGGTAGAACCGGCGGCCGTCGGCGACGTGCGGCTGCACAGCCAGCTCGGTTTTCTGGAGCAGGTAGCTGGAGAGGATCAGCAGGCGGCGCGAGAGTATCAGAAGGCACTGAGTATGGACCCGCATGAAGGCTTTTCCGAGGGAAATCTGGGGCTGATTCTGGCCCGGCACGGAGAGCCCGGGAAGGCAGTGCGGCTGTGGACGGCGGCGCTGGCCGACGATCCGGCCGCCGCAACAACAGGAATCAACCTGGCTACGGTCGATTGTGGGCTGGGGTATCGGGAAGATGCACTGGCGGCGCTGGACCGGGTGCTTGAGTTTGCGCCGGATGACCGTGCGGCTGCGGCGCTGCAGGTGGCCATCCGGGACGGGGAGCGACCCTGCGGAAAATAACGCTTAAAGCAGCAAGTCGATGTCGCTGTCGAACCTTCCGGCAAATGTCTACCCGGAAGCAAAGAAAAGTTCGACCCGATGCAAGTCGGCCCCCACGAAACTTCGATCCTCTCAGCGCAAGTCGTGAGGGAGCGAGTCGGGCGGGTTGTTTCAGGTAAAGCAATTTATTTCATGCCAAATCCCGCCGAATTTTTAGTGGTAGAACCACTTGGCCGCGACCGGCGCGAATCTTCTGCTCCGCAGGCAGGCAGATTCTGGCGTCAACAATGACATAACATTTTCTTTAATAAGTATGGTCTAGTTCTCGTGAAATGACTTGAAAAAAGGTCTGGAATGAGGCATGTGAGGAGCGGTTTTCTTGTCCTCTGAATGCCGAAAAACTGCGTACTCCAGGCATGCAAATCTATTGTTTTCAATAGAAACTCCTTATGGTTTTTCATAGTTTCTCTGGGCGGAGTGCCATCTGCAGCGGCCGAGAGGCATTGACTATACGGATTCTACGGATTCATCGGAAAAAATCTCCATCCAAAGATTGACAACTGACTCAGGCTTTCGATATTGTTCATCGGTGCTGCACAGAGGTATTTTCATGGGCCGGAAAATGTTCCGGCGGACGGCTGTGCAGCCAGGCTCGGGGATCGCCATTGGGTGAGATGCCGAGAAAACGAGAGAACGGGACTCGCCAGAGTGGCAGGACTCGTCGGAACGCCTGAGGTTTGGCCTGCGGATCGGAAGAGTGGTGTCGATTTAGACCGGAATGTTTCCGGTGGAGAGTCGGATCGAGCCACTGCAAAGACGGGCAGGCAGTTGAAGGCGAATGAATGGAATAGAACCTGGAGTATTTCTCAGGAGACCGCATGACTAAGTACACGCGAACAGCGTACGCACTGGCACTCCTCGCCATCGTATGTCTGTTCTCTTCGACGATGACGCGTGCCCAGTCGGTCTACGGATCGATCTTCGGTACGATCACAGACAAAACCGGCGCGGTGGTACCGGGCGCGACGGTGACTGTGACCGACGAAGGCAAGGGCACGAAAGTGACCGTGATCACCAATTCAACGGGTGATTACACGGTATCCCACCTTATCCCTGACACGTATGACGTGCAGGTTACATCTAAAGGTTTTGAGACTTCCACGGTGAAGGGCATCGTGGTTCAGGCGGATACTTCGCCGCGTTCCGATATTACGCTGGGTGTTTCCAGTGCTGGAGCGGAGACGGTGACCGTCAACGCGGATTCAGTTCCGGAGCTGAAGACCGACCGCGCCGACGTTTCGACAATCTTCAACTCGCAGCAGGTGAACGATCTGCCTGTCGAGGGCCAGAACTATGCCAACCTGCAGCTTCTGCTGCCGGGCGCACAGCTTCTGGGCTGGTCGCATGCGGCCGATGAAAACCCGCAGGCTTCGCGTCAGATTCAGATCGATGGGCAAGCCTTTGGCGGCGTTGCCTATGAGCTGGACGGCACCGATAACCAGGATCCGATTCTGGGCATTATCGTCATCAACCCTTCACTCGATTCGATCACCGAAACGAAGGTGACGACGCAGAACTTCGACGCCGAGCTGGGCAAGGCTGTGGCCGCCGTCGAGACGGTTCAGACCAAGTCTGGATCGAACACCTTCCACGGCAGCGCATACGACTTCCGCACGGGCAACGCCAATCTGGCGAAGGATCCGTTTGCGGGCGCGCCTGCGCCGGGCATCAAGAACAAGTTCGGTGCCACGATCGGCGGGCCGATCTTACACAACAAGCTGTTCTTCTTCTTCGCATATGAAGGTCAGCGTCAGAAGGTTGGTTCGGTGGCGGTCGACACGCTGCCCAGCCAGTTGCTGACGAAGTCCTGTTTGGGACAAGAGACTGGCCCGAGCGGCATTCAGGGCTGCGATTTCAGCGAGTACCTGAGTGTGCTGGGGTCGAAGGGCACCATTTATGACAACAGCGCCTCGGGCGGAGGCAATCCGTTCCCGGGCAACGTGATTCCTGCCAGCATGGTCAGCAAGCAGTGGACCAACATGCTCACCTACCTGGAGCCGTTCGTGCTGAAAGAATCGGGCGGCGACCTGAGCGGCTTGGACGCGAACTCGACGGAGCAGGGCACGGGTCTTTTCAACAGCGACCTCTGGACTATCCGCGTGGACGAAACGATCAACGAAAAAGCGAATGCTTTTGTTCGTTTTTCTCGATGGACCAACGTGCTGAGCGGTGCTCAGATGTACGATCCGGCAGGTGGCGGAGTGGGTGCTGGCGGTCCGGGCTTCGGTATTGGTGGCTACGGCGGCCAGTCGACGAGCGCGGATGACAGCTTGGCGATCGGTTCGGACTATGTTTTCAGCCCGACCTTAATCGCCGATCTTCGTCTTGGCTATATGCGGTATAACATTGCCGACCAGAAGAATGACCAGAACACGGAGTTCGCCAATACTCTGGGTATCCCGGGCATTAACTTTGGCACCTTCTATACGGGCGGCTCACCGGGCTTCAATATTCAGGGTCTGCCTGGCGGTGCAGTTCAGCCGCTCTATGGTGACGGACTGAATATCAGCCGTTGCAACTGTCCGCTGACTGAGCGCGAGGACCAGTTCCAGTTTGTGAACAACTGGACCAAGACGATCCGAAACCACGAGATCAAGGTGGGTACGGATCTGCGCTATGGCCGCAACCTGCGTGTTCCCTCGGACAACGACCGCGCTGGTTTGCTCAACATCGACTCGCAGGAGACTGCACAGAATGGCGCAGGCGGCACGGGTCTGGGATTTGCCACCTTTGCGCTGGGCGACGTGACGAGCTTCAACCGCTACGTCTCGACATCGACCAACGCCAAGGAATTCCAGAAGCGCATGTTCTTCTATGCGCAGGATACGTGGCGCGCAACCAACAAGCTGACCGCAAACATCGGCATCCGCTGGGAAGGCTACTTCCCGGAGACGGTGAACGCGGCGGGTAATGGTGCGCTGCTGAACCTGAACGACGGCTATCTGCATGTGGCCGGTATCGGCGGCATTCCGTCGGATATGGGCTGGACCTTCAACGCGATGAAGATGTTTGAGCCGCGCCTCGGTCTTGCCTATCAGATCGATGATAAAGATGTGATCCGCGCAGGTTACGGACGCAGCTTTGACATCGGCGTCTTCGGCTCGGTCTTCGGTCACACCGTGACTCAGAACCTGCCAGTGCTGGCCAACCAGAGCATCAGCAACACCGGCGGCACAACGCAGGCCTTCTGTATTGGCTCTCCGGCAGACAACCCAGGTTGTAACCCGGCAAAAGATGGCAGCGCGCAGCCTAGCGGCGGCGGTCCTTTGACTTATGTGCCAATCTCGGTGCCGAACAGCGGCCTGTTGCCTAACCCCGGCTCGCTGGTGACGTCCAAATCCCGTCCGAACCCAATGCAGTATCCGACGCTGGATGCGTGGAACGTCGCTTACCAGCGCGCTCTGACGCCGACCCTTTCGCTGACGGTTGCTTACGTGGGCAACAAGGGTACGCATACTCTGAGCGACGGAGACGGCAACAGCACCAACCCCAACGAGGAAGGCATCTATATGCCGGGCACGATGAGCATCACCGGCCAGACGCTACACTGGGATCCGACCGCTCCCAGCAAGCCGAATCAGTATGGTGCGACCTCGAACCCGCTCTATCTGCAACGCTACTACGGTCTGAAGCTGCAAGCCTGCTCAGACCCCAACTACACCCAACCCAGCGATCCCAACCTGCCGGCGGGTGCCTGCGGATGGTCGCAGGGAATCCAATACGACGGCGACAACCAGAACACCCACTTCAACGCGCTACAGATTACCGTGTCGCAGGCTATGTGGAAGGGACTGGCGATCAACGGCAACTATCAGTATGCTGTTGCGACGGACTTCGCCAGTGGATATTCCACCTGGAGCCAGAGGGTCGCTTATGGCAACGACAGCAACGTGCGGCACCACTCGGCGACCGTGTACGGCAGCTACGATCTGCCCTTCGGCAAAGGCAAGCAGTTCCTGCCGGACGCCAACAAGGCAACGGATCTGATTGTTGGTGGATGGGAGCTGTCTGGCACTTACAACGTCGCCAGCGGTCTGCCGTTCAGCCTGGGAGTCAACTGCTCGACAGCACTGGGGCCTGATCTGCCGAATGGACCAAGCCAAGGTGCGCCTTGCTACCCGAATATCGCTCCGGGGATCAAGCTGCATACTCATCTGACCAAGTTCGTACCTGGTCAGGGATGGACGTTCTATCAGCCGGTGACGTTGGGCAGCAGCGGATTCTCGGATCCTGGCCTGGACCAGATTGGCAACGGCGGACGTAACCAGTACTTTGGGCCGAGCTTCTACAACGCCGATCTGGCGCTGCTGAAGAACATGAACGTGTGGCACAACGTGCTGGCGCAGATTCGTATGGATGCGTACAACGCGTTCAACCACATCAATCCAGGTAACCCTGGCGGCTACCTGCTGAGCGTAGGCAGCATCACCGGTGAGGCCCCTGGACCAGGACCGCGCCAGCTTGTCTTCTCGGCGCGCGTCCAGTTCTAACCTTCGCGCAGGATGACTTCACGCAAGACCAACCCTTGGAATGGGGAGCTTCGGCTCCCCATTTCAGTTTGTGTCGGAATACACTGAAATCAGATGAAGATGTGGCGATTCAAGGATTCAAAGCGAAGAGTGTGGCGGATTTGCCTGGCTGTTTGTGTGGGCGTAGCTATGCCCGTTCTGTTGGCGGCGTCTGCGGCGGCGAGTGAAGTCGAGACGGTTCCCGCTGCGCCACCGACGCTGAACCAGGCCAGCAGCCTGGCGGCGCGTGGTCACCTGGACCCGGCTATGGCGTTGCTGGATATTCTGGCGCAGAAGCTGCCGGAACAGCCGGGGGTGGAGCGGCTGCGCGGAGAGATTTTTTATCAGAAGCAGATGCTGGGTGAGGCTGACGCGGCCTTCGCGAAAGCCTTGCAACAGGATCCCGAAGACCGGGAAGCGATGGAGATGCGCGGAGTGACGCTCTATCGTCTGGCGCGCCCGGCTGAGGCGATTCCGCTGCTGGAACGAGCGAATCGGACGGTCAGCTCGGCGAATGTAGATCCGGAGTATGTGCTTGGACTCTGCTACATGGATGTGAAGCGCTACGACGATGCGCGCCATGCTTTCGCGGCGCAATTTGGATTTGCGCCGGATTCACCGGCGGCCTATGTGGCGACGGCGCGGCTGCTGCTGCGGCGCGAATTTACCGACGAAGCGCGCGCGTTTGTGAACAAGGCGCTGACGATCGATCCGAAGCTGCCCATGGCGCACCAGTTGCTGGGAGAGATTGCGCTGGCGCGCGCTGACCTGCCGACGGCGATCCGTGAACTGGAGATGGAAGAGAAGCTGAACCCGCTGGATGGGAGTCTGTATGAACATCTGGGCGACGCGTATGTGCGGAATGCGCAGTATGAGCAGGCGCGCCGGGTGCTGAATCGGGCGATCCTGTTGCAGCCAAATGATACCGGGCCATATATTTTGCTGGGCGAAGCACTGACGCGTATGGGCAATCCTGCCGAGGCGGTGCATTATCTGGCGCACGCCGAGCAGATGGACCCGGGGAATGCGGTCACGCATACGCAGCTTGGACAGGCGTATCGTGCGATGGGCGATATGGGGATGGCGGAGCGGGAGTATCGGATTGCAGTCTATATCCAGCACCGCAACGACCCGAAGCCGGTGCAAAGTCCGGCGCAGGAGAAGTAATTTTGCAACGGGTGAGTCGTGTCTGCCTGGCTTTTTTGCTGATGGGCGGGGCGCTTTCGGTGTCTGCGCAAGAGGCGAAACAGGGCGTGTCGCAGCAGGCGGCGGTGAATCTCCAACGGGCGAATCAAGCATTTCATGCCGGCTATGCGGCGCTCAAAGCGCAGCACCTGGAGGCGGCCCGCATGGACTTCGCACGCGTGGTGAAGCTGGCGCCGGAGTTGCCCGAGGGACACATGGCGCTGGGCGCGGTGCTGGTCCAGCTTGGAGATGCGAACGAGGCAATCCCGGAGCTGAAACGGGCGCTTGCAATGAAGCCGGAGGACGCCGGGGTTCGCAGCAATCTGGCCCGCGCGTATGCGTTGCTTGCGGGCAGCGCGAAGACTCCGGCGGAGGTGGAAGCCGATCTGCGCAATGCGGTTGCGGCGGACCCGACGGATGCCGTAGTGGAAGACCAGCTTGGCTCAGTGCTGGCGCAACAGAAGCAATGGCCTGAGGCTGAGGCGGTCTTTCGCAAGTCGATCGAACTGAGCGGCGGCGCGCAGCCCGATGCCGCCGTAGCGCACATGCATCTGGGGGTGGTGCTGCAGCGCGAGAGCAAGCCGACGGATGCCGAGCAGGAGTTGCGCATGGCGGCGCAACTTGCCCCGGAGAATGCGGCGATACAGTATCAATACGGGCTGCTGTTGGCGGAGGAGCAGCGAGACGAGGAAGCGCTTGAGCCGCTTCAGGCAGCAGTGCGCGCGGAAACGACGACACCTCCAGGCGCAGTTCCTGCGGGAGCCGATCTTGCGCTGGCGATGAGCCTTCAGCGGCTGGGTCGGCAAACGGATGCGATTCCGTACTTCGAACGGGCGGTAACGTTGGTGCCGACGGATGCTTCGGCGCTGAACAATCTGGGGCTGGCCTTGACCGAGACGGGCAGGGCGAAGGATGCCATCCCGTATTTTCAGCGGGCGCTTGCGATCCACGCAAACGATCCTGTCTTTCATGAAGACCTGGGTGTTGCGTATATCCAGATGTCGGATTTCAAGGCTGCAATCGGAGAGTTTGAAGTGGCCGAGAAGCTGGATGCTAAGAATCCGGAGTTGCACTACGATCTGGGGTTGGCTTACAAGTTTCTGGACCGAATGGACGATGCGGTGCGGGAGCTGAAGGTGGCAGCGGCTTTGGATCCTAGATTGCCTGACCCGCCGTATACGCTGGGGATTTTGGAGATGCAGCTTGGCAAGCTCGACGAGGCTGCGAATTCGTTGCGGACGGCACTTGCACTGCGTCCGCAGAATGGCGATGGGTGGGCGATTCTGGGCAGTGTGCTGAACCAGTTACACGACTCGGCGGAGGCTGAACGGGCACTGCGGCGTGCCATTGAGCTGTTGCCGTCGCAGCCGGGACCGCGGATTACGCTGGCTACCGTGCTGGCGGAGGAAGGAAGACACGCAGACGCGGCCGAATTGCGCAAGGAGGCAGCGGCGTTGACGCGTGTAGCGGTGAATCGCCAGCGGGCGAGCTTCAGCACCAATGCCGGCAATCAGTTGCTGCTGCGCGGAGAG
The DNA here is from genome assembly GCA_021816455.1 of Acidobacteriota bacterium. Lineage (GTDB taxonomy): Bacteria > Acidobacteriota > Terriglobia > Terriglobales > Acidobacteriaceae > Acidicapsa. The sequence continues at coordinate 36,853 of JAKAXU010000026.1, forward strand.
ATTGCCGATGCGGTCTCCCGGTTTCAGGAGGCGATTGCTGCCGACCCCGGCTTCGCGGAGGCGCACCGTCAGCTTGCCGTGGCGCTCGACCGCCAGGGTCGCGCGACGGAAGCCGCAGCCGAGAGGAAAACGGCCGAGGAGCTGGATGCGCAGCCCAAGGCAACCGCACAGCCGTAATTGCGCAGGGATGGGAAAGACCGAAACGCCGGGGAGACGCAATCGATTCTGCTGGTGCGAAGCAGGCGTTCGTCACAAAGCTCGGGCTGGGTCGACGAAGTGCAAAGTTGCGGCGGCATCGTCCGTCAGAGAATCCGAAGGAATACGCACAGGTGGCTGGGGTTGAGCTGGAGGCGCGCGGTTTTCGCGCGGGAGAGTGGCGTGGGCATTTAGTCTAACGGAGAATTCCACCGATGCCGACCGAGGCCACAATCCGCAGCAAGGCTGGAACAATGGGGCGAGCCGCTGAATTCCATCGTGTGGGTAGCCTGTGCGCACTGGCCGCAGGTGCGTGGCTGGGAATGGCGGAGGCTCCGGTCCGGATGGCGGACGTCTCGATGCGTCCGGGGACGATCTCGCTCTGCATGGTGGCCGGGGTATTTGTGGCGCGATGGAGCTTTCCGACGCTGATCCGCGGCACGGGTGCGGTCCTTGCGGACCTGCGAGCGCGGGCACACCTGATGGTGTGGGCGGTGCTGGCCGGCGCTTTGTGGGCTGTTGGCAATACGCTGACTGTCTATGCGATCCGCGATGTCGGGCTGTCGGTTGCCTTTCCGCTGTGGAATGCGAATGGGCTGATCGGGCTGTTCTGGGGCGTGGTGTTGTTTCGCGAGCTGCGTGGGGCGAGCCGCGGGACGCAACTGCGGGTAGTCGCCGGTGCGCACGTGATTGTGCTGGCGGCGATTCTGCTGGGGTTGAGCCTAATGCGCGGGCAGACGCAGGCGCAGCCTCATCTGGCGGAGGGCGTGGCAGCGGCGCTGGGTGCGGGACTGATGTGGGGAACGATGTATGTCCCGTATCGCAAGGCGTATCTGAGCGGGATGAATCCGCTCTCGTTTGTGACGGTGTTTACGGTAGGCGAGTTGGGGACGATGACGGCGTTGGCGGTGATGCTGGCCGGAGGCGCGCGACCGCTGGAGTTGGAGCTGAGCGCGCATCGCGGCAGCCTGTTCTGGATCTTTCTGGGCGGGTTCTGCTGGGTCGTGGGAGATATGTTTCAGCAGTACGCAACCAAGCTGATTGGAATTGGGCGCGGGATTTCGCTGTCAAATACCAATCAGCTCTGGGGCATGCTGTGGGGTGCGTTTGCCTTTGGCGAGATGGCGGGAGCCACGGCGGGTCAACGATGGATGATTGTGGGCGGATCGGTGCTGATGGTGGTGGGCACGGTGGCGATCAGCTCTGCAAGCGCGTCGGCAGGCGAGCTGCGCCAGACCGAAGTTGCGATGGAGCGCGAAGCGCGGTTGTACGGATTGGCAGCCTCGTCGGATACGAAGCCGGAAGCGAATCCGGCGAAACGCAGGCAGTGGGATTGGCTGATTCTGGTGGCCTCCGGCGCGGTGTTTTTGCTGTTGGCGCGGCAGGCAAAGCCGCCAGTCGGGATGGCCGCGCCGGGCTGGGCGATCGCGCTGGCGGCGGCAGCGTGCGGGCTGATGGTCTTTGCCGGGCAGAGGCTGTGGCGCGCGACGAGGTTTGCTTAGGGGGTTGAGAGATGCGATTCCGGGCGATTCTGTGCGATGTGCAGTTCTGGATACCCGTAGTGGTGCTTGCGCTGGGAATTCTGGTGCTGTTGCGGGCCGGGCGCTGAATCTTCCCCCTGCGGAGCATGGGAGGGCGTTCCGCGCGAAGATATGGTCAGACGAGGCGGCGGGCTGAGCAGGAGGGCTGAGGTGATGGATCGCGGCGCCAGAGTTCGCTCACCAGAAGCCCGCGCAGCTGTTCCCGGCGCTGAGTGCGACGCCAGCCTGAGCCTTCCAGAGCGGCTGCGTAATCCGGAAGTCGCTGCGGTCCCAGGCCGGTGAGAAGCCGGAATGCGCGGTAGAGAGCGGAGATCAGAACGGTGGCGAGCGGGTGCATCCAGCCGCGCGCCGGGATGGCAAACTCCGAGACCACCCAAAGTGTATTGTCGCTTGCCAGTCCGTGCAGGCAGCGGGCCAGTCGGTCCACCTCGGAGGTGGTGAGGCAGTCGAGGAAAAAGTGGGTGACGATGAGATCGGGCTGGCCGCCTGGCTGCGGTGATCGGTTGCACAGAGAGTCGCCTGTCCAGCAACGCAGATCGGCCAGTTCGACCGTGAGCCGGTCGGAAGCCTGGAGGGTGCGCGCGCGTCGGCACAGAGCGGCGAGCATGGCGCGGCTGCCGTCGATGGCGTGCGCCCGCAGGCGGGTGGAGCGAGCCAGCAGGCGCGCGGTGAAGCGGCCGTCGCCGTCGCCCAGAATCAGTGCCTGTTGCCGGTCGAGCAGTTCGTCCAGGAAGTGGAAGCGGCAGCGCTCGAGCGTCCTGCCGAAGCTGAGATATTCCATCCATCGGTAGAGCCGCGCGAGAGGATCGAAGTTGGGAGCGGCGAAGCGAGCGGGCTGAGGGGGCCGCAAAGGTTGACTGGGCTGGCTCGATGCGGTCCGCGAAGGGCTGTCGCGTCGGTGCGAGAGTCGGTCGTGCTGCACGGTCATCGCCACCCGCGCAGCAGAATCTCCGCGAGCGGAGTGAGCAGGACAAGATCGGCGGCAGCGCGCACGTGCAGCGCATCCAGACGGTGACGGTTGCGGTCCAGCCAGGCCAGCAGGAGCGCGCTGAGGCCGATGGAGGCAAGGAAGAGAGCGGGAGGGATTGCTCCGAGGGCAAGCGCGAAGGATGCGCCACCGAGGGCGAGGGTGAAGAGCGCAATCGGTAGGCGAATGCCGACCGAGATTCCGCTGTCCCAGTGCTCGATGAGCCAGCAGTTGAGCCATGCCAGGAGGAAGCAGGCGGCAACCGGAGCAATCAGGGTGGCAAATCCGCCAAGGCAGCGCATGGCAGCGGGAGCCGCACAGACCAGAGCGAAGATCAGGCCGACGAAGGTTTCCTTGGTGAGCAGTCGACGCCAGCCGACCGGTCTGGCTGCCGGGGTGGAGAGCTTGCTGCGGCCGTGAATGGCTGCAAAGTAGACCAGTGCGGCAAGCGCCAGCACGGAGTCGCGCTGGCGAAAGGCGGCCGGCATCTCACGCAGAACAAGCACGACCGCGGTGAGGAAGTTGAGGATTGCCAGAGGCAGCAGCACGGAGCGATGTCGCCAGTGAAACCAGTGGCGCGCGCGCAGCGGTGCAAGCGCGCGCTTGGCGTCCATGAGTCGGTCGGCGAGGTAGATGGCCCAGGTGCCAAGGCCGAGCGCGATGGGTACCCACAGCGGCAGAGTGACGTGGACCAGGCTTGCCAGAGCCTCGCTCCAGCAGATGGCGACCGTGGGCGCATCGAGGCTGGCCAGGTGCCATGCAGCGAGCCACCGGTTCCGGCCTGGCCTGTCGGCGCAGGTCGGACATATGGCACTCTGCAAGCCCGGTTGCGAGCTTTCCCTCAGCAATTCCACAGCTTGATTGTACGGCGCGTCGAACTCGGAAACGGCTGTTTGCGAACCCGCATCCATCTCTGTTTGGATGCAGGAAAAATCGCATGTGCTGGGCTAAGATAAGTCGATGAGCGAATTCAGCCGCATTCAACGCCTGCCTCCGTACGTCTTCAACATCACCGGCGAGATGAAGGTGAATGCCCGCAGGCGAGGCGAAGATATTATCGACTTCGGAATGGGAAACCCGGATGGCGCGACGCCGCGTCACATTGTGGACAAGATGATTGAGGCGGCGCAGAAGCCGTCCGCGCATCGCTATTCGGTTTCCAGGGGCATTCCGCGGCTGCGGCGGGCCATCGTGAACTGGTACCAGACGCGCTATGGCGTGGATCTGGACCCGGATCGCGAAGCGATTGTGACGATCGGCTCCAAGGAAGGCATCTCGCATCTCTGCCTGGCCATTCTTGATGCCAACGATACGGTGCTGGTCCCGAACCCAAGCTATCCGATCCATATCTATGGCCCAGCCATCGCGGGAGCGCATGTGGTCAGCGTTCCGGTGCACAATCAGGAGCAGTTTCTGGCCGAACTGGAGAGCCTGATTCCGCGCATGACGCCGCGGCCACGCGCGCTGATCGTCAATTTTCCGTCGAATCCGACGACGGAGTGCGTGGAGTTGCCGTTTCTGGCGCGGCTGGTGGAGCTGGCGCGCGAGTATAGCTTCTATCTGATTCACGACCTGGCCTACGCCGATATCGCCTTCGAAGGCTATCGACCACCCAGCGTGATGCAGGTGCCCGGCGCGAAGGATGTGGCGGTGGAGTTCTTCACGCTCTCGAAGAGCTACAACATGCCGGGCTGGCGCGTAGGCTTCATGGTGGGTAACCCGACACTGGTGGCTGCGCTGGCGCGGCTGAAAAGCTACTTCGACTACGGAACCTTTACGCCGATCCAGGTGGCGTCGATTCTGGCGCTGGAAGGTCCGCAGGAGTGCGTGGCGGAGATATGCGAGACCTATCGCAGACGCCGCGATGTGCTGGTGGAAGGGCTGAACCGAGTAGGCTGGCAGGTGGCGCTGCCGCGCGCGACGATGTTTGTCTGGGCCAGGATTCCGGAGCCGTTCCGTCCACTCGGCTCGCTGGAGTTCAGCAAACTGCTGCTGACCGAGGCAAAGGTGGCCGTCAGCCCGGGGATCGGCTTTGGCGAGTACGGCGATGGACATGTGCGGTTTTCGCTCATCGAAAATGAGGAACGCACGCGCCAGGCGCTGCGGGGCATCCGCTCCATGCTCAACTCGCCGGTTGCCACAGGAAGCTGACGCTCGAGTCCAGGTCTTCGCGAGTGCATGCAAGGAACGTGCCCCAGGCGGAAGAACCATGGAGCGAGGGTATCTGGCGAAGAGAACCAGGAAGTTCGAGAACGAACGAGAGCCGGAATGTCGGTAGAAAATCTGATACACTCATCGAGTGAGGCGGTGACAGCCTCACTCGATCCGCATGAGATCGTGCGGGTCTGCGCTCCGCCCACAGAGATTGAGGTGCGTGCAGCGCAATCCGACAAACGACACTGCGACGGCTCGCCCTGAGTCGGCTCCAGTGGGGACGTAGCTCAGTTGGTTAGAGCGCTGCCCTGTCACGGCAGAGGTCGCGGGTTCGAGCCCCGTCGTCCCCGCCATTAAGTCAAGCGGATTGTTAGACTTAAGGCGAAGTAAAAGTGGCAAGTTTTACCCGTGAGGGTGCTGAAGGGTGCTGAACGATTTCAGCACCCTTTTTGCGTGCGTCTATCACTTGATCTGAGGGTGCTGGCGAGGGTGCTGAATCTCCAGCCATCAGCATCTCTACCACCTTGTTGTTGGCCTCGCGCTTGGTCGCGGAAATGGCCCGCGTGTAAATCTCAAGCGTGATTCGCGAGTTGGCGTGACGCAGCAGTTCCTGGGCGGTTTTCAGGTCCGCCCCGGCCGCTCGCAGATTGGTAGCGAGCGAGTGCCGGAACGTGTGCCAGCCGATTACCTTCCCCGTGATGCCTGCGCGCTCCAGCGCCGGCCGAATGACTCGCTTCAGAACCATGTCCGGCGTTACTGGCTGCTTACCTTCCTTGCGAACCGAAGGAAACAGAAAGTGATCGTCGTCGCCGTAGGGCGAGATTTCCCTCCAGGCGTACAGGCAGTCGATCACTGCCGTATGCAGCGGAACTGGTTTGCGGCTGGCTTCGGTTTTGGTGTCTCCGAAGCGTCCGCGGACGCAGGAGCGCAGCACGTTGACCTGCATCAGGACCGGATCGATGTTCCTCCAGGTGAGCGCCACGAGTTCAGAACGCCGCAGCCCGGTACTGGCGGCAAGCATTACCATAGCCTTCA
>JAKAXU010000027.1 GCA_021816455.1 Acidobacteriota bacterium
AACTGGTCACGTAGACTCAGCAAAGACTACGAACTCCGTCATACTTCAGCCGAAACCATGATCCACATCGCCTTCGCTCATCTGCTCCTGAGACGATCCACTTAGTTTCTGGACAGATTCTTAGAACAAGCGGAAGTTGACTTCGATATTCACCATCACCGGCACTGGCTTACCCAGCATCTTGTTGAACGCCGGCTTGAACCGGTACTGACGCACCGCTTCCAGTGCTTTTTCGTCCAGCCCCATTCCCAGCGACCGCACCACGTGCACATTCTGCGGATGCCCCTGTGCATCTACGATCAGCCCGATCAGTACCGTGCCCTCATACTTGGCGCGCCGAGCCTCGTCCGAGAACTCCGCTTCCACCGAGTACGTCACCACCGGAGCCGACACCCCGTTGCCTACCTGGTAGACACCGCCACCTACATTGCCGCCCGACCCCGGTCCAACGCCATTTCCACTACCACTGCCGAGTCCACCGCCCGATCCTGAACCCATGCCCCCGTGCGACCCCTGACCATTCGACAGCACTACGTTGTTCGTCGAGTTCAGCAATCCCACATTCGGCAGCATCTGGTTATCCGGCAGCTTGACATTCTGCTGCACATTCACCGCAGGCTCAATCGCCAGCTTCGGATGATCGTTGCGAATCACCTGTGGCGTCACGATTGGATCCTTCTCAATCTTTGGCAGATGTCCTTTGATCGGGTTCACCAGATCGTGATCGCCTCCGCCGCCTCCGCCGCCAATCGCTCCGCCCTTCGGGGTCACCGGCTTCCAAGCCGGAATGTCGATATTGGCCAGGTTCATCAGTTTCGGAGTTACCGTCTGCACAATCTGGTGCCGAAACGCAAACAGGAAAAACAGAATGATCCCGACATTGATTCCACCCGATATCGCATATGACAGCGGATTCCGCTCCGTTGCTAACGGGTCTTTCACCGGAACCGGCTTACTCGTCAGCTCAAGAGGCGGCAGTTTCTGCGGGAACAGTACGTCGTAGATGTTCTCGTAGAGATCGACAAACAGACTTCTCTGCCGAAACGCTTTCCCCGTCAAAGCATCCAGCCCATCATCTTTCGCAGTGTCCGTCATGGCAGTTGGAGCCGACCCCGCAATTGTCTCGGTCAGCTCCAGGTCTTCGTCCGGTGGATTCATCAAGTCGTTGGTCATCGTTTCATCTTGTCCGCAGACCGAGAACGCCCGCAGATGCCAGTCCGCATTCCGTCTGCGCCGCAGACACGACACAGTCCATCTCACTATTATGCTGGATGTGGGCGAAAATTGTCTCCCGCGAAGCCAGCCAGCCCATCTCTCTTCACAATAGACGAAACGAAGCGCATCAAGTCATCGGATTTTTCCACCGCCGCCGATTTACACTGGAATTTCGACATCATGCAATCCACCGACCCCAATCTTCACCCCACCCCCGCCGTGCCTGAGCTGAAGTCTACCCTCACTCTGCCTCAGACCGAGTTCCCCATGAAGGCCAACCTTCCGCAGCGAGAGCCACAGCAGCTCGCCCACTGGGATGAGATGGACCTCTACGGTCAGCTTCGTCAGGCTGCAAAGCGTCCGGAGCAGCCGCGTCCCACTTACCTGCTCCACGACGGCCCTCCCTACGCCAACGGCCCGCTCCACCTTGGCCACGCCCTGAATAAGGGCCTGAAGGATTTCGTCGTCAAGTCCAAAACCATGGCTGGATTCGACGCACCCTACGTTCCCGGCTTCGACTGCCATGGACTGCCGATCGAGATTAAGGTCGATGAACAACTCGGCCGCCGAAAGCTCGAAATGCCCGCTGCCGAAGTTCTTGCCGCCTGCCGCACCTACGCGCAGCGCTTCGTCGATCTGCAAACCTCCCAGTTCGTCCGACTTGGCTGCTTCGGCCGCTGGCGCACGCCTTACACCACCATGTCCCGCGACTACGAAGCACGCACTCTGGAGACCTTCTACGGCTTCCTCGAAGGCGGCTTCGTCTACCGCGGACTCAAGCCTGTCTACTGGTGCATCCACGACCGAACCGCTCTTGCCGACGCCGAGATCGAATACGAGATGCACACCAGTCCCTCGGTCTACGTCCGCTATCGACTCACCTCCAGCCCGGCAACCTTTGCCCCCTCACTCGCAGGTCGTGAGGTCTACACCATTATCTGGACCACAACTCCCTGGACGCTGCCAGCCTCATTGGCCGTCGCCTTCCATCCTGACTTTGAGTACGTCGCACTCGCCAGTCCGGAGCCCGACGGCCCGGTTTACATCGTCACCGCAGCCCTTTCAGAACAAGTCAAATCTGAATGTAAGCTCCATGAATTCAATGTTGTTGATAGATTTTCAGGATCATTGCTTGAACACACTACCTTTCAGCATCCATTCCTGAATCGTTCCATCCTCGGCGTCCTGGCCGAATACGTCACCGCCGATCAGGGCACAGGAGCCGTCCACACCGCACCCTCCCACGGCGCTGACGACTTCTACACCGGAGTCCGTTACGGTCTCGACCCAACCTGCCGCGTCGATAACGCAGGCGTTCTCCATCTCGACCCTGCAGTATGGGCCGATCCTGCACCACCCGCCTTCGACGGCAAGAAGGTCTTCGCAGCCAATCCCCTCATCCTTGAGTTGCTCGGCCGACACGGCGCGCTGCTCGCCCAGCAGGATATCCACCACTCCTATCCACACTGCTGGCGCTGCCACAAACCGGTCATCTTCCGTGCCACCGAGCAGTGGTTCATCGGCCTTGAAACTCCGGTCACCCGCTCCGACGGCTCCACCACCACCTTCCGCCAGCGCACTATCGAAGAGATCGACAAAGTCACCTGGGATCCGGCCTGGGGTAAGGAGCGCATCACCAACATGATCGCTACCCGCCCCGACTGGTGCATCTCGCGCCAGCGTATCTGGGGCGTTCCCATCGCCGTCCTGCTCTGCACCAGCTGCAATCAGCCTATCCTGGATCCTGCGCTCAACCGACGTATCGTCGCACTCTTCGAGCAGCAGGGCGCCGAGGCCTGGCACACTGTCGCGGTCGCCGATCTGCTCTCCTCCGATGTCCGCTGCGCTCAATGCGGCCACTCAGAGTTCCGCAAGGAGACCGACATCCTCGATGTCTGGTTCGATTCCGGATCCAGTTGGCATGCCGTCGCTGAAACCGATCCCGACCTCTGTGACGCCTACAACCGCCCCGACCGCACCGTCCTCTATCTGGAAGGCGGGGACCAGCACCGCGGCTGGTTCCACTCCTCGCTGCTGGCATCGGTCGCTCTGCGCAACCGGGCGCCCTACTCTCACGTCGCCACGGCTGGCTGGACCCTCGACGAAGAGGGCCGCGCCATGTCCAAATCCCTGGGAAACGGTGTCGATCCCGTCGAAGTTGCTGAAAAGATGGGGGCGGAGATCGTCCGGCTCTGGATCGCCTCCGTCGATTTCCGCGAAGACATGGCCGCCAGCGACAATCTGATGAAGCGCTGCGCCGACATCTACCGCAAGCTTCGCAATACCTTTCGCTTTCTGCTTGGCAACCTCCACGGCTTTGATCCAGTCGCGCATTCTATTCCAGTCGCCGAACTGCTTCCGCTCGATCGCTACATGCTGGCCCGCACACGCGACCTCGCCACACGTGTCCTCGGTTGGTACAGTACTTTCGAATTTCACCGCATCTATCACGCGATAAATGAGTTCGCCATCTCCGATCTGTCGGCCTTCTATCTCGACGCACTCAAGGACCGCATGTATACCTTCGCGCCATCCTCCACCGCTCGCCGTTCGGCTCAAACCGCACTCTGGCAGATCACCGAGACTCTCGTTCGTTTGCTCGCTCCCATCCTCAGCTTCACGACCGAGGAGGTCTGGGGCTACCTTCCCGCCCTCCCCGGACGCGAAGCCAGCGTTCACCTCGCGCTTTTCCCTGAACCAGAAGCCATCTACCCCGATGACCCGGCTCCCATACTCGCCGAATGGAAATCCCTGCTGGAACTCCGCGATATCGCTCTCATATCTCTTGAAAAGTCTCGCCAAGATAAAGAGATAGGAAAATCTCTTGAAGCTGAACTTCAGATTATTGCAACCGCCCCTGAGCTTGATCTGCTTCAGAAGTACTCCGCCAGCCTCAAAGAGATTCTGAACGTCTCCAGCGTGACCGTCACCGCAGGTAATGAATTACGAGTAAATGTATTTTCTGCAATGGGTTCCCGCTGCAATCGCTGCTGGAACTTCATGTTATCTGTCAGCGCCTACGGAGCCTGGGAAGGCGTCTGCGACCGCTGTCAGGACGCGTTGCGAACCATGAACATTCAACCGCCGATGGCCATCCCTCAGGAGTCCGCACAATGACCGCCACCAGCTTCCGTCAACGCTCCCGCCTGCCCTGGCTGCTGCTCGTCTCCCTGGCCGTCCTCTTTATGGATCGCACCTCGAAGGAGTGGGTCCGCGTTCACATCGCCGTCGGCCACGCCATTACGATTATTCCCCGCGTCTTCCGCATCACCCACGTCTTCAACGAAGGCGCAGCCTTTTCGCTCTTCGCAGACACCGCTACCCCTCAGCGCGTTCGCTGGACATTGGTTGCCTTTTCTCTGGTCGCCTCGGTTGCCCTCTTTGCCGCCCTTGTCCGGTTCTCCCACCGCTTCACGCTCACGACTCTCGCCCTGGCCATGATTCTCGGCGGCGCGGTTGGCAACGCCTATGACCGCATTCGCTACGCCTCGGTTATCGACTTCATCGAGATCCACATCTTCCGCTACCACTGGCCCGACTTCAACCTCGCCGACTCGGCCATCGTCCTGGGAGCCTGTCTGCTCTTCCTTGACACTCTGTTACCGGACAGCTCCCACTCCGAATCTCCCGCCGCCGACGCGACCGATCCGATCTGACGGATTTCACCCGCCAGTATCTACGGGGTTGATCTGCAGCAATCCGGCTCTGCGCATCCAGAAACCGGCACAAACGTCGGCCGACAATTCGGTACACTGGACTATATCGATTCGTGGAGTCCCAGTGCACACCGCAACAGAAGAACGCCTGATCCAGCCTGCTCGAAATATCTTTGGCTCGCTTCGCCTGCCTGGCGACAAATCCATCAGCCACCGCTACGGCATGCTCGCCGCATTTGCCCGAGGTGTCTCCCGCTTTCAGAACTTTTCGACCGGCGCGGATTGCGCCTCGACGCTGGCCTGCATGACGCAACTTGGAGCCAGGGTGAACCGCCTGGAAGACGGCACCGTCGAGATCGTCGGCATCGGCGGCCAAGTCCATGCTCCGGATGCCCCTCTGGACTGCGGCAACTCCGGCTCGACCATGCGCATGCTCTCCGGCCTGCTGGCCGCGCAGCACGGCCAGTTCACGCTCATCGGCGATGCATCGCTCTCGCGTCGGCCCATGGAGCGCATCCGCAAGCCGCTGGAGGCTATGGGCGCATCGATCGCGCTGACCGAAGGCCACGCGCCACTCACTCTCCGCGGCGGAGCCTTGCGTGCGATCGACTTCACTACCCCGATCCCGAGCGCACAGGTGAAAACCTGCATTCTGCTGGCTGGCCTGCAGACGGCAGGAATGACGACCGTCCGCGAAGCCATCCGCACCCGCGACCATAGTGAACTGGCGCTGCGCGCATTTGGCGCCAGTGTGGAACGTAGTCTCGACCAGGGCATGAACGCTGTCTCGATCTCCGGATCGCAATTGTTGAACGCGATCGATGCGACGGTTCCAGGCGACATCTCATCGGCGGCGTTTTTCCTCTGCGCTGCTGCTCTTTTTCCTGGCTCGCAGCTACTGATTGACGGTTTGGGCCTGAACCCGACACGGGCGACTCTGCTTGATGCGCTGACTGCCTTCGGCGCGCAGATCGCCGTCCTGCATCTGGAAGAAAAGAACTCTGAGCTGGTCGGAACGGTGCAGATCACTGCACCAACGGAAGGCATCGGAGCAACCGAGATCAGCGGGGCGCTGGCGGCGCAATTGATCGACGAGCTGCCGGTACTCGCAGCCATCGCTCCCTATTCCCGCGGCGGCATTCGCATCCGCGATGCAAAAGAACTGCGCGTCAAGGAATCCGACCGCATCGCGCTCACAGTTGCCAACCTCCGCGCCATGGGCGCCGAGGTCACCGAGCACGAGGACGGAATGGACGTACCCGGGGGGCAATCCCTGCATGGCGCCATCATCGAGGCTGGCGGCGATCACCGCATCGCCATGGCCTTCAGCGTAGCTGCGCTACGCGCCAGCGGGGATACTCTCATCCGCGGTGCGGAGTCTGCTGCAATCAGCTTCCCGGAGTTCTTCCAGATGCTGGACTTCATCGCGGAGCGATAAACAGGCGCATTTTCCCAGCGAGAGAAGGCATAAAGGCCGCGTCGAGATTTCGATGCGGCCTTTATGCTTTCTGCTCGGAGTGATTACTGCATCCCGCCCGGAGATGGCATAGTCGGCACTTTGCTCGGTTTGGCCGGACGCAATCCAGGCACCACAGGCTGGGCACTGACCGTGCCAACTGTCGCGTCCTGCATATTGATGCCATAGTGCTCGAGGGTCGTCGCCACCAGTTGAAACAGCTCCGCGCGATCCCGCGCATAGGCCGCCTGCGCGGAGATCAGATTGTCGTCCGCCACGGCCAGGTTGCGCGCCTGCTGGAGAACCAGAGCAGTTGTGGACGCTCCCAGCTTAAGCTTTTTCCTTTCGTCGTCCAGACTCTGCTGATTGAAGACCTGAGCTGCTTCCGCAGCCTGAACTGCGGCACGGTCGTTGACCAGTGCAAACTTCTGGTTCACCACCTGCATACGAATCTGGGTGTAGAGCTGCTCCAGACGAAGCTGCGCCTGTCGGTATTCAAGTTGCGCGCGGCTCTGCTGCGCCTGTGCCACGCGGTTGCCCAGCGGAATGGTCACGTTAAAACCGACGCCTTTGTCCGAAGCGGAACTGTTGAAGAGATTATTGAGTGCAGTGGCCGTGTGAATCGTCGGAAAAGTACCAGGCGGGCACTGTGCTGCGTTGGAACCGAATCCCAAACTGCAATCCGGGCTTTGGGAACCACCAAGAGCACTTGATCCATAGAAAGCGTAAGCATCCACGATCGGCAACAGTCCATTCCGGGCACCACGCAGAGTAATCTGGTCTTTCTTCAGCGACAGCGTAGCCTGCTCCAGCTCTGGACGGCGTTTGAAAGCCGTCTGCACCAGATCATCCACACTTTCACTTTCTTCCGGCAGCGGCGACAGATCGACACGGTCCGTGGGAATAATCTGCGCATTGGTCAGGACTGGATCATTCAGGTTGCGAGCGATGGCCTGCTTCATGATGAGTTGCTGGTATTCCAGGTTGCTCTGCGAGCTGATCAGCGCCTGTTTATCGGTGGCGACTGCAGAGTCCGCCGTGATGACATCCAGCGGCGCCATGGTGCCGATGGCAAGCTGCTTGCGGTCATCGGAGGCAACCTGCGTGCTCTGCTCCAGGGCGCGCTCCTTGGACTGGAGATCCTGGTACGCGCTGACCAGCGCCCAGTAGATGTTCTCCACCTGGTTGACGGTGTACAGCACCTGCTGGCGGAAGCCCGAGTCCGAAAGGCGACGATCATAGATCGACTCCTGAATCAGGCGGCGGTTCACCCACCAGCCTGCTCCCTGCAGGAGATGCTGCGTGAGTTGCGCTTTGAAGACCGAAGTCAGCAACGGACTGTAGGGGAAAAATGGGTTATCCGTTGTGACACGCGAATTGGTCAGAGTGACCTGAAGCTGCGATCCCCAGAAGAATCCCTGGTTATATCCGAAGTTGTACTGATCGGTATTTTGATTGAGCACACTCTTGCCGTCGGAAAACAGAATGTTTGACTGCGGCAGATTTGCACGTTCCAACTGTATGGTTGTCGTGACCGTCGGATCGATGTTGGCCTCCGGCAATGGTCCGGCACCGTCAGCCGATTGTGAGATGCCGCCGAAACCGGTGGCTGCGCTGGCCGCGCTGCCGCCCGGTCCGCCACCGGTAGCCGTCAGTGTCTGCGAGGCGCCGCCGAGCGTGTTGGTGACGAGCGCCGAAGGTGCTCCGAGAAGAACCGCGCCGGCCCGCGCACGCAGAACATCGGTGTCTGCAATGTCCAGGTTGTATCGAGCAATGGCGATATCGTAGTTGTTCTCCAGAGCCATCGTCAGCGCGTCGCTGAGGCTGAGATAAATTTTCCCATCGTGAATCAGATCACCCAGGCGGACAGAGTTCATGAAGCTGGCGCGCGGAGCGTGTACAGGCGCATAAAGCCCCGGAAGATCGTTCCAGAATGTCCTGGCCTTGCCATAATCAGTTCTGGTACTGCGGAGAAAGAGCGGGATTGTGGGCGCTGGAACGGGCGTGGCCGGCAAATCCTGATATATTTTGTCTCCAGCAGTCGGCTTCGTATTCTGCGCCATGAGGCCGGGCGGCATAGCCGTCGTCAAACCCAGCAGTGCAACGGCGGTTGCGCGCAGGCGGGAAGAGTTTTTCTTCGCTGAAGTTTGCAATCTACGCTCCTCGCGGCTTTTCGCATCTCGCGTGGACAACCGATGTGAATTCAACCAATCCATGCACTTCTCCCCATATTGTCGGGCAAAACAAACTGGCACTCTGCGGCATTTACGCCGGATAGCTTTCCATGAGACGCGGCAACGGACAGAATGGACGCATTTTCTGGTTCCGAAGGCATCATGGGTGCATCCAGCGAAGAACGTGTCGCAATCCCTCTCCACTAATACGCGCCTGAACGGCGATTCGTTCCCTGCCGGTAGCCAAGGCGCGAGGCCTGCGTCGGGCGATGGTACATCCATCCACTCTCGCCGAAGCATCATCGTCAATACCCTCATCATAGAATCAAAGAGTCTCCTGGAGGGAAATCGGAGCCGGACTCACCCGATCCGTTTTCTAATAAGGCTCCGGAGACAGATGAGAATGACCGAAAGAATACGATGCAGAACTGGAAGCTGACACTAGCCTACGACGGCACGGAGTATCACGGATGGCAGGTTCAGCCAGGATTCCGCACCGTTCAGGGTGAGTTGCAGGCAAGTCTGGCGCGGGTAGTAGGCGAGTCCCCGTTGCCGCAAGGCTCAGGCCGCACGGATGCCGGGGTTCACGCGCTGGGCCAGGTGGCAAGTTTTGTTCTCGCCAGCCCGATTCCTGCCGACAACCTGAAGCGTGCGCTCAACCGGATTCTGCCCGCATCGATTCGAGTGTTGGTGGCGGAACCGGTGGAGGAGCAGTTTCACGCGCGTTATTCCGCGCGGGCCAAGAGCTACGAATACCGCATCTTTCGCAGCGCGGTCTGCTCGCCGTTTCTGGTGCGGTATGTGCATCTGTGCCGCTGGCCTCTCGATCCGGACCGGCTCCGTACGGCTGCGGAAATCGTCGTCGGAGAGCATGATTTTCGCTCGTTCGCGGCTACGGATCCGGAGTTGCAGGAAAGGAATCAAGGCGAGCAAATTCCTCCACCACTCAGCACGGTGCGCACCATCTTTGCCAGCGAATGGCGGATGGAATCTGCGGAATTGCTGGTTTACCGTGTGCGCGGCAATGGATTTCTGCATCACATGGTGCGGAATCTGGTGGGAACGATGCTGGAGATTGGGCGGGGACACTTTACGGCAGCCGCGATGGCGGAGATTCTGGCGAGGCGGTCGCGGGCAGCCGCTGGACCAACCGCACCGGCCTGCGGGCTGTTTCTGCACTCTGTGGAATACGACGAGCCGGAATCGGAGCGCGAAATGGAGCAGTTAGGATGAACCGCACCGAGCACATGCGGCATGGCACCCGTTCCACGTTTGCGCGCGTGACGGCTCTGGCCGAGCAGCGAGCCGTGCATGAAGCCTTCCGCTGGCTGCATCTGCAAAACCAGCAACTGCTGCGCACGCAGGCCGAGCTGGTGGCGATTCCCGCACCACCATTCGCCGAGTCGGCACGCTCTGCGTGGATAAGCGAACGCTTTGCCGCGATCGGACTGGAAGAGATTACGACGGATGAAGCAGGCAATGTTTTGGCGCGCTTTCCGTCGGCGATTCAGGCAGGCAGAACCGCTGGCACGATACTGCTGTCGGCGCATCTGGACACAGTATTCCCCATCGAAACTCCGCTCCAACCGGTTTTGCGCGGGGATCGGCTGGAAGCACCGGGAGCATGTGACAATGCGGCGGGCGTAATCGGAATGCTCGCGCTCGCGCAGGCTATGCTGGTGGCCGGGATCAAACCTGCCACGGACTTGTGGCTGGTGGGCAATGTGGGCGAGGAGGGGGAAGGAGATCTGCGCGGAGTGCGTCATCTCTACAGCCATGCGCCGTTTCGCGAGCACATCGTCGGCCACATTGTGCTGGACGGAGCGGGAGCGGAATCCGCCGTGACGCAGGCGTTGGGCAGCAGACGGTTTCAGGTGCGTCTGACCGGTCCGGGTGGACACAGCTTCACCGACGCAGGGACGGCAAATCCGATTCTGGCTCTGAGCGATGCGATGATGCGCCTGGCTGCAACGGTGGCTGAGGATGAGAAGACCCGCACGACGTTCAATGTGGGAACGATCAGCGGAGGAACCAGCGTGAACAGCATTCCGGAATCGGCGACGGCGTCAGTGGATTTTCGTTCAACCGAGATGACCGAGTTGGTACGGATGGAGGCAGCACTGCATCGGGCTGTAGAGGACGCCGTCGAAAGTGCCAACATTGCCGCCGATGCCCATGCGCAGCGAAAGAACACAAGCTTCGAACCACTACGTGCAGCCATCGACAAGATCGGAGATCGTCCGACGGGGCGTTTACCAGAGTCCTCAGCACTGCAGGAGACGCTGCGAGCAGTGGACAGACACCTGCACCTGCACACGGATCTGAGGCTGGGATCGACGGACGCGAACTGGCCGCTTTCGCTGGGCGTTCCGTCGCTTTCGATGGGAGCAGGTGGGGATGGCGGCGCGGCTCACACCCGCGCAGAATGGTACAGCGGCGCAAATCGAACGCTGGGACTGAAGCGCGTGCTTTTGCTGGTGCTTGCGATGCTGGAAGAAGCAGCAAACCCGCTGGAATCCTGACAGCGCGCAGGAGGAACGTTCAAGCGCGCATGCGCGGGTCCATCCAGCGATAAGCGATGTCGGTTATCAGATTCACCAGAACGTAACTGAGGCCGATGCAGAGAAGCGAACCCTGCACCAGCGCATAATCGCGTGAAGAGATTGCAGTGACAACGAGGCGACCGAGACCCGGCCAACTGAAGATGGTCTCTGTGACGATGGCCCCGGCGAGCAGCGCGCCAAATTGCAGTCCCAGAACCGTGACGACAGGAACCAGGGCATTGCGCAACGCGTGGCCGTAGACGACGCGACGCTCGCTCAGACCCTTGGCCCGCGCCGTGCGCACATAGTCCTGATTCAGCTCCTCGAGCATGGACGAGCGTACGACGCGCGTGAGAATGGCAGCCAACGAAGCACCCATGCCAAAAGCCGGCAGGATTAGATAAGGCCAGTTTTCCGGGCGCCAGAGACTGCCGTCGCCCGCGCCGGAGACCGGTAGCCAGCCAAGACGAATCGAAAACAGCAGAATGAGCAGCGGCGCAAGCGCGAAGGCCGGAACCGAGAGACCGGTGAGGCTGATGAGACCAACACATTGGTCCAGATAACTGCCTCGACGAACGGCTGCAAGTACGCCCGCTGGAATGGCCAGAAGAACCGCAACGAAGAGTGCGCAGAAGGTGAGCGCGAGCGTGTAGGGATAACGCGTGAGGATGAGATGGAGAACCGAATCGTGCAGATGAATAGACTGGCCGAAATTGCCATGCAAGACGTTGCGCCAATAATGAAGGTACTGCGTCCAGAGTGGCTGGTCGAGTCCGTACTGATGTCGCAGACGCGCAAGATCCGCCGCCGTTGCGCTGTCTCCGAGCATCTGCTGCACAGGATCGCCAGGGACCAGATGAATAAGCAGAAAAACGATGGAGACAACCAGCCAGATGACGGGCAGCGCACTCAGCAGGCGAAGGAAAACGGATTTCATAGATGGATTCACGATACACGGTCATTGGCAGGATGAATTGCGTTTGCTCACAATCCAACAACAACTTCAGGCCAAATACCGTGTCTACCCAAGACAAGAGTGACAAGAGTAGAGATCCGGGGAGAAATTCCGATGAAGCGACTATGGATTGCAGCTCCGGTACTTATGCTTGCGATGGCTCCGTTCCGTGGAATGGCTCAGCGCATCCCTTCTGTTGCTGATTACAATGTGGCAGAAGATGGTCCAATTCCGCCGGAGCTGGCGCATCCAGGAACGATCTTTATTTCCAACGGCAACTCTTTCTTCGCCCCGTTCACCTGGTACTACCATGGCGATACATCCCTCGCGTATGTAGAGTTCTATCAAGCTCTGAAAGCAAGTGGAGCGTACCATCTGGTGTCTCAACCGGATCAAGCTGATCTTGTCGTGGTGGTGACGACAGGAGGAGCCATTTCACCGGCGGGCAACTCCTATTTGACCGCATCGAGCGATCTGCACCTGCAGATCATTGACCGAAGAACGAATATTCCTATTTGGGCAATGGATCAACCAGTCTTTTTCGCATTCCGCCATAAGAATCGGAATCGCAATTATGAACGCGCGATGGTCCGGCTGATCGGACAATTCGAAGCGTTCACGGGAGTAAAGGCCAGCCCGCCGAAGTCGACGAAATCGCACTGATTCCACAAAACAGGGCTGGCGAAAGGGCCGAAACCCTTCCGCCAGCTGACCGAATCCGATCACGAGGTTCCATGCCTCGACAGATTTATTGGCTGTCTGAATTGTCGGGCATCGCTCGGATAAACGTTATGAGTGCACGCATGTCCGCAGGGTTCATGTTCGTGAGCGGCATGCCGCCTCGTTGCATTCGCGTTGTGTGGTGACGCAGCAGATCCTCCAGGCTTTTGGCGGGCAGCAGCGAAGCTGTTCCTGCCAGTGGCGGCGCGGCTACCGTTCCGTGGAGGCCATCGATGCCGTGACAGGTTTCACAACGATTCTTCTGGAAGATACTTCTTCCATTTTGCGCCAGAGGCGAGAGCTTTGACGCATTCCAGACGGCTTTCTGCGCCGTGCTCGTCTGTCCGGCTCCTGCCACACTCGAGGCAGCCGTCCCGGTTACCGCCGCCGAGCCTGCCTTCGCAGCGCTGGTTCCGGCATGCGCAGCGGCAGTCTCCTTTGTCGCTGTGATCGGCTTCAGGCTGCGCACGTACTCCACAAGCTGATTGAATTGCGGATCGGGCAGCGTGATCTGCGGCATGCCCCCCGCGCGCATCTTCGGAGTCAAGTGGCGCAGCAGATATGGCAATTTATCGCCGGGGAACTTTGCTCCAACGCCAATCAGCGACGGCGCAAATCGCGTTCCCTGACCGTTTGCACCATGGCAGGCAACGCAACCCAGATTCTGGAAATACTCCCGGCCGGGCATCGCCGACTTCTCCGGTACGGCTGCAGTCATCGACTGCACGGCAGGCGCGGCGGCTGGTGAAGCTGCCTCCTTCTCCGGAGAAGGCACGGCTGACTGCATCTGCGCAGGAAGCGGCGATGCAGCTTCTCCCGTTGCCGCGGCGTGCGCCGGTGCCTTCAACGTGTGCAGATAGGCAACGAGCTGGTTCAGTTGGCCAGGACTGCCAAAGAATGGAGGCATGCCGCCTGCAGACATCTTTGCGTTCGGGTGCTGAATCAGATTGGCCACCTGCGCGTCGCTGAGCGGAGCAAGCAGCGGAGCAAGAGCCGGAGCGCGTCCTCCGCTTCCATTCGGACCATGACAGCCAATGCAGCCATGCTCCAGATATATCTTTGCGCCTGCAAGGGCAGCAGCGGAGGGTGCGGCAGAAGCGGCGACAGGAGTGCCGGTGCCGGACGGAGAGTTCGCAGCGGCACCTTCGGCCGCGGCATGTCCGGAGGCGGTCGGAGCAGGGGAGGGCGCGGTCGCATCGGTCGCATATGAAGCCTGCACGTTTGCAGCAGGAGTTCCGATCACCGCAAGATAAGCCAGCAGCGCCTTCATCTCGTTCGAAGAAATATCGACGGAGGGCATTTTGCCTGCAAGCATAGCCGCGTTCGGATGATGCAGCAGATCAATCAATTGCGCTTCTGGAAACTTGGTTGTAATCCCACTGAGATTCGGCCCGACAACTCCGCCGAGGCCCACATCGCCGTGGCAGCCGGAGCATCCATGTTCCTGAAAGACTCCCCTGCCCCGCGCGACCAACCGACTGACTGGCCCGCTGGGCATTTCGGATGGGCCTGTGCCTCCGGGGGATTCTATATATGGGTGAAAGGGCGCAGCAGAATAGGCTTTTTCCTGCTGCGCCTGCAGCTTGAGCTGTGCAGCAGTGCCGGGATCGCGCCGATCATCCATTTCACTCCGGAATCCGAGATACACAACTCCCACCATGACGATGGCAACTGCCAGCACAGGAATCGGACGACGCCAAGGTCGGCGCTCAAGGCTGTGGTCCAGAAACGGAAGCAGGAAGAAACCGGTAGCCAGCAATCCAGGGACCACTACGACGGCGAAGACAACTTTTGGACCTTCCCAGAACTTGAGCCATTCAAACATCGGCAGGTAATACCACTCCGGTCGCGGCAGGAAGTGCGTATCCGCGGGATTGGCGATGGGGCCGAGACCGGTCGGATGGAAATATGCGAGAAAACCGAGACCGGCCATCAGGAGCAGCGAAAAAACCATGTCCATGATGACCTGCTTCGGATAGAAGTACTCGGCTGGCAACTTCGGCTCAATCGGATCTTCGTTCATCGGACCGGCCGCTCCTGCCTTGCGGAACAGGAAGATGTGCGCAGCGATGAAGAGAAAAATGCAGCCGGGAATCAGAAAGACGTGAGCCACGTAAAAGCGCGACAGCGTGAGGGTGCCAATCATGTCTCCACCGCGGAGCATGCGTGTGAGCCAGTTGCCGACAAGTGGGACCTCGCCGACGATGTTGGTTCCCACCGCGGTGGCGAAATAGGCCTTTTGATCCCATGGCAGCAGATAGCCGGTGAAACCCATGCCGAGTACAAACATCGAGAGTGTGGCACCGGAAATCCAGAGCAACTCGCGGCGGCCCTTGTACGAACCATAGAGGAATGTCTGGAGGAAATGCAGAGCAAGCACGATAATCATCGCGCTGGAGCCGTAGGAATGGAGACTGCGCAAAAATGCGCCTGCGGCCACCTGCTTCATGATGTAGGCGACGCTGGTATGCGCTGTCTCCGCCGATGGCACATAGTAGAGTGCGAGACAGATGCCGGTGATGATCTGCGAGATGAAGATGAACAGCAGTCCGGAACCGAAGACATAGGCCAGGCGTGCGCCGCCCGGCACCGGTTCGTTGAGCGATTCCTTCATCAGTTTGTTCAGATCGGCTCGCCTATCGAGCCAGTGAAAGAGTTTTCCACGCGCAGAGCCGGAAGACTCGGAGGCATTGCTGGTCTTTTTGTCGTTTTCCACGGCGTCACCCTTCTCCGTCAGTTCAGTATTTCCTTGTTCGGTACATTGGATCGGAAGTACTCGAAATGGACCTGAAGTTTTCCGTTTTGCACACGCGAAGGCAGCTCATCCATTCCACGAGGAGGCGGCCCATATACGTGAGTTCCATTCGGCTTAAACCGGCCGCCATGGCAGGGGCAAACAAATTCATCCTGGCCCTGCTGCCAGGAGACACTGCAACCAAGATGCGGGCAAATCGCCGAAAGTACGTGAAGATCGCCAGTTTCAGCGCGGTGCACATACACCGACTGCGAACTGACGACTTCACGCCATCCATCGCGCTGCACGAAGGTGATTGTTTTTCGGACCGGGGACTGAGCGGCGGCAAAATCGCTTACCGACCCAACCTCCGACCATCCCGAACCCGTAGCTTTTGCGTAGAGCGGATAGAGGGCATACCGGAGCACGGGCACAGCCAGCAAAGCTCCCATTGCTGCTGTACCAATTCCCAGCAAGGCGCCGAGAAAGGAACGGCGGTTGATGACGATAACTTCGCTCTTTGCGGATGAAGCCGGAGCGTGGTCGTTTGTTTGCATCGGACCTCCTAGAAGTTGAGCCAGAGAGCAACGTAGACGGTGTTGTTGTCGGAAGCATTGCGCTGGGCACCGTCGTAGTTGGTGCTGGCTCCGTTGAATTTGGTGTAGCCGGTATACGCTACCGTCAGGTCAATATTCTGCACTGGCCAGTAGCCAAACTGGGCGATGTAACCGGCTGTATCCGGATTTCCATTGTTGCTTCCGGTAACAGCGGCTGGCGCGTAAAGAAGCGCGTCGGAGTTGCCGGTCGTCTGGAACAATGCGCCGGTCAAGGAATACCGACTGCGCCAGTGAAAGGTACTGTCCAGCTTGAGCGTGTTGAGATGGTTGTCTACCGTCGTTGCACCGCCAGCGGCGTAGGTCGCATTCAAAGTAGAACTCTCATGAATCCAGGTGCCATGCGCGTCGAGCAGGTTGGCTCCGAATGGCCGCTCGTACTGGAAGTCGAAGGAAGGATCGATGTAGTCGTCTGCCGGACCGGAGACCGCATTCGGAAAAGACTTCATATAGATGCCATAGCTTCCTACTTCGAGGTAGTTACTGCCAAAGTTCTGCTGCCACGCCATGCGCCAGTATGGTGCGACCCCGCTGATGTTATATGGCTGTCCTGTGCCAGTAATCGGCGTTGGAGCGCCTGCATGCTCGGAGCGATAGATCGAAATGTCGCCGTAGAGATGATCGTTCCACATGCCGTATCCGCCGACACCGGCAACATCCTGCCCCAAATTCTGAATCACGGGCGACGCCAGCGACCCCACTCCGCTGGATGTTGAAATCCACGGGAATCCCCAGGTCGGCGTGCTGTTCCAGATGTCCTCGACGCCGGGATTGTTGTTTGCTGTGATGCCATATTGCCAGTCTTTTCCGGCGAGTTTACCCTGATTTGCGTAACGCAGATCGGTGTTA
Source organism: Acidobacteriota bacterium (assembly GCA_021816455.1). Lineage (GTDB taxonomy): Bacteria > Acidobacteriota > Terriglobia > Terriglobales > Acidobacteriaceae > Acidicapsa. The sequence goes on from JAKAXU010000027.1 coordinate 16,917, forward strand.
TCCATGCCGAAGTGGTCGTCTGCGTGCGTGTAGGTGACTTGAGCAAGTCCTCCAAAATGAGAAGCAAACGCTCCGGCAAGAAAGATGCTCAGCTGCTGAGGAAATCCTGCAGAGTTATTCTGCGAAGCAGGCTGCGTGGCCTGAATCGACGTATTCGACAGTTCAATCATCGCCGACAGCGGAATGTATTTCGACAGCAGAAGATCGCGCGTATTCCCGATCTTGTCCTTTGCCGTCATATCCGTCAGCACATAGCCTTCCAGCTTGAACTTTCGTCCGAACGGTGTTAACTCCGGTGGATTCGTATGGCACACATTGCAGGAGAGTCCCGTCTGCCGCGCGAAACTTGGCACAGCCTGAGCATAAGGCAGGGCAAAAAGCAGCGCAATCGGCATGATCCATTTTTTAAGTGACCACTTCATCGCATTCTCCACATCCGCGCGGATGGCCGCGCTATGGTTACGTCAGGCATGAACAACAAAGACCTCTACGATCAGGAGGATGGATAGTCCGGCACTCACAACGCACCGACGCGCTGAAATATACCGGGGTGACCTCCCATCCTCAAGAAAAATCTACTAGTCTGGCGTACGGACGACAAGTGACCGCTATCACAGTTCCTGCAGGTTAGCAGTCCTTCCCCTCAAGAATAGCGCAATAATATACGGCGGAGTCTTTCCGGCGCGCGCTGATACACTCAAAGCGAAAAGATCAGGCGTGAACAGGAGAAAGGCGAATGGCGGCAGTGCGCGCAGGAATAGTAGGTTTCGGATTGGCAGGAAGAGTCTTTCACGCGCCAATGATCGACGCTGTAGATGGACTGGAACTGGCCGCCGTCGTTGAGCGCAGTCGACGCGAAGCAGAAACTCGATATCCGGGAATCACGACGTACCCTTCCCTCGAGGCAATGCTCAAAGACACATCACTCGACCTGATCGTAGTGGCAACACCGAACAACTTCCACGCCGCATTCGCAAAACTTGCGCTGGCCGCTGGCCGTCATGTTGTGGTGGATAAACCGGTGGGCAATTCGAGCGATGAGATCGCCACGATGATGGAGGTGGCGCGAGCGAGTGGTCGGAAGCTGATTCCGTATCATAATCGCAGGTTCGACGGCGACTTCATGACGCTGCAGCAGTTACTTCGAGAGCAGGCGCTGGGCCGTGTGGTTCATTTCGAGTCCACATTTGATCGCTGGCGACCGACGCCGAGGCCGGAGGTCTGGCGCGATGCAGGTGGCCCTGGAACCGGAACATTGCTTGATCTTGGGACGCACCTCGTCGATCAGATATTGCTGCTTTTTGGTCTACCTGAAGCAGTGAGTGGCGAAGTGCTGATCGAGCGCGATCACGCCCGGACAGTAGATAGCTTTACAGTGCGGATGCACTACCCTGGGCTGGTCGCAACAGCATCCGCCAACTGCCTGGCAGCGCAGCCACGCCCTCGATACCGGATACGCGGCAGCAAAGGCGATTTTGTGAAGTGGGGACTGGATCCACAGGAAGAACGGCTGAAAACAAATGGCTCTCATGTGACGCACGATCTCGGGGTCGAATTGAAATCGGACTGGGGCGTGTTGGCTACGGAGAGCGACGGCAACATCGACAAGCAATTGATCCCGACAGTGGCCGGCGACTACCGTATGTATTATGCGGGTGTGCGCGATGCGCTGACGAGACTGGCTGAACCTCCGGTGACTGCGCTGGCAGCATGGCGCGTGGCACGGATTCTGGAGATGGCCGAAGAGAGCACACGAGAACGGCGCTGGGTGACATGCGACTGGACAAACGAGCCTGCTGGTTGAACAATCGGGATTTGGCTCAGCTTACTTCAGAATCTGAGGCGGATGCGATTGCGGGGAAGCGTTTGTTGGAGCGCGCGCGCAGAAGAAGTAAAGCACCGACCAGAATCGAACCTAGGCTGGCCAATTGAGCATTTGACATCCCCCACAACACATGCGGGTTGATACGGATGAATTCGACGAGAAACCTCGCAACACCAGTCAGGACAAGGTACTCGCCGACGACGGCACCGGTGCCAACACGATGCAGCCTTTCTGTAGAGCGCTTCCAGAGCCACCAGGCGATCATCAGGCCGACGATGCACTCGTAGAGCGGAGTGGGGTGTACACGCACTCCTGGCGGCGTAGGATCGAGTCCCTGCGGAAAGGCCATTGCCCAGGGGAGATGGCTGGGGATTCCATAATCGCCATCGCCGCTGGTGAGGCAGCCGATGCGTCCGACTGCGTAGCCCACTGCGGCAGCCGGTGAAGCAAGATCGAGGGTCTTCAGCGCCGACAGTCCGATGGATCGGCCCTGAACGATCAGGGCAAGAATGCCGCCGACCAGTCCGCCAAACCAGGCAAAACCACCCGTAGCCCAAAGCACGGACCAGCCGGCCTCGCGGAAGTCGGCAGGCGTGTCCAGCACGTGCCACAGTTTAGCGCCGACGATGCCCGCGACAACTGCCATGGCAACGATACCGACTGCATCCGCAGGTTCACCCTGGCGGTCCAGGACGCGCGCCCGGCGAAAGCTGAAATGCAGCACAATTGCTCCACTCACGGTTGCCAGCCACAGCATCAGTCCGAAGGTGGGAATATCCCACGGACCTACACGGAAGAAATGTCCGCCCAGATGGAAGGCGAGGTGAAAACCGATGTGTAGATACGGCAGCATACTCTGTGAGTATAGACGGAGGTAGGTGGATGATGCGAAATCTGGCGGTGGGATTTGGCTGCAGTGGATGGAAAAGGTGATACTGATTGCCATGGCAACGGACAGGCATGGGTTGGAAATTCTCTTCACACGCGAGCAGATAGCCGAGCGGATTCTAGAGATGGGTGCGCAGATTACGCGTGACCTTGGCGGCGAAAAGCTGATCATGATTGGTGTACTGAAAGGTGCCGCGCCGTTTTTGGCGGACTTGGCGCGCGCTGTGGATGTGGACGCGACTTTCGATTTTGTGGCTGTCTCCAGTTACGGAAAAAGCAACCGCACATCCGGCGCCGTGAAGCTTATCAAAGATCTTGACGAACCGATCGAGGGCAAACATGTCCTTGTGGTTGAGGACATCCTGGATACGGGCATTACTCTGACCTATCTGCGCAGGATATTTCTTCAGCATCATCCGCGCAGTTTGCGCATCGCCACGTTACTGGACAAGCCGTCGCGAAGGCTGGAACCGATCGAAGCGGACTACGTTGGATTTTCGATTCCAAATCTTTTCGTCGTCGGTTTCGGCATGGATTTTGCAGAGCGCTATCGCAACCTGCCCGACATCTGTCTGATGCCTCAGGAAGCATCCTGAATGGTGACGCGACACAGAAAAGCAGAATGAGTCGCGAAGGAGCTGACGCAATGACCCCGGAAGAACAGTACGAGATGACAGAGAGTGAACTCACGCGCCCGCCCTATGATGCGGCAGCCTTCGCAGAGCTGCATCTGTCGAGCTGGCAAAATCTTGCACAGGTGATCGACCACACACTGTTGAAACCGGATGCGACACAGACGCAGGTGGAGAATCTTTGCGACGAGGCAATCCGCTATCGATTTGCCTGCGCAATGGTGAATCCGATCTGGGTTTCCACTGCGGCGTCTCTGCTTGCGGGTACGGGAATATCGGTCGGCGTGGTCATCGGATTTCCGCTTGGCGCTTCCCTTCCCTCGACGCTGCGGCAGGAAGCACTCGCTCTGGCCAAACTTGGAGCACACGACGTAGATATGGTGCTCAGCATCGGCCAACTGAAGTCTGGGAATTTCAAGGCTGTGGAACGTACGATTCGCGGCGTCGCTGAGATTGTGCATGAACGACAGGCTGTGCTGAAAGTGATCCTTGAGACATGTCTGCTGACGGTCGAGGAAAAACTGCGCGCAGCGGAGATCGTGCTCGAAAGCGGAGGGGATTTTCTGAAGACTTCGACGGGGTTTTCCAGCAGGGGAGCAATGGTTGCCGATGTCGGACTTCTGCGCGGCGTAGCCGGTGGACAGTGCGGCGTGAAAGCTTCCGGAGGCATCCGCAGGCTGGCCGAGGCGCGGGCAATGCTGGAAGCGGGTGCTAGTCGGATCGGAACATCTGCTTCGGTGGCGATCGTCCGTGAACTCGGTGCGGAGTAATCCCGGAAATCAAACCAGTGGACCGGAACCAATCAGCAGGGCATCTTCTGCTCTACAATCATCCAGAATGTCTGAGTCCAGCGAAAATCCGCAGTTGCAGCCCGATCAGCAAGTCGTCTCCGCTTCATCGAGCACGGATGAGTCCGAATCGACAGCACAGACCGCGTCCGTCGATTCCGAATCCGCGCGTCCAGAGGAACGAGAGATTGCGTTTCTGCTCGAACTGACGGAGGCACTGAATACAACACTCGATCTGCGCACCCTGTTGAATCGCGTTGCGGAGTTGATTCGCAAGGAAATTCCCTATCGCATCTTTGCGATTCTGCTGCTGGACGAGCCTACGCGCGAGCTGCGAATGCGATTTCAGATTGGCCACACGCCAGAGATTGAGCGAATGCGAATACCTCTGGGACAAGGCGTTGTCGGACAGGTGGCAAAGAGCAGGCAGGCAATTCTGATCAACGATGTATCGAAGGTTGAGGGCTACATTCCCGCGAATGAATGCGTGCGCTCGGAGTTGACTGTTCCGTTGATCAATAAGAATCGGCTGATCGGGGTGCTGGATATTGAAAGCGAGGAGCGGAATTTTTTTCGTACGGAACATCTGCACCTGTTGACGTTGACGGCGTCTCGCATTGCACAGGCGATCCAGAACGCAAGACTCTATTCGCGCGTGACTCGGCAGGCGCAAGTGCTGGAAGTGCTGAATGAAATTTCTGTCGAATTAACTTCGATTCTCGATCTGGACAAGCTCTTTGAGCGCATGGGACTGCTGCTTCGCAGGCTGATCGATTACCAGATGTTCTCGATCATGCTGGTGGACGAGCGCCGACAACGGTTGGTGACCCGCTATCGATGGAGGTTTGGGCAGACGGCTCTGCCGGGTCAGTGGCTGCCGCTGGATACTGGACTGGTTGGCGCTGCGATCCGCGAGTGGCGTCTGATCAATGTTCCGGATGTCCACAAAGACCCTCGATATCACATGATCAATCCTGAGACCCGCTCGGAGATGGTCGTACCGCTGTTTTACAAGAACCGCGTTATCGGCGTTCTAGACCTGGAACATGTGCGCGCCGGATTTTTTCAAGAACGACATGAACGAACACTGACAACACTGGCCGCACAGATTGCGATCGCCATTGAAAACGCACGGCTCTATCAGCAGGTGCTGCGCCACGAGCAGCAACTGGCACGCGATCTGCAGATGGCGCGCGAAGTGCAGTTGCGGCTGTTGCCTTCGAAGTGTCCGCAGCATCGGAACGCGGAACTGGCAGCGCGTTTTCTTCCTGCGCGTTCGATTGGCGGCGACCTATATGATTTTCTCGAGTACGATGCTGGACATACTGCAATCGTGTTGGGCGACGTCAGCGGCAAGGCTGCTCCGGCGGCGCTGTTTGCCGCTCTGGTCAGCGGCATCATGCGGTCGGCTGCGAATCAGCAGCTTTCACCAGGCCAGATGCTGACACACCTGAATGATGCCTTGCAGGAGCGCAAACTGGAATCGCAGTATGTAACGATGCTGTTTACCTTGTGGAACGATGAGAATCGAACGCTCCAGGTGGCCAATGCCGGAGCCATTCCGCCAATCTTCTGTCGCGGGGGAGACGTGACGGCACTGCGAGCCGAGGGCTTTCCGCTCGGAATGTTCGGCGATGTGAGCTATGAAGAATTTTCTGTCGCTACGCAGCCTGGCGATGCGTTTGTTTTTGTCTCCGACGGCATTACGGATGCTGAAAACGCACAGGGAGAGATGTATGGGACGGAGCGTCTGACTAGCCTGCTTTGCAACCATCGCAACTTGCCAGCACTTGAAATTGCCGACGCAATCTTTGCGGATGTGGCGCATTTTCAGGGTGGCAAGGACCGCTTCGACGATGAAACGATCCTGGTGCTGCGCGTGCTGTAGGGAGACTGCGAAGCGAAGGTCTGATCTTGTAAAGTACATGCAATGAATTCTTCCGTTTTTGAGCAGGCTTGTTTTGAACAGGCTTGCGAAGCAGCCGAATATCTGCGCGTCCGCACTGTGGGCGCAGTTCCACTCATCGGTATCGTCCTGGGATCGGGACTGGGAGGAGTGGCTGACGCGGTGCAGGATGCAGTGTGCATTGCCTACACCGACATCCCCTATTTTCCGCAACCGACCGTGGCTGGACACTCAGGGAAGATGGTGCTGGGCAGGTTGAACGGAATTCCTGTGATTGTGATGCAGGGACGCGTTCATTTTTACGAGGGATATACGCCGCAACAGGTCACATTTCCTGTTCGCGTACTGGGGCAACTCGGCATTGAAACACTGATCCTGACCAATGCGGCGGGGGGCATTCGTCCCGGACTTCAGGTGGGCCAACTCATCCTGCTCGCGGATCACATCAATCTGCTTGGCTTCCATCCTCTGGTCGGCCCGAATGAGCCGCGATTCGGTAAAAAGGCGGGGACGGGATTGCGGTTTTTTGACATGTCGAATGCGTACGATAGCAAACTGCGCGAACTGGCACAGCGAGTTGCCACGGAGCAGAATCTGCATCTCGACGAGGGTATATATCTCGCCGTGAGCGGTCCCAGCTTTGAAACACCGGCGGAGATTCGCGCCTTTCAGCGACTGGGGGCAGACCTGGTAGGGATGTCCACCGTACCGGAGACCATCGTGGCGCGACACATGGGCATGCAGGTTCTCGGAGTATCCTGCGTGACCAACCTGGCTGCGGGCCTGACGACGACTCCGCTCAGCCATGAGGAGGTCTTTGAATCGGGCCGTCGAGCGGAACAGCAACTGACTGAATTGTTCACGCGATTGCTTCCGGAAATCGCTGCGATTCTGCCGGAAAAGGCGGCTCCATCCGTATGACGGAGATGACAATCGCTGGAACGGATCCGCTGGATTACAAAGTGGGGGCGGTCATTGCGGCCATGCGCAGTCGCGGACGGATGGGCGCGGAGGTCTTCGAGAGAGCAGGCCCCAAAATCAGTGATCGCGAGCCACGACCAGATCCGGCAGGCTCAGCAAGGCGCGCTTGAATTCGCTGTCATCCAGAACATTCAGCGCACTTCTCGCCTGGTCTGCAAAGCGATGCGCTGTGGCAATCGCGTAATCCACTGAGCCGTTTCGCAGCAGGATTTCCTGAATTTGCTCCGGCAGAGCGCGCGAAAAACCTCCGTCTTCGAGAACCTGCCGAATCGCAAGCTTGTCTGCGCTGGTGCCATTTGCGAGGGAGTGAATCACGGGCAAGGTTGTCTTGCCTTCCCGCAGATCGCTGGCAACCGGCTTGCCAAGAACTTCTTCGGTCGCGGTCAGGTCCAGCACATCGTCGACAATCTGGAACGCAAGGCCGACCGCACGTCCATACTGCGCGAGGGCATCTTCCTGGATCGGATCAGCATCGGCAAGACACGCTCCCAACTGCATGGAAACCGAAAACAGGCATGCAGTCTTGCGGTAGATCAGATCGAAATACTCAGACTCATCGACGGGACGACCCAGCTTTTCGATCTGCAGCAATTCTCCTTCGACCATCTGCTGGGTCAGTCGGATGAGCAAGTCGAGAATCTTGAAATTACGCTCCTCCAGCGCAATGTGGAAAGCCTGCATATAAAGCCAGTCGCCGGCGAGGACACACTTTTCATTGCCCCATGTGGTATTGGCCGAAGGTCGTCCGCGGCGTGTGTCCGCCGCATCGATGATGTCGTCATGAACCAACGTTGCCGTATGCACCAGTTCGACCACAGCGCCAAGCCGGATCATTCCCCGCTCTGAATAGCCGAGGGCGCGCGCCGCCAGCAACAGCAGCGTGGGGCGAATTCGCTTGCCTCCACCTTCGCGGAGATATTCCGCAATCTCCGTGATGGTAGAGACGCTGGAAATCGCATCGCGGCCAAGCTCACGCTCGATTGCCTCGAGATCTTCCCGCAGAAGGTCAAAGACTTCACGCGCTGTTGTAATCGCCAGTGTGCTCAAGACTCCCGGTCCTGTTCTTCGTACTTTAACCGTACCACGCAGTTTCAGTATGCGACGATCCTGACATCCACGTCCCACGCCGTACCGGTTTAATTTGTGCGATAGTTTGTAAACTGCAAATCCAGCCCGAAATCTTTACCGCGCAAAAGTGCAATGACGGATTGGAGAGCGTCGCGATCCTTGCCACTGATGCGCACCACATCACCCTGGATGGCGGCTTGCACCTTTAGCCTGGAATCCTTGACGACCCGAACGATTTCCTTGGCTTTTTCCGACGGAATGCCTTGCTGAAGAGTGATCTTTTGACGGACGCTTTTGCCCATCGCTTCTTCGAGTTTGCCGTAGCTCAGATTCTTCAGCGAAACACCGCGCTTGACCAGCTTCTGGCCCAGAATTTCTTTCACCGCCTCCAGCTTGTATTCATCCGCGGAGGCAAGCTGAATTGAGTCACTGCCTTCCAGCGTGACTTCAGAGCGGGAGTCCTTCAAATCGAATCGCGCCTTGATCTCTTTCATGGCCTGATCGATTGCGTTTCGGACCTCTTGAATCTCCACTTTGCTCACAATATCGAATGAATTGTCCTGTGCCATCGCTTGCAATCCTCTGGCAGCAGCCTCGAAGGCCACTCCGCCTGTCTCTTCTAGTCTCCCACGGCGGGCGCCAATCCAAATAATCTGCCAAAATTTTCTGCTGTGATCTGCCCGATTTCTTCGAACGTACAGCCATGTATCTGAGCCAGGAGCGCAGCAGTATGCGCAACAAAAGCTGGCTCATTGCGCTGTCCGCGAAGCGGCATGGGCGCCAGATACGGAGAGTCGGTCTCCACCAGGAGACGCTCCAGTGGGAGCTGCGCAGCGACCTCTCGCAGCGGTTGAAGTCTGGGATAGGTGAGTTGCCCGGCAAAGCTGATCAGGAAGCCCATCTCCATCGCCTGTCGCGCATGATCCAGAGTGCCCGAGAAGCAGTGCAGGATGCCGCCAAGATTTGTTTGCGCCCAATTTACATGGAGCATATTCAAAAGGTCGCGCCAGCAGACGTCGTCGTTCTCAGCAGGCCGACAATGAATCAAGATCGGGCGACGGCGATGGGCCGCAATCTCCATCTGCTGGCAAAAGACGCGCGCCTGAAGATCGTGCGGTGTTCCCTCGTGATAATAATCGAGGCCTATTTCGCCACAGGCGATCACTTCCGGTTCCGCGAGCAAAGCATCCAGCGACTCCAGCACGCTCGTATCGGCAAGATGTGTTGCATGCGGGTAGATGCCCGCACTGGCCCAAAGCAGAGGGATTTCCGGCGTTCCTTGAAAACGCCGGACAACTTCCAGCGCCTGGCCCATTTCGGATGGCCCTTCGCCAATCCCGATGGCCAGCACACCGGTCAGACCGCCCTGCGCCGCGCGCAGCAGCACCTGCTCCAGGTCTGCCGAGAATCGAGGACTGTCGAGATGCGCGTGAGAGTCAATCAGCACTTGCGTTTGCCTTTGGGCGACTGTTTACCTTTGGACGTTGCCCAATCACAGGAGGCGATCATTTCAATCGTGCTCCAACCGGAACATCCTCGAGAAATCCAGCCAAAACCGGTGCGCCTTCATCCCCAACGGAAGCGGCTACAACCATGCCGTTGGACTCCAGGCCGCGCATCTTGCGCGGGGCCAGATTGGCAACGATCACCACTTTGCGCCCGATCAGTTTTTCCGGCTCGTAGTGCTGCGCGATGCCGGCTAGAATCTGGCGCTTTTCGTAGCCAAGATCGACCTCGAGGCGGAGCAGTTTGTCGGACTTTGGCACGCGCTCGGCTGTCAGCACCTGAGCCACGCGCAGGTCGACGCGGGCAAAATCGGCGATGGTGATCTTTGCATCCATCTCTTCGGTTGCCTGCTGGACTGGTGCAGGCACGGAGGCGATCGCACTCGCAGGAGCAGGATCGCTCATCGTCGTCGTCTTTGCTTCACTGACAGCCGGGTCTGGCGTGCTCCCTGCCTGGCTGGCAGCAGCCACAGCACTCTGATTGTTCTGGTTTTCAAGATTCAACATACGTTCGATCGCATCCTTTTCTGCGCGGGGAAAAAGCGGCGCAGGCGCAGCAAAAACCGTCCCGGGTTGCAGTCCACCCCACTCGATTGTCTTCAGCTTTCCGGTCCGCGCAGCCTGCTCGAGGTCGCCGAGTCCGAGTTGTCGCCATACCTTCGCTGTTGCCTCCGGCATCACGGGCCAGGCAAGCGCAGTAACCACGCGGATCGCCTCGGCGGCGAAACTCAGCACCCGCGCCTGCACTCGGCGATGATCGTCCTCAGAGCGCTCTGGCGGCTTTTTCCACGGCGCTGCGGCAGTGAGGTACCCGTCGATCACTGCAACCAATCCCCAAAGCGTCTCCAGAGCGCGAGAAAACTCACGCGCTTCAAACTGCGCCTGGAAAGCAGTAATGACCGAGATCGCCTTCGATTGCAGCGCGTCTTCGGCATCTCCGTGACCTGTCGCTTCTGGCATCTTTCCGTCGAAGATGCGATGCATCATGGCGACAACGCGGCTGACCAGATTGCCGTATCCGTTGGCAAGATCGCCGTTGTAGCGCTGCACGAGCGATTCGAAGGTGAAATTTCCATCCTGACCGAAAGTGATCTCCCGCAGCAGAAAATAGCGCAGCGCATCCGAACCCAGCACATCGGCCACGGTCTCCGCACGCACGATATTTCCGACGGACTTGGACATTTTGCTCTTGTCGAAGAGCAGCCACCCGTTGGCCACAACGCTGCGCGGCAGCGGAAGCCCGGCCGCCATCAGGAACGCGGGCCAGTAAACACAATGGAAACGGCTGATTTCCTTGCCAATCAGGTGCACGTCCGCAGGCCAGAAACGCTGAAATCGCTGCTGATCGACCGGGTCGTCTGAGCCATAACCAAGCGCCGTGATGTAATTGGCAAGGGCGTCCATCCAGACGTAGATCACGTGCTTCTCGTCGCCAGGCACTGGAATGCCCCAGCGAAAACTTGTCCGGCTGACAGAGAGATCCTTAAGTCCGCTGCGGACAAAGGCAATGACTTCGTTGCGCCGCGCCTCAGGTTGGATAAACTCCGGATGCTCGTCGTAATACTCCAGCAGTCGGCGTTCAAAGGCCGAGAGTTTGAAGAAGTAGTTCTCCTCCCGGACGGCTTCAGTCGGACGTCCACAGTCCGGGCACGGCGACCCAGGCGGCGCGTCCACGTAGAGTTCGTCGGAGACACAATATTGGCCGGTATACGATCCCCGATAGATGAATCCGCGATCTCTCATATCGGAAAAGAGCTTCTGGACTCCACGTTGATGACGCAGTTCCGTTGTACGGATGAAGTCATCGCAGGTCAGATTCAGGCGCGACCAGAGTGCGCGAAACTCGCCGGAGATTGCAGCCGCAAACTCTGCCGGACTTCGACCAGCCTGCGCGGCAGAACGCTCTATCTTCTGCCCATGCTCGTCAGTTCCGGTCAGGAACCAAGTCTCAATCCCTTGCGCACGCTTGGATCGCGCAATGACATCGCAAACGATCGTGGAGTACGCATGGCCAAGGTGGGGCCGCGCGTTCACATAATAAATGGGCGTCGTGATGTAAAACCGCTCTTGCTTCGATTCCGAAACTTCCGTCATGTCGGGGACAACTTCCGGTACGTCAACGTGAATGCATCTTATCCACCATCTTAAACGAGCTTTGCAACCGGCATGGGAGAGGCACAGTTGAAACCAGACACGCGGGAGAGTACAGAAATCGTCGGTTCGGCACAATCAGCCGGTAAAATCATAGAGAGCCGACACAGTAAAAGTGTGCATCCAGATTGTGAATTCAGGAAGAGGCCGAAGTGTATCGCGAACTGCAACAGCAACTGACCGAAGCAGTCAGAAAAATTCTGAAAACGAGTTGGGAGATCGAAATTGGCGAGCTTGTGATGGAACAGCCGCCGGAGTTGAGCATGGGCGAATTCGCCCTCCCGGTGGCGTTTGAATTGGCCCGCAAAGTGCGCAAAGCACCACGGTTGATCGCCACGGAACTGGTAGAAAAACTGCGTGCGGAGCTTCCGCCGGAAACTGGATTCGCCGCATTCGAGGCTGCCGGAGCCGGGTACATCAACGTTCGAATCGAACGCGCGCGGCTGGCACGGACGCTGGCCCTGGAGACACCGTCCCGTCACAAAGCTGGCGGCCCTCACATTCTGGTGGAGCATACCAGCATCAACCCCAATAAAGCTGCGCATGTTGGGCACCTGCGCAACGCAATCCTCGGCGACACGCTTGTGCGAATTCTGCGCGCAACCGGCCACAGAGTGGGCGTGCAGAACTACATCGACAACACGGGCGTCCAGGTGGCCGACGTGGTGGTTGGATTTCTGCATCTGGAGGGCAAATCTCCCCAGGAGATTGATGCCCTGATCGAGTCCTGCGAAGCGCTGGGCGTACAGGCACGCGAAGAGCGTTTTGACTACATTTGCTGGAGGCTTTATGCCAGGGTTTCGCAGTGGTACGAGGAAGGCACGGAAGAACAGCAACGGCTTCGCAAGTCCCTCCGCTATGAGACATTGCACGCGATCGAAATGGGAGAAGTTGAGACGGCTCTCGTAGCCGACAGAATCTCAACAGCGGTGCTGCGATTGCACCTGCTCACGATGCAGCGGCTCGGCATCACTTATGACTTTCTGCCCCGCGAGAGTGAGATTCTGCACTTGAAGTTCTGGGATCGCGCCTTTGCCCTCTTGAAGGAAAGCGGCGTGCTCTACTACGAAACCAGCGGGAAAAACACCGGATGCTGGGTGATGACGAGACCCGGCGGTGGCAGCGCGACCGAAGAACCCGATGAAGACGCCAAGGTCATCGTACGTTCCAACGGAACTGTGACCTACGTGGGCAAGGATATTGCCTATCATCTGTGGAAGTTTGGTCTGCTCGGCGCAGATTTTGGTTATCGAAAATTCTTTGAATATCCGGATCACACCTGCTGGATTTCCAGCATGACGGGAGAAAGCGAACATCCTAATTTTGGCGGCGCGGGAGCTATCTACAACGTCATCGATGCGCGACAATCCGACCCGCAGGCGAATGTGGTACAGGCGCTGCGCGAAATGGGCCACGCAGAATCCGCAGACCATTACACGCACTTCAGCTATGAGATGGTCGCGCTTACACCACGTTGCGCGGCAGAGCTTGGCTATCACGTTGGAGAAGAGGATCGGAGCCGCGCTTACATCGAAGTAAGTGGGCGCAAGGGGTTCGGGGTCAAAGCGGACGACCTGCTCGACAAATTGACTGCGGCAACTCTCAAAGAGACCGATGCGCGACAACCGGAACGGAGTGGAGCAGAGCGCACAAAGATTGCGGAACAGATCGCTATTGGGGCGTTGCGCTACTTCATGCTGAAGTTTACGCGCAGCTCTGTCATTGCCTTTGATTTCAAGGACGCACTCAGCTTTGAAGGTGAGACCGGGCCGTATGTGCAGTACGCAGCCGTTCGTGCACGCAATATCTTTAGGAAATCCGGGATCTCACCGGAGCAGGCGCTGGATGCATTCAGCACCATGGATCTTGTGCAGGCGCTCCAGAGTGCCGATGATCTGTGGGCGATCTGGCTGCGCGCAGCACGGCGCGATCCGATGCTGGAAGCGACGATCCAGAGCGCTGAACCCGCGACTTTGGCGCGATATTGCTTTCAGTTGGCTCAGGAGTTCAACAACTTCTATCACAAGCATCACATCCTGACGGAAGAAAACGAAGCACGCAGAACTCTTTTGCTGGCCACCGCGGCTGTTGCACTGCGCGAGTTGACGACGCTGTTGCAGTGGATGGGAATTGAAGTGCCAGAAGCGATGTAGCGGAGCTATTCCCTTCTCCGCTGTGGCTGTGTTACTGTTCACTCCGGATGATGAACATGCAGACAATGTCAACATCACGACCGATCCGGGTGTTAATCGCAAAGGTTGGTTTGGACGGACATGATCGCGGCGCGAAGGTGATTGCACACGCCCTGCGCGAGGCCGGGATGGAAGTTATCTACACCGGACTGCGCAAATCTCCGGAGGCGATCGTCAAGACTGCCGTCGAAGAAGATGTGGATGCCATCGGCCTCAGCATTCTGAGCGGCGCACACAACACGCTGGTGCCGCGCGTTCTGGAACTGCTGCGACAATCGAACGCGGGGGGAATTCCCGTATTGCTGGGCGGAACGATTCCCACCGACGACATCGAACTACTGAAGTCCGCGGGAGTTGCGGCGATCCTGGGGCCGGGAACGCCGCTGGCAGACGTCGTGGAGAGGATACGTGCCTGCGCTCTGTCCGCTCGCGTAGCGGATGGTTTCACAAAGTGACATTGCGGACTGGCCGGAACGCGGCGAAAGAGTTTGCGTCGTCTATTTTGCGTTATGCTCTGCGATTGCGCTGCGGATCAGACCGGCGACCGGGTCTGGCAATGCGCGACGCTGCATGGAGCGATCGCAGACCACATGGACCGTCTCGCCCTCGGCGAGCAGCGTAACCCCTGAGTCCGATTCGCGCAAAATGCGATAGCCAAATTTCAGCACTGAACCGCGCAGCAACAACGGAAAGGCTTCGATGCGTATCGGATCGTCATAGCGGGCCGGCGATCGATAACGGCAACTTGCCTCAACGACGGGAAGAATGCATCCTTCGACGCTCTCCATGAGACTGTAATCGAAGCCGAGGGTACGCAAAAACTCGACTCGGCCAAGCTCAAACCAGACCAGATAATTCGCATAGTACACAACACCCATCTGGTCGGTTTCCGCGTAGCGCACGCGAACCTGTGTTGTAACCGTCATAAACTCCTCTGGGAACATTTACTGCCGGGTGCGGCGCAACTGGCGAGCACCGGTCTACTGCTGGCGATGTAAAGCAAACAGATGTAGTTTGCTCACGTCGTTGAAGACAACGTACGCGGCAAAAACAAGAATCAGGATGAAGCCTGCCTGATAAATGCGTTCCTTGATGGCCATATCCACGTCGCGCCGGAGGATGCTCTCAATCAGCAGAAACAGAATGAGTCCTCCATCCAGAACCGGGAATGGCATCAGGTTCAGAATGCCCAGGTTGAGGCTGATGACGGTCATCAACTGGAGGATTGGCTGCCAACCCTGCATCTCAACGGCCATGCCGGTCTGCTTTGCGATTCCTATCGGTCCGGAGAGAGTGCTGACCGACATCTGGTGCGTAAGCACGCGCTTGAGCACTTCCAGAATAAGCAGCGAATTCGCACGATTGAACTTCCAGGATTCCGCCAACGCACCGGGAAATGAAAGCTTCTCCACGCGGAACGGAGGTATCGTCGCTGTGAAGCCCAGCCGCCAGGCTTTGCCACCATGTGGATCATCCATCTGCACGGGCGTGATGGTGATTTTGCGCTGCTGTCCATCATGGACCAGAGCAATGCTCATCGGCGCGCCATCCCGTTCTTGCATATAGGCAACCAGCGATTCCGTGGAGTGAAAAATATGGCCGTCTACCGAGGCGAAGATATCCCCAGCATGGATTCCAGCAGCGGATGCCGGAGTCGAATCCCCTACGCTGTCGACTCGAATCGGACCCGGCTGTTCCACCGGAAATAGTCCGAGATTCGCCAGCGCAAAGTCCTCGCCGCCGCTCGTATCCGGAAGCGGAAGAGTGAGTGGAATCTGCTGCGCACCGCGCTCCACGATGACAGGAACCGAGTGATTCAGATTGATCTGCGCGCGAATCTCCACATCTTTCCATGTCGGATGATCCACCGTATCGAACCGCTCAATCACGTCGCCTTGCATCAGCCCCGCGTGCGCGGCAACAGATCCTGACTCTACCCAATCCAGCACCGCCGGCTGGTCAAAGTAGATATAGGTTTCGTGATGGAACATCAGCACGCCGGTCATCAATCCGAGAGCAAGCAGGAAGTTCGCCGCCGGACCGGAAAACCCGATCAGAATGCGCTGCCAGCGTGGGTGCTGCGTGAACTCGCCGGGATCGTTTTTGACCTCTTCGCCGGGGTTTTCTCCGGTCATTTTGACGTAGCCGCCAAAGGGCAGCGCACACACTTTGTAGTCTGTATCGCCTACCTTAATTCCAAAAAGACGCGGGCCAAAACCCACGGAAAAAGCTTCCACGCGTACACCGCAAAGCTTGGCCGCCAGGAAGTGGCCAAACTCATGAACGATGACCATGATGCCAAGGACAACGAGGACGGAGATAGTCGAAACGAGGAATGTGTGCATACAGGGAAAACAAATTTCGAACGCTAGAACCGGAGCACAGAGGAACCGAGCGCCAGATTGTTTGCCTGAGAGACCAACTCACGGGCACGCTCACGTGCTTCTTCGTCAGCCACAAGCACTTCTGCAATCGACTGCGGATGAGACACAGGCGTTTGCTCCAGCACTTTTTCTATTGTAGCCGCTATCGCCGGAAACGTGATGCGTCGATCGAGAAACGCTTCCACTGCAATCTCATCCGCCGCATTCAGCGCGATGCAGTGCGCTCCACCCTTCGCCGCGGCTTCGTAAGCCAATCGCAAGCAGGGAAATCGCGCAAAATCAGGCTGCTCGAAGTCCAGATGAGAAAGAGCGGCAAGATCAAAGGTCAGAGAAGACTCCGGCCGCTCCGGATACGCAAGCGCATAGAGAATCGGCAAGCGCATATCGGTGACGGAAATCTGCGCGAGAATGGCCCCGTCTACGTACTCGACCAGCGAATGGACGGTGGATTGGGGATGGACTGTGACACGCACCTGCGAAGGAGGCAGTGCAAATAGCCGACACGCTTCGATAATCTCCAGCCCCTTGTTGAGCATGGTTGCCGAATCAATGGTGATGCGCCGACCCATGACCCAGGTTGGATGCCTGAGAGCCTGCTCGGGAGTAATGCTTTCGAACTCCTCCAGCGGTAACCGGCGGAACGGCCCGCCGGAGGCGGTAAGCCAGATTTGGCGCACTTCACGATGCGCGCCGGCACGCATGCACTGATGAATTGCGTTATGTTCGGAGTCGATGGGGAGAATTGGAACGTGGTGCTCTTGGGCGGCCTTCGTCAAAATCTCGCCCGCTGCCACCATACACTCCTTGTTGGCCAACCCCACCGGCTTGCCTGCAAGGATCGCAGCGTGCGTTGCCTCCAGCCCTGCCACACCGACGATCGCCGAGACGACGAAATCTACGTCCGGACGTGTGGCGCAGGCGACTGAGCCTGCCGTTCCCCAGACGACTTCAATCCCGCTTAGACCTGCCTGCCGAAGTCTCGCTGCGAATTCCTGCGCAAGCTCTTCGGTTGCCATGGAAACAATCTCCGGATGCCAGCGCAGAGTCTGCTCCAGCGCCAGAGATAGATTTCGGCCCGCGGCCAGCGCACTCACGGAATACCGCTCCGGATACCGCTCGACGATGGAAAGCGTACTTTGCCCGACGGAACCTGTGGAGCCGAGAATTGCCAGATGTTTCAACGGAAGATGATCCCCTGGGATGTTCTGAACTGGTCAGAAACGTTGAATGACTTGAGCGTACCACAGCACTGGAGCAGCCAGCAGCAACGCATCGACGCGGTCCAGCATGCCGCCGTGACCGGGCAGCAATGTGCCCGAATCCTTCACGCCGACACTACGCTTGAGCGCCGATTCCACCAGGTCTCCAACCTGTGCCGCCACATTGACGAGCAGACTCAAGCTCAGCCATCGAAGCAGAGGGCCGGGATACAGCAGCATGTTAATGTCTCGACCGTTGAGCAACGCAGCCAGACCATAAAGCAAGGCAGCGGCGGCGAGACTCCCGACGAGTGATCCCACTGCTCCTTCCCATGTTTTGTTTGGACTGATGTGTGGAGCAAGCCGGTGGCGTCCGAAGGTCCGGCCGACGTAAAGCGCGGCAATATCCCCCGTCCAGACACAGCACAACAGAAACAGTACGATGGATTTTCCATCCTCGCTTGTGTACAGAAGCGGAAGAGCGAGCATCGTCAGTCCGGTGTAGAGCAGCGCAAAGACAGAGGCGGTCGCATCCGCCATCACACGCTCCAAAGGGCTTGCAAAAGCACACCAGACCAGCAGGCCAAGGCTCAACAGACTGATGGATCCGATGAGTATCTCCGGCCAGAAGTAATTCATCATGAAGAGCAAAGCAATGGCCACCAGCGTGGCAATCTGCGGCGGGCGGGCGGCACTGGCCGAGGCAATGTGGAGAAACTCCCAGCCGGCCAGCATGGCCACAACAGCGGCAAAGAGAGTGACCATCCAATACGGCCCCAGAAAGAGCGTAAGTACCGCGAGAGGCACAAGAATAATGGCAGTCAGTATTCGCTTCATCAGGCTTTCAACAACTCACGCATCGATAAATTCGCGCCGGAGATCCATTGTTCCGACCAGGTCAACTTGCAGGATACATCGCGCCGCTCTCATCGGCTGGAAACTAGTCACTCCGGGCTGACGCATGCTCTTCTTCAAGCGTGCTCTCAGCGTCACTTTCCGTTTCGCTCAACCCGCCGTAACGGCGCTCCCGCCGCTGGTAGGCGGCAATCGCCTCCAGCAGATGGACGCCGCGGAAATCCGGCCAGTAACGTTCGGTTACGAATATCTCCGCATAGGCAATCTGCCAGAGCAGATAGTTGGACAGGCGCATCTCTCCGGAGGTGCGGATGACCAGGTCCGGATCCGGCATCTGCGCCGTATACAGATGGCGATGCACATCCTCCTCGGTCAGTCGGTCAAGCCTGAGTCCAGTGTGGGCGGCCTCCGCGGCGAGCGAGCGAAAGGCATCCACCAACTCTGAGCGTCCGCCATAATTCAAGGCCAGCGTAAGGGTCGTACCTGTGTTTTTGCTGGTGGCATCCGCAGCCCACAGCATTTTATCCTGCACCTCCGGAGGCAGTTCCCGAGTCCGCCCTATATAGCGAATCCGAACATTATTGTCCATCATCCGCTGCAGGTTGCTTTCCAGATATGACTTGAGTAGCCGCATCAGGAAGTTGACTTCCGATCGCGGACGGCGAAGGTTGTTTTCCAGAGAAAATGCATAGAGCGTAAGCCACGGCAGACCGATGCGCGAAGCTGTTTCCGTCACAAGCTGGACACTCTTCGCTCCCTGCTGATGACCGAGAAATCGTTTGAGGGAGCGCATTCCAGCCCAGCGCCCGTTCCCGTCCATGATGATCGCGACATGGGCGGGCATCCGTGCCGGATCGAGACTCGCATATACAGTCTTTTCCTCGACAGACAGCTCGTGAACGCGTAGCGGTGCGGTTGGATGCAAGGCTTCCCTCTTGCGGATCAGACGCTGGTACTAGCATACGCTGTATGCAAGCCTGGATGGATCATGCAGTTTGACGGCGCGTCATCGATTGGAGCCTGGCCGTTTCACGTGCCCGCATCTTCACCTGTTCCCGAGCGAGTTCCCTCACCTGATTGAGCAGCATCGAACGATGGAGAGGCTCCAGCTGAGGCAGGAAGGATGTGATCTCGGCCAGAAACGGATCCGACAGGATGGCCGCAGTCTCTTCGTCGCGCTGGCTGCGCCCATCTCGCACCAGATGGCACACTTCCACTTCCAGAGCATCGGCCAGACGCTCCAGCGAGGTCAGTGTCGGCATTGCTTTGCCGTTTTCAATCTTTGAGATGTATGTTCTGGGAACCTGCATCCGACTGGCAAGCTGCCGCTGGCTGAGATGACGTGCTTTCCGTATCTCCTTCACAAACTTTGCCACCTGCAGGCCGCACTCATCCGGCGAGGAGGCAGTCGGAGCCGAAGAAGACTCCGCAGCAACACGGAACGGCTCCTCAGTATCCAGAGCTTTATGACAACGTCGACACATGGAATTCACGGTGCGGAATTGCACAAGCGAACAATAATCACAGCGCAGAACTTCGCGCACCTGCATCGCTACGAGCGTCATGGCCATACTAGTTGTGGAGAGCCAGAGCGAGCTTTCCGTGGTCGGACTACAGCACCACAAATGCTACACTGAGGCCGCCGAACCATAATTGTCAAGTGAAAAACCACATACTAACCAAAGAAAGTCCCAGAAAGGCCAGAAAAACCCTAAGAATCACGAACCATACCCATCAACAGGAAGGTGAAATTCTCATGTCGAATCTCGATCACCAGTTCGTTGAGAAAGACGCAGAAACATCGGGCCATCATAATCGCGAGGCAGCCTGGAGGCTGCTCACCTCCTGGACCGCCAGCGAGAGTTTGCGGAAACACGCCCTGGCCGTCGAGACGTGTGTTGTCGCATACGCGGAACAGCAGGCAGAGACGCTGCACCTCGACGCCGGATCACGCTCTGCCATGATGGACCTCTATGCCTGCACAGCGCTACTGCACGATTTCGACTACGAGCGCCATCCTTCTCCGGAAGAACATCCGTTCGTTGGAGTGCGCGAACTGGAACGGCTGGGGTGGCCCGTGAAGCTGCGCACGGCGATTCTGGGTCATGCCGACTACTCCGGTGTTCCCCGAGTCACCCATCTGGATCGAACACTTTATGCCTGCGATGAACTCTCCGGATTTCTGACCGCCTGCGCTCTGGTCAAACCCAGCCGCCAGCTTGCGGATGTCGAGATTGGCGGCGTTCGTAAAAAGCTGAAGGACAAAGCTTTCGCTCGAGGCGTCTCGCGCGAAGATGTATACCGGGGAGCAGTGGAACTGGGTCTTGAACTGGATGCGCACATCGGCTTCTGCCTTGCAGCAATGCAGCGGCGCGCCTCTTTTCTCGGCCTGTAAATCCGATTTCAGCCTGCCAGCTTCGGATTGCGCAGAGAACTTTGCAGGAGCGTTCATCGGGCCGCAACCTGTGAGCTATCCGGGGCCTTTGAAATGGCCTTTCCCGGCTGAACCAGCCACCCGTCTTCATCGTAAACAATATCGTCAACAATCCTTTTGCGACACCGAGTCTTACAACTTGACACGCCGTTCTAATAGCGTAATGATCCACATGTAGTTGTTTTTCAGGATGGAAAACCATAATGCGAGATACAACTCTGCATGGAACGTATAAAGTCCAGGCTCTGGACCGAGCTTTTGCTGTACTTGACCTGCTGGGCGAAAGCGAAGTTCCGCTCGGACTGGCTCAGGTTGCATCGGCTCTGCAGCTCCACAAGAGCACCGCACACCGGTTTTTGATGGTGCTGGAGCGCCATCACATGGTGGAGCGCACGGGAAACGGCAAATTCCGTCTGGGCCTGCGTCTGTTCGAGTATGGCAATCGCGCCATTGAGCAGTATGACCTGCGCGAACGCGCGCAACCACATCTTCGCCGCCTGGTTAGCGAGACCAATGAGACGGCGCATTTATGCATATTGGAACAGGCGCACATCATCTATCTCGACAAGCTCGAACCGATGCGTTCGGTCCGCATGATCACACGTGTTGGGGCAAGCAATCCGGTACACTGCACCTCGGTTGGGAAAGCGATTCTCGCCTTCATGCCGGCTGAAAGGATCGCTGAAGTGATTCGCAAGACGCGCTTTGAACGATTCACTTCGCGCACCATCACTTCAGCAGATGCATTTCGCGCTGAAATTGAAAAGACACATCGCCGCGGTTACGCCGTCGATGATGAGGAACTTGAGGAGGGTCTGCGCTGCATCGCAGTTCCGATACTCGACGCACAGAAATTCCCGGTCGCAGCAGTCAGTGTCTCCGGGCCATCCTTCCGCGTCACGGCGAAAAAGCTGCCGGAGATCGCCCATCACCTGCTGCAATGTGTGCGCGGCATCTCTATGGACATGGGTTTTGCAAGCAAACAGCGGACTCCTGCCCTGCACGCTTAAACTCTGCCTGGGTGGCGAAGCGAAGACTCAGATCAGACCGAGTCCGCCATCGACCGCAAGCACCTGGCCGGTGATAAAAGCCGGTCCGGTCAGGAAAAATCGGACTGCGGCCGCCACGTCCTCCGCGCTGCCGTTCCTGCACATCGGGGTGCGTGAGGCAAAACTCCGCGCACTTTCGGATTCTTCCATTTGAATCCAGCCAGGCGCGACGCAATTCACGCTCACCTCAGGAGCGTAGGCGCGGGCCATGGTGCGCGTAAGCATCTCCAGCGCTGCCTTTGCCGAACAGTAATGGGCGTGAGTGGGCCAGACCCGACTGCCACCCAGCGAACCAATATGCACCACACGTCCATTGCCTGCGCGAAGCTGTGGCAGAAGAGCCTGCGTCATCAGCATCGGTCCGCGTACGTTCACGGCAAATGTCGCGTCCCATCGCTCTGCCGTCATCTCTTCCAGCGCGACAGAATCGAAGACTGCGGCGTTATTCACCAGTGCATCCACCCGGCCGAACTGCTGAAGCACAGCGGCAGCCGTTGCAGCAATCTCCGCCTCGGAGCAAATCTCCATGCGGAACGCTTCGGCGTCCACACCGAGAGAACGACACTCCGAGACTGTCCGGAGTGCGTCGTCTTTTGACTTCCTATAGGTGATGCCCACCCGATATCCGATCCGGGCCAGATCAAGCGCCAGAGCGCGACCAATACGCCGCGCACCACCCGTAATCAGGACCACTCGATTGCTGCCAAGCCCGTTCATGGGATTTTCGCGCGCATCGTCGCTATGCCAGTCTACTGGTTCGGCTTCGAGGACGACCCGGATCCCTGCTGGCCTCCATCGCTCTGCTTCTGATCGGAATTCTGCGTCGAATCGCCATATACAGTGAACTGCTTCGAGGGTCGGTTCAGCTTAATCGTCAACGTCATCGAGCTCTTATCGATCTTGTAGTCCTGACCGAAGGTCTGGAAATCGGGTGCGATCACTTGAAGACGGATCGTCGATCCGGTCTCAATCACGTCAATCAAAGCCTTGCCGTCGGCGTCTGTCTTCAGCTCCATGTTCCCTCGGTCCTTGCCATGCACGAGCGGATGGAAGATTACAGACGCATTTGTGACGGGCTTCCCATTCGCCGCTCGAACGACGCAGACCTCGACATGGCTGACCGGTGGCGGAGCCTTGTACTTGCGACCGCGATACGAGGAATCCTGCCCCAAAGCTACTGCCGCCGTACTGAGAATGGCGAGGATGCCAAAGGTGATTTTCGCGTAGTGTTTCATCTGTCGAAAGCCCATCATAGACATATTTTAATCCCACCACGCACCCCATGCCCAGTATCCGCTTGCCCATCTCGGCATACACAATTGCCAGGATGGACGAATTGCAATCCTCGCTCGAGCCGGAGTGGCCTGCGGGTGGCATTATGAATGTGCAGTAAACTTTATCTTAGTCGTTTTTGCTCATATTTCACATGGCTGGACTTGACATTTACCAAAGCCATCCCTAGTCTAGCAATTAGGCAAGGAGAGTGCTAAGGTCAATTTGGGCGCTTCGAATGTGCTCCTTAGAACTCTTCAACTCGGAAGTATCCGTCTCAATCGATTCAAAGACGCGCAACTGGCTGAATCCAGTTCAGCGAAGGAGAAGCAACGACTATGGCAGCAACTTCAGTAGCAACCACCTTCACCCCGCTCCACGATCGCATTCTGGTCCGTCGCGTGGAAGAGACCGAAACCATTCGTGGCGGCATCATCATCCCTGATAGCGCCAAGGAAAAGCCGCAGGAAGGCGAAGTGATCTCTGTCGGCAAAGGCAAGTCCAACGATGAAGGCAAAGTCTTCCCGCTCGACGTGAAGGCAGGCGATCGCGTTCTCTTTGGCAAATACTCCGGCACCGAGATCAAGATCGATGGTGAGGAGTTCCTGATCATGCGCGAGGAAGAAGTTCTCGGCATCCTCCGCAAGTAACCTGCTATACCGCTTCGATCCGGAAGCGGCTCTGCCGGAAAAAGCTGAAGCAATGAAATCTATCGTGGCGCACGGAGCGCCCTGAACCCAAGCAACAGGAGATTGTAGAACCATGGCAAAGCAGATTCTGCACGGAGAAGATTCCCGTCAGGCGATCCTGCGCGGCGTCAATACGCTGGCGGACGCCGTGAAGGTTACTCTCGGCCCGAAGGGCCGCAATGTGGTCATTGAAAAGAAGTTCGGCTCACCCACCATCACCAAGGACGGCGTGACCGTAGCCAAGGAGATCGAACTGAGCAATGCGCTGGAAAACGTGGGCGCGCAGCTGGTCAAGGAAGTTGCCTCCAAGACCTCCGACATCGCCGGTGACGGCACCACCACTGCCACCGTTCTGGCCCAGTCCATCTATCGCGAAGGCGTGAAGACAGTTGCTGCCGGCGCCAACCCGACCGCCCTGAAGCGCGGCATCGACAAGGCCGTTGCGGCTGTCGTTGGAACCCGCGACAAAGAGGGCAAGTTCTCCGATGGCGGCGCGCTGGGCAAGATGTCCAAGCCGGTCAACGATGACTCCGTTGCCCAAGTCGGGACCATCTCGGCCAACGGCGACAAGGAGATCGGCGAGATCATTGCCGGTGCCATGAAGACCGTGGGCAAGGATGGCGTCATCACCATCGAAGAGTCCAAGTCCATGCAGACCTATCTCGAGACCGTCGAGGGCATGCAGTTTGACCGCGGCTATCTCAGCCCCTACTTCGTCACCGACGCTGACCGCATGGAAGCTGTGCTCGAAGACCCCTACATCCTGATATACGAGAAGAAGATCAGCAACATGAAGGATCTTCTTCCGCTGCTCGAGCAGGTTGCCCGCGCGGGCAAGCCTCTGCTCATCATCGCTGAGGATGTCGAAGGCGAAGCCCTCGCAACCCTGGTTGTGAACAAGCTGCGCGGCACGCTCAACGTGGCTGCCGTCAAAGCTCCTGGCTTTGGCGACCGTCGCAAGGCCATGCTCGGCGACATCGCCATCCTCACTGGCGGCGAAGCCATCACGGAAGACCTCGGCATCAAGCTCGATGGCGTCAAGATCGAGCAGCTCGGCCGCGCCAAGCGCATCACCATCGACAAGGACAACACCACGTTGGTCGACGGTGCCGGCGACGCTGCCGCGATCTCGGGCCGCGTCAAGGAGATCCGCAGCCAGATCGAAAAGACCACCAGCGACTACGACCGCGAGAAGCTCCAGGAACGGCTGGCCAAACTGGTTGGCGGCGTTGCCGTCATCAAGGTTGGCGCTGCCACCGAGACCGAGCTGAAGGAAAAGAAGGCTCGCGTCGAGGACGCTCTGCACGCCACTCGCGCGGCGGTAGAGGAGGGTATCGTCCCCGGCGGCGGTGTGGCTCTGGTTCGCTCCGCAGCAGCCATCGAAGCGCTCATCAAGACCCTCGAAGGCGACGAGAAGATCGGCGCTCAGATCGTCCGTCGCGCCGTCGAAGAGCCGCTCCGCCAGATCGTCGCCAACGCTGGCGAAGAGGGCGCAGTGGTTGTCGGTAAGGTCCAGGAATCCAAGGATCACCACTACGGCTACAACGCTGCCACGGGCGAATTCGAGGACCTGGTCAAGGCCGGCGTCATCGATCCCACCAAGGTCACGCGCACGGCGCTGCAGAATGCAGCTTCGATCGCAGGACTGCTGCTCACCACAGAAGCTCTGGTCTCGGAGATTCCGGAGCCGAAGACTGCGGCTCCGGCTGGTGGCGGCCACGGCGGCGGCATGGACGGCATGTACTAAACTGCGAGCGATTCGCTCACGATACAAGGCCCCGGGCAGCCGCCCGGGGCCTCTCTTTTTCGGAAGCATGTAATTTACAATCGGCATAGGGGGGAGCCTCGCGGCTCCTTCCCTGCCACACCACCGTACATGCGGGTCCGCATACGGCGGTTCGGGTGGATTGAGCTATGGACCAGCGAACAGCCTTGGAACTCCAGGCGAGT
>JAKAXU010000078.1 GCA_021816455.1 Acidobacteriota bacterium
GATCTTGAGCCTTCAATTCGGGTGCCAATGACCATCCGCTATCCGAAGATGGTCCGTCCAGGTTCCTCCACAGAGAAAATGGCCCTGAATCTGGACATTGCGCCGACGATGTTGGAACTTGCAGGAGTGCAAATTCCCGCAGAGATGCAGGGCAAAAGTCTTGTACCTTTCCTGCGCGGGAAAGATCCGGCAAACTGGCGCACGGAGTGGCTCTATGAGTATTACGAGTATCCCGAGGCGGAACATGTCCTACCGCATCGCGGCATCAGGACCGACAGATATAAATTCATCCACTATTATCTGGCACCCGAAGCGTTCGAGATGTACGATCTTCAAAACGATCCGCACGAGATGACCAATCTCTATCCCGATCCGCAGTATGCACCATTGGCCAAGCAGTTACGCGCGCGATTGGATGAACTGCGAAAGGAAACTGGCGATACCGGGAAATACGATGTCAACCAAGCCTATATTGATGCTGCGCCCGGCGAGAGGATACGCAAACACAGGCCATGCACTACGAAGCCTTGATATATCCGGCGGCGATGCTAACCCTTGGGGCTCTACTTTCGTCAAAAATTGGAGCAAGACCGTTTGAAAATCGAGAACCGTGCAACGTAAAACGAAAGCAAATTTCGACGGCTTTACGCTCGCGCGTTTCGACTTAAAAACAAACAAGTGAGGAGCTAATTATGTTCAAGCATGCAACAAAACAGTTGACGCACCTGGTATTCGCTGGAACTCTCGCTATAGGGACTTCGTTCGCCGTGGCCCAAACCTCGACTGCTCAAAACCCGAGTGCGCCTCCACCGGGAGTTTCTATGGGCAATCAACAAATTAAACAGGATCGCAAGCAGCTTCGCGCGGACGTACAACAGTACGGGAAAAAGAGTTCCCAGGCCAAAGCGGATCGCAGGAAGCTTCGGCAGGATCGACGCAAACAATCTGGAGGATGAGTCAAGATGAACGACAGGATGGTCGTCAGTTCTTGTTCCACCCGATACCCTGGAAAGACCCTATATTGCTGTTGTCAAGGGCCATGATCGACCCATTTGTTGATCATGGCCGAATGGTGGGTTCCAGCCGACGCGCGCACATCAGCCAAACTTCTACTGGAAGTAGTGCTTGCCAACCAGAATCTAGTCCCCTGACTTGGCATCCAGCGCGGCAAACGGACTGGTAGTGATGTGGCGTGCATAGTCGTGCGTTCGACGCTCGATCTGTCCTGAACGCATCGGCAGCAGCGGCGCGGTTCTATCCAGCGCTTGGATCTGACTCTTCTCGTCCACGCACAATACCAGGGCGCGATCCGGTGGATCGAGATACAAGCCGACGATGTCGCGCACCTTCTCAATAAACAGCGGATCGCGGGAGAGCTTGAAGGTCTCCGCACGATGAGGTGCGAGGGAAAAAGCGCGCCAGATGCGGCTGATGCTCGACTGACTGAGTCCGCAGATCCTGGCCATATCGCAGGTGGACCAGTGCGTGGCGGCCTCTGGCTGACTCTCCAGTGTGCGCGTAAGCACCAGTTCCACCTGCCAGTCGCTCAGTTTGCGTGAAGTACCCGGACGCGGTTCATCTAAAAGACCGTAGCATCCAGCGCTCAAGAAGCGTTTTCGCCATTTACCCACGGTTTGTGCAGTGGTGGAAAGTCGTCTCGCGATCGACGTGTTGTTACACCCGTCGGCGGCCAGCAGAACAACGCGTGACCGCATGGCCAAAGCCTGCGCGGTCTTGCGACGCCGACTCCATGACTCAAGTTCAGCCTGCTGTTCCGCAGTGATCGCGACAGGAGCGATTGGACGACCTTTAGGCATCGAATACCCTCTACTGTATTCGATGCCAGATGATCCTCTATTTATGATGATTATTTTAGACTCAAAACACCCAGCGAGGCTTCGTCTCAGACCGACGAGCGTGTAAAGGCAATTTCGCTGGAGATTGAGTTTATAACAGAGCCATGCGTGGCAAACCAGCTGGGAATTTGAATTTTGGGACGGCACAGAGCGTGGCGGAGATTTTGCGCAATCATGTGCTGTTGGAGTTGGAAGGCATCGACCGGATGTACCTCAACGTCTATGTGCCGGTCTTGCAGGCGGTGGAAGGGGTTCTGAAGTTCATTCGCATTCATCGTGGACATCCGGTGGCGTCGACGGCGATGGTCGAACCGATCACCCGGCGATTCGTCGAATCGATTGAGCGTGAAGTCCACAGCCCTGGTGAATCATTATTATTTCTACTGCCTGGATCGGAACTTCGGGCCGTTCTTTCTGAAGTTCTGCTCCTACTTTCCCTACAACGCCAAGCTCTGTCTGAATGGGCACGAATATGCGAAGCGGCAGATGGAGAACAAGGGGATCGAGTTCAAGGCATTGGACAACGGCGTGCTTTCCTGTGCCGACCCCAAGCGGCTGCAATCCATCTGCGACGCGCTCTCCGCGGAAAAGATCGAAGCACTGTTGCGCAAATGGCTGCGCCTGCTGCCGCATCCCTTCTCCGCCCTGGACCGGCAGGCGCCGATACCGCCGGCCAGGCTGCCGCTGCTTGACGGGAACCAGCGGTCCCACCTTCGCCCACAACTCGTCCGATACCGTCCACGACTTGATCTGTGCCATCCTGTACGGTATCTTCGCCCAATTTGCACCCTCTGCTTCCGGCAATTTGCCGGCGCGTACCAAGTTCGTCACTATTTACGGATAAGTTCTAAGTACCGCTTCCGTAGCTGGGCAGAGGAGAGATTCATGGGAGGCCGGACTATGAGCAGCGTGAATGACTGCACCGGCATACTACACCAATAGGGTGAACTTCACTAAGGAGCCTCTGCACAAGGAGCTTGATTTCCGGGCAAATCACTAACTGCAATGGCTTTGTGCGCCACGAAGTAGAGTGATCGGATCGACATACGTTCCTGGGAAGAAATACGGGCAATGAGACGACTTGCATGGTTATTTATTGGGGCTGGGTTGGCCTTGCAAATCGCCTTCGCACAGCAAACTACCATAGGCTGCCGTACACTACAAAAAACTATAGACAGAGCGAAACTAAGCTCGACGCAAGCAGCATCAGCGCTGCCAAACGCCCCGTCCTATCGCCCGCCAACACAAAAGGAGCGTGCGTGCATCCTGATCGTGAGCAATGTTGGGCCCTTGGCTCTCGGGCGAACGGCGCTCTTCGCGGCGATTTCATTGGGACTCGATACGCCCCCGGAATGGGGGCAGGATGCAGCAGGATACGGTCAGCGATTCGGTCTCCGCATGGCGCAATTCAGTGCGCAGAGCAACACGGATTATCTGCTTGCCGACGCCCTTCACGAGGACCCTAGATTTTTTCCCTGTTGGAATTGCAGCTTTAAGCAAAAATTGCAGACTGCGGCCCGCGAGACATTTACATCTCCTGTGGGGGCCGACGGCCATCGGCGTCTGTCCGCAGCGAAGCTGATCAGTCCGTTCGCCGGAGCGGTGGTGAGCAATGAGATGAATCCAAATAAATCCCTCACCGCGGGAAATGTGGCGCAGCAATCCACCGTTGGCTTTGCAGGTCGCTTCGCAAGTAACCTGTTCAGGGAATTTTGGGCCACGCGCTGAGGCGGACGACTTTGAATGCCTGCGCAACCTTGCATTCCGATCTGTCCATTTTTTGTATCGTCTTAGCTTCGGGGCTACATGGTTTTGCCGGACCCTATCGTCATAGGAGGCATGGCATCGTGCGGCATGCCATGTCGATCATTCATTCCCGCGCTCCATATCTTCGCCGGGTTTGCCTCGAAGGGATAGACGTGAACCATCCAACCCATAAAGTGGGGGCGGAACTGTCCGTCGGCGGCGGCGCAGGCGGACGCGGTGATAATGGAGCCTCGTAACCCGAATCTTGTCAGTACTGAGAACATCGGACCGCTGGGTGTCGGGAGGCATGCAGAGGTTGGTATGAGCGTGCCACTGCGCGATCGACAGCGGGATGCGTTGGTTCAGATCGTCCTCAGAGAGCCGATAAGGTGCCGTGTACGTTACGCCGACCAGCTTGTAGCCGGGCTGCTCGCCGGGCACCACGGCCCGAACCACTGGGCACGGTCTACGAGATCAGTATCTGTAGTTAGGGAATATTAAGTCTTGTATTGCATCTTGTAATTTTGTATATTGCATCTTGTTTGGAGACAATCGCCACAACTGCTCCCAGCCAGGGAGCACCGTTCCGTTAATAGGAGATCTCCGACACATATCTCATGAAGGATGATTTCCTATATGCCGAATACATCTCGCCGGAAATTTCTTCAGGCCAGCGTGACCGCCGCTGCGGCCTCCATGTTCCCATCCCCGGCAATCACCCAAGGCCGTCCCCGCAAGAATGTATTGTTTATCGGGACAGACGATCTGAATACGTCTCTAAGATGCTATGGCAATCGGACGGTGCATACTCCGAACCTCGATCGGCTCGCAGCTCGCGGAATGCGCTTCGATGCCGCCTATTGTCAGTACCCGCTCTGTGGTCCTTCACGAAGTTCATTGATGACTGGCTTGTCCCCAGATACAACCCGTGTTTACGATTTGAAGACCCATTTCCGCGAGGCCCTTCCGAATGTAGTCACCCTCGGAGAACTGTTTCGACTAAACGGCTACTATTCAGCGCGCGTTGGCAAGATTTATCACGCCGGCAATCCTGGAGATATTGGCACCGACGGACTTGACGATCCTCAGACGTGGGATTGGGTTTACGATCCATGCGGAGTCGACCATCTGAAAGAGGAGCGTCTCGTCACGAACTTCACACCGCATCGTCGAGGGCTGGGCAGCTCAATTGCCTTCTATGCCTCTCCTGCGAAAGATGATGAGATCACAGACGGCATTGGGGCCAACGAGGTCGTCCGTCTCCTACAACAACGACAACATCGCCGGGACCCATTCTTCATCGCTTATGGACTGTACCGGCCCCATGTGCCATGGATTGTTCCGGCCCCATACTTCGCTCAGTACCCCTTGGACCAGATCCAGGCTGTTCCCTTCGACCCAAGCGAGTTGCAAATTGCGCCACCCCCCGCCTACTGGACGCAGCCGCCAAATTTTGGAATGAACGAGCTGCAACGGAGGCAGGCCATCCAGGGATATTATGCCGCCACCAGTTTCATCGACACACAAATTGGGAAAGTCCTGACAGCCCTGGAAACCCTCGGTTTAGCAGACAACACCATCGTCGTGTTTTGGGCGGACCACGGGTGGCAGATGGGACAACATGGGCAATGGATGAAGCAGACGCTGTTTGAACATGCGACACGAGTTCCTGTCATCTTTGCAGGCGCGGGAGTTGCGGCCCATGGAGAGACCTGCCGCCGCACGATCGAGCATCTTGATATCTATCCAACGCTTGCCGAGCTGTGTCATTTAACTAATACGCCCGAGAACCTTCATGGCGAAAGCCTTGCGCGCTTACTTGAAAATCCCAACACAATGTGGAGCAAACCGGCAGTCACCCAGGTTGAGCGTCACGCCACAACATCCTACCCCCGTCTCAGCGGCTATTCAGTGCGGACCGAACGTTATCGCTATACGTCGTGGCAAAACGGAAATGCAGGCGAGGAACTATATGACTATCAAAATGATCCTCATGAGCTAAAGAACCTGGCCTCCGATCCAAAAGCGCAACGAATTAAATTCACCCTACAGACACAACTGAACAGTACTACTCTTGCACGCGGCAAGCGAAATAGTCCTGACATATCTTGACTTTTAGCGGTGGCGGCTGCGTTACTCAGTAAGCCCGGTCGCAGTTGACCGCCGAACAATAAGATCGAAGCAATCAATCCGGAGGATAAGTCAAGACGAACGGCAGGACTCTTGTTCCACCGACACACTGGACAGACCTAACATTGCTGATGTCAGGGGGCCATGATTGACCCCTTTGCCGATCATGGCCGAATGTGCGCGTTCGGGTCGACGCGCACTTCCACGCTCATATTTTGTGCCATGGCGGAGCTTTTGTGTTTACGGGGCGAGGACGCGCACCGGGGGACGTTGCGGGATTGCCCACCAACTGTTGCTGCGCTTGATATGCCTGCTGCACTGTGGGTGGAAAGGATGGTATCTTCGCATCCACGCGCTCTAATATCTGCTGCACAAGCTGAGGGTTTGCCTGCGCGACATCGTAGCTTTCCATCGGATCGTCCGACAGGTCGTAGAGTTCCGGATGCGCCAGTCGATACGTGTGCCGGCCCTGCACGGGCTTCAAATCATAGGGCGGTGTGTTGTGTTCCGCAAAGCGAAGTTTCCAGTGGTCCAAACGCCCGCAGTAAACGTTCCAATCATCGCCTGAAAAATACAGCATGACATCGCGCTCAATATTGTTTTCCTTGCCATTCAAAATCTCCGATATGTTGAGACCATCGAGCGGTTTCGCTGGCGCTGGCGCATGGCTCAAGGCCGCCAGCGTCGGCAGGATGTCGAGATTGGAAGTCCACGTATCCGATACTTTCCCCGCCGGAATCTGTCCTTTCCAGCTTGCGATGAGCGGCACTCGGCATCCGCCTTCGTAGGATGTATCTTTGCGGCCTCGCAGCATGCCTGGACTGCCCTGATACCAGGGGCCATGATCGCTGGTAAACAAGACCAGCGTATTTTCTTCCAGTCCATGCTCGCGCAACGTGCGGCGAATTTCTCCCACGCTCCAGTCAATCTCCTGCACTGCATCCCCGTAGATTCCCTGCTTCGACTTACCTCGAAACTTCTCCGACGCATGAATCGGAATATGAGGATAGGAGTATGCCAGATAAAGGAAGAACGGCTTGTCCTTCGAGGACTGGATAAACTCCACCGCGTTTTTTGTATAACGCTGGGTCAGCAGGTTGCGGTCGGTATGCTCCTCAATAATGGTCGTGTCGCGAATCATCGGCAACGGCGACATGTCCACGCTGTAGGGAACGCCAAAATAATGGTCGAACCCTCTGCTGGTCGGCAAGTATTCCGGGGTTTGCCCAAGATGCCACTTGCCGATGCACATGGAGGTATACCCGCGCGGCTTCAGGACGTTGGCGATGGTGGATTCGTCCAGGTCCATCCCGCCTTTGTCATAGGGGAAAAACACCCGGGTCACGCCACAGCGCTGCGCATATCGTCCGGTGAGCACACAGGCACGAGATGCCGAGCAGGTTGGATTCGGCGAATTGAAGTGCGTGAAACGCATTCCCTCGCGCGCCATCGCATCCAGATTGGGAGTATTCAGTTTCGACCCGTAACTGCCTAAGTCTCCATATCCCAGGTCATCGCAAATCATCACGATAAAGTTGGGTTTTGCGGGAGGGGTGGAGGTTGGCAGCGGACGAGAAGTCTGCTCGTTCGCAAGCTCCATCGCGCCAAGGCTTGGCGCTGCTAAGGATGCGCCTACAGATAGAAGAAAATTCCGTCGATTGATCATGATTGGTTCCTTGTTACAGCACTGCGTTGGGCTGGTTTATCGAAGGTCCAGCTTGTCCTGAGCGCAAACAACATGCTTTGTATTTTTTCCCGCTGCCGCACAGACACATTGCGTTGCGACCCACTTTGCCGTTCGCAGACTTCGCTGCATCCTGCTGTGCGACCCAACGCATCACGTTCGCGGGCGCTTGTTCCTGCTGTAATTGGCCTGCCATAAACTGCATATACGGATCCACATGATGAAAAAACATCTTGTACCCGGCGCACAAATAATTCAATCCAGGCTCGCCATCCGGCGTGGTGAGAAAACGGTGCTTCGGGCATTCTCCGTTACAGGCAAAGCGAACGTCGCATGTCTGGCAATATTTCGGCAGCGTGCTTTCCTTGTCCTCTCCGAACTTCTTTTGTTGCGGCGAATCCACCAAGTCGGTCAATGGAGTTTCCATAATATTGCCCAGCCGGTTTTCCGGGTAGACAAAGTGGTCGCAGGAGTAAAGGTCGCCGCCATGCTCCATCGCCAACGCCTGACCGCACTTGCGGCGAAACACGCACAGGCTGGCTTCCTGGCCGAACCACATTTCAAGCGAGACATCGAAGAGCTGCACAAACTGCTTGCCTACATCATGCCGCACCCACTCGTCGAAGATCGCGCACAGAAATTTACCGAATTGCACCGGCTCGACCGACCAATCCGTCACCTGCGCATCCTCGGTAAAAGTCGGCAGCACCAGCGTCAGTCCATCGCGGGTGGCCTGAGATGTCTTCCTCTCAATGATCGGAATAAATTGCATGTATCCGCTGCCCTGCTCGCGCAGGAACCGATACACCTCCAGCGGATGGTAGGAATTTGCGCGATGAACGGTCGTCAGAGTATTGAAAGGCACACCGTTCCGTTTGAGGGTCTCCATACCGGCCACGACTCTCCGGAAGCTTCCCTTGCCGCCTTTGTCTACCCGATACGCATCATGCAGATGTTCCGGCCCATCGATCGAAAGCCCGACCAGAAACTTGTTTTCCGCGAAGAACTGTCCCCACGCATCATCCAATAAAACGCCGTTGGTCTGGAATGCGTTTTCTATCTGCTTGCCGTTCGCATACTTCTTCTGTAGCTCGACCATCTTGCGGAAGAAATCCACACCCAGCAAGGTAGGTTCGCCGCCCTGCCAGGCAAAATGGATGACATCGGTCGGCTGCGCATCGATATATTGCCGGACATACGACTCCAGCACCTCGGGGCGCATGGCCCACTTCGAGACATTCGGATAAAGGTTTTCCTTCTCCAGATAAAAGCAATACTTGCAGTCCAGATTGCAGATCGGACCCACAGGCTTCGTCATCACGTGAAATGCATTGCTACTCATAAGTTAGCAAATCTACTTTTCTTTAGCTT
>JAKAXU010000079.1 GCA_021816455.1 Acidobacteriota bacterium
TGGCTCAACTGGTCACGTAGACTCAGCAAAGACTACGAACTCCGTCATACTTCAGCCGAAACCATGATCCACATCGCCTTCGCTCATCTGCTCCTGAGACGATCCACTTAGTTTCTGGACAGACTCTCAGGCTGCCGACGAGGTTCGTCGAGGCCCCAAAGAACTCCGCCAAACCGACTAAGCCGCCCTCAAGTTGCAGACTCACATTCGGCCTGGTTATCGTGCCGGTGACATCATAGATGGCGTCTTTCTTCCTTGAACCATCGGCGTTGAGGGACGAAAAGACCAGCGAGCCGTTGAGGTGACCTGGCGGAGATTCGACTAGACGGAGCATATCGATTTCCACCGGGTTGTCATGATTGACGAACAGCCCAGTTAACATCGACTGGGCGCACCCCGAGTTGCTAACCACTGCCAAGCAGACCGTCACCGTGAGGCCAACGGCGCGAGAAAACATTCGAAGTTTCACATCGCACCTCATTGCGGAAAACGCTGTTAGATGTCCTGAGCTGAATGGGTAGCGAGAACATTATCGGTCCCGCCATCAAGCCACCGAACGACGCCAAGTAAGCGGTGCACAGCTTCAGTCAAACCGACATACAAAACTACCATACGGTGCTGGGTATCAATTTCAAATGCGCCCCGCTCGACAAGTTCAGTGGGAATCGGATCAGACGTATTGCCCGGTTCCACAAAAAAGTGCCCCTGCGTACCGGTGCATAGCGTCATCCCGGCCCGGGTGCTGCAGGGTTGCCGGAAGTTCCTGCGGCGGGAACCTGTTACAAGCGAAGAACGAGACTGGAACTGGCCCAGCGCTCACGCAGGAATTGCCATCGCTATGCCAGTCGTCAAGGCTGCCATGCGTGCCCGCACTCCTTCCCATATCCGGCATCTAGCAGGACACTCGTCTGCTTCCGTCAGCAGTTGACCGCCACCATCGAGCAGCCGGCGCGCGTTGGTCGCCACTTCAGCAGGAACTGCGTCACCGCTGCCGCATCCACGCGATTCATCGATTCAAACTCGCCCTGCTTCTGGCTGTATAGCAGTTTCCCTTGCTCGCTTAGAATCGCCACCGCCGGCACGCCGCGCTTCACCGGAATCTGGTATCGCTCGGCAAGCGCCAGGTTCCGGTCGAACTCCCCGATATTCACGTGTACAACCACGTAGCTGTTTTTCAGCAGCGCCGCGTTCTGTGGCTGGTGCATGTAGTAGTCCAGCACCTTGCAGTCGCCGCACCAGTTCCCGCCAAAATCCACCAGAACCCGTTTGTGCTCCTTCCCCGCACGACGCAGCGCAGCCGTCAGGTCTGACTGGGCCTGCTCCGGCGGCGGATAAATCGCCTGCGACCACTCCTGCGCCGACATCCCTGCAGCCAGCGCCAGCAACAACGACAAAAGAACCATTCTCTTTCGCATCCTCATGCGTCCTCCATTTTTTCACCCTGTGCATTGTCGTTTCTGTCCAGCCAATACTCAGCAGATAACGCAACTGCGCCAGAGGTTGCGCGTTTCTTTCCGTTTTACACTGAAGTCTGCATGAATTCTTCCCCTCCTGACCCCGCCGCCATCAAGTCGCAGCTTTCCGCGGCGGTTTATCCCGATCTCGAAACCATGATGGCCGCCTACGCCGCGGCCGCCGTCCAGCTTGCCCGGGAACTCTTTCTCCAGTCGCTGGACTTTCAGCCGCAATCCCTCGATGCTTTTGAAGCCGTACTCAGCGACACTGCCGAACGCTCCGATCTCGATCTCGAATACGAAGTTCGCCTCTGGGGCGGTTATCTCGGCGAACTGATCCGCATGCGCTACTCCGGCTCCTGGATCATGGCCGACTACCCCGGCGGCAACTCCCTCATGCCCGCCGTGGATGTCCGCGGCTCGCACGTTTTTCCGCTCATGAAGGTCTACCGACGCCTCCAATCCGGCGAAAGTGAAAGCATCGCCGCTTTCTACAATCTCGTCTCCGAGCGGCTCGGCAAACCGGCCCGCGTCAACTGACGGGAGAGTCTTCCGACGGAAGAATTGGCAGCGGGAACGCGTTCTGCGAACCAAACCGACACCGCCCTTTTGCAGCGTCTTCCACAAGATGCACGACCTCTCTCCGCAGGAGAAGCGAAAGATTGTGATTTCTATCCATCGAGCTGCAAGGATTGTCCTGATCTCGACCCTGCTGCTTGCAGGCAGAGCCTTTGGTCAGGATGTTGGCCGGGAGACGGAAAAAGAGCCTGCCGCCATTGTTGAACTCGGTGCCGCCGGGCAATGGGCGCTCACTCACGGCGTTCCCAGCTATGGCCCCAGTGTCGCTGTTGAGACAACCCCGATACAGGAGTGGCTCGAGATCGAAGCGGGGGTAACGCCCTTTTTCAGCCGTGGTCAGACCGAGTGGGACACGGATCTTCTCTTCAAGAAACCCTACACCTTATCCAGAACCACGGAATTCATGTTCGGGGTGGGTCCGGAGTGGGCGCACACCGTCACGCGCAGCAGCCGCGCCGATACCTTCGGAGTCGAAGCCGCTCTCGATTTCATGCTCTGGCCCTGGCCGAAACGAAGATTTGGCTGGTATGCGGAACCGAGCTATAGCTTCAGCGACGGGCACAAACAATCGGCGAGTGTTACAGCAGGTCTGCTCATTGCAGTTCCAAAGCGCCTTTTGCTTGCAGGCGAATGGCCGCCCAATCCACTTCCCGCTCCCGCACGTACTCTTGTCAAACGGCACGCTGGCATTGCGCCCGATCCAACCTCTTCAGCCATCCACCACGGCACAGGTTCTGCGGCACACTGTTTATGCGACAATGTTGTTAGAACATCTTCCGTAGACGGTACGGAAGGCTCGGAGTGAAACTCTCCGTGGAGGAACGTCATGGGCGACTTATTTCAACCAACTCACCTTTTAGTGCTGGGCGTCATCGTGTTTCTGCTCTTCGGAGCCAAGCGCCTGCCGGAGCTGGGCAAGGGTCTTGGCGAAGGCCTGAAGGGCTTCAAGGAAGGCATCAAAGGAGTCACAGAACCGACCGCTCCCGCGCATCCCGCGCCGCCTGTGATGCAACAGCAGGCAGCTGCGCCGCAGCCTGCCGCGCCACCGGTTACCGAGCAGAAGTAGCCGCGCGCTTCACCCTTTACGATCCGCGCTTTCGGCTTCCATTCCGACCAGACGAAAACGCCGGGAGATTCCCGGCGTTTTTCCTGCCTGTTTTTTGCACCTTCGCTTTCGTTCACTGACTCAGCAGCACAATCGCAGCCAGCGCCACTCCTATGCCCAGTCTCTGCCTGCGCGTCGGCCGCTCCCGCAGCAGCAGAGCCGCCAACGCAATGGTGACCGCCGGATAGAGTGAGGCGATCATCGCGCCAACCTCCATCCTGCCCATCTCCGCCGCCAGCATATACGCGCCATTGCCCGTGGCATCCAGCACTCCGGCCAGGACTCCCATACGCCAGTAACCGCTGCGTGGAACTCTCTTTCCGCCGGACGCGCGCGAAGCGAGCACCAGCCCGACGCCCAGCAGTCCTCCGGCGCGCGCCGTCGTCATCGCCCACGCGACGCCACCCTCTGCGGCCAGCTTCAGCAGCACCAGTTGTATTCCGAAACCGACCCCGGCCAATGCACCGAGCGCAACCGCCCGCCGACTTGCTTCCGGCTCCCGCTGCCACGCCGTCAGCGCAATCGCCGTCGCGCCCAGCGCCAGTCCGGCCACCTCGGTTCCGCGCGGCCAGCCCTGGCTCCACAGCGCAAATCCCACAGGAACCACAGCCGTCAGGACTCCGGTAACCGCCGCTGTCGCGCCCATCGCGCCCTCGGCCAGCGCGCGATAGAAGATCGCCAGCGAAAGCGCGCCTTCCAATCCAGCAATCCCGCCCAGCAGAGCGGCCCGCAACGGCGGAAAGGGCACGCGCGCCCACAGGCAGATCGTTCCCAGCAGGAGCAGCGTCACCAGATGTCCGGCCGCCACCAGCAGCAGCGCCGGAGCACGGCGCGCGCCCAGACCGCCGGTAAAATCCGAACTTCCCCACAGCGTGGCCGCCATCAGGCCCAGCCCAACCGCCGCCAGCGGTGCCGCGCTCGCCATCCGACTAGTGGAAGTACTGCGCCGTCGGATAGTAGCCCGGCTTGGCCGTCACATCCACATTTGGCCGATCCACCCGTACCTCGATCGTCCGATACTTTCCGTCGATCAGCGGCTCGTGGCTGATGTATCCCAGCGTGTACTGCGTTCTTGCCTCTTCGGCAATGTGCATGTAACTCTTCTCGATGCCATTCACCGAGCGCTCCGAATCGAGCGATCCGCCCGTCGCCTGCGCATACTTCAGCAGAATGTTGTCGTTCATCTGGAACGGCAGATGGAAGCGACTCAGATAACCCTCGATATACCTCGCCGAGTCACCCACCAGCGTTGCATACACGGCAATCTGGTTCGTCTGCAGATACTTGATCACTTCCTTGGTCGTCGCTTTCGATCCATACTCCTTGCCATCGGAGACGACATAGATCAGCCTGCGCCGTCCCGGCGGCCGTCGCGCCAGGCTTGTGCCGGCCATCAGAATCGCGTCGTTGAGCGTA
Source organism: Acidobacteriota bacterium (assembly GCA_021816455.1). GTDB lineage: Bacteria > Acidobacteriota > Terriglobia > Terriglobales > Acidobacteriaceae > Acidicapsa. The sequence goes on from JAKAXU010000079.1 coordinate 4,555, forward strand.
TGAATCTCCTTAGGGAGCATCATGAACTGCGTGCCGCCTGCGCTGCGTCCCACCTGCAGATTCGGGTCCGTGCAGTTGCCGTTCGCGCTGATGCTGCATCCGGCCAGCGGACCGGAGTTCACCGGCACACCTTCCTGGCGACCGGTCGCCTTGGTGATCGCAAGTACCGCTTCCAACCTGTGGCTCTGCGCCCCGGTGAAGCCCGTCGCCTCCTGCGCTCCGTTGTTGTACGTGAAGACTGCAACCTCGTCATATGGCGTCAGCGCGCCCTGAATCGCGCCGAGGGAGTTGTTCACCTTAGCCATCACATCCTGGGTCAGGCTCTGGTCAATCACGAACGCAATCGACAGCGGCGCCGGATCCACTGTGAACAGACGCAACGCCTGCCGCTGTCCATTCTCAAAGACCTGAAAATTCCGGAAGGTCAGTCCGGCCACCAGATTTCCCTTATTGTCCTTAACCGTCACCGGCACAATCACGAAGTTCGTATACGTACGCAGCGTCGTCACCACCGCCTGATTGCCCTGGCCCGGCGGAGGTAACTCCGGCGGAGCCTTCTGCACACTGTCCAGCCCGCTGCCCGATGACTGCATCGTCGCCCCTTTCGGCGCGCCTGGCGTCGGCTTCTGGGCCGCATCATCCGGATTCGGCAAGGCAGGCATACCGATCCCCGGCGAAATCTGCTCCTTGATACCCGACATCGGAGCCGGAGCCGTCGGAGCCGGAGCATCTGGCACGCTCGGGCTGCCCGAACCGCCCGTCTGTTGCGCCGCCGCGCCGACAGTCATCATTATCGTCATCGCCACCGCGACGAATCCCGCTCGCCAACTTACGCTTCGATCCACAACCCGTCCTTTTGCCTGACCAGACTCTCGTCGCTCCGGTTCAGTGTCTTCCCGGTCCATCCCGGATCATTATCGCGGAGTATTCCGCGCACAAACCTTCCGCAGTCGCCATGCGCCCGCACAAAGCTCAGATTATCAGATGCCGCGACCTGCCCCGGCGGCGGGCAACTCGATTCCGTCCCTCTGCTTCCCACTACCGGCACCCGTCGTCTACTCCTTTAGAATCGGGGAAACTGGAAATGTTGCCTTCGCTTCCACTTCGCGCTGTGCTTCTCTGCCTGCTCGCCGCAGCACTTTATGCGCCGCGCCTGCATGCGCAGCTTGCTCCTTCGCCCGATGCTTCGCCCGTCAGCAACGCCCCTGCACCCAAGGAAGACGACCAGCCCGCCACCACCTTCAAGGTCAACGTCAACCTCGTCAGCCTCTACTTCACAGCTAAAAACCAGAACGGAGAACTGGTCCCCCACCTCACCGGCCAGGACTGCAAAGTGAGCGAAGACAAGGTTCCCCAGAAGCTCAAATCCTTTCAGGCCGTCACCAACCAGCCGCTCACCCTCGGCCTCCTGCTTGACACCTCCGGCAGCCAGCAGCGCGTCCTGCCTCTCGAACAGCAGTTTGGCTCCGAATTCCTCGACCGCGTCCTCAAGCGCCAGGATGAAGCCTTCCTCGTCAGTTTCGACGTCAACATCGATCTCCTTCAGGACTTCACCAACAGCCCGCATGAGCTGGAACGCGCCATGGACAAGGCCCAGATCAACATCGGCGGAGGCTCCTACGGCGTTCCCGGCATCGGCGGCGGACCCGTACCCACCAGCGGCACTCCCAAAGGCACCCTGCTCTACGACGCCGTCTACCAGACCTCCAACGACAAGCTCAGCGTCCAGACCGGACGCAAAGCCATCATCATCCTCACCGACGGCGAAGACCAGGGCAGTTCCGTCAAGATCGCCGACGCCATCGAGGCCGCGCAGAAGGCCAACGTCATCGTCTACGTCATCCTCATCGCCGACCGCGGCTTCTACAACGGCTTCGGCTACGGCGGAGACTTCGCCATGAAGCGCATGGCCACCGAGACCGGCGGACGCCTGATCGACGTCGGCAACAACGGCAAAAAACTCGAAGCCGCCTTCCAGCAGATCGAGGACGAGCTTCGCACCCAATACATCGCCACCTACACGCCCACCAACCAACACTTTGACGGAACCTATCGCAAGGTCGCAGTCACCTGCCAGAGCGAACCCTCAGGCGCCGACAAAGCCCAGGACCTCCGCGTCCAGGTCCGTCAGGGCTACTACGCCATCCCCGCTCCTGCCGACTCCGCCAACTGACCAACCGGCCCGTGGCCCCACCCACCGTCTTAGCCTTTTCTGTCCCAACACCCAACATCTGTCATGGAGTAGAGTATGAAAGCATGGCTGGGTCACCCGCCCGAAAAGACTGCTTTTGAGGAACTTTGGCGAAAAATGAGTCGATTGAGCAACAGAACTGCGTCCCTGGAAATTTAGGCCAGTTAACACTATCCGGGCGGCGGCAACGGGAGCCAAATTTTCTCAGTTCAAGGAGTGAGGAGCGATGAATGTCTGGTACCTTACCCTTCCCCCACCGCCTCGTTTGGCCCGGTTTTCGCTCGCAACGCCATCCGCCTGGATAGCGTCAACAGCCCCTAAACATCCGGTTGCGTGCCTGCTTTGTGTTCTTCTCCTCTGCCTTGCCTCTGTGGCTGTCCCTGCCCAGCCCGTGCCTCCGCCGCCAACTGATTGGTTCACGGGGCATCCGCGCGTGGTCATCATCAGCGACATCGGCAACGAGCCTGACGATCAGATGTCGTTGGTGCGCCTGCTGCTTTACTCGAACGAACTTGATCTTGAGGCTATGATCGCCACTACCTCCACATGGCAGAAAACGGCCACTCATCCTGAGACCATGCATGCCATCGTTCAGGCCTACAGCAAAGTGCGGCCCAACCTGCTGCTGAATGCCAAGGGATGGCCCACGGCCGAGTACCTCGATCAACGCATCTTCGCAGGCCAACCAAGCTACGGCATGGCCGCGACTGGCGCAGGTAAGGCATCCGCTGGCTCTGAGGCGCTGAGGAAAGCAATCGAACGCGACGATCCGCGCCCGCTCTGGATATGCCTTTGGGGTGGCGCGAACACCTTGGCCCAGGCGCTCATCGATCTTCGCACCACACATTCTCCTGCGGAGATGGAGCAACTCGTCTCTCGTCTGCGCGTCTCCTCCATCTCGGATCAGGATGATGCAGGCCCGTGGATTCGCCGCGAGTTTCGCGCGCTCTTCTATGTGGTCAAGCCCAGCGCACCCAACGGAGAAGAATACTATTCCGCCACATGGACCGGCATCAGTGGTGACCTGTATTACCGCAATAGCAATGGTGCCAACACCAGCCTGGTCACCAACGAGTGGCTTCAAACAAACATTCACGCCAAGGGTCCCATGGGCAAAATGTATCCGCGTTTCCTGTTCATTATGGAAGGCGATACGCCATCGTATCTGAGCCTGATCGACAATGGGTTGAACGCCTATCGCCGTCCCGACTGGGGCGGTTGGGGTGGACGCTACGTTTATCGCCAGCCCTATGGCGAAGATCACGCTATCTGGACCCAGGGGGGTGACGAATTTACCCGCGCTACTTCGCAGGACCGCGTTCGCGGTATCGACGGAGTTGAGCATGTTTCGGATCAAGCCTCGATCTGGCGCTGGCGTGAGGCTTATCAAAATGACTTTGCCGCACGCATGGATTGGACGATCAAGGATTTCGCCCATGCCAACCACAATCCCGAACTGGTCGTAGACGGAGTGGCTGGTACCGCGCCAGTAGAGCTAACAACGGATGCCAAACAGACCGTTACCCTCGATGCAGCCGGTAGCAAAGACCCCAATGGCCATTCTCTGCACTACAAGTGGTGGGTGTATGAGGAGGCCGGTCTCACCAGCACGCACGGCGCGGACGTTTCGATTCGCAACCCCACTGCGCAGCAAACTCAAGTTGATGTCCACTCCCCCTGCCGTCAACCCTGGCTGCCCGGCGTTATTCCATGCCGAGGAGAAGGCGTTGTGCACATTATTCTCGCGGTCACCAACGAAGGCTCACCGAGCCTGACGTCCTACCGCCGCATCATCCTTCACGTACGCCCCCAGAACAACGATCCTTCCGCGCGAAAATGAAACGAGAGAAATCTGGCCGTAATTTGCGCCAGCGAGATTGTGGCTTGTAGATGATCAAGAAATTGTTAGCCTGCATATCTCACACGCCGCCTGTTAAAGGGTAGAGTCTGCGGGCAAAAAAATAGCTGGAAGGGCCGTCATTTCTGTGGCATAACTACGTTGACGAAGCGTGTTATGGCTGCGGAAAGGGCGG
>JAKAXU010000002.1 GCA_021816455.1 Acidobacteriota bacterium
AAAAGACCTCCACCCAAGCGCCAAACCCAGACTGAAGACTACTCCGAGACCGAATGACCACCCTTCTGCCCTATCAGACCACCGAGCTGTCGGATGAAATCGATCCGTGTGAGAAATCGCGGCTAGACCAGGTTAAGACAGATTGGGCCGCGCCTCGCCTGCGCAGAAGCGAGGAAAGATTGCCGAAATCCATCGCGGAATCCGTTTGCGCGCCTTCTGCGGAAGCTTGTCGGGAGATTGGACGCCTCGGGCGCGGGATCGGGCAGAGAATGGAGCCGACGGCCGGAGTTGAACCGGCGACCTACTGATTACGAATCAGTTGCTCTACCAACTGAGCTACGTCGGCCAGCGCCAGCCTCGATTCTACAAGGCTTGTCGGCACAGGTAAAGACCGCGCAGCCTGATCTCCGGCCCAATCTGAACGGTACGAATCCACACCCACGCAGCTGGACCTGGTAAACCTATCCACGCAAATCCTGACTACGCAATCTCAACAACGCAAATCCGGGGAGAACTACTATTGACGACGCTGGGGAAGAAAACCGGGAGAGCTGCCACGCTTCGCAGCAACCCTTCCCGTAAAGTAGCAGCTCCGGCAGAGGCAAGGCCGCCGGAAGCAGCATGGACAAAGCTTAGGACGAGAGGAACGGCCTGTCAAGCCAGCCATGATCGCGCAATAAACTGATTATTATGAATAACATATTAGGATTTCTGCGGGCGCTTAAGAAGCGGGTTGCAGGCGATTTTTCCACCCGGATTCCACCCGCTTCCGGCGGGTTTTCTTCCGGTTCTTTCGGGTTTTCAGCACCCGTTTTTCAGTGCAGATCCAGCCGCGTAAATTCTTCGTCAAAAATCGTCGAAGCCGGTTTGCCCTGGGCCAGCCGGAGCAACGCCCGACCTCCGCCCAGGAAGAGCGCCACCGAGAGCGCCGCTACAAACATCACCGCCACCAGCAGCAAAATGCCCAGCAGCAGTTTGGCCGTCTTCTGCACCTCGGTGGGAGCATCCCCGCCCGGAAGCGTCGAGACGTCGGCCTCGTAGTGCACCAGCCCAAGCAGACGTCGCGCGTCGTCGGGAATCGCATCCCCGCAGACGACAGCCACCAGCGGCCCGCTGCGCTTCACCTGGACCGATCCTGGCGTTGAGTTGGCCAGCGCCGCAGTCCACGGGTGCTGCGCGGAATTGCCTGCTTTCACATAGGCTGCGACCGCCTGCATGGCTACCGCCGCCATCTGGGGCGTGGGATAGTTGATCAGGGTCAGCGTCTCCGGACCGGAGCGCAGGGAATAGTTGGCTGTCACCGCCTCGGCTCCGCGATCGAAGCCCACCAGCCCCGGCGGCAACACCCCGCCTGAACCCGCGTATCCGGCCGGTCCCAGCGCATAGTGCGTCGTCTGAGGGTCCAGCGGGCCATCGCCTAGCAGATTCGGCAGGTCGCCGACCACCGGAGGAGCCAGCGATTTATCCGTTTGCGGACGCGGCAGATCCCTCGCCAGCTCGCGCAGGTCGGCCGCCGTCATCGCGGAAACGTGCGAGACCGTCGCATCGACGAAGACACCGCCCTGCCAGAAGAGAATCCGCTCATGGTCGGAGGCTGCGCCGGTGCCAATCTCTTCCCTGGGCCATCCCGAATGCCGATAGAAAGTGTAGGCACCATAGGCGCCGGTCGCGTCGGCAAAGCGCAAGGCCCGCACCGTCAGCTTCTCAGTTCCGCGCGCGTAGTTTGCTGTCACTCCATCGGCGAAGCCATATTCGCCGAGCGCCGCTGCGTTGTCGGCATCGGCCTGGGCCGACGTGACCAGCGCAGTGGCTGCGCCTACCCGCCTCCATCCGGCAAAATCCTCCGGCAACAGCGGTGCCGGCGCATTGGAACTCACCTTCGCGCTCTGCGTTCCGGCCAGTGCCGCCGCTTTCCCGCCAGGCCTGGAAGCCGTCACGGTCACCTGCGCGGCCTGCGCGCAGATGCCTCCTGCCAGGGTTCCTGCCAGGAGTACCGCCGTCCCTGCTGCCACTGCCTTGAATATCCTGTCTGCTCGCGCACCCATGCACTCCAAGCCTATACCGTTTCCGCCGCGCCTGTCAGCGTTCTCCCGCGCCTGACCAGGGTTGCATTTTCCCCTGCCGCAAACCTCCGCGCAGGAGAGTCTGCTGCGCAGCACGGCGCTGCCCGGAACGCGCTATCATGCGGGCAGGAGGGTTTCCCCATGGCCCACGCAAAACTGCTCATGCTCGTCGGCGATTTCGTCGAAGACTACGAAGTCATGGTGCCGTTTCAGGCGCTTCAGATGGTCGGCCACACAGTCGATGCCGTCTGCCCCGGCAAGTCCGTCGGCGAGAGGGTCCGCACCGCCATTCACGATTTTGAAGGCGACCAGACGTACTCCGAAAAACCGGGCCACAACTTCGCGCTCAACGCCGACTTCAGCAAGGTCGATCCGGCTCGCTACGACGGCCTGGTCATCCCTGGCGGCCGCGCGCCGGAGTATCTGCGGCTGAACGATCGTGTGCTGGAGATCGTCCGCCATTTCGCCCACTCCGACAAACCCATCGCGGCCATCTGTCACGGAGCGCAGATTCTGGCCGCTGCGGGCGTTATCGCCGGCCGCGAAGTCAGTGCTTACCCGGCCTGCTCGCCGGAGGTTGTTCTGGCCGGTGGCCGTTACGCCTCCATTGCGGTCACCGACGCGGTCGCCGATGGCAATCTGGTGACCGCACCGGCCTGGCCGGCTCACCCCACATGGCTGGCAAAATTCCAGCAGGTACTCCTTGCCCACCTTGCTGCGCAGGGAGCCGCAGTTGCCGTTTGACGCATCTCCGCCGCTTCGCCTGCTGCGCGCCCGCTGGCTCCGTTTTACCCTGCTCGCACTCGCCCTGGCGGCGGCTCTTCTGTTCGCGCTTGGCCTCTGGCTGGTGCGCCAGGCAGAGCCGCTCGTCCGCGCGAGCCTCATCGGCTCTCTCAAGCAGCGCTTTCATTCCCGCGTCGAGCTGGACAGCTTTCACTTCACCCTGCACAATCCTTCATTGACCGGTGGCACAGCCATCGCACGGATCGACGGCCTGCGCATCTGGCTGCCGCAGCCCGACCCAGTTGCTGCCGCGGATCCGCTGCTGAGCACTCCCTGGATCAACATCCAGCATCTGCGCTTCACCGCCTCGCTCAGCTTCCTGCGCGGCGGCCCGCTGCTCCTGCGCGACGTTCAGGTCGAGGGCGTCCGCCTGCTGATTCCGCCCAAAGACTATCGTCGACGCATCACGGGATCGAATTCCGCACGCCCGCTGTCGGAGTCCTCCCCGGCGTCATCTGTCGGCATGAAAACCGAACCAGCCCGCCCTGAACTGCTCCATCCGCCGCGCATTCAGGTCGACCAGATCGACTGCCGCGATGTTTTTCTCGAGATGGAGCGCGAACCCGCCCGCTCCGACGCAGGAGACTCCGTGCATCCGGCCAAACCCTCCGCCGCAACCGCTCTGTATAGCTCGGCGACGCAGCCATCCGGTCGGCTGCCCGCAGGACAATCGCTCCCGAAACGGCTCACAAAGAGCGCGCAGGGATCTCTGCAGCCCGCAAAACAGCCGCTGCAATTCCAGATATCCAGCTTGCTTCTAACTCCGCATCGCGACGGCGGGCTGATCGGTTTCACGCTCCAGATGACCAATCCCCACCCGACCGGTCTGATCGTCGCCACCGGCTTGCTCGGCCCCTGGCAGGCGACTCAACCAGACGCCAAACGCGATTCGAATGCCAGCTTTGACCCGGGCGCGCTTCCGCTCAGCGGCAACTATCGCTTTGAGCACGCTGATCTGGGCAGCTTCCGCGGCATCGCCGGCACGCTCGCCTCCACCGGCAACTTTACCGGTATCCTGCATCAGGTTCAGATTTCCGGCCAAATCTCGACGCCGGATTTCCGTCTCACCCGTCACGGCGTCGTTCCGCCGGAGTCGATTGGCCTGCCGCTGGCCGCGCACTTTTCCGCCACCGTCGACGGAACCAATGGCAACACTGTTCTCGACTCCGTAGAAGCCACTCTTGGCCACACCCCTCTCCGGGCCAGTGGTCAGATTCTTCGCGTCGCCGAAATCGGCCCGGCCGCGCCGCGCATCGGCCATGACCTCCAGCTTCATATTCGCGTCGATCGCGGACAGATTGCCGACCTGCTCCAGGTCGTCACTGCCAGTTCTTCGCCGCTGGTCACCGGATTCGTCACCCTGACGGACGATCTCCATCTTCCGCCCGGCAACGATTCCTTCCGCGAGCGCCTGATGCTCGACGGCCACTTCGACGCTACCGATGTCCACTTCACCAGCCCGCGCGTCGAACGCGATCTTGAACAACTCAGCCTGCGCGGCCAAGGCCATCCCGAGGCGCTGCGCAACGGTTCGTCCGTAACGGTCGCCTCCACCATGGCCGGAGACTTCACGCTCGACTCCGGCGTCCTCAACCTGCCCGATCTTGCCTACACCGTCCCCGGCGCGCAGATTCGACTTCGCGGCACTTATACCCTGGAAGGCGGAGCGCTCGATTTCTCCGGCGACGCACGCACCCAGGCCACTCTTTCGCAGCTCGTCGGCGGCTGGAAGGGAGTGCTGCTCAGCCCGATGAATCATTTCCTCTCTAAAAACGGTGCCGGTACCGACATTCCGGTCCATTTGACCGGGACGCGCGCGGAGCCACGCCTGACGATCGACTTCAGTCGGCTCGGCAAGTCCGAGCAGCCGTCGGCACCCAATACGCCAAAGCCCTGAGCCACACGTTCATCCTGCACTCCCTCCCCCGCACCGTATACAAATCGCTCGCGAATGGATTAACTTTGGCAAGTCAGCCTGTTGTCCACTCCTCATGCGTCGAAATCCGCACCGGGCAGCCAGCCGATACTCTCGGAGGAAATTCAAAATGAAACGTACGCACCGCCACGCGCGGCTCCGCTCCTGGGCCTCGGCAGGATGCTCATCGATCCTGGCCACGGCTCTGATCCTGTCAGCCGCTCCTGCGAGCTTTGGACAGATGTCCAGCTCATCCGATTCGTCCACTCCATCCAGCTCCGATTCGTCCAGCTCCGCCCTTGCACAGCAGCGCCTGCTCAACTGGTGGAAGAACGCCGTCGTCTACGAGGTTTACCCGCGCAGCTTTCAGGACTCCAACGGAGACGGCATCGGGGACCTGAACGGAATCACCTCGCGCCTCGACTACCTCAGACGACTGGGTGTCGACGCGATCTGGCTGACGCCGATGTATCCGTCGCCGCAGGTCGATTTCGGCTACGACATCTCCAACTACGAAGCCATCGATCCGCAGTACGGCACCATGGCCGACTTCGATCGCCTGATCGTCGAGGCCAACAAGCGCCACATCCGCGTGATGCTCGACATGGTGATGAACCACTCCTCGGATCAACATCCCTGGTTTCTGGAATCGCGCAGCTCGCGCGACAATCCCAAGCGCGACTGGTACGTGTGGAAAGACGGCAAAGGCGAAACCGCCACCAGTCCCGGAGAGCCGCCCAACAACTGGCAATCCGCCTTCGGTCACTCTGCCTGGCAGTGGGATCCGAAGACCCGCCAGTACTACTACCACAAGTTCTACATCCAGCAGCCGGACTTCAACTGGAACAACCCTGAGGTGCAGAAAGCCTTCGACCAGATTCTCAACTTCTGGATGGACAAGGGTGTAGCGGGCTTCCGCTTCGACGCTATTACAACGCTCTTCGAAGACCCCTCCTTGACAGATGAAAAGGTCGTCCTCGGCAAGGACGGTAAGCCGAAGATCAACGCCTTTGGCGATGAAGTTGTGGACGGCAAAAAGACCGACAATCTGCCCAAGAACCACGTTGTCATCGCCCACATCCGCAGCGTCATGGATCAGGCTCCGGATTCGTCCTTCCCCGGCAAGCGCGTGATGATCGGCGAGACCTACGTGCCCACCATCCACGATCTGCTGAACATGTACGGCACGCCGCAGCAGCCTGAGTTCGAGCTGCCCATGGACACCCAGATCGGCTTCATCAACAAGCTCGATGTGGCCACGTTCCGGAGCAAGATCAACGACGCCGAAACGCGCCTTGACGGCAATGTTCCGCTACTCGTCTTTGAGAATCACGACAACCCGCGCATCGACGCGCGCTATGGCGACGGTGTGCATAACACCGACATCACGCGCGTGATCTCCACCCTGCTGTTTGCCACACGCGGCGCTTCGCTGTTTTACTACGGCAGCGAGATCGGCATGAAGACCACACCACCCACACGCAAGGAAGATGTGCGCGACCCGGTCGGCATCACCGGCTGGCCGAAGGAAAAAGGCCGCGACGGCGAGCGCACCCCGATGCAGTGGGATGACTCGAAGTACGCCGGATTCTCCACCGTCAAGCCCTGGCTGCCCATCCCACCCAACAAGGCCACCATCAACGTGAAAACCGAGCAGGCGGAACCCAATTCGATCCTCGCCTGGTACGAAGCGCTGATCCACCTGAAGAAGACCAACCCGACCTTACGCGAAGGCTCTAACGTCATGCTCGACACCACCAACACCAAGGTGCTGAGCTGGCTGCGCAAAGGCCCCGGCAAGGATGCCGTCGTGGTGGCCACCAACTTCACTGCCCAGCCACAGACGGTGAATCTGAGCGCGGCTTCAGCCGGCGTCGTTGGCACGCATCTCACCACGCTGCTCAAGACGCCCGGCTCAGCCGACCCGACCAGCATCACCGCTGTTTCGTTGCCGCCGTTCGGGGTCTACATCGGCCAGGTCGAGTAGCGAGCCGCCGGCAGAATCCCGCACGGAAGCCAGACAAAAGCGGGCAGGGAATCGATGCGATTCCCTGCCCGCTTTTCTTTCCCATCTGCGCCGCCTGGAAACGGCCAACAATTTCCCCAAACAAAGCATAAGCCTCGATCTGCTGCGCGTCGGCTGAAATGCGCCAGCTAAATGTCTGATTGTCAGTGGACTCGTTGTCTACCCACTTCTCGTGGTGTGTCAAGTATGTTGATGCCGGTTCCTAGGGCGGATATTCTCCACGGATGGGTGAGGGATTTCAAAAAGCGCGTGTAGAGTGAGATCGAGCAGTATGCGGATAAGAAGTGAGGAACTCCTTCAGCGCAACGGCATTGTTGTGCTCTGCATCATGGCTGCTATAGAGCAACGTGACGTTTTCGCTGCGTGCCGTTTCCAGAAGAAAATGCCACGGCGCCGGATTCTCCTTAAGCTCGGCAAAGTAGCGCCGACGAAATTCTTCCCATCGTGCGGTGTCGTGATGAAACCATCTCCGCAGATCGGTGCTCGGGGCGACATCCTTCAGCCACGCCCGGATTTCCAGTGAAGATTTCTTCATGCCGCGAGGCCATAACCGCTCAACCAGAAAGCGGGCGCCGTCCGCGCTGTCGGGCGAATCGTACACACGCTTGAGCTGAATCATCGCAATCCCTCCGACGAGAGCGGTTTTGCAGGCACCTGGCCTACTTTTCTTTTATCTGAACAAGTAGCATCTTGAGCGGAGATTTTGCGATGATGCCATGAGGCAGCATGGGCGGCATGTGGACAAACGCCCCCTGCTGTACATTAACCCTGTCTTCGCCCAACAGGAGTTCGGCTTCGCCCTCAAGGAAGTAGAGAATGGCGGGCGTGGGCGCGGAATGAGCAGAGAGTTCCTGACCCGCTGAAAAACCGAACAGTGTGACATTTACCGCATCATCCTTACGCAGGACGCGGCTCAAGATTCCGTTCTCCGGCGGCGTGATCTCCTGGGATATCTTGGCGAAAAATGTGTACTCCATAGCAGACTCCTTCATAAGCGTTGACTCGGTTGAAAGTGAAATGCGCGGCGCTTTCAAGCGGAAGACTCCGGAGGAAACGCCGCGCGGTTTTCAGTTTACCTGTCAGTTAAAAGCGGGCTGATTAACTCCTTCGCGAAGAGCGGCGTTCTGTCCGGCGGGAGTATCGCTGGCGTAAGAGTGTCCGGTCAGCAGCCCGAGCACGAACCAGGCAAAAAGCGCTGCGCCGATGGAGAAGACAATATCGCCGGGAACCCGCATCCAGCGCAGGGTCTGCATCGTGTTGGACTGCATGAACTCAGCAGAGCGCGCATACCATGTGCCGTACTGGATGGAAGCCATGGCTTGCAGCAGGCCTACGGGCAGCAGGCTGAGGAGCGACATGAGGGCGAGGCCGATATTGAGTGACCAGAAGGACCACTTCAAGGCTCCCTGCTTCCACGGACGGCCGGGCTTGAGCGCGCGCAGGCAGAAGAGTGTCAAGCCCAGGCCGAGCATTCCATAGACGCCAAAGAGCGCGGTATGGCCATGCAGCGGCGTAAGGTTGAGGCCTTGCACATAGTAGAGCGAGATGGGCGGATTGATGAGAAAGCCGAAGATCCCTGCTCCAACCATGTTCCAGAAGGCCACGGCTACGAAGAAATAGATCGGCCATTGATAGTTGGCGATCCACGGCGATTTCCTCGTCGGCTGCGCGATGCGCAGGTTATCCCACGCCTCGTAACCGATCAAGGCCAGCGGCGCCACTTCGAATGCGCTGAAGATTGCGCCCAGGGCGATGACTGCGGGCGTCGCGCCGGCGAAGTAGAGATGATGGAAAGTGCCAATGATTCCGCCGGAGAGAAAGATGATGGTCGAAAACAGGGCGGCCCTGGTTGCGGAACGAATCTCGATCAACTGAAGGCGAGTGAAGAGGAAGCCGATGACCACCGTGGCAAAGACTTCAAAGAAGCCCTCGACCCAGAGGTGAACAACCCACCAGCGCCAGTATTCCGCCGTGACGAGATTGCTGCGCTGGCCATACATGAGGCCGGCTGCGTAGAACATCGGAATGGCGATGCTGGAGATGAGAAAGAGCGTGAGCAGCGCGCGGTCTTCGCTCTTGCGCGCGAGCGCCGGCTTGAGCGAGCGTACCATCAACACCAGCCACAATACCAGGCCGATGAACAAGAGGATCTGCCAGAACCTTCCCAGGTCTACATACTCATAGCCCTGGCTGCCGAACCAGAACCACTTGTTGCCAAGGCGCTGCTGAATGCCCATCCACTCGCCGACCAGCGAGCCGCCGACAACGAGAACCAGCGCGCCGAAGAGCGCGTTGACGCCCAGCCGCTGAAACTTCGGCTCGTGGCCGCTCACCGCCGGGCCGACGTAGAGGCCTGTCGCAAGCCACGAGGTTGCAATCCAGAAGATGGCCAGTTGCAGGTGCCAGGTGCGCGTGACGGCGTAGGGAAGATAGCGGTCCAGAGGAAAGCCGTAGAAACCGTGGCCTTCGACTCCGTAATGCGCGGTCAGCACGCCCATCAGAATCTGAACGCCCCAGAGAGCCATCACGACGAAAAAGTACTTGATGGTGGCGCGCTGCGATGGCGTGGGCTGCATAGCCAAGAAGGGATCGCTCGCCGGATACGGACCATGAGCCGGAGATTTCTCCTGGGATGCGTACCACCAGACGAGGCCGCCGATGCCAGCCAACAGACCCACGAAACTGATCACGCTCCACACCACAGCGCCGGGCGTAGGCTGGTTTCCTACCAGCGGCTCATGCGGCCAGTTGTTGGTGTAGGTGACCGTGGAGCCGGGCCGCTCGGTCGTGGCCGCCCATGCTGTCCACCAGAAAAAGGCGGCCATCTGCTTCTGCTTGACGGCGTCGGTCAGTGCGCCTTGCGGAATGGCGTAGGCCGCGCGTCCGGCGGAGAAGATGTTGGCATAATACGCGGCTAGTTGACGGAATGCCGCTGCGCGATCGTCATCGATGGTAATCCGGTTATGCGCGGCATCGTAGGTGTTGGCACGCATCTCGCGGAGCAGTCGCGCCTTGAGCACGGCCTGTTGGTCCAGGTTTAGCGCGGCAAAGTCGTGGGCACCGTCACGCACTGCCCAGCCGTTGAGCAGAATCTCCGACTCACGATGCAGCCAGTCGGCAGTCCAGTCGGGAGCGACGTACGCGCCATGGCCCCAGACCGTGCCGATTTCCTGGCCGCCGATAGACTGCCACACGCCCTGGCCATCGGTGATAGTAGAGCCAGTAAAGAGAAGCTGGCCGTCCGTCGTGTAGACATCCGGTAGGGGCGGAGCCTGACTGATCATCTTTCGTCCCACGCCCCCGAGAACGGCGAACGATCCGATAAGCACGGCGGCCAGCGCCAGCCAATAACGCTTGTAGGACATTGCTTGCCTCGATTCAAAGTGAAGTTTCTTCTTGCTGCTATTCATAACCGTAGAACGGCGGCAATCTGATTGCAGGGACTTTTGTCACAAGGTCTAAAGGTGTGACTTTATTTGTGACTGACGACAAGAAACTTCGGGCGGCTGTCGAAATGGGCGGGAATCGGGAGGTCGAAGAGAATGTTATCTCGCACCTTTCGTTGATATAGCTGATTGACCTAACGGTCGGTCACCGAGTTGACGCCAACATGCTGAACTCCATTGTCTGGTCTATGCGGATTGTGGACGACAGATATTCCTTCGAAACTATCTGATCTCGCGAATCGAAAAACAATTATGATGCCGCCATGCTGCTCTCGATACCTAGAATGCTGGATGCGTGCGTTCGTCGATAAGGCAACGAAGGAGGCGAAACAAGAGGGCGTTGAGATCAAACCGACTCGCGATTCCAATAAAGGATGAACAGCGCGCTTCGTGAGATATATCGAGAGTGAGTTTTATGAAGAGATGGCGCAAGAAGTAAAAAAGATAAGACAACAGCTCCGATGACGGGGCCTGATCCAGGGGATGCTATGCTAGTACGCTCTCAGCGCTCGATTTGCAGGGAACAGACTCTTTTGTCCACGTCCAAACTACTTTGACCATGTACTACTAACATTTTTGTACGCAAACAACCGCCTGTGCGTGATTGCCTCAGCTCACTCCACGGTGACTGATTTGGCCAGATTGCGCGGCTGGTCCACGTCGCAGCCACGCCGAACGGCGATGTGATAGGCCAGCAGTTGCAGCGGCACAATCTCGAGCAGCGGCAGCAGCATCTCCGGTGCGCGCGGAATCTCGATCACCTGCTCCACCAGCCCGCCGATCTCGCTCTGTCCCTCGACGGCCACGGCAATCACGCGTCCGGATCGCGCCGTCACTTCCTGCAGATTGGAGAGCGTCTTCTCGTAGCGCTGCTTCGATCCGGCATCGTCGGCGTCCTGGGTGGCAAGCACTACCACCGGCAGGTGCTCATCGATCAGCGCATTCGGTCCATGCTTCATCTCGCCGGCCGGATAGCCCTCGGCGTGAATGTAGCTGATCTCCTTCAGCTTCAGCGCGCCTTCCAGGGCCATCGGATAGTGGATTCCGCGCCCCAGGTAGAGAAAGTCCCGCGCCTGCCCGAAGGTCTTCGCCAGCTCCTCACACTGTGCCGAGATACGCGGCAGCATCTCCTCGATGCGCGCCGGAATCTTTCCCAGCTCTTCCACCAGCCTGCGGCTTTCGGCTTCTCCGATTGTGCCGCGCACTTGCGCCAGTCGCAGCGCAAAGAGCAGAAGCGCCGTAATCTGCGCGGTGAAGGCCTTGGTCGAAGCCACGCCGATCTCCGGCCCGGCGTGCGTGATGATCGTGCCTGTCGCGTCGCGCGTCACCATGGCGCCCACCACGTTGCAGATGGCCACCGTCGGCATGCCCAGCGCGATCATCTCACGCTGCGCGGCCAGCGTATCGGCCGTCTCTCCGGACTGCGTAATCACCATTCCCAGCGCATGCTTGTCGGCCAGCGGGGAGCGGTACCGATACTCGCTGGCGTAGTCCACCTCCACCGGCACGCGCGCCAGCCGTTCGATCATGTACTTGCCGGCAATCGCCGCGTGCCAGCTGGTTCCGCAGGCCGCCATCTGGACCGACGAAACGGTCCGGAGCTGCTCCTCCGTCAGTCCCGCTTCGTCGAGAAAGACGCGTCCGGTCTGGAGCGAAACCCTCGCCATTGTGGTCTCGCGAATGGCCCTTGGCTGCTCCCAGATTTCCTTCAGCATGAAGTGCTTGAAGCCGCCTTTTTCCGCCTGGATCGGATCCCACGTCACGCGCTGCAGCTTGCGCTCGACCGGTTGACCGTCGAAGTCCGTCAGCTCGACCCCGGCTCGCGTCAGCACCGCCATGTCTCCATCGTTCAGAAAATAGATATCGCGCGTGTGATGCAGGATTCCCGGCACATCGGAGGCGATGAACGCTTCGCCTTCGCCGACCCCGATCACCACCGGCGGCCCCATCCGCGCGGCCACAATCTTGTCCGGCTCCTCGCTCGACAGCACACCCAGCGCAAAGGCTCCATTCAGCCGCTTCACCGCGCGCCGCACCGCTGCTTCCAGCGTCAGCCTGTGCCCGTTCTGTTCCGCCTCGCGCTGCACCTCTTCAATCAGGTGCGCGATGATCTCCGTGTCGGTCTCCGTTACGAACCGGTGACCGCGCTCGGTCAACTCGCGCTTCAGCTCCAGATAGTTTTCAACGATGCCGTTATGCACCACCACCACGCGTCCGGTGCAGTCGCGATGCGGATGCGCATTCTCTTCCGTCGGTCGCCCATGCGTGGCCCAGCGCGTGTGTCCGATGCCGTAGCTGCCCGCAAGCGGGTGCGTGCGCAGCGCATCTTCCATGTTGCGCAGCTTGCCCGGCGCACGCAGAATCGCGAGCTTTTCCATGCCCGCCGCACCGACAGCGATTCCCGCCGAGTCGTATCCGCGATACTCCAGCCGCCGCAGTCCTTCTACGATGATCGGCACCACCGACTTCGGTCCCACATACCCAACGATTCCGCACATAGTCCTGTCCTGAGTACCGGCACACGCTCAACGCCTTCGGTCTGCAAGCGCGGCTCTTGCACCACTCGCTGCTCCTGGCTCCGGCGCAGCGTCCCTGCGATCATTCCCCTGAGATTATTTCCCAGCGCATCCATCCCCCGCGCATCAATCCCCAGCGCATCGTTTCTGATGCGATCAATCCTGATGCAATCAATCCTCGATGCGATAGCTGAACTCTTCGATCACCGTGTTTGTCAGCACCTCACGCGCAATCCGTTCCACTTCGTTGCGCGCCTGCTCGGCGCTCAGTCCGGGCGCAAGGGTCAGCGTAAAAAATTTCCCCTGGCGCACTCCCTGCACACTGCTCACACCCATCTTGCGCAGCGCGTTCTGGATGGTCTGACCCTGCGGGTCCAGCACCGACGTTTTCAGCGTGACGTAGACATAAGCCTTCATTTCTCGTAATTATAGTAGTCCGGGGGTATCTTGTTGGAGACTTCCGCCATCCGCCTCGGTCGGCGGCCGCCTTTTCCCATCTCCAACTTCACGACCTAACCGAGTCCGGCCCAAATCGGCTCATTCACCGCAACCCCAGGAGAACGCAGAATCCATGATCAACTACCTCGAACTGCCTGTCGGCGACAAAGCTCCGGAGGTCTTCCGCGTCGTCATCGAAATCCCCAAAGAGGGAACCAATAAGTTCGAGTACGACAAAGAACTGCATGTCTTCAAACTCGACCGCAATCTTCATTCGCCTGTCCACTACCCCGGCGATTACGGCTTCATTCCCTCCACGCTGAGCGATGACGGCGACCCGCTCGATGTGCTGGTGCTGGTTCCCACGCCCAGTTTTCCCGGTTGCGTTCAGGAGGTCCGCCCCATCGGACTGCTGGAGATGCTCGACCAGGGCATCCTCGACGAAAAAGTGATTGCCGTGGGCAAGAACAATCCCCGCTACGCCGATGTCTGGAACTACACCGACGTTTATCCGCACATCCTGAAGGAAATCACGCACTTTTTCGCGATTTACAAAGATCTGGAAGGCAAGCGCGTTGAGGTCAAAGGCTGGCACGACGCCGCCTATGCCCGCGACCACGTGGTTCGCGCCATGAAGTTCTTCGATTCAGAAAAAGCCAAGAAGCAGCCGAAAGCCTGACCGCGGATCGCTGCGGCCGACATACAGGAAGACAGAGACAGAAACGGTTCGGCGAGTCGCCGAACCGTTTCGTTTTCCGTCGCTTCGCGCTCAGACTGCTGCCTGTCCGGGAGGAGCTTTCCCGCAAGGCCTTCCGCGCGAAAGTTCCTCCCGGGATCTACGGAGCAGGCTGGGCAAGCGCTTTCTGAATCCCCGCATCCACCAGCGGGTTCATGATCGCGTAACCGGCCTGGTTCGGATGCACGCCATCCTTGCTCAGATTCGCAGGCAATCCGCCGTCGGCATTGGCCATCGCCGACCAGAAATCCACGTACACCAGCCCGTGATCGTCTGCATAGTGTTTGATCCAAGCATTCAGGGAGCGAATCTTTTCCGCCGGCTGCAATCCCCGGTGCCAGGGAAAATCGACCGCCGGAAGCACCGAGCAGATCACCATCCGGATGTGATGCACCCGCGCCAGATCCGCCATCGTCGCCAGATTGTTCTCCGTGTCCTCCAGCGTCATCATGCCAGTATTCTGCGCGATGTCGTTGGTTCCGGCCATCAGCACCACCACCTTCGGCATCAGGTCAATCACGTCCTGGCGGAAGCGCAGCACCATCTGCGGCGTCGTCTGACCGCTGATTCCGCGATTGATCTTCACCCACGGATGCCCGGGAATCTCCGGCACCTGCGGCACCCCATCGTGCTGCCAGTTCTCCGTAATCGAGTCGCCCATGAAGACTACGCGCGTCTCGTCGACGGCAGGCGGAGGCAGCTCGGCATCCATTGCGCGGAAGCGTTCCAGCCAGGGGAAGTCCTCCAGCAATTGCCGGGTATGCTGCGACTGCCAGTCTCTGGCAGCCTTTTGCGCCGCGCCGGACGGTTGCGCCTGCTGCTGCGCCTGTGCCGCTGAACCCGTCCCTGACCCCGCCACCCCAGCCGCCATCATCACGACTGCCGCCATCCACACCATCCGCCGCATTTGCTTCTCCTTTCGCAATCGATGCATCCCCGAACAGCCCAAATAGGGCAACAATATACTTGCCTCACCGCGTTGATTGCCGAATTAGTAAGGAATTCTGGTGCCTTGATGAAAAAGAAGTTGCCAACGTCCACCTCGGTGTACCCAAAGTGAGCTCCTCAAGGACTCGATCGGTGGCGATCCTGCAACTTCTTTTACAGCACGAAAAGTAACCAGGACGGCCTGCTCTGAAACTGGATAGACCTCGAAGCTCTTGAGTGAAAGACATACCGGTGGCTCAGATCGCAACAAATCTATGATATCCGTCTTTGAAAATGTTTTGCCGGAACTGCCAAACTCACGAAATTCATCTGCAAGGAGCGAGGATATCTCCTGCGCATTAAGGCGGACTGCACTTGTGAGCAAGCGCTGTTCAAGCTCCAATAAAGTCTGTCTGACGTCCATTCTGGCTATCGGCTCCAAAGAAAGCAGCGAGTCAAGTATATCGACCCCCTAAATAGACTCACAGCCGACGGCAACTGCCAGTCGCTCAGGGCCGCTCGCGCAGCGCCCGATGCCCGATGTCGCGCCGGAAATAGATTCCCTCGAAATCGATCCGGCTCATCGCCTCATAGACCCGCGCCAGCGCCTCGCGCAGTGAATCCGCGGCCGCCGTCACGCCGAGCACACGTCCGCCGAAGGTCACCAGAGCGCCTGCTCTGCGCGCCGTCCCCGAGTGAAAGACCGCCACCCCATCAACGCGTTCGGCCGCATCCAGACCGCGAATCGGCTTGCCCGTCTGATAGCTGCCTGGATAACCACTGGAACTCGCAATCACACAGGCGCTGGCGCCTGGCTTCCAGCGCAGTTCCACCTCGTCCAGCCGCCCATCGATCGCCGCTTCCAGCGCCTCGGCCAGATCGCTGTCCAGCCGCGCCAGAATCGCCTGCGTCTCCGGATCGCCGAATCGCGCATTGAACTCCAGCACCTGCGGGCCGCGCGGAGTCATCATCAGTCCGATGTACAGCACGCCGGTGAACGGCGTTCCCTCCGCCGCCATCCCGCGCAGGGTCGGCTGCGCCACATGACGCAGCAGCCACTCCCGCATCTCCGCATCCACAATCTCGTCAGTCGAGTAAACGCCCATCCCGCCCGTATTCGGCCCCACATCGCCCTCGCCAATTCGCTTGTGGTCCTGCGCTGCAGCCAGCGGAAGCGCCGTCTTTCCGTCGCACAGACAGAGAAAACTCACCTCGTCGCCGGAGAGGAACTCCTCGATCACCACCTGCCGTTCGCCGTCCAGCCCCAGCAGTTCGCCGGAGAACAATCCCTGCGCCGCTTCCTGCGCCGCACGCCGCGTCTGGCAGATCACCACTCCCTTGCCGGCTGCCAACCCATCGGCCTTCACTACCATCGGCGCGTGAAACCGCCCCAGCGCATCCTCCACCTCGTGCGCGTTCGTACACACCGCATAATTGGCCGTCGGAATCTGGTGCCGCTGCAGAAACCTTTTGGCGAACGATTTGCTGGTCTCCAGCATGGCCGCAGCCTGGGTCGGCCCAAAGACGCGCACTCCGCGTTCCCGCAGCGCATCCACCACTCCCAGCGCCAGCGGCAGCTCCGGCCCCACCACCACCATCCCCGGCTGCTCCCGCAACGCCAGGTTGACCATGCTGTCCACATCGGAGAGTACGACCGGCTCCAGCCGCGCCACCTGCGCCATTCCGCCATTTCCCGGCGCACAGACCACCTCGGTCACGCGTGCGCTCTTGGCCAGCGCCCACGCCAGCGCATGCTCCCGCCCCCCGGATCCAAAAACCAGTACCTTCATCTTTCGTATCCACCCCGTCATGGAACAGTCGAACCGCAAAAGCCTCGCTTGCCCTTTCAGTGTACTCGCGCGTCGATGATCCATATCCTCGATTCGCTATACTGCCAATGCGTTCTCCTACCCTGCCATGCCGCCTGCTTCCAGCCCGCCACCAGCGCCCCACAAACCCGAGTTGCGGCGCATTCTGATGCGCAATCAGCGGCTCGGCCTTGTACTGGTTGCGCTCGCCGTCCTGGTCTGGAGGCTGGCGATGGTGCCGCGCGGCTGGTGGTTTCCGGCCGGGTGGTGGCGGCTTTGGTAGATTCCCGCCAACCCGAAGTCCAGACTGAAATCCAGCCCACGCCGCTCGCCGTCCTCCTGCTGGGGCCGACCGCAAGCGGCAAAACCGCTCTTGCCCTGGCTCTGGCCCGTCACCTGCCCGTCGAGATCGTCAGTTGCGACTCGGTCGCCGTCTATCGCGG
Source organism: Acidobacteriota bacterium (assembly GCA_021816455.1). GTDB lineage: Bacteria > Acidobacteriota > Terriglobia > Terriglobales > Acidobacteriaceae > Acidicapsa. The sequence continues at coordinate 17,102 of JAKAXU010000002.1, forward strand.
CATGGAGATCGGCTCGGCCAAGCCCACTGCAGCCGAACGCGCGCTGGTGCGGCATCATCTGCTCGACGTCAGCGATCCGAACTGCGATTTCAGCGCCGGCGACTACGCGCGCCAGGCTCGCGCCGCCATGCGCTCCATCGCCGCTCGCGGAGTCATTCCCCTCATCACGGGCGGCACCGGGCTGTATCTGCGCGCGCTCACGCAGGGCCTTTTTTCCGGCCCGCAGCGCAACGCGGAGCTGCGCGAGCGCCTGGGTGCCAGCCATGCGGGGCGCGGTGCCGGATGGCTGCATCGCCTGCTCGCTCGCCTGGACTCCGCGGCTGCCGGCCGCATCCATCCCAACGATACTCCCAAGCTCATCCGCGCCCTGGAGGTTACGCTGGCCGCGCGTCGCCCCATGACGCAGTTGCTCGCCGAGGGGCGCGAGGCGCTCACCGGCTTCCGGCTTTTGCGCATCGGCCTCAACCCTCCGCGGCCGCAGCTTTACGCTCGCATCAACCAGCGAGCCGCGCGTATGTTCGCCGAGGGCCTGCTCGCTGAAACCCGTGCGTTGGTCGATCGCTTCGGTCCCGTCCGGCCGCTGGATGCTCTGGGATACCGGCAGGCAATGGCAGTTCTGCGCGGCACGCTCTCCGAAGCGGCAGCCATCGCCGCAGCGCAGCAGGGCCATCGCAACTACGCCAAACGCCAGATGACCTGGTTTCGCCGCGAGCCGGAGGTGCATTGGATTGCCGACTTCGGTGACTCACCCACAACTCTTGAAACCGTACTCGTACTGCTTGCCCGCTACGGCATTCTGCCGTACCGGTAAAGCATTTTCGGAACAGAGTGAACTTTCCGGAAGCGGTGCGCTGTTTCCGTTGATCTCTTCTGCGTTCCGGAACTTTCCTTCGCTGCGAACCGGCGTTCGCCTCAGGCTGCCACGGGCAGGCGCATCTCCACGGTCAGGCCGCCGCCCGCCGCATTGCTCGCCTTCACTTCGCCGCCATGCAGGCGGATCGCGCGTTCGGTGATTGCCAGCCCTACGCCGTATCCGCCGGTCGAGCGCTGCCGAGCGAGGTCCAGCCGGTGAAAAGGCCGAAAGATGGCCTGCAACTGATCCTCCGGCACTCCCGGCCCACAATCCTTGACCACCACCACGGCTACATCACCGATCAGACGTTCCTCCGTGCGCAGGCTCACCGTGACCGTGCTTCCTTCGCTGGTGTAGGCGATTGCATTGCGGATCACGTTCTCGACCGCTCGCGCCAGAAGCATACGGCTGCCCAGCACCGTCGATCCCGCAGTCGCGCTCTGCGCCTCGTCAAAAGCCACCCGACAGCCACGCCGCTGCGCCTCATACTCCATATCCGGCAGCAGCTCGCGCACCACCTCGCGCAGAGAGACTTGCTCGGTCTGCGCCAGTTTGCGCGTGGACTCCAGCGACGACAGCCCAAGAAGCTGTCCGATCAGATCATTGAGCCGCTCGGTCTCGCGTCCGATCCGGTCGAGTTGATCCCGCAGCAGCGCGCAGGCCCGATCGCTCTCGCCGGAGTCACGCTTTGCCGCCGCCACATCGGCTTCTTCCCGCGCCAGCTCCAGCGCCACGCTCAACCGCGCCAGAGGCGAGCGCAACTCGTGCGAGACATCGCGCAGCAGCAGTTTTTGCGCGTCCACCAGTTGCTCCAGGCGCTCGGCCATCTCGTTGAAGTCGAGCACCAGTCCTCGCAGCTCGTCCTTTTCCGCCCGACTCCCGCGCCGCACTCCAGAGCTGCGCCTGGGCCACTCCACCCGCGCGCGCAGATTGCCCTGCGCCAGTTCGCGCGCAGCAGCGCGCAGCAGCCCGATGGGGCGCGTCATCATCAAGGTGATCACGAACGTCACAATCAGCGAAACCACCAGGCTGATCAGCAGCCGTGGCAACATCTCCCGATACGGAATGTAAATCTGCCTCGGATAACTGCCGCGCAAAATGTAGACGTAATGCTGTCCGCGCTCATTGTCGGCCAGCACACCCTGCATATAACTCTGCGAGTTCTGCCCGTGCACCATGTACCCATACCGACGCACCTGTGCCACGCGTTGCGCATAGGGGGCCGCGGAGATGTTCTGGCACAACAGATGATTCTGCGGATCAAAGAGCAGCGCCGGCTGGTCGCCGGGCGCAGGAGTGTCGATGGGAAAGATGCTGGGCACCGCTTTCAGCGCCGCGCAGCCACCCGTTTCATAGGCGCGTATCGAGAGCCGTGCATTCGACTCCATCTGGGCAAAGGCCGACGTATACACCGCCTCGGTCGTCCGGAACTGATTCACCAGGATCAGCAGCGTTGAGACGAAGATCAGCGCCTCGATCGTCCAGAAGGCCAGAAACAGCTTGAGAAAGGTGCTTCGCATTCCTCACGCTCCGCGCCGCGCGCTCGCCGTCGGCATGGCAAGCTGATAGCCAATGGCGCGAATCGTCTTGATCCGCTCGCCTTCGCCGGCTGCGTCCTCCAGCTTACGACGCAACCGGCTCACGTGCATATCCAGGCTGCGATCGAAGGGGTGAAACTTGCGATCCAGCACCGCCTCGGTGAGTGCCTCACGTGTCAGCACCTGGCCCGGCGCGCTCACCAGCGCACGCAGCAGCTCGAACTCCACGTCTGTCAAATCCAGGGCCACACCCCGGCAGCTTGCCGTCCTCGCTCCAGGATCCATCGCGATTCCCGCTGCCTCCAGATACGACCCGCCCGTCTCGACCTGCTTTCGCCCGGCGCTGCGCCGCAGAATCGCCCGCACCCGCGCCAACAGCTCGCGCGGATTGAAGGGCTTGGGCAGATAATCGTCCGCACCGATCTCCAGACCCACAATCCGATCCACGTCCTCGCCGCGCGCCGTCAGCAGCAGCACGCTTACCTGCGACCTGGCCCGCAGCCGCCGCAGCACCTCAAATCCATCCATGCCCGGCAGCATGACATCCAGCAGCACCATCGCAAACGACTCGCGCTGCGCACGTTCCAGCCCTGCCTCGCCGTGATGCTCCGTGCGCACGGTAAATCCATGCCTGCCAAGGTAATCCTCGAGCATCGCCGACAGCTCGGTGTCGTCGTCGATGAGCAGAATCGGTCCTGGCATCTGGGGTTCCAGCGTCATAAGCTCCGGTTTCAGGGATTCCAGCGTCATTGATTCCAGCCTTGTGCGGTCCTCAGCTATCCCTCCTTCGTTCTACTCCGCGCTCCGGTCTCGTGCCGTAACACTTTGTAACACAGCCGGATTCTCTGCTTTACACTTCGTTACAATTTGTGACGCTTCGTGACCGCGCACCTCCGGCACGGATGCTCCACTATCTTCACGGGGATTTCAGATGCTTTCCCGTCGGGAAGATCGGATTCTACAAAAGTACGCCTCTTCGCAGATGGGATTGCGAGTCTCCTGTGCCCGGTCTTCCCTGATCTCTTGCATCTGGGCCTGTTCTCACACGCTCAGCGCGCGTCGACGCCGGGCCTGTATACGTTGAAACGCGGCGATTTACGTTTATCGATCTGACATCGAAGGAGAATCGGATGCACCCCTCAGCACTCCAGCTCATCGAAGCCTGCCGTCGCGGAGACAACAGCGCATGGTGTGAGCTGCTGCGTGGCTCGCGTGGTCTCGTCTACTCGATCTGCGCGCAGTACTCGGCCACGCCGGAAGACACCGACGACCTTGTGCAGGAGGTTCTGCTGCGCATCTGGCAGCGCCTTGGCGACTACGATTCGGCGCGGGGCGAATTCAAAGCCTGGATGGCCACCCTCACCCGCAATCTGTGCGTCGATACCTGGCGCCGCTCCGGAGCGCAGCGATCTACTATCTCACTCGACGCTCCCACGCACGACGATGAACCGGCCTTTTCTCAGCGCATCGCCGATTCCGGTCCGACGCCGGAACAGATCGCAGCGCGGGCTGAACTCCGCCAGATCGTCTCCGGCTCCATCCGCCGCGTCGCGCCCGAGATGCAGGCCGTGGTCCGCATGCGCCTGCTCGACGAGATGGAAAACGAGGAGATCTCCGCCCACCTGCGCATTCCCTCCGGCACCGTCAAATCCCGCATGAGCCGCGGCCGCTCTCAGCTTGCCGGACTGCTGCGGCCCGTTCGCACCGCACTCGGCGCAGCCTGACGGCGCGCGGCGCTGCTTTCCCGGTTCACCGCGCCGCGTATCGCTTCGTCGCGCCTGTCCGGTCATTGGTCACCGCGAAGCTGCCATCCTGACTGACTGTCAACTCCAACCCATACCCGGCATCCGGTGCCTGCGGGTCTTTCGGTTTGTCCAGATTCGCAAGGAATTCATCCGGCGCATTCCACGTCGCGCCGCCCTCCACCGAGTAGTGCAACTGCCACCAGTTCTCCAGGCCCGGCGAGTTCTTCAGTGTCTTGAACGTTGCCGGTGAACCGCCTTTCAGCGCTCCGTTGTCCATGATCGCCACTCGCGGATGCAGCGCATCCACCAGCGCCGGGCTGGAGCTGGGATACCAGCCGTGATGGCTGACCACCAGAATCTGCGCCGTCCCCAGCCTATTCACCGGACACATCAGCTCCACTTCCTTGTCGCTCGTCAGGTCGCCCAGGTCCACAATCCTCACCCGCCCAAACTGAATCACGATCCCCAGCGAACGCGAGTTCTCCGTGGTGTCGTGAGGATAGGAGGGAAGATTCGCGCAGTACGGATTCTTCTCGCCGACTCCCGGCAGCGGATGATCGATCACCTTCCAGTCGGCCGTCACCGCCGTTGCATCCAACCCCGGCAGCGGCAGCTTTTCTCCCGGCTTCATCACGATGCGCCGGACATGATGCTCCGCCAGCGCCTTCAGATACGCCGCGTAGTTGCCCGCAACATCCGGCGTCAGCTCCCGATACGGTCCATGATCCAGAAATTCGCCCACCGGAATCCGCGCCAGCAACTGCGGCACTCCGCCCACGTGATCGTCATGAAAGTGGGTAACCAGCACCGCGTCGATTCGCTTCAGCCCGGCCTTGTGCGCAGCCGCAACAATTCGGTCCGCGTCGCGTCCGTTGTGATCCGCCCATCCCGTATCCACCAGAAGACTGGTCCCCGTCGGCGTCACAAAGAGCGTCGATTGACCGCCCTCCACGTCCATGAAGTAGACGTGCAGCTTGCCATCTGCTGCCGTCCGTACAGCGCCCGTCGGAGCCGCTGCCCACAACCCCATCGTGCCTGCCAGCGCCGCCACAATCAGCATCCGCATACCCATTCGCATCGCGCCCACGCCTCTTTTCCTCCGTATTCCGGTCTGGTGGATTGCTTCCGCCTGTCGGCTTGTCGCTCTGCGCAAATCCATTTACCGAGCCTGCACTCCCGCTCCAACAAGCACCCCGATTGTAGCCTCCAGCGCACGCTTCGCGCATCCTGTTTCCATCCGCACTCCCGCCACTGCCCATCCTCCGTTTAGACTGTAGCTGCGCAAACGGAAGGAACTTCGCCATGGCCGACGCAACCGCCTCAGTATCTACTCCCGCAAATTTCCCCGACACAATCTTCGACCTGGCCATCCTCGGCGGCGGCCCAGCCGGATATACCGCCGCCATCCGCGCCGGCCAGTACGGCCTGAAAGTCGCCCTCATCGAAGCCAGCGACAAGCTCGGCGGCACCTGCCTCCACTGGGGCTGCATCCCCACCAAAGCCCTGCTCTTCAACGCCGAGCTTTGGGAGCATATCCAGCACGCCAGCGAATTCGGGATCGACAATCTCGGCACGCCTACCCTGAACTGGCAGCGCGTCCTCGCCCGCAAATCGGGCATCACCCTCAAGCATGCCAAGGGCCTCGACTTCCTGATGAAGAAGAACAAGGTCACCGTCGTGCAGGGTTACGGCCGACTCACCGGGCCGGCAGCCGATGGCGTACACTCCCTCACTATTGCCACCTCCGACGGCGCCACGCAAACCCTCCGCGCGCGCAATCTTTTCCTGGCCACCGGCTCGGACGCCAAAATGCTGCCCGGCCTCAAGCCCGACGACCGCATCCTGACCAACATGGAGATTCTCACCCTCCCCGAGCCGCCGAAGAGCCTCATCGTCATCGGCGCCGGAGCGGTCGGAGTCGAGTTCAGCTCCATCTTCCGCAGCTTCGGCGCCGAGGTCACTCTGCTGGAGTTCCTTCCGCGCGTGGTTCCTGTGGAGGATGCAGATATCAGCAAGGAGCTTGCCCGCGTCTTCAAAAAGCGCGGCATCGACGTCCACACCGGCGCACGCGTCGAATCCGTGCAACGCACCGACGATGGCGTCCGCGTCGCCTTCACCGACTCCAACGGACGCGCCCAGTCCAAAGACGCCGAGAAAGTCCTGATCGCTGTGGGTCGTGCTCCGCGCACCGCCGAGATCGGCCTGGACAAAGTCGGCATCGTCCCCGATCGCGGCTTCGTCGCCGTCAACGAGTGGATGGAAACCGCCGTCCCCGGCATCTACGCCATCGGGGACATCGTCGCCGGGCTGCCCCAACTGGCCCACGTGGGAGCCATGGCCGGCATGGTCGCCGCCGCGCGGGTTGCCGGTCGCCAGGCACGACCCATCCGTCGCGACCGCATTCCGGCCTGCACCTACACCGAGCCGCAGATCGGCTCCGCCGGACTGACCGAAGAGGCCGCCCGCGCGGCAGGTCATGAAGTCAAAATCGGTAAATTCCCCTTCGCTGGCAACTCTAAAGCCACCATCCTCGGCTCCCACGACGGCTTCGTCAAGATCGTAGCCGACGCAAAATTCGGCGAGATCCTCGGCGTCCATATCCTCGGCCCTGGTGCCACGGAGATCATCGCTGAAGCAGTAGCCGTCATGGAGCTGGAGGCTACCGTGGACGAGTTGATCTTCACCATCCACGCCCACCCCACACTCGCCGAGGCCATGCTGGACGCCTATGCCGCCGTAGACGGCATGGCGATCAATGCCTGACCCTGCAAACCGCGTTACACCCCGGCTCTCGCCGCTGCCGCCGCGCCGACGACCGCCGGATATATCAAAAAGAGTGGAAGTGTCATGAATCTTTCCCGCAACACGCACGGCATCGCGCAGATCGCGGTTCTTTTCTTTGTGATTTTGCCCGCACTCGTTGGCGGCGTTCCTGCCCGCGCACAGGTCGCCCCGGCCGATCCTGCCAGCCCCGATCTTCCTGCTCCGCCGCCGCCGAAGCATTCCATCGACGACCTCAACTACCTGGCAGGCGATGCCTCCATACCTTCGTTCTCTGACAGCAACCTCGACCCGCAGGGAGCGTTCCGCGAGTCGTTTTTCCGCAAAGGTCTGACGCTTCGCCTGGTCTCCCAGATCCAGTACGCGCAGAACACGCTCGCAGCGCCCGTCCCTGCTGACAATCAGGTCTATATCGGCCAGCACCCGTTCGAAGGAGCCACGCTTCAGCCCATCCTCGTCTCCGATCTTCGCCAGCTCCATCTGCGGCACGCGCAGCTTTACCTCGGTGGCGTCTGGAACTGGGTGAGCTGGAACCCTGCCGGGCCAAAGTCCTTTCAGCTCTGGGATCTCTACTTCTACAAGGCTCTGGGCGGGGATCGGCTACAGATTAAAACCGGTTACATCTCGATGAATCTCGAATTCGTCGGCATCTTTGTCGGAGGGTCCACGGCCACCGGCGGACAAGGCGTCTACGCGGTCCTGCCCTATGAAGTCGGCATGTCCTACTTTCCCCTCACCGCCCCGGCCGCGCTTCTTCGTCTTCAGGCACCGCACCATCTCTACCTGAAATCCGCCGCGCAGCGCAGCATCGATCCCGGCGGAGGACCCGCCGAGGTTTCACGCAATGCAAGCGGCTTCCGTTTTGACCCGCATGGAGACAAACTTGTTCTTCTGAATGAAATCGGTTACATCCGAAACGCGGCGAAAAGTACCCATGAGGCGTGGTTTCGTACAGGCTACCTGTACAACACAACCAGTTACAAAAATCTGGCCACCGGCCAGAGCCAGTCTGGCAACTACTGCGCCTTCGCCCTTCTGGACAACCAGTTGGTTCGTACCAGCCAGCAGCATCCCGATCACGGACTCTACGCCGGAGCGTCCTTCATGACCGTGCCCGACGCGCTCAACTCCTACTCGCGCTACTACGAAGCACGGCTATACAAGGAAGCACCACTGGAGAGACGGCCCGCTGATCTGCTTTCCTTTGTCGCCGGGCACACCAGCTACAGCCGACTCGACACCAACAGCCTCGTCGCCCAGGGCAAAACCGTCTGGCGCAGTGGGACCACACTCACCGGAAGTTACGCGTTTCATGTTTCGCCGGGTAACTTCCTCGGCGTCGGCATGAGCTACCTCTACGGACCGGCTATCACGCCGCGCGTCTCCAATGCGCTCACCGTCATCGCATCCTGGACGAGTTACTTCTAGAGCGTTTTCGCTCATGGTCTATACAGACTGGCAATGGTGAGTGTGGCTTTTCCTTGGGGAAAAAGCCACGCCGAGAGCGTCTCCACTGTAAGCAGTGTGAGCGAAAAAGCTCTAAAGCCCGTGAGGGACGTTCGCGCGGATAGCGAATCCCTCACAGGCTCTGAGTTGCGGCTGCACTGGCCTCAGTTTCCTGCCCGTCAGGCGATGCGCTCGCCCTGCTCCCGCGGCCGCACGCGAAAGGTTCGCGTGGTGATAGCCAGGGTCCGCTCCATCCGGCGCAGCGCACGCGTCTCCTCCGGAGCGGCAAAGGTGGATGCCACACCGCGCGCCGAAGCGCGGCCCGTGCGGCCCACACGATGCACAAAGTCTTCGGCCTCCTTCGGCATGTCGTAGTTCACCACGTGCGCCACATCGGCCACATCGATTCCGCGGGCCGCCACATCCGTGGCCACCAGCACGCGATGCCGACCGCGGGCAAAGCTTTGCAGCGCGGCATTCCGCTGCCCCTGCGTGCGATCGCCGTGAATCTGCGTCGCCGCGTGGCCCGACCGCACCAGCCGCTGCGCTACCCGGTCCGCCGACCGCTTGGTGCGCACAAAGACCAGAAAGCTTCCGTCGTTCTCGCGCAGCAGATGCTCCAACAGCTCCTGTTTCTTCTCTGTCGGAACCTCGAAGCTCCTCAGCTCCACATTGGCCGAAGGCTTCAGCACCGAGCCGATCTCCACCCGCACCGGATCCTTCAGATACGCCTGCGCCACATTGCGAATCTCGCCGCTGAGCGTCGCAGAGTAGCAGAGCGTCTGCCGATCCTCCGGCAGCAGCGAAGCAATCCGCCGGATGGCGGGCTGGAAGCCCATATCCAGCATCCGGTCCACCTCATCAAGCACCAGCATCCGGATTCCGCTCAGCTTCACCAGCCGACGCTCCAGATAATCATCCAGCCTGCCTGGCGTGGCCACGATCAGCCGCGCGCCGCGTCGGATCGCCTCCAGTTGCGGACGTTCCGGCATGCCTCCGCAGACCAGCGCGCTGTCACCGGTACCGCTTGTCAGCCGCTTCCACTGCTCCTGCACCTGCATCGCCAGCTCCCGCGTCGGCAACAGAACCAACGCCTGCGGCCCTTTGCTCTGCCGATCCATCCGCTCAATCAGCGGAATCAAAAAGCTCAACGTCTTTCCTGTTCCCGTCTGCGCTGTTGCCAGCACGTCCCGTCCCTCCAGCGCTGGCGGAATCGCGCCCGCCTGCACCGCTGTCGGTGTTTCAAACTTCGCTGTAGCCAACTGCTTCTGCAATCCGGCCGAAAGGTTCATTTCCGTAAAAAGTTTCACACGTATCCTGTCGCTGCGTTCTGCCCGCTCCCCACGCTGAAGAATCCAGCTCATCCCATGGGAGCGCGCAGCCGCGCTCGTTTGCGTTCCCGCGCTCCGTCTTCACGGCTCTGCGGTGAACCTTCATTGTTCTTCTATGCGGGAAAACTCTGTCTGCCGATCTCGTCGGCGACGCATGCAATGCGCCTTCCAGAACTTCGCCTCACACACTGCGTTCGGCTGCGCAAGCTGCGCCTCCTGGCCCGCGTACTTCTTCGCGGCCATCACGCTGAGGGGCTTGGATATTCTACGAGAGGTCGGTCTGACGGATGAATGCCACTTCGGCTCGCGACCAAACAACTGAGCGTAAACCCATCATACCAGCCATCCGCCTTCCATTCACTACGTTCGCCTGGTTTTCACCTGACTCCCCAGAAGGAATATCCCCAGCAACCTGCTTCCGGAAAACTCGATCGTATCGGAACGGGATGCTGCTTGCACTCTTCCGGTGCTGCTCCAGAGCGCGCCTGCGAGGGGGACGGCAAGGCGGATATGCAGACTAAAATACACTTAAACGCTTTAGACAAACGATTATCAAGATAGGATTCGCTCCATCAGCGTGTCGAAATCCTCCAGCCGTGCGTATTCGATGATGACCCGGCCGCGGCCATGTTTGTCTTCGATGCTGACGCGCATGCCGAGCGCGCTTCGTAGTCGCTCTTCGGCATCGGCCACATTGGGATCGCGAGGTGGAGCGGCGCGTTCTTCCTTACGCGCATGGTCTTTGCCGTGTGCCGGGCGGATGTTCTTCACCATCGACTCGGTCTGGCGCACCGAGAGCGCGCCGGTGCGGATGCGCTGCGCTGCATCTTCCATCTCCGATTCCGTTTGCAGGGAGAGGATGACCTTGGCGTGGCCGAAGCTCAGCTCGCCGCTTGCAACCATCTCCTGCACGGAGGTCGGAAGCCGGAGGAGACGCAGATAATTGGCGATTGTGGCGCGGTCTTTTCCGGTGCGCTGCGCGATGACCTCCTGATTCATGCCGAACTGGCGGCTGAGACGGCTGAAGGCCATCGCCTGCTCGATCGGGTTCAGGTCGGCGCGTTGCAGGTTTTCAATGATGGTGATCTCCATGACCTGTTCGTCAGGGACGGAGCGCACCAGAGCGGGGATCGACTTTAACCCGGCCAGTTTGGACGCCTTCCAGCGGCGTTCGCCGGCGATGAGTTGAAAGCGGCCGTCGGGAATTGGGCGAAGGAGGATGGGCTGGAGGACGCCGGAGACGCGAATGGAGTCGGCCAGTTCGTTCAGAGCCTCCTCGTCGAAGTGCGTGCGGGTCTGAAAGGGATTGCGTTCGATTCGGTCGAGGGAAATTTCGAGCGGCTTGCCGGAGTCTTCCTGAGCGTTGAGGCCGTCTCGTGAGGGGCTGGCGAGTGAATGGACGGCAGGTTGCGGCGCACGCGGGAGCAGACTGTCGAGTCCTTTGCCCAGTGCACGGCGCTCAGGAGCGCGATTCTTGTCGTTGGGGATCGATTTCACGGGGTTCATCCTGCACTCCTGGTGCGTCTTTCTGGCGCTTGTGGTTAGATTTTCGGAAGCATTCCTGAAGGCAGAATGTTCCACGTGGAACAATCTTACGGCATTCGCCAACGCAGGCGCCGATGGTTTCACATGGAAGATATTCGTACGACTATAGAAGAAATTCCGGGAAGATGACAGCGTAAGGCGAAAAATTGCGGCTCTGGCGCGGCAACCGATCCGATTCTGGGTGGAAGCGACGGATTAGATGGAGCAGAGTTACGGCTGCTTCCGTTCGGCAGCACGCGCGGTTGCCACTCCGTTCCGCTCCAGATATTCGGCGGCCAGCTCCATATAGGACTCTGCGCCGCGCGAGCGTGGGTCGTAGAGGACAACCGGCTTACCATGACTGGGAGCCTCGGCGAGGCGGATATTGCGCGGAATTACGGTACGGAAGAGACGCTCTTTGAAGTATTCCCGCAGCGTCTCGGTGACCTGCTGGGCCAGATTGGTGCGGTCGTCATACATGGTCAGCAGCACGCCTTCGATGGTGAGCCGCGGGTTGAGTGCGGCGCGGACGCGCTCGAGATTGGAGATCAGCTCAGAGATTCCTTCCAGCGCGAAGTACTCCGCCTGCATGGGAACGATGAGGCTATCAGCGGCAGTGAGCGCGTTGAGCGTGAGCAGATCGAGCGCAGGCGGACAGTCGAGGATGACCAGATCGAAGCCGGCGAGCACGGGAGCGAGCGTGTTGCGGAGGCGCGTGGCGCGATCTTCTTCATTGGCCAATTCGATATTGGCGCCGGTCAGATTCTTGCTGCCGGGAAGCAGAGTCAGGTTCTCGATGCCACTGGGCAGAAGGGTCTCCTCAACCGTGGCGCTGCCGGAGAGCATGTCATAGACAGAGAAGCGCTCATCGTCGCGCGGGAAGCCGAGGCCGGAGGTGCAGTTAGCCTGAGGGTCACAGTCGACCAGCAGGATGCGCTGACCAAGGAGCGCGAGACTGGCGGCGAGATTGATGGCGGTCGTGGTCTTGCCGACTCCGCCTTTCTGATTGACGATTCCGAGGACTTTGCTCATGGCCTTCTCAGAGTACACGGGCGGGCGGCATCGGGGAAGAATTCTGCGGGAAAACGGGCGGAGGGAAGGGATCGAAAGAAGTCTCCGATGTTCCACGTGGAACAAATTGAGGGGAATGGAGGTTGGTCAAAAGTGAATAAACGACGATGGGCGAATATCAGGCGAAATTAGGCTGACCTAAAAGCAGTAGTTGTGCTGTCCCGGGTGGGAGTGCAATCGGTGAGAGCCAGTTGACTTGGATAATCGATTTATCTTCGGGCCTCTCGCCGGATTTCTTGTATTGCCGCCGACGAGCTTCCGCGGCCTCTGAAACGGTCGTCTCTGCTGTCGTCCCGGAAACCCTCTCCGGCACTGCCGCTGAAACCGGGCCGGAAGCAGATCGCGCGACCTCCGCGAATACGGCATGCGAAGCCTGCGTGGTGGTCAGGATGGCCAGCCAGCCACCAGGCGCGACCAGTCTTGCGGCCGCGGAGATGGCCTCGGCCATCCGATCGACAGCGCGAAGGGTGACGCAATCGAAGCGGCAGGTGAGCGACTGGGCGCGATCGGCGTGGACGGCTACCGACAGACCGAGGGTGCGGACGGCTTCGCGGAGATAGGCTGCCTTCTTGTGCTGCGACTCGGCGAGGGTGACGGCGAGGTCGGGTCGGCAGATGGCGATGGGCAGGCCCGGAAAACCGGCTCCGGAGCCAAAGTCGAGGAGGGTGTAGATGCCTGTGGGCAGGGCACGCGCGGCAAGGATGGATTCCAGGAAATGGCGGCGCAGGATTACCATCGGCTCGCGGATGGCTGTGAGGTTGGTGCGCGCGTTCCAACGCAGAAGCAAGGCAAGGCAGGTATCGAAGCGGGCAAGCTCTTCGTCGTTCAGCGGCGCGGAGCCTGCTTCGGCGAGCAGCGAGTTGAGGGTGGAGATCAGCGTGGAGATCGTGGTCATGGGCAGAGCGGCTGTCGGGAAGACGCTGTGGCGATTGTAGACGGACGGCCGACACACCCGGGAAACCGGACAAAGACCAGTGGGAATTTCCACCGGGCGATCCGGCCGTGGCAACCGGAATTTGCAAACTGCCGCTTCCACGACGGGGTTGCGGCCTGCCCAAGCGAGTGACTGGCGTACGGTAGGCTGGAGTGTTGGAGGCTGAACGTTAAAACTGGAGCGCGGGAGTGAGGGGATGAAGGCGGAGAGGTTTACAGGGCGGCTGTCGCAGCGGCTCGCAAGGCGACTGGTGAGGCATCATCTGCCACTGGGGCTGGCCAGTGGTGCGGCGGTAGCGGCGCTGTGGGAGGCGCGACCGGTGAGCGACTGGGTGACGCGGCTGAGCTTTGCGACGGCCTATCCGGCACTGGCATTGATGGCGCTGACGCTGATGACAGGACCGTGGAATCTGCTGGCGGGCAGGCGGAATCCGGTGTCGAGCGACTGGCGGCGGGATGTGGGAATCTGGGCCGGAGTGCTGGCGCTGGCGCATACGGTGGTGGGGCAGAATGTGCATCTGCGCGGGAGGCCGTGGCTCTACTACGTCTATGGGCCGTGGGAGCATGGGCACTGGTTTCCGCTGCGGCACGATCTCTTCGGCTTCAACAACGACACCGGTCTGCTGAGCGCGCTGGTGGTGGTGGCACTGCTGGCGACATCCAGCGACTGGGCGCTGCGGCGGCTGGGAACGCCGGAGTGGAAACGGCTGCAGCGCTGGAACTATGCCGCCTTTGCGCTGGCCGCTGCGCATGGGTTGGGATACCAGACGATGGAGCACCAGAAGACGCACTTTGTGGCCATGGTGGCGGCGTGCCTGTTGGCGGCGGCGGCCATGCAAACGGCGGGATTCGTGCTGCGCCGACGTGCTGCGCGCAAGGACTGATGCTGTCCATCGCTGGGTCTATGGCTTTTTCGGTTTTCCAAGCCGCATGTTGAAGCCAACCAGCGGCCCCCAGACATTGATGCCGTAATCCTGATACTTGGGCTGAGAAAGATACGCGTTGGAGACGTGCATGTAGGTGGCGCCGAACTCGAGGCTGTATTTTGGATTCAAATTCCAGCGCACGCCGCTGCCCACCATCAAGGTAAAGGTGAGGTCCTGTCCCTGCGCGTACAGCACGCCGTCGGGGCCTTTGGCATTGATATAGCCGATTCCGCCGCGCATCTCGTAGTAGGGAACGACGCGCCAGTTACGCGGGATGAAGTTGCGTCGGATGCCGTAGTCGAAGGCGAAGTAATGCGTCTCCGGACCGCTGGGAATGGCTGTGGCGGCGAAGCTGAAGGTGAAGTCCCAACTGCCGCGAAGCACCGAGCGCCCGTTGATGCCGGAGACATGCCAGCGCAGCGAGGTGATGGTGGGAACGAGCGTGTATTTGAGCGGCCAAGTTGTATATGCGCTGCCGACCAGAAAATCGAAGATCAACGGCACGTTGAAAGGAAGATAACCGACCTCGGTTGAAAGCTCGGTTTTGTTGCGATAGTAGATGCTCTGATTGATATCGCGTGGCGCTGCATTAGCCGGAGCTGCATCGGTCAGAGCCAGATCGGCTGGTGCTGCATCCGCTGCGGCAGCATCGGATGGCACTGCAGAGGTGGAGAGCATGCTGGAGTTGTTGTCGCGCGTGATCCCTGGGGATCCCGTCTGCGCGATGAGCGGACTTGCTGCCAAGGTGGATAGCACGAGAAACAAACTCGATGCACGCCAGCGCATAAACCTCCCTGTTTGTGCTGGAATTCTAACCTAGCGGTATCCATCGTACATGGTCAGGATTATACGTCTTTGATGGATGGGCGGGAACGCTTAATGGCTGATGGCCGAGTAAAAGGTATTGGATCCCGAGCGCAGGTCATGTCCCCAGCCGAGAACCAGCGTGGAGCTGGTGAAAAGATGGAGTCGCGCCTGCAGGCCGGTGTCAGTGAGCCAGCGTGGCGCGCCGAAGAGCGGACCGGAGGTGCCGGACGCGGATCCCTCATCGGAGGCGTAGATGCGTCCGGTGTCCACGAATGGTCCGAAGCGCACCGAAACGAAGGGGTCGCGCCAGAGCAGGTGATCGAAGTCGGTGTTCGCCAGCAGGTAGCGCGCGCCGAGCGGCGCGTTGCCTTTGCGGCCGTTGATGAGGCCATTATGTCCGCGCATCCATAGAGGATTGTCACGGTCGAAGCCAAGCATCCAAAGCTGATCGAATGGAATTTGGCCGAAGATGTCGCCTGCGCGCAGGAGGGTGTGGAGGCGGTAGCGGTCGCCGGAGGATGCGGGGAGCCAGTGAGCGTCAAGCGCGGCGCTCAGGCGCACAGAGCGATTGAGTGGACGCGTGAAGTAATGATGGGCCTGGACCGCGAGCGTCGAGGCAAGATCGAAGCGATGGATGGGGCTGTCGACGAGGACAGCGCGCAGCGAGGAGCGGAGGCCAACGGCGGATGTGTTGTAGAAGTAAGGCGAGGCGGCGGGAACGCCGAGGAGCGAGCGAAAGCGCCTGCGGGAGAAACCGACGGAAGTCTGCCAGAGCAGACGCGAGCCGAAAAGCTCGTCAAGGCCGATTCCGGCGCGGATACGCTCCTGATTGAGCAGGGCTGGCTGGAGCGTGGCAACGGGAACGATGGAGGCGTTGGCAGTCAGCGTGCGCGTCAGATTCCAGTTTTCGTTTCGCGCATCGAGGTCGAGGTGGAGACGCTGGTCGGGGCTGCGGATGGGCGAGCCAAGCTGAGCGGTGATCATGCGCTTCTGAGCGTCCCAGCGCAGGTAGGTCACGAGGCTGACGGCGGAGTGGCGCAGATTCCAGAACTCGGGGTCGACGGCCTGGTAGGGCAGGCTGCGCAGTGTGGAGAGGAGATTCGCGACAGGAGCGGTGCGCCAGCCGGGGTGAGGGATGGTGTGGACGATGAGGCGAAAATGCCCGTCAGGCTGCGGCTGAAGCTCGTCGGAGACGGCGGCAAAGAGAGGCTGGAGCGCGAGCTGCGCCTGGGTGACGCGGTACTGGCGCAAGGTGTAAACGCTGCCGGGCGAGAAGGGAAAGATGCGGTCCAGCAGCAGCGGCGGCAGGCTGGGTGCGGGGACGATCTGCTGATCGTCGAGGACCGGGCGGGCGATGGGATTCCAGTCGGCGAGAGCTGCGTCGAGGTTGCCCTGAAGAAAATCGACGGTGCCGAGGAAGTTGCGAGCGTAGTCGTCGCGCGGGCTGAGGCGCAGGGCGCGGCGCAGCAGCCGGGCAGCCTCGGCGTAATGCTTCTGGCGATAAAGAACACCTGCGAGTTCGGTGGGAAAGCGCGCGTCGCGGGGATAGGCGCGCGCGGCGATCCGCAGGGTTTGCGCGGAGTCGGCAAGGCGGCTGAGCTGAGCCAGCGCGAAGCTGCGCAGAAGAAGCAGGTCTGCCGGCGGGATGGGCTGGCCACGAGCAGGCAGGGGAACGGCAGCCACCACGTCGCTCCAGCGGCGCTGGCGATAGAGCTGCCGGACGGAGTTGGGCGAGGCAGAATTCGCCTGGCCAGAGTCGGTCTGCACCGAACTGGCGGGCGTGGAATTGGCGGGCATAGACGCGCCGTAGCCGACTCCGGATGCGGCAGCCGACGGCTGCGGCGCCAGCACCATCAGGCTAGCGAGAAGCAGGAGCGGAATCGGACGGAGCGGGTTGAGGAACGGCAAGCAGAGTCCAATCATCGGTGGCGTTCCATTCAGCAAGAAGACCGGCCCGGTCGAGGCGAAGCATTCGCTGCCGCGCGGGATCATTGAGGTAGATGAAGTCGCGCGCAATGCCGACGGCCACGACGTAGTGGAGCGGGCCGTGCGGGCCGCCGTCGCGCAAGGCAAGGATGAGCGGACGACCGAGAGCAATGTGATGCTTGAGGTCGCTCCACTGGCCGTGAAACGGAAAGGCTGCGAAGCCGGAGCGACGGAGGTAGCCGGTCATCCGACTGGCGTAGATGCCGCGCGCGCGGCGCGAAAAAAGCTGCGTCTGAATCTGTTGCGGATCGCTTGCCGGTGTTGGCGGGCGATGTTCCTGGGCAAGCCAATAACGCATGACCATGGCGAGCGAAGCGGAGCCGCAGCCGTCTGTGGTCTGGGCGACGAAGGGAACGTCGATCCAGGCCGTCGTGGACGACGGCGATCCGGGTTGCGCCGTCCCGGGCGAAGTCTGACGGGCGGATGGCTGTTCCCCGGCCAGCCATCCGGAACCGTGCAGAAACCCGCCCAGAACAAGCGCGGCAAGCAAGGCGAACACGCGCGCCCTCAGTGAACCGCGACAAGAATCAGCAGCAGTGCGGCGATGCAGATCAGGATGAGGAGCAAGTCATGGTCGTTGATGTTGCCGGCCGCGAAGTCCTTCTGCGCAGCTGCGGAACGGGCGGCCAGCGAAGCCAGGTCCGCGTCGCTCAACTGGCTGACGGCGCGGGTGACCTGTTGCGGATCGATCTTCGCAGCACGCAGGGCGCGCTGCACCTGAGGCTGCGCGTAGAGGGACTGAATCTGTTCTTCATTCTGCTGGCGCGCAGCGGCGGAATCGGTAAGGTTCTGCTGGAGCGCGGCGGGCGGGACGATGTGGTCCTGCGCGCAAACTGGGTGGGAGAAGGCGAGCACGGCGGTGACTGCAAACGCCGCGAAGAGTGTACGAATCGGGGAGAATTTCATCGTCTTTCCTCGGTCTGCCCCTTGAGGGAGCGGATTGGTTGCTGCTTTCACAAAAGTATATAAGAAGCGCGAACAAAAGAGGTTGCCGGCCGAGGCGCGGTGTGGGAGAATGGGCACACTCAAGCGGCGAAAAACAGGCGTGCCAACCCCATGCCAGACAGGCGACAAACGCCCGGGGAGGCGAAATGACGCTGAAGATGAATGGCGCGTGCGCGACGGACGCCACAGGCCAGAGCGAAACACTGGTGCTGAGCGTGGTGCAGGCCACGACCGAAGACCGCGACGCGGGTGCCACGGCGGAGATTGAAACGGCGTTTTACGGGACCGATGAAGCAGGCAATCCGGAGCCGGTGACGGTGAGCGCGGATCGACGGACGCTCACCCTAACGACGCTGCACGGAGTGAACCCGCTGACGGTGAACTACGTTGCAGCCGACGGAACGACGGGGACGGCGCAACTGGCGCAGAACGGCACCGTGCTGGCGGAAGCAGAACTGAACGGCCATACAGGGACCAGTGTGCTGCTGATTGAAGGGACGTAGCGTGACGGTGCGAGGCGCAGTGGCGGGGTTCGCGTGGCTGCTGCTGGCGGGCGGCGGCCTGCGCGGGCAGTCGACGAGCATGCCATCGGTCAGCCGTGCGCAACAGGCGGCCTGCCACGCGCACCACGTGGAACGATGGTGCGGTCTGTTGTCGCTCGACTTCGCGCGGAAGCGCATGGTGGTGACGCCGCTCGGCGACCTGAAGGCGCTGGGCGCGGATATGGCTCCGCGAGCGCTGCGGATGGCGCTGGAGGCGCAGGCGAACTCCGCACTGAAGACCAGCGCAGAGCAGGCGGGTGAGCGCGCGTTGCAGACGATCAGCGTGGCAGGAGCCGTGAACCAGGCCAGCGGCGCGGCCTCCACCAGCGGCTCGACGGACTTGGCGACTAAGCCGACGACAACGGATTTTCTCTCTATCGCCGAGGCCACGGGCGGATTTACGGAGACTCAGAACGGCAGCAGCGTAACCCTCCAGGCCAATGCGCTGGGGATGACAAAGTATCTGCGCGACGAGCCTGTCTTCGCGCGGCTGAACGGGCGGGCGGCGGACTGGCTGCAACCGCTGACGGTGACGGTGACGGTGAATCTGGCGCAGAGCGGAGCTACGAGCGTGCCGACGGTCGGGACGTCGGGAGCGGGAACAACGGGCGGGTCGGGAAGCGCAAGCATTGGCTCCCTGCTGCTGCCAGCCACGAGTGCGGCGCTTGATTCGGTGGGCGTGAACTATGAGATTTACCGGCGGTACAGCCCGCAGGATCCGAAGTTTGCCGCAGCATGGCGCGCGGCGCTGGTGGCCAACCAGACGGCACTGGCGGCGGCGGGCGGCTCATTGGCGCGAGCGGTGAATGCGCTGATGAGCGCTACACTGCAGGGCAATGGCCTGGAGACAATGAACCGGGCCGAGAGCCAGTGGCAGGCCGCAGGAGCAGCGGCAGAGCAGGCGGGAGATTTCGATGGATTTGCCGCGGCCTTTGAGCAGTATCGCGATGGAGTGACGGCTCTGCTGCTGCAGGATGCGGCGGCAGCCGAAGCGGTGAATCGGATCAATCTGGCGCTCGAAGCCGAGCAGGAGGCGACCGAAACGGTGCTGGAGCAGGCGCGCGGCAAGCCGCTGGCGACGATGGGGTATCTTTACTCGACGCCGAGTGCTCTGCCAGCGACGCATAGCCTGACGGTGACTTTAGCCGAGGTCTTTCGAAGCGGGATGCAGCTGACGGGAGACTTTGCGGCTGAGATTTATGCGAACGTGCCGACGGGAGCCAGCTATGGTCGGCTGCGCGACGTGCAACTGGCTGCTGAGCTGGATCGCTCGTTGGGCAGGACGGCGTCCAATCCGCGTGCAACGATGACCGTCGCGGGCTATGGGCAGTATCAGTACGATCCGACAGTGCTGAACGTGAGCACAGCGAATGTGGCTCCTGGAACGACGATTCCGGTGAGTGGGCAGGTGCTGGCTGGAACGGCTGGCTGGCTGGGCGTGGTGCAGGGCAAGCTGGCTCTGCGGCTGAGGCCTGGACTGACGTTGCCCCTGGCGATCAAATGGTCGAACCGGACGGAGCTTCTGAATGCGAGCGATGTGCGTGGACAGTTCGGGCTGAGCTTTGATCTGTCCGCGCTGGGTCGGCTGGTGACCGGCGCGCAGTAATTGGCGACTGAAATACGATAATTTTCCCTCCTGCAGCGTCGATGCGCAAAAAGCTGCATCCAAAAGCTCAGGTCAGTAAGCGTATGCTGCGATTGACGGCGCGTGACGCCCCGCGCACTGCAAGCACACGGTCAACAGCATAAAACAGAGATAAAGGAGTAGGGATGAAGGAGACGACTGGAACGCCTCATACACGGCGTGTGTGGCTGAGCGGGATGGCTCTGGGGCTGATGATGCTGGTTTTCGGCGGCGCGGCAGCGCGGGCGCAAAATAACTATGAGATCCAGGTGTATCCGTCGGAGACGATGGCGCCAAAGACGCTGCTGACGGAGTTGCACAGCAACTACACGGTGGAAGGCTCGACGACGACGCAGTTTGGCCAGTTGCCGACCCAGGGCCAGGAGCACGAGACGCTGGAACTGACGCAGGGGCTTAATAACTGGTCCGAAGTCGGGTTTTACATCTTTACCGAAGAAGAAAACGGGACCGGTGTGCAGTGGGTGGGGGATCACATCCGCCCGCGCGTGCGCGTTCCGGAGAGCTGGCACTGGCCGGTGGGCGTGAGCTTGTCGAACGAGATCGGCTATGCGCGCGCGGCGTATGCGAATCCAACATGGTCCTGGCAGATTATGCCGATTGTGGACCAGACGCTCGGCAAGTGGTACTGGTCCGTGAACACGACACTGGACTGGGGGATTCACCCGACTTCTCTGCCGCCGGGACAGACGCAGCAGGAGATCAACTACTACTATCGCGACGTTTCGCCGCAGGGAGTCACCTTCGGACCTGCAGCAACCGTGACCTATCAGCCGAACAAGTATTACAACTTCGGCATTGAGTACTACGGGTACTTCGGCGAGCTGGGAAATTTTGTCTCGCTGCACAACCAGCAGCAACAGTTTTTTCCGGTCGTGAACCTGTTTGTCTCGCCGAAGTGGGAGATCAACTTTGGAGCGGGCTGGGGCGCGACGGCATCAACGGATCACCTGATTGTGAAGGGGATTCTGGGGCGCTACTTCAACTGGGGCGACCTGAAGCGACATCGGGATTAACTTCGAGATTGACTGTGGGGTTGGCGAGCACCGGCCGACGGCCGCAGTGGGCAGGCTGGGGCACAGCACTACGGCGGCAAGCCCGCGCCAGGGGATGCGTGAGGCGATGCGTCAGGCGGATCGCCTCCGGATGAAACTCCACGGCAAGCACGGAGCCAGAGAGCGCTGCGAGACTGGTGAGCGTGCGCTGGGTGAGGTGCGCGGAGTTCCGGAACTGCGCCGGAAGCCATGTGTTGGCAAGCGCAGCGGCAGTGAAGGCCGCAGCGAAGCTGGAAACGGCCACCGTGCGGCGGCCGGAGACGCGTCGATCGAAGAGCGGAAAGACCGCGGCGTACGCGGCGCGGCGCAGGGGATTGTGCTGCGTGGAAGGCCGGTAGCACGTGTCCTCTTCGAGCAGCGCGGCGACGATGAATTGTGCAGCGGTCGAGGCGCTCTGGCGGGCCAGATATCCGGAGTAAAGGTGAGCGAAGCCACCAGCGCCGACGCTCCAGTCCGAGGGCTGATGGCGCGGCGGATGAACCATGGAACAGGCGGCTTCCAGGCCAGGTGCAAGCCACGCCGTCGGCGCGGTGGACTGCCGCACCAACAGGTGAGCGCGCAGGGATGTCGTGAGCGAGTTCGCGGACTGGCAAGGCGCGCTTTGAGCCGCGGCGAACAAAAAAACAGCCTCGAAAAAAGCGCACAAAATGACGAAAGCCGACGCAGAAGTCGGCAGTTGGCATCGCATGAAGGATCTCCTGGTTGTGATCTCGATCCCCAGTATGCCGGAAGCGTGCATAATTGCCTGCGCGCGGATTTATACTTCATTCGCGGAAACGATCCTTCGAGGTGAGCGATGAAATACAGATGGCCAAAGGCGCTGGGCCTGAAAGCGCTGGGCAGAGTGCTGTCGTACCTGGGAATATGCGTGGCAATGGCGGGCGTGGTGCTCGTCGGGAGCGCAGCGGCGCAGACGGGCTCCGGTGCGCTGCTGGGACCGGCGCAGACGCAGAAGCTGCTGCCGCAGTCGGTGTATTTCAAAGGACAGAGCGCGACGACGCAGATTCGCAACTCGGGCGGGGTGAAGTTTGCCGACGGCTCCTATCTGCTGGCGGTGCTGGTGGACACCAGCGGCTACTCGTCAGAGGTGGCGCAGAAGTATCAGGCGTACCTGATCACCGAAGATGCAATCCGGATCGAAGGGAAGCGCCTGCCCGCGGGGATTTATGGCGTTGGGTTCCTGAGTGGCGACCGCTTTGTGGTGATGGACGTAGGCGCGCACGAACTGCTGACCGTGCCTTCGCAGACTGACGCGACGATCAAGCGCCCACGTCCGCTGCAGTTGACCGCCGCTGCGGGCAGCTATCGGCTCTACGAGGGCAGGCGGTATGTGACGGTGGAGAAGTGAGCCGGGAAATCGACGGATATGGAACCTGAAAGCAGAACGGGGTCGCGCAGCTGACCCCGTTCTGCTTTTGCGGTCAGGAAAGGCGAAGCCGCGAGTGCGTCAGAAGTGGTTATGGATGACGACTTCGTGAATTGGGAGTTGGCCGGGCTTGGGCCACGGCTCTCTGGTCTTCTTTCCGATGGCGACGATGAAGGCGATGGCGTGATCCTGCGGCAGGTGGATGAGCTTCGCCACGGCATCGAAGTCGAAGCCGTCCATGGGGCAGCTATCGAGGCCCATGCCGCGCGCGGCGAGCATGAGTGTCTGGCCGACGATGCCGCAGGAGCGCATGACCTCATCGCGCTGGGTCTGAGGCTTGCCTTCGTAGTAGGCGCGAATGGCGGGAACCATGAAATCGCGGACCGGCTCCGGCGCGTCGTGCCAGGTGCGGGCAGCGTTTTTGCTCCAGCTTGCAAGATCGCCGGTGAGGATGACGAGCAGCGAGGCGTCGGTGATCTGGGACTGGTCCCAGGCGACGGCGCGAATCTGTTTGCGCAGTTCGGGATCCTCGACAACAACCAGGCGCCAGTGCTGAAGGTTGAAGGCGGTGGGGGCCTGCATGGCGAGCGTGAGCAGCTCGGACTGCTCTTCGGCGGTGAGCTTGAAATCGGGATCGAAGCCTTTGATGGCGCGGCGGGTGCGGATTGCCTCGTAAACGTGCATGAATGCTCCTTGAAATCTGGCTGAAATATCGTTGCAGGAAAGCTGTGCGGGCGGTGTGTAAGGATAGTCTGACCGCAGTGAAAAGATGCCGGAGCGGGCGGAAACGATGCGGGGAAATCGTCGACGGAAGGGAATGTGGCGATGCGGATGCGGCCGGGTGCAGTGACGGGATTCTTGCTCTGCGGGCGTGAGTGGACCGATGGCGAGACGCAGGAGGTGCGTTCGCCGTGGGATGGTGGCGTGCTGGCGCGAGTAGCGGTGGCAACGCGCAAGGACGCACGCGAAGCGGTGACGCATGCGGTGGCGGCACTGCGGCGGACGCGGGCGCTGCCGCGCTGGAGGCGGCGGGAGATTCTGGAGTCGATTGCCGCGGCGTTGAACGAGCAGCGGGAACGGTTTGCGCAACTGATCGTGGCGGAAGCAGGAAAGCCCGTACGCGCGGCGCGCACCGAGGTGGCGCGGGCGATTACGGTCTTTCGCACAGCGGCGGAAGAGACGGTGCGGCTAGGCGGCGAGTCGATTCCGCTGGACCTGACGGAAGGCAACGAAGGTCGGTGGGGACTGGTGCAGCGCTTTCCCGTGGGTCCGGTGCTGGGTATTACGCCGTTTAACTTTCCGCTGAATCTGGTGGCGCACAAGCTGGCACCGGCGATTGCGGCCGGGTGCCCAATGATTCTGAAACCGGCTCCGCAGACGCCGCTGACGGCGCTGGCGCTGGGCGAACTGGTGCTGAAGGCAGGATGGCCTGAGGAAGCGCTGGCGGTGCTGACGCTGTCGAATGCCGATACAACGTGGCTGGTGGAGCGCGAAGAGCGCATCCGGATGGTGAGCTTCACCGGATCGGCTGCAGTGGGATGGGCGCTCAAAAGCAGGAGCGGACGCAAGCGCGTGACGCTGGAGCTGGGCGGCAACGCGGCGCTGATTGTGCATGGAGACTGGAGCGAGCTGGACGAGGCGGCGGAACGCGTGGTTGCGGGAGCTTTTGGATATGCGGGGCAGAGTTGCATCAGCGTGCAACGCGTCTATGTGGAGCGGCCTGTTTACCAGAGCCTGTTGTGGAAGGTTGTCGCCCTGACGCAGAAGCTTGCTGTGGGCGATCCGGCGCTGGAGACGACCGACGTTGGCCCCCTGATCCGACGCGCCGACGTCGAGCGCGTGGAGGCGTGGATCCGCGAGGCGGAAGTCGGCGGCGCAGTGGTGCTGGAGGGTGGCGCGAGCGAAGGAAATGTGCTGCGCCCGACGGTGCTGAGCAAGACGCGTAACGGAATGAAGGTGGTCGATGAGGAAGTCTTCGGGCCGGTGGTAGCCATTGAACCCTATGACGACTACGAGGAAGCGCTGGCCCGCGTGAACCACTCGCGGTATGGATTGCAGGCCGGGCTGATGACGCGCGACGCGGGACGCATTCTGACCGCGTATCGCGAACTGGAGGTGGGCGCGGTGATTGTGGGCGACGTGCCGAACTGGCGCATGGACGCGATGCCCTATGGCGGCGTGAAGGATTCGGGAATGGGACGCGAAGGCCTGCGCTGGGCGATCGAGGAGATGACCGAGCCGCGCTTGCTGGCGATGGGCGGCGTGTGAGCGGGAGAAATTCCATCGAAGAGAAAGAAAATCCTGCTAGGCTCCACTCAGGACGTCATGGCCCTGAGACTCAATAAAAAACCGCGCAGCGACGCGACGCAGCAAAGAGATCTCGGTCGCGTACCGCCCTACAAATTGCTGGATGTCTTCCGCGGACTGGCGGCACTCTGGGTCGTCATGGACCACAGTTCCGATCGCTGGCTGTCGCCGGACCATCTGGCGTATCTGCATCAGCCGCTCTACTGGATTTCCTCGTATGGAAGACTTGGCGTCACGATCTTTTTTGTGATCTCCGGCTATTGCATTACGGCTGCTGCCTGGAGATCGCTGGTCCTGAACAGGAGTGTAGCGGGATACGCCAAAGACCGGGTGCGACGCATCTATCCACCGTACTTCGCAAGCCTGGTGCTGATGGTGCTCTCCATCCAGTGGCTCGCAGTTGCGTCGGCACATCACTGGATTCCGGCTATACATCATCCACTCCATCTGGGAACAGGAGTCAGCTACTGGATGGGCAATCTGTTCCTGCTGCAGAGCGAATTCCAAGTGACATCGATCAACGTCGTCTACTGGAGCCTCTGCTATGAGATCGCCTTCTACGCGGTGATTGGCGTCTTTTTGGGTGTCTCCAAGCTCATCCAGCGAAAGCATGGTCCTCACGTGGCAACCGTTGCGTTTGTTGCCTTACTGACAGGCTGCACGGTTTGTACCCTGGCCTTTGAAATCCGGACCGGAGATCCCGTGTTCCCGATCGATCTGTGGCATCTGTTCGCACTGGGCGGGCTGCTTTTCTGTGGGATCGAGATCAACGGGCGGAGCTTGCCCGATCTGTCGAGCCGAACCCGCGCGATCATTGCGTCCTGTCTGAGCATTGTCGCGCTGCTGACGGGAGCGCTCGCCGCGCTGCGACAGATTGGGGATACCGGGCTGGGGTTACCCTCGACACGCGTCGCCTGTGTGACCGCCCTTGTCTTTGCAGCTCTCCTGCTCGTTCTGCGCCGATATGACGATGTGTTGACGAGATATGGAACGGTTCGTCCGCTGCTGTGGCTCGGAAGCTTTTCCTACAGTTTGTATCTCGTACACCCGGTGGTCCTGCCGTACTTTGAAGTCTTCGGTCGGCATATCGGTCTGAATGGGGATCGGTATTGGATCGACTACCTGATTCAGTTGGCTGCTGCGGTTCTGTCCGGTCGCATATTTTTCCTGAATGTCGAGCGCAGATTCCTGTCGAAGCGGCAGACGCAGCGGATCGTCGAAGAACATCTTCACGCGTAGAGAGATGCTTCTTCCGGTGGGAGCAATGACCCATCGTCGAACCGGGACGGAAGTTCTGCAATCTGGTACAAGCTTGATTCCGCCGAAATTTTTCCTGTCTGGTCTGCGTTTCCATCCTGTTGCCTCGTCGCATTGCCGCAGCATGAACCACAATATCTCGTGCCCATCCCGATTCTGTCGCAAGGATTTGTGTATCGAACAGCTCAATTCTTTCTCATATTTTGGTACGATAGCTCTCAGGTGGCTACAGACCTTCGAACTGCGACCAAAACAGTCCTCTGCTTTTCCGGGATTCGGTTCGCAGTCCCTGCAACTCCTCACTCCCGTGTTTCTTCTCCGGCTGTGTTCAGCGCAAACCTTGCGCTGCTATATTGAATTCGGTAGGGTGACCGGATTTCCACACCATGTGGAGGCGCTCCGGGGATTGTTTCGTTCTTCCTCGTAAGACTTCAAAGCTTCAGGGCCGCGTGTCGGCAGTGGAATTTAAGCAAAGACCGAGGCTGGGCGAGAACTGCGCCCGGCAAGGACAACCGGAAGCAGGGAAAGATTCATGGCACAGATTTTCGATCGCAGCTCCAATGCGCTGGCCCGGATGAGCTTGGTGTTGACCGGCATTCTGGTGATCGCACTGGGAGTCACGCTCAACGAGTTGCAGCGTTCGCCGTGGGTGACGCGGCAGGGGCAGAGGCCGGATCAGCCGGTGCCGTTCAGCCACGAGCACCACGTGCAGGGACTGGGGTTGCAGTGCCAGTACTGCCATACTTCGGTGGAGAAATCGAGCTACGCAGGGATTCCGCCGACCAAGACCTGCATGAACTGCCATGCGCAGGTCTGGACCAACGCCGATTTACTTGAACCGGTGCGGCATAGCTGGGCGACGGGTGAGTCCATTCCGTGGGTCAAGGTGCATGACCTTCCGGACTTTGTTTACTTCAACCACTCGGTGCATGTGAACAAGGGGATCGGCTGCGCGAGCTGCCACGGACGCGTGGACCAGATGCCGCTGATGTATGAGCAGAATACGCTGCAGATGGAGTGGTGCCTGAACTGCCATCGCAACCCGGGCAAGAATCTGCGTCCGACGAGCCAGATTTATAACATGGCGTGGAAGGCTCCGAGCGAGGATCATCCGGTGTGGTGTTCGGTGACGGACGCCAAGGTGGGCGTGCCGACAGCGCAGAGTGTGAACTGCCTGACGAAGGATCCGGGCAAAGGCGGGGCGACCGTGGCCACGCTGGAGATGCCGACTGCTCCGGGCGCATCGGCAGCAGGAGCGACGACGGGCAGCAGCCCGGCTGGCGGCATGGTGATGCCGGCTTCACTGACATATACGAAGTTCACGAGCCAGAAGGCGCTGGGCGATTTTCTGATCGATCAGTATCACATTCGTCCACCGAAACAATTGTCGAGCTGCGAGACGTGTCATCGATGAAACCCACGGCGAGTGAGTACACAGGCTGGGACGAAACGACCCCGAAGACGGAAGCAGGGACAGGCGCAATGGAGACAGGCAACGAACAGGGACTGACGCTGGCCGAGGTGCGGCGAACGCTGGCCGGCGTCAAGGGCAAAAAGTACTGGCGTTCGATCGACGAGCTGGCGTCTACGCCGGAGTTTGAAGCAGCCGTGCTGAAGGAGTTTCCCGACGCGGCGCAGGAGTGGGTCGATCCGGTCTCGCGGCGCGGATTCCTGAAGTTGATGGGCGCCTCGATGGCGATGGCCGGTCTGGCGGGCTGCACCAAGCAGCCGGATGAACCGATCTACCCCTACATCAAAGCTCCGGAAGACCTGATCCTGGGAAAGTCGATGTACTTTGCCACGGCTTACCCGTTTGCCTCTGGGAGCGTGCCGCTGCTGGTCAAGTCCGACGCCTTCCGCCCGATCAAAGTGGACGGCAACCCGGATCACAGCTACAACCGTGGAGCGTCGGATCCGTACACGCAGGGGACGCTGCTCGATCTGTACGATCCGGACCGTTCGCAGAAGACGACCTATCGCGGAGACAATCGCGAGTGGACTGCGTTCATGGAGGCGTGGCGCTCAAAGCTGATCGCAGCCAAAGCCAACGGCGGCGACGGGCTGGTACTGCTGAGCACGACGGTGACTTCACCGACGCTGGCCCGGCAGTGGAAAGAAGCCCAGGCGATCTATCCGAAGGCGAAGCTGGTGCAGTACGACCCGGTGAACCGGGATGCTGTGCGAACGGTGCTGGGCGCAAAGGACGTGCAGTATTCGCTGACCGGCGCAGATGTGATTCTCTCTTTGGATGCGGATTTTCTCTCCGGATCGAGCTTCCCGGGCTTCCACCGGCTGACGCGCGAGTACGCCGAGCGCCGCAAGCTGGCGGGCGTAGCCAAAGACGCGACGATGAACCGCATGTACGCGGTCGAGTCCACGACGACGACCACGGGGCTGAAGGCCGAGCATCGTCTGGCGCTGAAGCCGACCGAGATTCCGGCTTTCACGGCCGCGCTGGCTGTGGCTCTGGGGGTGCAGACAACGGCTCCCTCCTACGCCTGGACCGATGCGCAGGCGACGTATCTGAAGGCGCTGGCCGCGGACCTGAAGGCGAACGCCGGCAAGTCGGTGGTGATCGCCGGCGAGCAGCAGCACCCTTCGGTGCTTTCGCTGGCGCTGGCAATCAACGAAGTGCTGGGCAACACAGGCAAGACGGTCTTCTTCACCGATGCGGTGAATCCGATGCCGACGGTGCAGATGGCGGAGTTGAAGGCTCTGGTCGACGATCTGTGGTCGGGCAAGGCCGACTGGCTGGTGATGTTGAATGCCAACCCGGTCTATGACGCGCCCGCCGACCTGAATTTCAAGGAAGCGATGCGACGCGCCAAGGTCACCGTACATCTGGGCAAACATGCGGATGAGACCGGCAGCATTACCGACTGGCAGATTCCTGCCTCCCATTACCTGGAAAGCTGGAGCGACGCGCGCTGCTATGACGGCACGGTGAGCGTGGTGCAGCCGCTGATCGATCCGCTGTATGAGTCGCACACGGCGCATGAGATTGTGCAGGCCATGCTGGAGGAGCCGACCAAGTCGGCCTATGACGCGGTGCGCGAGACCTGGCAACCGGTACTGTCGAAGTCGGGCGACTTCGAGATGAACTGGCGCAAGACGCTGCATGCGGGCTGGATCGACGGTAGCGCGTATGAGAAGGCAGCGACGGCGACGGTGGCCAAGGTGGACGCACCGGCACCTGCAGCCAAGGAGATGATCGAGGTCCAGTTCCGGCCCGATCCGACGATCTATGACGGGCGTTTCGCCAACGTGGGCTGGCTGCAGGAGCTGCCCAAGCCGGTGACCAGTCTGAGTTGGGACAACGCCGCGTTGATGAGCGAAGGCACCATGGAGCGCGCCGGCCTGGCCGAGGAAGATATCGTCGAGATCACGGTGAACGGCCGCAAGGTGAAGGCTCCGGTGCTGGTGGTTCCGGGCCAGCCAGAGAACACGATCACGGCGTATCTGGGTTACGGACGCGAGATGGCCGGACGCGTGGGATCGGGCGCAGGCTACAACGCCGGACTGGTCCGCACAGCGGATGCGATGGCCGTGGCCACCGGCGCGAGCCTGAAGAAGATGGACGGCCGCTGGGGATTTGCCGTCACTAAGAGCCACTACCAGGATCATCGCTCGAAGTTCTTCGGCGGTGAGGGAACCGGCAACAATTCGCTTGAGGCCGACGAGGCGCTCACCCGCGGGATTATCCGCGAGGCGACGCTCGCCGAGTACAAAGCGAATCCGGGCTTTGCCAACGAAGGCGAGACGCATCCGAAGGTGGAGCGGGAGCTTACGCTCTTTCCGAACTGGGATTACTCGACTGGCAATGCATGGGGTATGTCGATCGACCTGAATAGCTGCACCGGCTGCAATGCCTGCATCGTGAGCTGCTATGCGGAGAACAACATCGCAGTGGTGGGCAAGCAGCAGGTGCGCATCGGGCGAAATATGCAGTGGCTGCGTATCGACGCCTACTTCGAAGGCGATCTGTCCGCGCCGAAGGCGCACTTCCAGCCGATGGCCTGCCAGCACTGCGAGAATGCTCCATGCGAACAGGTTTGCCCGGTCGGCGCAACGGTGCACACTCCCGAGGGGTTGAACACGATGGTGTACAACCGTTGCGTGGGCACGCGCTACTGTTCGAACAACTGCCCGTACAAGGTGCGTCGCTTCAACTTCCTGTTGTACAGCGACTACGAGACGGAGAGCCTGAAGCTGATGCGCAATCCGGATGTGACGGTGCGCTCTCGCGGCGTGATGGAGAAGTGCAGCTACTGCGTGCAGCGCATTCAGGAAGCGAAGATCACGGCCGACAAGGAAAATCGCCCGGTGCGCGACGGCGAGATTGTGACCGCCTGCGAGCAGGCGTGCCCGGCCTCGGCGATCACCTTCGGCAACCTGAACGACAAGGGTAGCCGGGTGCGCGCGCTGCATGAGAACGAGCGCAGCTATGCGGTGCTGGCGGACCAGAACACACGGCCCCGCACGCTGTATCTGGCGGCGGTCACCAATCCGAATCCGGCGCTGGAGCCGGTCCTTGAGGAGCATAGCCCCACGGCCGGATGAGCGGGCTTCGACAATAGCCCGCTATGCTGGCGATGCAGTGAACGGTTTCGCAGTGAATTTCGGAGAAGGCAGACGATGGCAACAAAGGATTTCACAACTGAAGATCCAAGGATCGACCCGCTGACGGGCGAGCTGCGGGTCATTGCTCCGGGGCAAAGCTTCCGGTCGGTGACGGCGAAGATCGCCGACATTGTCCTGACGCCGCACACCTCGCTGGGATGGCTGATGCTGCTTTCGATCGGTGGAAGCGGCGCGACGCTGCTGCTGGTGGCCGTGACGTGGCTCTTCCTGAAGGGCGTAGGCATCTGGGCGATCACGCAGCCGGTGGCCTGGGGATTCGCGATCATCAACTTCGTCTGGTGGATCGGCATCGGCCACGCCGGGACGCTGATCTCGGCGATTCTGCTGCTCTTCAAGCAGGGCTGGCGCAACTCGATCAACCGGTTTGCCGAGGCCATGACGATCTTCGCGGTGGTCTGCGCAGGCATCTTCCCGCTGATCCACGTAGGGCGCCCATGGCTGGCCTACTGGCTCTTCCCTTACCCGAACACGATGAATGTCTGGCCGCAGTTCCGCTCCCCGCTTCTGTGGGACGTCTTCGCGGTCTCAACCTACGCGACGATCTCGGTGGTCTTCTGGTATGTCGGTCTGGTGCCGGACTTCGGCACGATGCGCGACCGGGCGAAATCAAAGTTCGGACAGTACATTTACGGGATGCTGTCGCTGGGCTGGCGCGGTAGCGTCCGCCACTGGATGCGCTACGAAACGGCTTCGCTGTTGCTGGCCGGACTGGCGACGCCACTGGTGCTCTCAGTGCACACGGTCATTAGCTTCGACTTCGCGGTGGCGATTCTGCCCGGATGGCACACGACGATCTTTCCACCTTACTTCGTGGCAGGCGCGGTCTACTCCGGCTTTGCGATGGTGCTGACGCTGGCGATTCCGCTGCGCAAGTTCTATCACCTGGAAGGACTGGTGACGGACCGGCACATCGACAACATGGGCAAGGTGATGCTGGCCACCGGTGGGATCGTGGCCTACGGCTACGGCATGGAAGTCTTCATGAGCTGGTACTCGGCCTCGCACTGGGAGTTCTTCATGATGTGGAACCGCATGTTCGGTCCGATCGGCTGGAGCTACTGGGTTCTGATCGCCTGCAATATCGCGATTCCGCTCACCACGCTTTGGGTGCGCAAGTGGAGAACGAACCTCGTCTTTATGTTCATAATGAGCCTGATCGTGAACACCGGCATGTGGTTTGAGCGCTTCGTGATCGTGGTGACGAGCCTGTATCGCGATTTTCTTCCCAGCTCCTGGGGCACGTATCGCGCAACCAAGTGGGACTACATGACCTATGCAGGGACCTTTGGGCTGTTCCTCACCCTGTTCCTGTTGTTTATTCGCTTTGTTCCCATGATTCCCATGCACGAGATCAAGATGATGCTGCCAACGGCCAAGGTAAAGCCGGAAGCAGTTGAGGCAGGTGACTGATGGCTGTGCCGAGAGAAGGAATATACGGCCTGCTGGCCGAGTTTGAAACTCCGACCGCGCTGGTTCATGCGGCCAAAGCCGCGCACGACGCAGGCTGGCGTCGGCTGGACTGCTATGCGCCGTATCCGCTGGAGGAAGCCGCGGAGGTGATCGGGTTCCATCGCAATCGGGTGCCGCTGCTGACGCTGGTGGGCGGGCTGATGGGGCTGTGCGCGATGTTCTCGCTGGAGACGTGGATCTCGACTCTGGCCTATCCGTTGAATATCGCCGGTCGCCCCACCTATTCGTGGCCTGCGTTCGTGGTGCCGGCGTATGAGTGGACGATTCTCTTCGCGGGACTTTCCGCGGCTTTCGGGATGCTGGCGCTGAACGGACTGCCGAGTCTGTATCACCCTCTGTTCAATGCGCCGAACTTCCGTAGCAGCGCAACAGTGGACAAATTCTTCCTCTGTCTGGAGGCGACGGATCCGAAGTTCGACCGCGCCGAGAGCAGGGCCTTCCTCGAAGGATTCCAGCCCAACTCGGTGGTCGAGGTGGAGTACTGATGACGATGCGAAGCATGCAAAGGACCCTTCGGGTTCGACGACGGATCGGACTGGGCGCAGCCGCCGTGCTGGCGCTGCTGGCCGTCGGCTGCCGACAGGATATGCACAATCAGCCAAAGTTTGTGCCGCAGCGCGGAACGACCTTCTTTGCCGATCACCGTTCGGTGCGTCCGCAGGTGGCGGGCACCGTGGCTCGGGGACAACTCGACGAGGATACCTACTTCTACACCGGTACGGTAATGGGCGCCAATGGCTATCGCGAGGAGCGCGACGCGCTTCCCTTTCCGGTGACGATGACGGTGCTCCGACGCGGCGAAGAGCGGTTCAACATCTACTGCACGCCGTGCCATTCGCGGGTGGGCAACGGTGTGGGCGCGATCGTTCAGCGAGGCTACACACCGGCGGCCAATCTGAACGACGATGTGCACCGGGCACAGCCTCTGAGCCACTACTTTTACGTAATGACGCATGGCTACGGAGCGATGCCGGATTACTCGGCACAGATTGCGCCGGTCGACCGGTGGGCAATCGCGGCCTACATCCGCGCGCTGCAGCTGAGCCAGCTTGCGTCAATGGCGGATGTGCCGGCGGGAACGACGGTCCAGCCGCTGAAATCGGTGGCCGAGGCCAAAGGTCTGCCAGCCAGCTTCGCCGAGCCGTGGAAGATGCCAATGGCAACGGCCGTGCATGCCATGCCGCCGATCCAGAGCGAAGGGACGCCGGCGATGGCTTCGGGGTATCCGGCGCCGCCGAAGATTACGGTGCCGCATGAAGCCATGCCGAAGGGCAACGCGGCAACCACCAAATCCACTGCGGCAGCGTCCGCAGGTACGGGAAAATAAGGGAGCCTGGACACGACGATGGGACACGCACAAACCCACGCAAAGACTTTACCCGCGGACCTGAACGCGCCGACATTCGTTCGCGGATGGCAGGCGCGCGCACTGGTGGTCGCCGTGCTGTTTACGGTGACGGCGGTCGTGCTGGCCACGCTGGACCACTCCGCCGAGCACATCTATCGCGCCTGGGTGGTGGGGCTGATGCTGTGCTTCGGATTCTGCGTCGGTGGTCTGGCGATGCTGATGCTGCAGTATGTCTCCGGCGGCAAGTGGGGTCTGCTGCTGCGTCGCCCCCTGGAGGCGATGACGCGCACGCTCCCTCTGGTCTTTGTCTACTGGATCGTGACCGGACTGTGGATGAAGAAGCTTTATCTGTGGGCGCGCTTCTCCGACGCTGCGGCGGCGCTCAAGGCCGGACTGATCACCGAAGGCGAAGCGCATGCCATCGAGTGGAAGCATCCGATGCTGAACCCGGAGGCATTCTGGGTGGCGGGGCTGATCTGCTTTGCAATCTGGGGCTTCTACACGTGGCGTCTGAATAGCATGGGACTGCGGCGCGACACGCAAGATGCTTCAACGACGCCGTACTGGATCAAGAAGACCGAGAATTTGTCGGGCTTCGGCATTGTGGTCTACTCGCTGACGATGACGGCGGCGGTGATCTACTGGGTGATGAGCATGGACGTGACCTGGTACTCGACGGTCTACGGGCTGCTCTTCCTTGTAGGCGAGGGATATCAGGTGCTGGCGCTGGCCGTGCTGACGACGCTTGCGTTGTCAAAGGAAGACCCGATCAAAACAATGCTGCGCAAGACCGAGCAGTACGATCTGGGCAAGTTCATGATGGCCTTCGTGATGCTGAACATCTATCTGGCGTTTGCCCAGTTCCTCATCATCTGGTCGGGAAATCTGCCGGAAGAGATTGTCTGGTACATGCGCCGGATCAACGGCCACTGGGGCGTGATTGCGACGCTGGACTTTATCTTCCACTGGCTGATTCCCTTTGCGATGCTGCTTTCTCGCGATATCAAGACGAACAAGAAGCGTCTGATGCGCGTGGCGCAGTGGATGATCTTCGCGAAGTTCTTCGATCTGTTCTGGCTGGTGGAGCCGAATTTCAAGGATGCGGCCTCAAACCTGCACTTCAGCTGGGGAATTCTGGAGTACATCGCGGTGCCGGTGGCGATGGTCTCGCTCTGGGTTGCCTACTACAGCTGGGAGCTGACCCGTCGTCCGCTGGTACAGACCAACGATCCGCATCTGGCGGAGATTCTGGAGCCTGAACATGCCCATGCATGAGCATCACAGCAAGAGCGATCAGCCGCTGGACCCGAAGCGGATCGCCAAAGGATTTGAAGAGTCCGATGTACGCGTCTCGGGGATTGTGGTCTTCCTGACGGCGCTGCTGATTTTTGTGATCGTCTCTGCCTTCCTGTGCATAGGCATCGGCAAGGTGATCAACTCGCAGATCGCCAAGGCCGATGGTCCGCCGAACCGCTGGGCGCATCCTGTGGAGGTGCGCAAGCTGGGTAACCTGGCCAATAGTCCGGAGCTGCAGCAGCAGTTCTCGGCGCTTGTCCAGAGCTTCCCGCCGCCTCAGCTGCAGACCGATGACGGATTTCAGGAGATTGCCGACCTGCACACGAAGGAAGACCTGCTGCTGGACAACTACACGTGGGTGGACCAGCAGAAGGGCGTGGTCCGGATTCCGATCGATCGCGCAATGGAGCTGACCGCCCAGCGGGGGTTGCCCGTAGCACAGTTCCAGACGACAGCTCCACTGCTGGCGCATGACGCCAAGCCGACAGTGCAAGTGCCTTTGACGACTGGCTTTGCGCGCACTGGCTATGAGCAGGACGAGCGGGCGAAGATGGCCGAGATGAAGGGCGGAATGCAATAAAGTCCCAGGCTTTTGAAGCGGTGGAAATCTCCCGCGGGCGGAGCTTGTAAGGCGGCAAACAAAGGCTGATGATCGAAGTAGCAGGAGGATAGGTTGAACGCGCACGGGTCAGGCGCGAAACAGGTTGAGCGCGCAGGGGTCAAGCGCGAAACAATTCAGGCGCGCACAGGTCAGGCGCGCACAGGTCGGGCAGAGGATAGGGCAATGCGCAACAGGCTTCCAATACAGAGATCGACAACGGGGCAAGGGCTGATGATGGCCGTGTGCGCCCTGATGGCGTCGTTGTCGCTTGCCGCCCAGGTGAGTTCGATCGGGCAGAAGCAGATCGGGCCGGTCAATGAAAAGCCTTCCCTGCTGAGCAAGGTAACAATTGCGCAGCATCTGGACGAGCAGTTGCCGCTGAATCTTCCGTTTGTGGATGAGACAGGCAAGTCGGTGACTCTGGGCAGCTACTTCGGAAGCAAGCCGGCTATTCTGGCGCTGGTCTACTACAATTGTCCGATCCTGTGCTCCGAGGAGATGCAGGGCATCACGTCCGCGTTGCGGATGGTGCATCTGACGCCGGGGCGCGACTTCAACGTGGTTGTGGTGAGCATCGATCCGACCGAAGGCCCGACGCTGGCGGCCACCAAGAAGGAGTTTTATCTGAAGCAGTACGGGAAGCCGGAGACGGCCGATGGCTGGCACTTCCTGACCGGGCCACAAAGCTCGATTGACGCACTGACGCAGGCGGTGGGATTCGGGTATGTGAAGATCAAAGGGCCGGATGGCAAGCTGGATCAGTTTGCCCACGCCAGCGCGATCCAGATTGTGACGCCGCAGGGCAAGATCGCGCAGTACTACATGGGCGTCGAGTACAGCCCGAAGGATCTCCTGCTGGGACTGATGGAGGCCTCGTCGAACAAGATTGGCTCGCCGGTGCAGAACATCCTGACGTACTGTTATCACTACGATCCGACGACGAATACGCACAGTCTGATCATCGCGCGGATCGTGCAGATTGCCGGCGCCTTTACGGTGCTGCTGCTGGGCGGGTTCATGCTTCTGGGGTTCCGGAAGGACATCGGGGGCGGGAAAAAGGTTTGAAGCAAGATGGGTCTGCCACCAGAGATGGGCGGCGCGTCGAACGGGTAATCCGGAGTAAGAGCCGGGCAAGAATCTGAGATGAACGGAAAAGGGAATGGATCATATTAGTCCAGTAATCTGGCAGTTCTTGGTGAAGTGGCTGACGAACTTCGCGGTGATTCCGCCGGAGGCGTCGAAGGTTGCGCCGCAGGTGGACGCACTGTTGTTGTTCATGACTCTGGTGAGCCTGGTCGGTCTCACGCTGGTGATCCTGTTGGTGGTCACCTTCTCTGTGCTCTACCGGCGTGAGCGCAGCCCGGTTGCGACGCAGATAGAAGGCTCGACTCTGCTGGAGGCGACCTGGACGATCATCCCGCTGGGCCTGTTTCTGGTCATGTTTGTCTGGGGATCGGTGCTCTACTTCCGCATCTACACGCCTCCTCCGAATGCGATGCAGATCTATGTGGTGGGCAAGCAGTGGATGTGGAAGGCGGAGCATCCGGGAGGCCAGCATGAGATTAACAGCCTGCATGTGCCGGTCAACAAGCCGGTGCAGCTTACCCTGATCTCGCAGGATGTCTTTCACAGCTTCTCTCTGCCAGCCTTCCGCGTGAAGCGCGAGGCGATTCCGGGCCGCTACACGACGGTGTGGTTTGAGGCGACGCGTGAGGGCACCTATCATCTATTCTGCAGCCAGTATTGCGGAACGGCGCACTCGGCGATGATCGGCCAGGTGGTGGTGATGAGCCAGGACGATTACAAGAAGTGGCTGGAAAGCTCGACCAGCGGAGTCTCGCTGGCGCAGAACGGGGAACGTCTCTTTGCCAGTCTGAGCTGCACGGCCTGTCACAACGGGACTCCGCAGGCCCGCGGACCGAATCTGGCCGGTGTCTATGGCTCTACGCTGACGCTGACCAACGGGCAGAAGGTGACGGTCGACGACGAGTATCTGCGGCAGGCGATTCTGAATCCTTCGGCGCACATCACCCAGGGCTACGCGCCGATCATGCCCACTTACCAGGGTCAGATCAGCGAGGAGGGCCTCTTTTCGCTGGTGGAATACATCAAGAATCTGAACTCGAACTACCGAATTCTGCAGACGACGACAACCACAGAACTCGCACCGGCGGCAACGGCGGCGGCAGTGGGAACCAAAGGGATGGTGAAGCCATGAGCAGCATTGTGAGTCTTCCTGACCAGACGACGGCACGGATACCGAAGCGGAATTATCTGACGAATGAGAATGGCATTCTGAGCTGGCTGCTGACCGGCGATCACAAACGGATTGCTATTCTCTACCTGATCTCGATCACCTTCTTCTTCTTCATCGGAGGGGCACTGGCCGCATTGATCCGGCTGGAACTGCTGACGCCGCAGAGCGACCTGATGGCGGCCGACACCTATAACAAGGTGTTTTCGATGCACGGGATCATCATGATTTTCCTGTTCCTGGTGCCCAGTGTGCCGGCGACTCTGGGAAATTTCCTGATCCCGATCATGGTGGGCGCGAAAGATCTGGCCTTCCCGAAGATCAACCTGCTGAGCTGGTATCTCTATCTGATCGGCGGCGGGATGACGCTGTGGGCGATGATCAGCGGCGGCGTGGATACGGGCTGGACCTTTACAGTGCCGCTCTCAACGCACTATCTGAACACGAATGTAGTAACGACGGGGCTGGCGATCTTCGTTGCCGGGTTTTCTTCCATCTTCACCGGACTGAACTTCATTGTGACCATCCACCGGATGCGCGCGCCGGGCATGACCTGGTTCAAGCTGCCGCTGTTTGTCTGGTCGAACTATGCGGCTTCAATCCTGATGGTGCTGGGCACTCCGGTGCTGGCGATTACGCTGGTTCTGGTGGTGCTGGAACGGACGATCGGCATCGGTGTCTTCGACCCGACCAAAGGCGGCGATCCCATTCTCTTCCAGCATCTGTTCTGGTTCTATTCGCATCCGGCCGTCTACATCATGATTCTTCCGGGGATGGGCGTGATCAGCGAAGTAATCTCGACCTTTTCCCGCAAGCGAGTCTTCGGTTATTCGGCGGTTGCTTTCTCGTCCGTGGCGATCGCCGTCTTCGGCTTCTTCGTCTGGGAGCACCACATGTTCATCATGGGTGTCTCGAACTACTCGACGCTGATCTTCAGCCTTCTGACGATGCTGGTAGCGGTCCCCTCGGCGATCAAAATCTTCAACTGGGCATTCACGCTCTACAAGGGATCGATCACCTTCGAGACACCGATGCTCTACGCCTTCGGTTTCATGGGCCTGTTCACGATTGGCGGCCTGACGGGCGTTTTTCTGGGATCTTCCGGTACGGACATCCACCTGACGGAGACCTACTTCATCGTGGCGCACTTCCACTTTGTGATGGTGGGCGGCATGTTGATGGCGTTTCTCTCCGGCATCCACTTCTGGTGGCCGAAGATGACCGGCCGCATGTATCCCGAGAAACTTTCTCAGTTGGCTGCGGTGGTGACCTTTATCGGCTTCAACTTCACCTTCTTCCCGCAGTTCCTGCTGGGCATGCTGGGCATGCCGCGTCGCTACGCAGCCTACCCGCCGGAGTTTCAGGTGCTGAATGTCTTTTCCACCGCCGGTGCTACGATTCTCGGCGTCGGATATTTGCTGCCGATGATTTATCTGGTGTGGAGCCTGAAGTATGGCCAAATTGCGGGCAACAATCCCTGGCAGGCGACGGGACTGGAGTGGCAAATTCAGTCGCCGCCCCTGACCGAGAACTTTATCGAAATCCCGGTCGTGACCCAGGACGCTTACGATTACGAGTGGCTGGAGCGCCAGAAAGAACGCGAGGTAACCCAAGTTGGATAGCCCGACGGTCGCACTACACGAAAGCACGCATTCGGAGCATCCCTCCTATCAGCGTCACCATTTTGTGACGATGGCGCAGCAGAGGGAGTCGGCGAGCTTTGGCATGTGGCTGTTTCTGCTGACGGAGATCATGTTCTTCGGCGGCATGTTTACGGCATACCTGATCTATCGGAACTGGTACTATCCGGCATTCGTGGCCGGATCGCACACGCTCTCGATCGTGCTGGGCACGACGAACACCGCCGTGCTGATCACCTCCAGCTTCACCATGGCCATGGGCGTCTGGTGCGCGGAGACGCGGCGGCGCGGTGGACTGATTCTTTCCATCATCCTGACGCTGATCCTGGGCCTGGCCTTCCTTGGCATCAAAAGCGTGGAGTACCACGAGAAGTGGGTGCAGCATCACGTGCCGGGGCTGCGCTTCGACGCAATGAGCTTCGTGCATCCGAAGGCGGAACCGGGCCAGCCCGCCGAGCCTGGGCTGCCGCTGGATATGGCGCAGCATACGGAGGTCTACTTCAGCCTCTATTTTGCCATGACCGGCATGCATGCGCTGCACATGATCATCGGGATGGGCCTGCTGATCTTCATGCTCATCAAGGCAATCCGGGGCGCGTATGACAACGGGAATATCACCTTCATCGAAAACTTTGGCCTTTACTGGCACTTTGTCGATATTGTCTGGATCTTTCTCTTCCCGCTGCTGTATCTG
Organism: Acidobacteriota bacterium; assembly: GCA_021816455.1. Classification (GTDB taxonomy): domain Bacteria; phylum Acidobacteriota; class Terriglobia; order Terriglobales; family Acidobacteriaceae; genus Acidicapsa. The sequence continues at coordinate 57,101 of JAKAXU010000002.1, forward strand.
ATCAGTCGGCATCAGTGATCGAGCGGGAAACCGAGACGCAACCTGGAAAAGCGGAGAAAAAGCAATGAGCGAACTGGAAGCAAACCACGCGGAAGAACCCCATATCGTCAGTCCGAAGATTTACGCGATGATCGCGGCGACTCTGCTGATCTGCACCGGCCTGACGGTGGCGGCCTCCTATCTGGAACTCGGGCCGTGGAACGCCGTCGTCGCGCTTGGCATCGCGGTCTTCAAAGCGACGCTGGTGGTTCTCTTCTTCATGCACATCAAGTACAGCAGCAATCTGATGAAGCTGACGGTGGGTGCGGGATTATTCACCTTCCTGGCGCTGGTGGGCATGTCGATGTCCGATTACATCTCGCGCGCGTGGGGCAGCTTCTGAAGCTTGCGACGCGATCCTTGCATGAGGCTGCCGCACAGGCAGCCTCTTCTGTTTAGCCGCTCCATAGTGACTAAATACCACGAAGGTGCGCGATGGAGACTCTGGAGAGACTGGCCGAAGACCGGAGGATCACCGTGCGACGCGGCGGCGCACCGGCGGCCGAGGGCCGATGCGTTGTCTACTGGATGCAGCACGCGCAGCGCGCGCTGGACAATCCGGCGCTGGAGACGGCGCTGACCGTCGCCAATACGCTGGAGTTGCCGTTGATCGTCTACTTCGGCGTCATCGCCAACTACCCGAACGCCAACTGGCGGCACTATCGCTTCCTGCAGGAGGGATTGCGCGACGTATCCACCGACCTTGCCCGGCGCGGGATCCTGTTCGTGGTGCGGCGTTCGGTGGACGGCGATTCGCTGGAGGCGTTTCTGGCTGAAGTGGATGCGGCGATGCTGCTGGGCGACGAGAATGTCTGCCGCGAACCGGAGCGTTGGCGGCGCGCGCTGGCGGCACGACTGCGGATTCCCTTTTGGACGGTAGACGCCGATGTCGTCGTTCCCTCTGCGATCTTCGGCCGCAGTTTTGTTCTGCTGCATCACTTTCGTCCGCATTTACGGGCACACCTGGAGGAGTGGCTGCGACCGATCCCGGCCATTGCCGCAAGTCAGCCGTGGCGCGGCTCCGCGCTGCGAAGCTGGAGTCTGGAAGGCGAGATTACCGAAGGTTTTCCGGCGGAGTTCGACCGCAGCACCCCTCCGGTCGATAGCTTTACGGGCGGAACGCACGCAGCGCTCCGGCGGCTGAAGGAGTTCACCGAGACGCAGCTTGCCGACTACGACGAGAGGCGCAATCACCCGGAGGCGCGCGGAACCAGCCAGATGAGTCCGTATCTGCACTATGGGCACATCTCGCCGGTGACTATTGCTCTGGCGGCGCAGAACGCAGTGGCACGCAGCAAGGCAGGCGCCGAGGCGGCAAGCAAATATCTGGACGAGTTGATCGGCTGGCGTGAGCTGGCAGTCTTGTTTGTGCGCCACAATCCGCACTACGACACTTGGGAGTGCGCCGAGCCGTGGGCGCAGAAGTCGCTGCTGGCGCACGCATCCGACCCGCGCCCGTGGCTCTATACGCTGGAACAGTTGGAGCGGGGCGAGACACATGACGAGCTGTGGAATGCGGCACAGCGGGAGATGGTCCGGAGAGGCTGGATGCACAACTACATGCGGATGTACTGGGCGAAAAAAATCCTGGAGTGGTCGCCGAGCGTAGCCGTGGGCTACAGGTGGGCTGTGATGCTGAACGATCGTTACGAGCTGGACGGACGCGACCCAAATGGCTATGCAGGGATTGCATGGGCAATGGTGGGCAAGCACGACCGGCCGTGGTTCGACCGGCCGATCTTCGGGCTGATTCGCTACATGGCCAGCGAGAGCACGGGAAAGAAATTCGATTCGAAGCTTTATATCGTGCAGCAGGCGATGAAGTGAGCCAACAAGCGCGCTACCAGATGCCAACCTGGCCGCGGACCGAGCGAATCAGCGCGGCGGAGTCATAGCCGACTCCATCCTTGAAGACGGTGACGACGTTCTCAATATCGGAGATGCGGCTCGACGGGTCGCCGTGGACGAGGACAATATCCGCGTCTTTGCCGGGAGCGATGGTGCCTATACGGTCAAGCTGGCCCAGATACTCCGCGCCGTTGCGCGTGGCGATGGCAATGGCTTCAACGGGGGTGAAGCCGGCTTCGACGAGCAGCTCCATCTCTCGCTGGTCGCCGAAGCCGGGCAGAACGCCACCGTTGCCGGTGGGATCGGGGCCGGCCAACAGCAGGCCACCGGCGCGGACAAAGGCAAGCTCGAAGTCCATCTCTTTGCGGAAGAGCGACGTCATCGGGGAGTTGGCCGGAATGCGCGCACGTAGTGTGAGATAGCTTTGCAAGGCGGCTGGAGCCAGCGCTTCCGTGATGCGAGGGGTAAGCGGCGGACGACCGGGAGCCATAGCCTCAAAGACCGGCAACGTGGAAGTGACGGCGACATGGTGCGCGACGAGCAAGTGGATGAGCGACTGCACGTCAGGGTCGTCAATAGATTTGTTCTGCCAGCTTCGCTCACCGTCGGTGGGACAGGCATCGGGCTTTTTGGTCGCGGAGAACTCGGTGTCGGTGAAGACCGGCCCATGCTCCAGATCGTCGATGCCAAGCGCGATGGCCTCCGGCCAGGTGACCGAGCAGAGATGGCCGGTGAGCTTGTGGTGTTGGGCATGCGCTTCGGCGATGGCCGCGCCCAGTTCGGCGCGAGAGATGTCCATATATGCCTTGAAGGAGGTCATGCCTTCCGAGGACCAGAAATCGACCATGCGCCGCGCATCCGTGGCATCGACCAGCGGATGCATCTGGGCAAACTTAGTCGGCGAGCCTTCCAGATAGGGCGCGGAGACATCCATCCCTGGACCTGGCATGGCACCGGAATTGACCTGGGAGGCGATGCGTAGATCCGTGTACGGCTCGACGCTTCCAGTGGTACGCATGGTGGTGACGCCGGAGGCAAGATAGAGCCGGGGCGCGGTGTAGGGCAGTTCGGTGACGTAAAAGCCTGGCCCGTTGGCGAAACCATCCGCCTGTTCGGTAGCGATGGAGGCCGAGTAGTAGAGATGGTCGTGCAAGCCGACGATGCCGGGAAGGACACTCTCGCCGGTAGCGTCGATGCGCAAGGCTCCGGCAGGGATAGTGGTCTGCTGCTCTGCTCCAACAGAAACAATCCTGCCGTGGGAGACGACAACTGCCTGGTCTGCCCGCGATGGGCCTCCGTTGCCATCGATGACGCGCACGTGGTCGAGGACGAAGACGGGCGCGGAGATGGATATCAGGCTTTGTGTGGAGTGGGTGTGACTGGACGAAGCCTGCTGAGCTGAAGCGGCAGCCGCGAAAAGAACAAAAACTGCCCAAGAGATTCTTGGCATGGAGGCAAACTCCTGACGCAGAATTCCGCTGCCTCAGATGCGCATGGGCATGAGTACGTAGCGGTATTTGTAGAGTGAATCTGGGTCTTCCGGACGCATCTGGCCGGCGGATTGAGCGTCCTTGAACTCCAGTCGAACTTCCCCTTCATTACCGATCGCCTTCAGGAAATCCAGCATATAGGCGCTGTTAAAGCCTACAAAGATGGGATCGAAGTTGTAGGGAGTTTCGATGGAGTCTTCCGACTCTCCGGATTCGGAGGATTGCGCGGAGACCTTCAACTCGTTCTGTTCGAGACGAACGCGGATAGCGCCGGATCGCTCCTCGGCAAACTGTGCGACGCGACCGATCGCCGAGGACAACTCAGCAGCGCGGACGATGGCGAATTTATTATTCTCTCGCGGAAGCACGGCCTCAAAGTTGGGGAATTGCCCGGTCAATTTCATGGAGCTGAGCGTCTGATGTCCGATCGAGAAGAACATCCGCTGATCGTCTTCGGCAAAGGTGAAGGTTTCAGCTTCGCTGGCTGAAATCAGCGAATAGATTTCGGCGAGCGCCTTGCGCGGAATCAGCGTGCGCTTCTCGTCGGAGATGCCGACCAGTGTTTCTTCGGTCTTCTCGATGAAGGCCAGGCGATGGCCGTCGGTGGCAACCATGGCCAGCGACTCTGGCTTGAGAATGAGCAGAGCGCCGTTGAGTGTGTAGCGCGATTCTTCGCTGGAGATGGCGAAGATAGTGTGGCTGATGAGCTTACGCAGAACCGCAGTGGGCAGCGTGACTGATGTGCCTTCGGGCATCTCCGGCACCTGCGGATAATTGGCGCGGCCCAGACCAACCATCTTCGTGTTGGAGCGTCCTGAGCGAATCTGCACCCAGTGATTCTCCAGTAGCTTGATGGAGACATCGCCCTCGCCCAGCAGCTTGACGTAATCGAAGAGCTTACGCGCGGGGATGGTGCAGGAGCCGGATTTTTTCACCTTTGCCGCGCAGGAGGTGCGAATGGCCTGGTCGAGATCAGTAGCCGTGATGCGCACTTGGTCACCGTCGGCTTCCATGAGCAGGTTGGAGAGAATGGGAATCGTAGTCTTGCGCTCGATGACAGCCTGGATGGCGCTCAACTCGTTCAATAGTTCTTTGCGATTTACGGTGATTTCCATCGCTGCTCCCTCGGTGGAGGCGGCTGCGGCGTCTGCCTGCAACAGGGTTGTGCTCATGCTTCTCTCCACGACGCTGGTGTACGCGTGATGCCAAGATACACCATGCAGATGTTTGACGAAAACAAGCTTCTCGCCTCTCTTGATTGTATGCAAAGCACAGAGCGCGCGGAGGGGTGGAAAACAACGCATTTGTGACGAAAACCAAGCGACCCTCATCTTTGGATAGGTAATTGTTTGCGGATGCCAGATTGGGAGCGATGGCCGAGATGCAGCGCGAGTACGCAAAAACAAAGGAAAGGAAGAAATACTCCCCAGTCGTAGTAGTAGCCGTGCGAGTAAAAGTGGAAAAAAGGAAAAAACCCTATCAATACTGAGCACCAGCAGGGTGCGGATTTTCCAAAACCAGGCTGTGGAATTGAGGAGAATTGGAAAAACGCGCCTACAGACACTTTGCCGCACCGGCTTCTCCACGTTCTCCTCAGCGCGCGAAAACGGCTCTGTGGAAATACAGGTAGGATCCGTGGAATGCAGGTTTCTGCCCAGCAATAGAGCGGTGAAGGACCGACAGAGATTTAAAGAGCGCAGACGAAGTCCACTGTTTGCACAAGGGAGCGAAGGGTTGAGGAAAGCCAGGGGACAGGGTTGGTGCCTGACTGTGCGCCTTACCAGGTGCCTAACTCCGTATATGACCGGGTGTGGACGAAGTACAGATCCAGGCGCGGAGTTCGCCGCGGACTGAGGCCAACACGGAGGCCCAGTCGCCGGGCGCGGGCTGACGAAAGAGACACATCGTCGGATACCAGGGGGTGGTGGGAATAGATTGCATCCAGCGCCAGTCCGACTGCCAGGGCAACAGAAGCCAGCAGGGCTTACCTATTGAAGCGGCCAGATGCGCAATGACCGTATCCGTGCTCAGGACGAGATCGAGCGAGGCAATGACGGCGGCGGTGTTGGCCAGGTCGCGCTCCTGCGAGCAGGCGTCCAGGAGCGGAAATCCGGAGGGAAGCAGTGCGCGGGCGGTGGCAATCTCCAACGCAGCCTCGCCTTTCTGCAACGCAACCCAGCGAAGAGAGGGAAAGTCGACGAGCAGCGGCAGCAGCGTTTCCAGTCGGGTCGAGCGCTCGCGGTCGGCGGCATAACGGGGGTTGCCAGCCCAGCAGATGCCGATGGCAGGCGGTTCCGCTGGCCCGAGGTCGTTTGCGTCGCGCGGGGAAGTTTTCGGGAGCGGCGCAGGCTCGGCGACGAGCGCAAGCGGAGCCGGGATGCTCTGCAGCGTGGTGCGAAACAGATGCGGCAGGCTGAGCAGCGGGCAGTGGCAATCGAAAGCGGGAATTGATTCTCCGGCAGCGATGCACTGTCCGCCCAGCGACTCGACGACAGGCCGCAGCAGCCGCACCAGCGGCGGTTGCACCTCAACGATCAGCTCCGCCCCGCAAGCAGCCGCAAAAGGCAGGAAGCGCGCAAACTGAAGTGTGTCCCCAAGGCCCTGCTCATAGTAGACGAAGAGCCGGTTATGCGGTTTCGAGAGGGGTTCAGCGTTCCAGCGCGGCTGTTGAAAACGGCGCGGATGGGGATGGACTTCACGGAAATCCAGACGCGCTTCGTAGTTGCTCCAGCCTTCGGCGTATAGCCCGGCGCGCAACTGCGAGAGAGCGAGATTGTAGCGTGCGCCGGGATGCAGCGGATCGAGCGCGACCGAACGGCGATGCGCCGCCACGGCCTCCTCAATGCGGCCGACGCGCAGCAGAGCGTTACCTGCGTTGGAGTCTGCGGTCTTGTGGCCGAGCGCAGCGGCGCGGGCAAAGGCAGCAAGAGCCGCCTCAAGCTGCTCCGGAGCGCGCGTGGCGTTATGACGGGCAAGATCGAGAATCCCGCGCGCGTTAGCCACCTCCGGATGCTCCGGGGCACTTTCGGCAGCCTTTTGCAGCCATCGCTCCGCTGCGGCAAAGCGCGATGCTTCCGCAGAGCCTTCCAGTTCGAGATACGCCAGGGCGACGAGCACATCCGTGCAGGACGGATCGACCGCCAGAGCGCGCTCATAGAAGAGACGGGCCTGCGCAAAGGCCTTGCGTGCGCGCAGGAGATTGCCGAAGTTGAGTAGCGCAGAAAGCAGGCGGGGATCGGCTGCCAGAGCCTGCTGAAAACAAGGTACGGCAAGGTAATCGCGGCCATCGGCCACCAGACAGACGGCCATATTTCCCCAGGCCGGAGCAAAGCTCGGCCGCAGCCGAATCGCACGCTCGTAATCGGCAATCGCTTCGGCGTGACGGCAGAGCTTTGCCGCGCAGTAGCCGGCGGCAAAATGCGACTCCGTATGCGCTGGCATGTGCTGGATCGCAGCGCGGAAGCAGGCGAGTGCCGGCTCGAAATCGTTCCGGAGCGCGAGCGCTGTGCCCAGGCCATGCAGCGCGGCGGGTGAATCCGGGCGCAGGGCCAGAGCGCGGCGAAAACAGGCGATGGCAGCCGACGGGCTGCGAGCGGAGAGCATCAGCTCGCCGAGTCCGGTGAGCGCAGGCAGAAAGGCCGCGGCCTCGGTGGCGGGCAGGGCCAGCGCGCGCAGGTAGGCAGAGTGGGCATCCTGTACCAGGCCGACGCCGTGCAGCAGCGAAGCGTAACAGGCCCAGGCTACCGGCGAAGTTGCGTCGATCTCCAGCGCTGCCTGCGCCATGCGCAGCGCCTGCGGAAGCTGGCCGCTGCGGCGGGCGACGAGGCTCAACCCCAGCAGCGCGGAGACGCGTGTCGCCGGTTCCCCGTCGAGCGCGGCGCGGTAGCAGACGGCGGCCTCGCGCGGACGGCCTTCAGCCAGATGCGCATGCCCGGCGGTGAGTTGGGCATGGCTGTTGGCCAGAGCGTCGAGCGCGGCTATCGCCGGAGCAAAGCGCGCGGGATCGAGGCGCGTGGGCTGGCTGGTGATTGGCGTTGCGGCGGTTGCTGGTGCAGTGGACATGACTGCTTCGATTCTGACGGGCGCAAAGGCACACAAGCACGCCGAATCCGCGGGAAGCGAGGCTGCGGTTTCAGAATGAATCGCTTGCCGGGAACGGTTCCGAATGCGGCGCGGCAGTCCTCAGGCGAGGGTCTCGCCAGCGGCGATTGCGGAGGCAGCGTCGGGTGCGAGTTCCGCGCGCAGACGGGCCATGGTGTCCAGATAAAAGGCCAGGTTGTGGATGGAGCCAAGCGTGCCGCCGAGCGGCTCGCCGGTCTGCATCAGGTGACGCAGATAGGCGCGCGAGTAGCGCTGGCAGGTGGGGCAGCCGCACTGCGGGTCGGGCGGAAGCGTGTCGTCGGCAAAGCGGCGATTCTTGATGTTCATGCGACCTTCGCGCGTGAAGAGCAGACCGTGGCGCGCGGCGCGCGTGGGGATGACGCAGTCCATCATATCCACGCCCATGCGCGCGTACTCGACGATCTCGTCCGGGTAGCCGACGCCCATCACGTAGCGGGGTTTGTCGGCGGGCAGCAAGGGCAGCGTCTCCGCGATGACCTGGCGCGTCAGCTCGCGTGGCTCGCCCACACTGAGGCCGCCGATGGCGTAGCCGTCGAAATTCATCTCCACCAGGCGTTCGGCCGATTCGCGGCGCAGATGCGGATACATGCCGCCCTGCACGATGCCGAAGAGCGACTGCGTCTGGCCATTCAGTTCGGCGCCCGGCCAGCCCCAGGGAACGCGCTCAGCATGGGCGCGAAAGTGGGCGAGCGACCGCTCCGCCCAGGCGAGGGTGACGCGCAGGGATTCTTTCGCACGGGCCTCGTCTGCGGGATATTCCGTACACTCGTCAAATGCCATGCAGATGTCGGCGCCGAGTGCGATCTGCACGTCCATCGAGTGCTCGGGCGTGAACAGGTGGCTGGAGCCGTCGAGGTGCGAGCGGAAGCGGACGCCTTCGTCGGTGAGCTTGCGCAGCCCGGCGAGGGAAAAGACCTGAAAGCCGCCGGAGTCGGTCAACATCGCCTGCGGCCAGGAGATGAAGCGATGCAGGCCGCCCAGTTGCCGAATCAGCTCATGGCCCGGGCGCAGATACAGGTGATAGGTGTTGCCAAGGATGATCTGCGCGCCGAGGGATTCAAGGGTCTGCTGTGGCACGGCCTTCACGGTCCCCTGCGTGCCGACAGGCATGAAGACCGGCGTCTCGACGGTCCGATGCGGCAGATACATGCGCGCCCGGCGCGCGCCGGAAGTGTGCGTGGAAAGTAATTCAAATCGTAACGACACAGCTTGATTCTAGCGGAGCGGCATCGGCACCAAGTCCGATGCTATAAAGCAGGATATTTCTGGCTAGCGAGATGATTTTATTCGCCGCTCTCGGCTACCTGGCGGAGGGCTAGAAATGCTTCTTTCAGCGTTTGGCTTACTGCGGAATCCGGTTCATCCAGAACGAGCTTTTGATATGCGTTCAAGTAGTCTACCCTTGCGCGATGGAAGAGATGTAAAAAGTGGCGAAGGAAGCCTATGCAATCGAGGAGCGCAATTTCCGTCCCACCTGTTTCTTCATAGAAGCTCGCAGCATACTCTGCAATCAGCGGGTCAATCGTGTCTGTAGTAACGAATAGATAATTATGGATTCGCTTCGGAGCCTTGGCTATTTTCATCACGGCGACGTCGATGTCTTCACGAGTAATCCGCTTCATCTTCATCTCATAGGCGGTGACAATGGCATCCTCTCCCACTAGGCAGATTTCCACGTCTCCAATCGCCCCAGTCTGGAGATCTGCAGCATTGTGTGAGTTCAGAGGCAACACCCATTCGGCCAAGCGAGGCCCTGCAACCTGATAGGCAGCAGCGACCACCAGAACTGGCAGACGGCTCGCATTCCTGCATGCCAGGTGTTGACCAATGAGAAGAACTATTGCTTCTGTCGATAACGGAAGCGCGTCTTCGGCGTGCTTTAACGCCTCGATCAGAGATGCCATTCTTGCCAGTTTCTCGTCGCGTAATACCAGCAATATTCGTACCACTTCAACAAGAAGCTGGTCAGCTCCAATACGATTTTTTGCCACGTCCTCAAGGAGTTGTAGAGTCTTTTGATAAAGATCACGTGGTCTTCCGACCAGCTCAACTTTTGTCGTAAGTGGTCGGTTAATGTTGCGAAGAACCGGGGTTAGGAACGCCGTAGTCGGGTTAACGGGAAGTCTGTGCTCATTGATGAACGCGGTGATGTATCGTTCGTCGTAAGTACGACCAGAGAAGCAGCCTTTTCCACCAATCTCCGTATACGGTTTACGCGGGTCCACACTGGGACTGTCGAGCTTTGCCAGCAAGCACGACATCAGCAGCCGCACACCAGCACGGTTGCTCATGCAGCGACAAATATAGTCCACACGCTCGCGTATAGCGGCGTCTTCAATAGCGCTTTTCTTTAGGGTTGCAGTAGCTTTGTCGTAAGCATATTGCAGGATTTGTTCTGGCTTCATCCGAAAAGACTCTCTTGAAGTTTTGGTTTGAAATTCGTCCAAAGCACCTCTTGCCGCGATCCCTTTGTCGAGTGGATGGTCTTGTCTGCGCCGAGAGTCTTGACCCAACGATCCGGCGGGAACATCTCCTCCATGAACGGGTGGTCATAGCCCGATACGGCGACCTTTCCGCTACAGCCATTTGCCACTGCGGCAAACTCGCGGTGCTGGCTTACATCCATCTCAAAGCCATACGCCTTTGAATCTCCTCTTGTTACGTGGAGGTATGGCGGATCGCAGTAAAAGAGAGTCGTTGGATTGTCGTAGAGACGCATGACCTCGATTGCTGGTCGATTCTCTATCTGCACGCGAATCAGTCGCTGGGCAATCTCATCCAAAGCCGCAATACCGCCAAGCCAGCGTGATACCACGCCGGACATTCCTGCCCTGCTCGTGTCCTTGCAGTTTGCCCACCGACCAAGGGAGGCGGTTTGCGCCAGTCCGGTCCGCGTCTGGCGAGCTTTGATATAAAACCGTCGTGCGCGTTCCACATCACTCACTCCGGCAAGCGATGCGTAAATTGCTTTGTGATATTCCTCACGTGAAAACGGAGTCAATCCGATGGCGCGGACTAATTCGTCCTGCCTGTCGCGCAGGACGCGGAAGAAATTTACTACATCGCCGTCAATGTCGTTGTACGTCTCTATAGGCGAGGGTTCCCTGTTGAGCAGGACAGCCCCAGAGCCTGCAAATGGCTCACAGTAGTGGTGACATTTCGGCAGCAGAGGCAGAAGCCAATCCAGATGAGAAAACTTCCCCCCATACCAGCCAAAGACAATCCGTCGATTCCGCTGTGAGCGGATGTAGACAACATTCGATTGATCCAGCCCGATTTCTTCGTCGAGGTAAATCGCAGAAGGGCCACGTTTTATTGGCTTTAGCTCGTCATGTTCGTGTTGAGAGGTCTTACCCATTTCTTCTCCGGCGTCAGCGGGATATGAAGTCAGCCCCGTATGGGAACGAACATAGTCCCAGCCTTCTCATGGTACGCGACACCGTGTATCACATGGGGAAAATCTGGGCGCGGTTGTCCCCAAGCAGTACAATTCCTGTCCATGGATAACGAGCGCATTCGCGAGTTTTGTCTGGCGCTGCCGCACGTGACGGAGAGCGTCAACTGGGGCCATCATCTGGTCTTCTGGGTGGGGGACAAGGCCATCGGCGGTAAGATGTTCGCGCTCATTCACCTTGACGAAGCAGGAACTGGAGTGGTCTGGTTTCATTGCGGCGCGGAGCGTTTTCAGGAGCTGCTGGAAACCGAAGGAGTCCTCCCCGCGCCTTACATGGCTCGCGCCTTCTGGGTCGCTATCGAGCGCTGGAGCGTCTTCGGCCAGCGACAGTGGCAGGACGAGCTGCGTCAGGCCCACCAGCTCATCTATGACAAGCTGCCCAAACGCACCAAGACTTTACTTGCCATGCCGGAAAAGGAACGCGCCAGCCTCATTCGCGCAGGGAAAAAAGCGCTCTCCGCCAAACTGCAATCAAAGGTGAAGCAAAAAGCGAGGAGAGAATAACTCAGATTTCCGAAGCCGGAAGCTTTTTTGGAACCGACGCGGCTCGGTTCGCGTACCAAACATCGAGACAGAGAAATCAAACGCCCGTTCAGAAAAACCTGGGGCAAAGGCGTACGACCATGATCAAGTTTCTCCTCTGGTGCATCCTGTTTGTCCTCTGCTGGCCGCTGGCCCTGGCAGCGCTCGTGCTTTATCCTCTGGTCTGGCTGTTGCTCTTGCCGTTTCGCATCTTCGGCATCGCCGTCCAAGGTGTACTTGAGATTGTGGCGGCGATCCTTTTCCTGCCTGCGCGACTCTTGCGAGCGATCTGAAACTGCGGATGCGCCGCAATTCCCGAAGGGAAGCGCCCGGCCAGTTCGCAAGAGCAGAGAGCCGGGCGAATGCTTTCCAGCTTTCACCCCAGCCTTCCCCGCGCAAGCCGTCACCCCAGCAGCGCACGGATCTTCTGCTCGATCAGATTGCAGGGCACAAAAAACGGCTTCTCCGTGCAGTGGATCGTCAATGTTCCGCTGGCCGGATCATAACTCCAGGTAAAGTCCATCCCCTGATAACTCGTCGTTCCCGAGTCCCCGGTCAGCGTTAGACCCTGTGCCTGCGCCGTCTCCAGCAGGGAAGCATACTTCTCCGCGTTCAACCCTTCAAACGTCATCTCCGGACATCCGCTCATGGTTTTCTCCTCCACGACGACCTTAGCAAAAAAGCGAGTAATTCCATGCAAGGAGTGTGCCGAGCCGAAGACGCGCTCCCGATGCGGCTTCGCGGAACGAAAGTCAGGCGGCCAATGATCTGCGCGGGTGCAAAAAGACAAGGCCCGCGCAGGTTGCCCTGGAGGGCATTGCGCGGGCCGGATCAGCGGGTGGTTCGATGGCTTACACTTCCGGCTTACACTTCCTTGACGCCCTCGACAAAGGCGCGCAGCTTGCGGCTGCGCGAGGGGTGGCGAAGCTTGCGCAGGGCCTTGGCCTCGATCTGGCGGATGCGCTCGCGGGTGACCTGAAAGCTTTGGCCGACCTCTTCGAGCGTGTGTTCGGAGCCGTCTTCCAGGCCGAAGCGCAGCTTGATGACGCGCTCCTCGCGTGGGGTGAGCGTGCGCAGTACCTGCGAGGTGTACTCCTTGAGGTTGACGCCGATGATGGCCTCGGAGGGAGAGACAGCCTGACGGTCCTCGATGAAGTCGCCAAGGTGCGAATCTTCCTCTTCGCCGATGGGCGTTTCAAGCGAGATTGGCTCCTGGGCGATCTTGAGCACCTTGCGGACCTTGGCGACGGGAATGTCCATGCGGCGGGCAATCTCTTCGCTGGAGGGTTCGCGGCCCAGCTCCTGCACCAGCTGGCGGCTGGTACGGATGAGCTTGTTGATGGTCTCGATCATGTGCACCGGGATGCGGATGGTGCGCGCCTGATCGGCGATGGCACGGGTGATGGCCTGACGGATCCACCACGTTGCGTAGGTGGAGAACTTGTAGCCGCGGCGATACTCGAACTTATCGACGGCCTTCATCAGGCCGATGTTGCCCTCCTGAATCAGGTCCAGGAACTGGAGTCCGCGATTGGTGTACTTCTTGGCGATGGAGACGACCAACCGGAGGTTGGCCTCGATCAGCTCGCGCTTGGCCTTTTCCGCGTCCATGTCGCCCTGGATCATCTCGCGCTGGGTACGGCGCATCTCGCCGAGCGTGGCTCCGGCCTCCATCTCCAGCCGCTCCAGGTCGCTGCGGCAGTTCTTCTGCTGGCGGCGATATTCTTTGCGCAGCTCCTCGCTTTTGGAGGCGTCGTGCTTCTGGTCCAGGCTCTTGATCTGGCGTTCGAGCGAGCGCATGATCTCGACGGTTTTGTTCACCTTGTCGAGCAGCCGCTTGCGCTCCTGCGGAGTGTACTTCAGCTCGCGGACAATGCGCGAGGCGAGCACCTTCTCGCGGGCGATGGTCCAGCGCGTCTTGCGCGCTTCCCTGGCCTTGGTCTTCACGTTCAGCGTGGGCAGCTTTTCCTCAAGCAGCGCGATCTTCTTCAGATGGCGCACCAGCGTGTCCACACGGGTGATGGTAGCTTTGACGCGCGTCTGGACGATCTCTTCGGTCAGCTCTTCCTCGTCGAAGGTGACCACTTCCTTGACGTTGCGTACGCCGCGTTTGAGGTCTTCGCCGAGGGCGACGATCTCGCGGATAACCACCGGCGAGCGCGAAAGCGACTTCATGACACGCATCTGGCCGCGCTCGATGCGGCGGGCGATCTCGACCTCGCCCTCGCGGGTGAGCAGGGGCACAGTGCCCATCTCGCGCAGATACATGCGCACCGGGTCGTTGGTCTTCTCCATCGCACCGGGGGTCAGGTCCAGCTCGACGTCTTCGCCCTCTTCATGGTCGAAGTCTTTGTCGCCGCCGAATTTCGGGCCATCGAGCAGGTCGATGCCCTGGGTGCCGATCGTGGTGATCAGATCGTCGAGGTCATCGGCGTTGTGCATCTCCTCGGGGAGCATGTCGTTGACGTCGGTGTAGGTGAGGTAACCTTTTTCCTTGCCCGCGTCGATCAGATTGCTGATTTCGTCTTCGAATTTGTCGTCGATTGCCAAAGCGCTCACGTCTCCTGCGCGTTCTATTCCTGAAAGCTCCGCCGCCGAAAGGGTTCTATCCCGTCGGAGGTGCGTGCATAGTTAGATGCACAAATCCGGCAGAACAGACTCACCCCGGCATCGCGGAAGCGATGTCTGGTTTCTTTGCTAGGGTCAGGATCGTTCGCGCAAGTGGCCTGTGTGGCCTGCCCTGGAGCCGCAGCTCATCTGGTGGGCGTTCGGACGCACGTCCTTCAGTCCTGTTAGACTACCACAAACCGACGCAAGATACAGGATTTTCCGCGCACTCGTCAAGGATTTTTTGGCGGGAGGGGTGCAGGAATCTCTGCGGCAGCCGCGGGAGCGGATGGGTTTGGGCCTGGGATTGGGGCCGGGTAGGTGAGCAGGCTACGGGAGCAGGCCGGCGAACGCACCATCTTCGCCTCAGGCGTGCATCTGGCGGATGGCGTGGTCGAGCCGGACCTTTTGCTGCGTGAGTGTGGCCACCTCGGCCCAGTCGCCGCGCAGCTCGGCAGCGCGGATGGCGGTGCGTAGCTCGCGTTGATCATGTTCGAGGCGGGCCAGTTCCAGGCCGTGCAGAGCGTCTTCCACGGAGGCAGGTTCCGGAGGGTCGTTCTCGTCGAGCAGGGCCTGAGCCAGCAAAGCGCGCTGCGCCGGGTCCTCGACTGCAGCCATCGGATCGGCGCCAGGGCTGGCGGCAAGGATTTGCAGTGCGGCAAAGCTGGCCAGCGGCTGGAAGCGCTCCGGATGGGCAGCGATGGCCTCGGCGGCGATCCGATGGCAGTTGCCGTGCGAGGCAAGGGCGCGAAGGAGAACGCGCTCGACCTCGGTGATGCCGGAGACGCGCTTCGGGATGCTCTCGCGGCGGGTGAGTGCGGCCTGGCGCAGTTCTTCGCGCAGGACAGCGGAGTCGATGCCCAGCTTCTGCGCCGCGTCCATGGCGAACTGGTCGCGCTCCAGTTTGTGGCGGATGCGGCGGATGTGAGGCAGCAGAAAGTTCATGGCCTTGATCTTCTGGTCGGCGCCGGCACCCGGGAACTGCTGGCGTGCCCGCTCAATGAGGTAATCGCTCTGTCGGCGCGCCCCGCGAATCGCCGCCGCATACGCCTCGACGCCGCGCTCGCGGATGAAGCGGTCCGGATCGAGGCCGCCGTCGAGGGTGACGATCTTGATGGCGAAGCCCTCTTCGGTGAGCAGAGCGATGGATTTTTCGGCCGCATTGGAGCCGGCGGCATCGGGGTCGAAGTTGACGACGACGTTGGTGGTGTGGCGCTTGAGCAGGGCCACCTGGTGCTCGGTGAAAGCCGTCCCGCTGGTGGCGATGACCGGGTGAATACCGCGCATGTAGACGGAGATGCAGTCCATCTGGCCCTCGACCAGGAGAGCAAACTCGAGCTGGCGCATGGCGGCTTTGGCTTTGTCCAGATTGAAGAGCACCTGGCCCTTGGAGTAGAGCGCGGTCTCCGGTGAATTCAGATACTTCGGCCCCGCCTTGTCACCGGTGGCCAGTGTGCGTGCGGTAAAGGCAATGATGCGGCCACTTTCATTGGCGATAGGGAAGGTGATGCGATTGCGGAAGCGATCATAGAGCCGTCCGGCGAGTAGATTTCCCGCAGCGTCCTCCTGATCCTTTGCGCTGAACAGCCCCGAGGCTCGCAGCGTGGCTTCGTCGGCCATCGCGGAAAGGTGGTCGCGCAGAGCGTTGAAGTTGTCCGGTGCATAGCCAATGCGGAAGGTCTTGATTGCCTCGGCCGTCACCCCGCGCCCAGCCAGATATTCGCGCGCCACCGCGCCCAGCGGCGACCGCAACTGCTCCTCGAACCAGAGAGTTGCCGCTTCGTGCAGGTCCAGCAGACGGCGGCGCAACTGGGCCTCGGCAGCTTCCTCGGGAGAGTTGAATTCGCGCTTGGGCAGCGGAATCCCGCACTTCTGGGCAACGATCCGCACCGCCTCGGGGAAACTCACATTTTCAATCTTGCCGACAAAGCTGAATACGTCCCCCGACTCTCCGCACCCAAAGCAGTGATAGAACTGCCGCGCAGCATGGACGGAAAACGACGGGGATTTCTCCTTGTGAAACGGACACAGCCCGGAGTAGTTCTGCGCGCCGGTTTTGCGCAGACGCAGATAGCCGCCGATGACCTGCACGATGTCGGCTCGCTGCTTGACTTGCTGGGTAAAATCGCTCATCCGTCGCTGCGATCAGGATAGCCCGTCTGGCGGAAGAGTGTGTGGTTGACTCAAGCTGAAACATTGGCAGCAAAAAGTCACGTGCTGAAACTATCCAGTGATCCGATGAAGGAAAAGAGTCGTCTCGGTGTCCCGGTTGCAGTTCCACGGATCAGGCTGGAGGCATGGGGGGATATTTGTGAGCGGGAATCCATTTAGATAGAGGCAGAAGTCCATGGTGAGCCGAGGAAAAGCGTTTGCAGACCGCTGGATGCCGGTGCCAATTGCGGGCAATCCGACCGGAGAGCAGCATGAGCGGCTGCGCGTGGCGCTGGAGCAGGCGCTGGCCCAGTCGGTGCCAGAGATTGTGCGGCAGCTTGACCGGCGAGGAATCCAGCGGCTGCTGGAGGATGAACAGCAGCTTACGCGCGAGATGAGCGACCAGATCGGCCAGCTCGTTCGCATGCGTGCGTTGCGGGTGGAGCAATTTCCAGAGGAGGAAGTGGCGAGCGAAAAACACTACGGTCCCGGCTACCGGGAAAAGCTGCTGCCGGGGCAGGTGACGTTGCTGCGCGAGCTGTTTCCAGAGTTGAAATCGGCGCACTGCAATGAGGTGATGGCGCGATACAAGCTGCCGGAGGCAGCCGAGGCGTGGTTTGCGATCCCGCGCTGGCAGGTGCTGGGAGCAAGCTATGCTGAGGCTGTAGAGCGTGTCTTTGCGGTGATGGCAAGTCGCCGACGCTTTGAAAATCGCATTTGTGGCAAGATGGGTCCGGAGTTTCTGCGCGAGTCGGATCGCGCGGCGCAGGCCTGGGATCTGATCGGAAAGTCGCAGGATGGCGCCGATATCCTGGTGATCCCGGCGCAGGCCGGAATGCGGCATCGCGGGCGAAGCGCGCGCCGGGCAGCGGCGATGATGGACTCGAATGAATTCGGTCTGGGAACCTTCGCCACGGCGATCCTGCTGCTGATGCATCCGGAGCGCGTCTGCAATGGCGAGTCGCTGATGATTGACGCCAGCGGCGACGAGTATTCTCTGCACGGCAACGGAGAGTTTCTGCGCGTGCCACTCTTCGATTTTGGAATTTCCGGGCTGGAGTGCAGCGTTTTTTATCGCGAGCGAGCGCGGGCGATGTGGGGCACGCCGTCGGGCTTTGTGGTGCAGGTGGTGGCCTGAACCGTTGCCTGCTGTGCTCTGGCTTAAGCGCGGATTGCCGGAATCCTTTCCGTCGGGCGATCATCCCATCAGAGAGTCTTCGCGAAGGGATGGATGCCCGCAATGACGATCAGCGCCTCCGAGTTGCACACACAAAAAAAGATTCCGGTCGAGGGAATGCTCCCGGCTATAGCGCACCGCTGGAGTCCGCGCGCCTATGCTGATCGGCCGGTCTCGGGCGAGCATCTGCGTCTGGTACTGGAGTCTGCTCGCTGGGCGGCATCGAGCAGCAATGGTCAGCCGTGGCGATTTCTGGTTGGCGTCCGGCCCGCTGGGGCCAGTCCGGATGCGACGTACGAACGGATTGCGGCGACGCTGGTGCCGTTCAACCGCGCCTGGGCGTTGAGCGCGCCGGTGCTGATGCTGGCCTTTGCCGTGGCGAAGACGCCACATGGCAGCACCAACCACTACGCGCTCTTCGATCTGGGCCAGGCGATGGCGCAAATGGCCATACAGGCTGCGGCGCTGGGACTGGCGACGCACGCGATGGGCGGCTTCGATCGCGATGGAGCGCAGAAGCTGATCGGTCCAGCGGAGGATTTTCTGCCGGGAGCGGTGATTGCGCTGGGTCATCCCGGAGATCCCGGGCAGCTTGCCGATGCTGAGTTGCGCGCGCGGGAACTGGACCCGCGGGAGCGCAAGCCGCTCGAAGAGCTTGCGCTGAGCGAACCGGGCAAGCCATTCGCCTTCTGAGCCTGCAAGTCAACGCTGCGATCATCCTCGGTGCTGCGATAGTCTGGAATGCGTGGAGAGGCCGAGGCGGTGACCCGACGGAAGCGCGCAACAGGCGGTGGCAACAGGCGGCAGCGCAGGAAGCGGATGGACCGGCGTCTGCTGCTGGCTGCGATCTTGTCGGTGGCCTCGCTGCTGGGTTGGGCGGCGCTGGCGCGGCACCTCGCGCCAAGCGGCACGGCGGGAGCGGGCCGCGTGGATGCGCTGATCGTTCTGGGCACCCCGGCAGACGCGGACGGGAATCCGCAACCGGCGATGCTGGATCGCATCGATGAAGCCGTCGCCGAATATGAACGGGGCGTCGCGACGAGAATTCTGTTTTCCGGCGGCGCTGCGCACAACCGTTTTGTGGAGGCAGATGTGATGGCGCGCGTGGCACAGGCGCAGGGTGTTCCACAGGAGGCGATCTATCGCGAGCGCGCCTCCGAGGATACGATCCAGAATCTGTGCAACTCGCTTGCCATCGCCCGCGCGCATGGCTGGAGGTCGGTGGAGGTGATCAGCAGTCCTGCGCATCTGTTCCGCGTGCGCATGATGCTGGCAGACGCCCGGGGCATTGCGTGGCGCGTCCATGCCGCGCCGGAGATCGACACCGAAACCTACTATCGCGAGCTTGCCCCGGCGGTGGAGCTATGGAAGACGGTGCATTACCTGGTGTGGTCGCGCTGGCGCGAAAGCTGCCCGGCATCGACGGCGCTTGCGGTTTCGTCCGCGCTGTCGGCGACGATTTGGCCGTCGCGCATCTGCAGGATGCGGTCGGCGACGGCTGCCGCCTCCAGATTATGCGTAATCATCAGGATGGTCTGACCCAGCTCCCGGTTGGAGCGGCGCAGCATGGCGAGCACAGCGTCGGAGTTTTTTGAGTCCAGATTGCCGGTTGGCTCGTCCGCGAGCAGGATGGCCGGGCGGCTGATGAGCGCGCGGGCGATGGCGACGCGCTGCTGCTCGCCGCCGGAAAGCTCTGCCGGACGATGGGCAAGCCTGCCCTGAATGGAAAGCATTGTGCAGAGCGACTCCAGGTAGCTGCGGTCGAGCGGCTTGCGGCTGCCGCCGATCGAGTGAGCCACTTCGATGTTGCCCAGTGCGGAAAGCGACTGGAGCAGATTGAAGCGCTGGAAGACGAAGCCGATGCGCTGCTTGCGCAGGCGCGTGCGCTCGGCATCGCTCAGGCTGCCGAAGTCTACACCGTCGATGAAAACTGAGCCGGAGGTTGCGTGCGTCATGCCTCCGAGCAGATAGAACAGCGAAGATTTGCCGGAGCCGGACGGCCCGACGATGGCTACAAACTGGCCACGGGGAATTTGAAAGTTGACGCCACGTACGGCCGGCACTTCTATGTGGCCCGTGTGGTAAACCTTGCTCAGGTTGCGGGCTTCGATGATTGCGGACGAGGGCTGGGAATGCACCAATTTATTGTAAATGGTGGCCGGTCGCCGACTGCGCGCGTGCCACCAGAAGGGACGGATTGATTCCCTGCCCTCGGGGTAAGCGAGTAGACTTGGGGCGCACGCTGGCGAGCCGCCATCGCGGCTCCGGAAGCAACTTTTCGACGAAATGAGAATCGAACCTTGGCCCGAGAAACTTTTCCCGCACGGTTGCTGAAGAAGGTGTGCCTGTCGGAGTCGGCACAGTGTTATCACTTTGAATTTGAGCTGGTCGATCGAGAAAGCTTCGTCTATACCCCGGGACAGTTCCTCTCTGCGGTGGCGGTGGACGGAAACGGCAAGACGCAGACGCGCGCTTACTCGATCGCATCGGCCCCCGCGGCAAATCGTTTCGACCTCTGCGTGAATCGCGTGGAGGGTGGATTCTTCTCCAACTATCTGGCCGATCTGCCGGAGGGCGCGGTCATTCAGATTCACGGCCCGCATGGGCATTTTGTGCTGCACCAGCCTCCGGTGGAGGCGATCTTTGTGGCCACGGGAACCGGCATCGCGCCGATGCGCGCCTTCACGCAGGAACTGTTTCCGGAAACAGGGCCGGAGGCTGGAGCCGACCGCAGCGGCGGACGCGAGATATGGTGCGTCTATGGCACTCGGCATGAAAGCGAGCTGTACTACCGCGAATACTTCGAGCGGATAGCCGCTGCGCACAGCAACTTTCACTACATTCCGACGCTGAGTCGCGCGCCGCAAGAGTGGACGGGCCATCGCGGCTATGTGCAGCATTACGTCGGCCAGATTCTGGCCCAGCGCGAGGAAGTGAAAGGCAAGACGCCGCCTGTGCCGGAGGGTGCGGCGGCGGAATTCGATATCTACACCTACATCTGTGGGCTGAACAACATGGTCTCCGAGGTGCGCAACCTGCTGGCCGAGCATGGCTGGCACAGGAAACAGGTGGTCTTTGAGCGCTATGACTAAGAGCATGGACTGAGCGCCTGCACTGAGCGCGGATGAGAACGAGAGAAGTCGGCATGGAACTCACGACGATAGGCGGTGCGCGCGTCTCGCGTATTGGTCTGGGCACCTGGGCGATGGGCGGACTGGAGTGGGGCGCGGTGCCGGAGTCGGAGGCGATCGCCACCCTCCTCAACGCGCTCGAGCGCGGCATCCAACTGATTGACACGGCTCCGATCTATGGTCACGGACGCTCCGAGGAGCTGATCGGCAAAGCCTTGCGGGCGCACGGCCGCCGCGAGGATTTTTATATTGCGACCAAGGCCGGACTGGACTGGGGCGAGCACGGCGGACGAGGCGCGATCGTGGCCAATCTGACACGCGAGCGACTGGAGGCGGAACTCGACGCCAGCCTGCGCCGACTCGGCGTCGAGTGCATCGACCTCTATCAGGTGCATTGGCCGGATCCGCTGATTCCGGTCGAGGAGACGGCCGGGATTCTGGCCGGTTTTGTCCGTGCGGGCAAGGTGCGCGCGTTCGGCGTGAGCAACTTTACCGTGGCCCAGATGGAGCGTTTTCGCGCGGTTGCTCCGCTGGCCTCCGATCAGCCGCCTTACAACCTCTTCGAGCGCGGGATCGACGCCGAAATACTGCCCTGGTGCGCGTCGCATGGGGTAGCGGTGATCTGCTACAGCTCGCTTTGCCGCAGTCTGCTCGGTGGGCGTCTGCGAGCGGAGACAGCTTTTCCCGAGGGCGATATTCGTCGCGTGGACCCCAAGTTCCAGCCACCGCGCTTTGCGCAGTATCTGGACGCGGTCGAGCGGCTGGATCGATTTGCGCGGGAGCGATACGGGAAGACGGTGGCCGAGCTGGCGGTGCGCTGGGTGCTGGATCGGCCCGGAGTTTCGGTGGCCTTGTGGGGCGCGAAGCGTCCGGAGCAACTGGATGCCGTTGCGGGCGTGATGGGTTGGCGGCTGGATGCCGAAGCGATGACCACTATCGATGGGATCGTCGCCGACTGTGTTCCCGATCCGGTGGGACCGGAGTATTTGACGCCAGGAACGCGGGATTGAAGGCTACGCGCGGCGGAGTCTATCACAGGCGCTAGGACTGCGGAAGAGCTACTTTTTCGCCTTTGGCAGAGTGCGCGGCTTCTTGAAGCGCGAGCCTTTGAACTTGTACTCCATGCCGACCGAGATGCCGAAGTTCCACTGCGTACGGGGGTAGGCGCTGGTGCCGTTGAAGGTGGTAAGCAGCGCTTCCGGCGAGACGCGGAAGACCCAGCTTGGCGAGCGGTTCAGGTCAATGTGACCGCCGACTGCACCGCCCAGGGTGATCTGGTTGTTGTACATTCCGGCCGGACCGCCGGGGCCGGGTGGCGCGCCTCGCAGGTCGGTGTTGAAGTCACCATAGACGCCGCCGACCAGCGCATGGACGATGATCGCAGCATGCTTGTTGTGCGGACCGAGGTACTCCGGACCGATGAGGCCGAAGTACTGAGCGATGAAGAGGCCGTCGAGGTGCAGGTCATTGGGAGCAACGCCGGTCGTGCCGAGGTAACCGCGCCCGCTGCCCTCCAGACCCCAGTGTTTAGTCAGCCAGTAGGAGGCTGAGAAATCGAGTCCGCCGAGGTCGGCGCCTTCGCGCAGATTCGGTCCGGCGTGGGTGTGCCCGGAGGCCATCAGAACCGAGAGATCCCAGCGGTTGTCGTAGCGGACGCCAGCCAGTGGATCGATGGCCAGATAACCGCCATTCTCAGCGGAAAGCGGACGGGGAATGTTGGACTGGTCGGAGTTATCGGTCGAGGTTGCGCCGGGCGCGCCGGAGCTGGAGCTTTGCCCCTGCTGACCCGTAGTCGCGCTCTGTCCGGAGCTTTGTCCTGCGCTGGGATTCTGGGCCGGGTTCTGGGCCACTGCGCCCGCACAAAAGACCAGGGCGGCAACGGAAAAAGGCAATACGAATCGCTTGAAAAGATGCATCCCATCTATGGTAAATGGCCGGACTGGGGGCAAACAAACCACAGGACGGGAAAAATAGCGGGCCGCCTGCGTCACGCGTGAACCGCCTGCTGGTCCAGTCAGATTCCCTCGCCCATCGAAACCCATTCGCGGGCGTGCTCCAGAGTCTGGCGATAGGCTTCACGCTCCAGGTCCTCTGCGGCAAAAGTGTCAGTGGCATCGAAGGTTTCAACGCCTCCGGTTGCAGCTTCCAGCCGTTCCACACGCACGGTCAGGGCGATGAGCGCGTCGCTGAGCGGATCCTTGATCTCGTGCGGATCGGTGATGAGGACACGATTGCCGTTGTGGTAGACGATGTGGGCCGGCACGCCGACGACGGTGGAGTTCGGCGGTACGTCGCGCAGCACGACGGAACCGGCGCCGACACGGGAGTTTTCGCCAATGGTGATGTTGCCGAGGATATTGGCGTTGTTCCCGACGAAGACTCCGTTGCAGAGCGTGGGATGGCGTTTAGACGCGTGTCCTGCCTCCGGCGCGTTGCCTGTGCCGCCGAGGGTGACGCCCTGGTAAAGCGTGACGTCATCGCCGACGACGGCGGTTTCGCCGATGACCACGCCCATGCCGTGGTCGATGAGCAGCCTCCGTCCGAGGCTCGCGCCGGGATGAATTTCGATGCCGGTGCAGAAGCGCGCGATCTGCGAAAGCAGGCGCGCGGTGAGCCGCCATCCGCGCTGCCAGAGCGCGTGGTTCAGCCGATGCACCCAGACGGCGTGCAGGCCGGGGGTGGTGAGCAGCACCTGAATGCCGCTTTGCGCCGCCGGATCGCGACGCATGACGGATTGGATGTCTTCCCGCACTCGTGTCAGCAGGCTCATGATCTCTCCGCAGAGCAAAATTCCATATCCGGCGCGGTTCGTCGCGTGAAGCTCGTGCGGCGAACCGGCCGGACCGCTGTCTGGTTCAGGCGACAGGCTGTGCGACGAGCGCCTGCATCTCGGCACGGATGGAGTCGAAGAGCACGCTGGACAGGTAGCGCTCGCCGAAGCTGGGAATGATGGCCACAATGCGCTTGCCTGCGTTCTCCGGGCGCGCAGCCACCTTGAGCGCAGCAAAGACCGCTGCCCCGGAGCTGATGCCGACAAACAGACCCTCTTCGCGCGGCAGCCGCTTGGCCGTCTCGATGGCTTCCTCGTTGGTGACGGCCACAATCTCGTCGATCAGGCTGGTTTCCAGGATGGACGGCACGAAACCGGCGCCGATGCCCTGAATCTTGTGCGGACCGGGCTTGCCGCCGGAGAGCACGGCGCTGTCCACCGGCTCCACAGCGATGATCTTCAGCGCGGGATTTTTTTCCTTCAGGAAACGGCCTGCGCCGGTGAGCGTGCCGCCTGTGCCGACGGCGGAGATGAAGATGTCAATCTTGCCGTCGGTGTCGGCCCATATCTCCGGTCCGGTGGTTGCGTAATGAATGGCCGGGTTGGCGGGGTTGTCGAACTGGCCGAGAACGAAGCTGTCAGGCGTGGCCGCGCGCAGCTCCTCGGCTTTGGCGATCGCGCCTTTCATGCCGCCAGGCCCGGGCGTCAGCACCAGCTCTGCGCCGAAGCTGCGCAGCACGATGCGCCGCTCCATGCTCATCGTCTCCGGCATGGTCAGGATGAGCCGGTAGCCTTTGACGGAGGCGGCAAAGGCAAGGCCGATGCCGGTGTTTCCGCTGGTTGGCTCAATCAGCACGGTCTTACCCGGCGTGATCTTGCCCGCCTGCTCGGCGGCTTCGATCATGGCCAGGCCGATGCGGTCCTTGACGCTGCTCATCGGATTCTGGCTTTCCAGCTTGAGCACTACTTCGCCGGGTAATCCGGCGGAGACGCGGTTCAGACGAACCAGCGGGGTCTTTCCAATCAACTCAGTCACATTTGCTGCAATTGGCATCTTCCTTCACCTCATATCTCTGGAGTTTCGCTGCTGGGGGTGGGTTTCAACACCCGGTTTGGATTGTTTCAGGCGGGGCAGGAAACCCGATGTGCGGCATTCTACGGAAGTTTGATGGAATCGGGGAAGACGCACAACTGCCTCGGCATAAGTACCAGGTCGGCACTAGCGACATCGAGGCATGGCAGAAGCTTACTCCGGAACGGGCGAAAAAGGCAAATCGGAAGGCATGGCATGCAGCGTCTGTGGACGCGTCACGGACATTCCGTTGATTGCGAGCAGATTACCTATGGAAATGACAATAAAAAGGAAAGGCATGAACAATGGCAAGATCAATGCAGCAGCAAAAGCCGTAAAGTAGTGGGTAGGTTTAATCGCTGAGCCAGAAAGAGACGAGACGTGGCTGACAGACGCTCAATGAACTCGAACTTCAACACTGCGAACCAGACATTCCGACAGCTTTTTGGCAACGGGCTGCGTTATCAGGTTCCTCGATTTCAACGAGATTATTCCTGGGACATGGATCAGTGGGACGATTTGTGGCGGGATATCGAGAATATGCTTTCGCCAGGAGGCGATTCGTCGCACTATATGGGCTATCTGGTCCTGAAGACCGATGACAACCGAGTCTTCGATGTGATCGATGGACAACAGCGGCTGACGACGATCAGCCTGATTGTTCTGGCAGCGATGAAGACGCTTAAGGATTTTGTCGAAAGCGGAGTTGAGTCGGATGCGAACAGGAGGCGGATGGAGCAGATAAGAAACAGCTACATCGGCTATCTCGATCCAGTGACGCTGATTTCACAGCCCAAACTGGCGCTGAACCGGAATAACGACGGGTATTACAAAGATTACATTCTTGTGCTCGGAGCGATCCCCACGCGCGGCAGGAAAGTCTCCGAGCGCTCTCTTGGCAAGGCATTCGAGTGGTTCTATGAGCAGATCAAAAGCAGATATTTTTCTCTCAAGAGCGGGGAAGAGATTGCTAGATTTCTGGAGCAGGTCGTAGACCGGTTATTTTTCACGGTCATCACCGTACCGTCAGAACTGAATGCATACCTCGTATTCGAGACGCTGAACTCGCGTGGAGTGCGCTTATCGCCTACGGATTTGTTGAAGAATTATCTATTCTCGATTGTGGATCGGGAGAGCAACGATGCAGAAGCGGTGAATGAGCTTGAGCGCAAGTGGGAGCTGATCGTACAGCGGCTCGGCGAAGAGAGTTTCCCCGACTTTTTGCGGACGCACTGGAACAGCCGCAACGGTTTTACGAGAGAATCGGAGCTGTTTAAGACGATCCGGACGCAAATCCTGAACAGCGGTGAGGTTTTTGAACTGCTGCGTGCGATGGATGAAGACGTGGAATTCTACGTAGCGCTCAGGGAACCGACAGGAGATTACTGGAATTCGGAACAAAGGCCTGCCGTGCAGCAGCTAAAAATGTTCAATGTGCGCCAACCGTGGCCGTTACTGATGGCGGCTCACAGACAGTTTAGGGAAGAGGGATTCACGAAGATTCTGAAAGGTTGCGTCGTCATCTCGCTCCGGTACAACGTGATTGGCGCGCTGGCAGGAAACGAGCAGGAGCGGCGGTATAACGAAGTAGCAAGCAAGATTCACAAGGGTGAAGCCTACCGACGCGCAGAGCATATCTTTCGCGATCTGCGCACGATCTACATTCCTGATGAGCAATTCCGGGCAGCGTTTGCCGAGCGGAAGTTGAAAACAACATTGCCCAGGAACAAGAGTGTGATTCGGTGGATGCTTTTTGAAATCGAAGACGAGCTATCAGGCATTCACTATGACAGGGATAGCGCGGAGTTTACGCTGGAGCATATTCTGCCCGAGAATCCGGGATCAAACTGGCCGCAGTTCAATGATCGCCAGGCGGAAGATTGTCTGTATCGTTTGGGAAATCTGACGCTTCTTGAGCGTCCACTTAATCGGGATTTGGGCAGCAGTTCAGCAACTGAGAAGCTGCGGCGATTTGCGGAAAGCTGCTTTGTCATGACGCGGGAAATCGCAAAGAGTAATGACGTCTGGACTCCTGAGCGCATCAGCGCTCGACAGCATGGATTGGCCGATATAGCCGTACAACGCTGGCGTATCCCGCAGATGTATGAGTGATTTTGAGCCAGTTATCGCCACATCGTCCAGGGCAGAAGCAAAAGCCGCACATATCAAGCCGGATAGATACCGTTAGGCGATTCTGCGCTGCTGGTAGAATAGAATCGCGGGATTGCGCGGCAAGAGGACGCGATTCTGCACTTCTGTTCGCGCGATGAGCCGGACAAAAGCCTGTTGTGCAGTGTTTGCCGTGTGGCGCTCGCTGTGCAGCGCCCGTTGCGCAGCCGGATGGTGCGGGCTGCGGGGATCGACACAAACCATCCGATCCGGCAGTGGCGCCTGAGCGCGCGCCTGCCTGTGTGAACCCGAAGAAGGAATTTTCCGTTGAGCCAGACGATTCGCAACATCGCCATCATCGCCCACGTAGACCACGGCAAGACCACGCTGGTCGACGCCATGCTTCGTCAGTCCGGCACCTTTCGTGCCAACGAGCAGGTGGCCGATCGAGTGATGGACTCCAACGACCTGGAGCGCGAGCGCGGCATTACGATTCTCGCTAAAAACACCGCGATTTATTACCAGGGCGGCAAGATCAACATTGTGGATACGCCGGGCCACGCGGATTTTGGCGGCGAGGTGGAGCGCGGGCTGAAGATGGTGGACGGTGTGATGCTGCTGGTGGACGCCGCCGAAGGGCCGCTGCCGCAGACGCGCTACGTGCTGGCCAAGGCGCTGGAAGCGAAGCTGAAGCCGATCGTCGTCATCAACAAGATCGATCGGCCGGATGCGCGCGCGCAGGAGGTGCTCAACGAGGTCTATGACCTGTTCATCGATCTGGACGCCGAGGAGGAGCAACTCGACTTTCCTGTGCTCTACACGGTCGCGAAGACCGGTATGGCGACCACCGATATGCAGACGCCGGGCACGGACCTGGAGCCGCTCTTTCAGGCCATTGTGAACACCATTCCGGCGGCCACCGGCGACCCGGACGCTTCGCTGCAGATACTGGTCACCAACCTCGACTACTCGGAGTACTTCGGACGCATTGCGATTGCGCGCGTCTTCCAGGGCACACTGCGCGTGGGCGACGAGGTGGCCGTTTCGCGGCGCGACCTCTCGCTGCAGAAGACGAAGATCACCAAGCTCTTCACCTTCGCCGGGCTGAAGCGCATGGAGACCGCGACTACGGAGATTGGCGACATTGTGGCCATTGCAGGCGTGGAGGGAATCACCATCGGCGAGACGATCACCAGCCTGGCCAATCCCGCTCCGCTGCCTTTGATCGTGATTGATGAGCCGACTATTGCGATGCAGTTCTCGGTGAATAACTCACCGTTCTGCGGCAAGGAAGGTTCGCTGGTGACGAGCCGGAATCTGCGCGAGCGGCTGGACCGCGAGCTGCTGACGAACGTCTCGATTCGCGTGGAAGAGACCGAATCGCCGGACAGCTTCAAGGTGCTGGGCCGCGGCGAGATGCAGCTCGGAGTGCTCATCGAGATGATGCGCCGCGAAGGTTTCGAACTGAGCGTGGGCCGACCGGAGATCGTCACCAAGATGGTCGACGGTGTGCGCATGGAGCCGGTCGAGCACGTCACGATCGACGTGCCCGAAGAGTACACGGGCGTAGTCATCGAGAAGCTGGGCCCGCGCAAGGGCGAGATGACGAAGATGCACAATCACGGCTCGGGCCGGGTGCGCATGGAGTTTCGCGTGCCCAGCCGCGGCATCATCGGACTGCGCAGCGAGATGCTGACCGAGACGCGCGGGACGATCGTGATGAATACGCTCTTCGACGGCTACACGCCTTACCAGGGCGAGATTCCGCAGCGCCCGTCCGGGGTGCTCATCAGCGACCGGCAGGGCGTGACGACGACCTATTCGCTGCATGGATTACAGGATCGTGGCGTGCTGTTTCTGGGTGCGGGCGTCGAGGTATATGAGGGCATGATCGTCGGCGAGCACTCGCGCGACAACGACCTGGACGTGAATGTTGTCCGCGAAAAGAAGCTGACCAACATGCGCGCCTCCAGCGCCGATGAAGCGCTGCGTCTGGCTCCGCATCGCATCCTGAATCTGGAACAGGCCATCGAGTTCATCGCCGAGGACGAGCTGGTGGAGGTGACGCCGAAGAATCTGCGGCTGCGCAAAAAGATTCTGCAGGCGAACCAGCGGCCGAAGCGGCGCAACGACTGATTTGCGGCGACTGTGGTACGTTCCAGAGAGGCTCGCCGGAGAGTGTTCGGGAGGACATCAGGATGCAGGAGTAGCGTATTCCCGGGAAACAGCGCGGCAACGTGATGGCAGAATCCAGTCCCAAACCGGCATTTCCAGCAGGCGCACACGAAGTGCCCGTCTTCCCTGCGCCGCCTCGGCACCGTGCCGCCGTGCCGCGCTGGCTGCGTCAGGTGGAGCGGATGGTTGCCGTGCTGGTGCGGCTCTATCTTGGCCTGGCGCTTTGTTTTCTTCCCTGGTTTCGTCCGCTGTGGGACAATAACCCACTTTTTCTGCATGTACCTGCACTGCTGCCGCTGCTCACCAGTGGAGCGGTGCGTGGGGTGGTCTCCGGATTGGGGTTGCTGAATCTGTGGCTGGCTCTCGATGGCGCGATTCGTTCGTCTAAGGAGTGGGAGTCGTAGTCGGCTTTCGCACCGTGTGCGGCGCCGGGTAGACTGTTGCTCGCCGCAGATCGCACGGCGAGCGCACCGGAAAAGCACAGGGGAGTCAAGCGGGTCGATGGCCGAGTTCATTCCAAGGGCAGAGTCGAATTTGCATTTGTCCAAGACGTCGCCGACGGCGCAGCCGAAGCCGCTTGAGCGCGCCCGTCTGGCCTACGAGAATCCGGAGTTTGTCAACAGCCCGGACGGCCGCCTGATTCGCATTCTCGCCGAATACACGGAGCCGCTGGCGCGCTTTCGCCGGGAACGGATTCAGGACACGATCGTTTTCTTCGGCTCGGCGCGTTTTCACAGCCGCAGCGAGGCGGACCGCGCGCTGGAGCTGCTGGACAATACTGGCTCGACGCAGCCTGCTCCACCGGAAGAGCAGCCGGCCAGCATTCCTTCGATTCAGGATGGTTCGGCGAGCGACCTTCAGCGGCGGCGCGCAGTGGCTGCCGTCGAGATGGCGCGCTACTACGAGGATGCGCGACGGCTGGCCGGAATGATGACGCGGTGGGCGGCGACGGTGCCCTCGAATCCGCCCGGTCGGCATCGGTTTGTTGTCACCTCCGGTGGTGGACCGGGCATCATGGAAGCGGCCAACCGTGGCGCGTATGAGGCGGGCGGCAAGAGCATCGGGTTGAACATCCGGCTGCCGTTTGAGCAGCATCCGAATCCGTACATCACACCGGAGCTGAACTTCGAGTTTCATTATTTCTTCATGCGCAAGCTGTGGTTTGCCTACCTGGCCAAGGCGCTGGTGGTCTTTCCCGGAGGTTTCGGCACGCTGGACGAGATGTTCGAGCTGCTGACGCTGGCCCAGACGCACAAGCTGGCCAAGAAGATGACGGTGGTCATCTATGGCGGCGACTACTGGAAGCGCGTCCTCAACCTGCACGCGCTGGTCGATTGCGGAGCGATCTCGCCGAAGGACGTGGATCTCTTCCAGTTTGCCGATACGCCGGAGCAGGCCTTCGCCATGTTGCGCGACGGACTGACGGCCAACCATTTGGTCGGTGAAAGCGGCGGTTCGGTTCAAGAGCCTGCGGCATTCAGCATCGAAGCATTTCTTGGCCCCGAATTTGCCAAAACCAACGTATAGTGGACGGTAGGCTCCCCTTGCAGATTTTCTTGAGTGAGTGAGAAGATGTCGGATCAAACCCGAAAATACGCGCTAAGTTCGGCTAAAATGCGGAGAAATGCCGCAATTGAACGGAAATTCGCGGGGTTTTCACGGTCTGTTGAAGAGTGGGCGTCGATACTGAAACCGCAGATTGAGCGGATCAGGAGGACGACAGACCCTATGCCAGCAACCTCGATCTCGTATCTTTGGCGCGACCCGAAGGCGGTGAGCGGCTACACAACCGGCGTCTCGCTGCACAGCCACACCAACCAGTCCCAGGAGACGCTTTCGTTTGTGGCGGACTGGACGGCGCAGTATGCGTTTGTGCGTCCGTTGATGCGCTATCTGAACCGGCGTTCGTGGGAGCGTCATGGCATTCGCATCGACTGGCTGCGCAGCTTTTGGACTCCGCCGCTGACGCCGAAGCTGGCCTGGGATCTGGAAAGCGGGCAGATCGAGAAGCTGGGCCTGAAGTCGCTGGTTTCGATCACCGACCATGACAATATCCATGCACCACGAATGCTGCGCACGATGGACCGGTCACGTCACGTGCCCATCTCCGTGGAGTGGTCGGCTCCGTACAGCGAAGTGCAGTCGTTCCACATCGGCGTGCACAACCTGCCCAGTGCGCGCGCCGCGCAGTGGATTGCGGTGCTGAACGAGTTCACGACAAATCCTTCGGATGATCGGCTGGGTGAGATTCTCGCCGAGTTGAATCGCGAGCGCGATGTGCTGTTAGTGCTGAATCACCCGATGTGGGATCTTTACATGATCGGGCGCGATCGCCACCACTTCCTGGTCAACGAGTTTCTGCTCAAATACGGCAATCACTTTCACGCCCTGGAGTTGAACGGTCTGCGCAACTGGACGGAGAATCGGGCAGTGCGCAGGCTGGCCGAGCAGTGGAATATGCTGCTGGTGGCCGGTGGCGACCGGCACGGCGTGGAGCCGAACGCGAACATCAACCTGACCAACGCGACGAGTTTCACGGAGTTTGTCCACGAGGTGCGTTACGAGCGGCGCAGCGAAGTACTCTTCATGCCGCAGTACGCCGAGCCGTGGAAGATGCGCATCCTGCAATCGACGATTGACGCGATCCGTGATTTTCCGGAGTTTCCGATTGGCTCGCAGTGCTGGGACGATCGCGTCTTTCATCCCGACGCAGGCGGCGAGATTCGTCCGCTGAGCGAGATCTGGCCACGCAGTCACGCGCCGCGCACCATGCAGATGATTTTGGCGGCGGCACGCTCGCTGGGCCGTCGTCCGCTCAGCTCCAGTCTGCGTTACGCCTGGAGTGATGCCGAAGAGCTGCGCTTCGGTCTGGGCGAGCAGGAAACCGCCTAGTTACTCCATACGGACCAGGCGCTGCCGGTTCCACCCCGCGGAAGATACCGACCGAATCAGGAGCAACTTCCACCCGAAGCCCCAACCAGAGCGGGCCGTGCTTCAGTGCGTCCGTTACCGCAGTCAGGAGTGTTTCATGTCCCATGCAACCTCTTCATCTCTTCCGCGCGTCGCCTATTTTCCGGATTCGTTTCACGAGGTGAATGGCGTGGCGCATACGAGCCGCCATTTTGAAGACTATGCGCGTCGGCGCAATCTGCCGTTTCTTTGCGTGCGTGCCGGGGAACGCACCCCGGCGCTGGTACGGGAGGGCAACCTGTGGACGCTGGAGCTTCCGCGCGGCGCGCTCTCTTTCGCCTTGGAGCAGGACCTCAGCTTCGACCCGGCGTATCTGCGCCATCTGCCTGTGATCTCGGAGGTTCTGGACGAGTTTGCCCCGACGCAGATTCACATCACCGGCCCGAGCGAGCTGGGGATGCTGGGGGCTGCGGTGGCCGCGCACCATCAGCTGCCGCTGGCCGCAAGCTGGCATACCAATGTACATGAGTATCTGGCGCGCCGCTCGGAGTGGCTGCTGCGCCTGCTGCCGGGAGACCAGTCGCTCAGCGCGAGCCGCATGATCGAGGACTGGACGCTTGCGGCGACGGCGCGTTTTTACGCGCGGGCGCGGGTGCTCTTTGCGCCCAGTCAGGCGTTGTGCGAACAGTTGCGCGCGCTCACCGGGCGGCCCTGCCATCGCATGCCGCGCGGGGTGGATACCCGGCTTTTCACTCCCGCACGGCGCACCCGCGCGCGTGAGGCTGGGCCGTTTACGCTGGGCTTTGTTGGGAGGCTCTCCGTGGAAAAGAATGTCGCGTTGCTGGCGGCGATTCACGATCAGCTTCAGGCTGCGGGCCTTCGCAACCTTCGCTTCGTCGTCGTGGGGCAGGGCGCGGAGGAGTCGATGCTGCGCGAGCGCATGGCGGGGTCAGAGTTTGCCGGAGTGCTGCGCGGTGAAGCGCTTGCGACGGCTTACGCAGAGATGGACCTCTTCGTCTTTCCATCGCACACGGACACCTTCGGTAATGTTGTGCTGGAGGCGCTTGCCTCCGGAGTGCCGGCGATTGTCACACCGGACGGCGGACCAGCGACGATTCTGCGCGATGCCGCGCGGACGGTTTCCGGTCCCGTCGGGTGCGTCGCTCCGGATGAGCAATTTGCAGAAGAAATTCAGGCGCTTCTGGATGCGCCGGAACGGCTGTCCGAGATGCGGGCCAACGCCCGCCGCTATGCTCTGACGATGACCTGGGATGCGGTCTTCGAGGGCGTCTATCGGGGATACGATCCGCGCAGCGAGCCAGAGCTTGCGCCGGAAATTCACAGACTCAGCGCATGAAGTCAAGCGCGCGCTCAATGTAGCTCTTCAGTTCCGCGCGCGGAACGACGGCATCCAGAAATCCGTGCTCCAGCAGGAACTCCGAGCGCTGAAAGCCCTCCGGCAGCTTCTGGCGGATGGTCTGTTCGATGACGCGCGGACCGGCAAAACCGATCAGAGCGCCCGGCTCCGCGACGTTCAGGTCGCCCAGCATGGCGAAGCTGGCCGTGACACCGCCGGTGGTCGGGTCGGTGAGGACGCAGATGTAGGGGATGCCGGCGTCGTCCATCTGCGCAAGGCCGGTGGCGATCTTGGCTAGTTGCATCAGGCTCACGACGCCCTCCATCATGCGCGCGCCGCCGGAGGCGGCAAGGATGAGGAGTGCGCTGCGCGTCTCCAGGCAGCGGTCGATGGCGCGAGCGATCGTCTCGCCGACGACCGCGCCCATGCTGCCTCCGATGAAGCTGTACTCCATGGCGCTGACGACCACCGGATGCGGCCCGACGTGGCCGACGGCGTTGACAATCGCATCCTTCAGGCCGGTCTGGCGCTGTGCAGCGGCCAGGCGGTCTCGATACGGTTTGCGATCGACGAAGCCCAGCGGGTCAGTAGACTCCAGATTGCCGTCCACGAAGGTGTATCCCGGCTCCAGTAGCAGCGCAAGGCGCTCCCGCGCGCCCATCTTGAAGTGCTTGCCGCACTTCGGACAGACATTCAGGTTGGCTTCAATCTCGGCCTTGAAGAGGATCTGGCGGCAGCCGTCACACTTGCTCCACAGGCCCTCGGTGCGCACACGCGACTCTTCGCTCTCCGCCGCGCCCTCTACGCTGGATTCCGATCGCTTGAACCATGACATAACTTCCAATTGTAACGGAAGCCCGCACGATTTCTCATTTACCCACTTGCCTTACCGCGTCCTGCCGTCTTCCGCTGCTGGGCGCGAAGAGAATCTACATCGAGTGCCACGACATATCGACGCGGACCGGAATCTCATTCTTGATCGGCACGGTCAGAAACGATGGCCGCACGATCTTAAAGTCGGAGCAGGTCGCAGGAATGGTTCCGGTGATCCGCACCTCTTTGCCCTGCGTCACTCGCTGGAAGGCAACGTGCGAGTAGTGCGCCGTCTGGCCCGCGAACTGGACATCCAGATCGGCGTAAATCGTTGGCGAGGTGGTCGCCGCCTCGGCAAAGCGGGTGCGCACGACCACCATCGGGAACTCTCCGCCGCGTGTCGTCTGGATCATGTGAAGATCGCGGTTGCTGTCTCCGGAATCGAAGGACTTCACCGGCACAGCGATCAGAAAATCGCATTGACCGGCCTTGCAAATTCCCTTGCCCTTCGCAGCGTGGCTCACGCCTTCCACCTCATGCATCGGGTGAGACATGTGATAGGTGAGCGTGGATTGATCCAGAATCCATTGCGTAGCGCTCTGCGACCAGGCGGGGAGAGTAAAGAAAAGAAGGCATGCGAGAAACTTCATGATTTACTCCAGAACTTCCAGTGAATTGGCCAGGAGACAGCCACAATGGCCGTGCAGTAGGCGATGGTCGTGACATAGGCGACCGGCGCGTGCGCGGAAGCGATTCCATGCACTTTTTCGCCGGCATTTTCCTGCTTGTAAGCCATAATGCCGAGGATCGGCGTCAGGATCATGCCTGGCCCGTGAACCCACTCCAGGTCGCGGTGCAGGCGGATGGCGCCCTTCGGTTTGACGCCGGCGACCTTCGGAGCGAATGTCGCGAAATATGCCGTCGAGAAATAGAGTCCCGTGGTCAGCCCGCCGAGCGCGATGTGCAGGTCCAGGTTGGCGGTGGTCGGTTCCGTAATAGGCTGTCCGTTTTTCCCCTTTACTTTAGCCATAGGACCGGTAATCAATGTCGCGAGCATGGGCACCGCGGTAATCAGACCGAGCGTCTGGTGCACCTTCAGCATGTGCGTACGCTTGTTCAGCAGAGCCTGCTGCTGCGCGCTGCCCTGGGTCTGGGCTGTGGAGAAGCCCAGATCGCCCAGGGAAAGCCCCTGATCCGGCTTGGACTGGTCTGATTTCGTCTGGCCTTGCTGATCCGTTGCGCCGTTTCCGCCTGGCGGCGATGCGTTCTGGACGCCTTGCGGATCGGGAGCCGAAGGCAGGTCGGAATCTTCCATGCCAGCCAGGCTGCTGGAAGAAGCGATCTCAGCAGAGGCAATCGTGGTGTTGTCGACGGAAGCTGGTGGTGAAGCCTCCTGCGCCAACGAAAACCCAGGCCCGATCAGCGCCAACAGACAAACAGCCGCGATACCGCCGGAACGTATATATCTCACGAAGACGAGTTCCTCCGAGGGGTTGGTGTCAGGATATTGTTTTGCCGGAAGTGCTATTCGCGTCGATCGCTCGTTCTACGAATATCGGGCAGGTTTGCGAGGGGGCGGGTCGTCAACCCCTTCATGAACTGGCGTAGCTCTTATCTTGCAGTTCTGGTCTCGCAGGTACGATTTTATTGCGTGCGATCCATGCTTTGAAGGCCAAATTTATCAGATTTTGTTCCGTCCTAACCGCGCAGATAAGCGTCTTCGCGGTGGATCCAATCCATCCGCGGAGGGGTGAAGACATCCAGATCGACGGTCTCCTCCAGGGCAAAGGCCTCATGCGGAAGGTTGGATGGAATGCAGAGCACTTCTCCGGTATGGACGATCACCTCGCGATCGTCGAAGACGAAACGCAGCGCGCCGGAAAGCACGTAGGTGACTTGTTCGTTGGGGTGGCTGTGGCGCGGCACGTGAGCGCCTTTGGCCAGCAGAATCCGAGCCAGCATGGTTTCGGTTCCCACCACGAAGTGGCGCTCGATGCCAGCCTTCATCGGCTCCAGTGGCAGATCGTCCCATCGGTAGTGTCGCGCCTCGTTGATGGTCTCGTTCATGGCTTGTCTCCTCCTTTTTCGATACGCAGGTCAGTACTCGATGCCGCGCTGGGCGAGGATGCCTTTCTGGTAGGCGTGCTTCACCTCGCGCATCTCGGTCACGGTGTCGGCGATCTCCACCAGCGAGGGGTGAGCATTGCGTCCGGTCAGGATCACGTGCAGCATATCCGGGCGGGCAAGCAGCGTCTCTACCACGCGTGCCGGATCGAGCATTCCATAGCTGATTGCGTAGTTGATCTCGTCTAGAATCACGATGTCCCAGTCACCGGAGAGAATGGCTGCGCGCGCCTCATCCCAGGCAGCCTCGACCATGCGGATATCCTCCGGATCGGTCTCCGCGCCGCCGATCTTCACAAAGCCGCGGCCAAGCTGCTTCAGGACGAAATTTTCGCCGAAGGCCGCAACGCCATCCAGTTCGCCGTAGTGCCAGGAGCCTTTCAGGAATTGCAGCATGAGTACGCGCATGCCCAGGCCGACGGCGCGAAGACCCACGCCGAGCGCGGCAGTCGTCTTGCCTTTGCCGGGACCGGTGTTGATCAGGATCAGTCCTTGTCTGGATTCACTCATACGGTGTGTCGCCCGCCTGTCGTTTGATTCCACCTGGCTCTGCCATTGCGTGCGCTCAGTGGCCGCCGTGGTAGGGATGTCCAGCCAGAATTGTACATGCGCGATATATCTGCTCGGCGGCCACCAGTCGCGCCAGCTCATGGGCCAGCGTGAGTGCGCCAAAGGAAAGCTGAAGCAGCGCCTGGGAGCGAGCCGCCGCCGACCAGCCATCGGGAGGCCCGATGGCAAAGACCAGATGCTGTGCTCCGGCATCGCGTCGCGCGCCGACCCAGGCGGCGAACTCAGCGGAACTGAGCGGCCGTCCGCGGCTGTCGGCCAGCACCAGCGTTGCTGCTGCGCGCCCATGTTGGCGGGCAAACCAGGCCAGCAGTTCGTCCTCGCTGCGGAAGAGTTCTGTGCGCATGGGGTGATAGGGCTGCACACGCTCAACGTACATCGATGTGAGCGTCTCAAAAGCCGCTTTCGCGCCGCTGCGCTGGGTGCGTGTGCCGATGTGCGCCAGGGTGATCTGCATCGTCCCCAGTGTACGGCGCAGCGGGATCGACTGCGGATTTCCGGTGAATCCGGATGCGGACAGGACAGGGGCAATGGGCTTTCGGTACACTGCGATCATTCTGCGCGAATCGTTTTATTTACTGTGTTGCGCAGGTCTGCGAGGTTCTCCATGCCCATCGTTGCCGGAGTCGATTTTGGAACTCTCAGCGTGCGCGTCACGCTCGTCCACAGCCAGCGCGGACCGATCGGCACTGCATCCTCGGAGTATCCGCTGCATCGGCGTCGCGAAGACCCCAACTTTGCCACGCAATCGCACGACGACCAGATGCGCGCTCTGACGCGGGCGATGCGTACGGTGCTGGAGCAGACCGGCATTGCCGGCGAGGGCGTGGCTGGGCTGGCGCTGGACACGACCGGTTCGAGCGTGATTGTGGTGGATGAGCAGATGCGTCCGCTGGACGACTACTATCTGTGGTGCGATCATCGTGCACACGCCGAGGCTGCGGAGATTACGGCGAAGGCCCATGCGCTGGGTCTGGAGGCGATCGACTGGTGCGGCGGAGTCTATTCGCACGAGTGGGGATTCGCCAAGCTGCTGCACTGGCTGCGCCATAATCCAGAGAAGCGCGCGCGTTTCGGCTCGGCGCTGGAACATTGCGACATGGTAGCGGCGACGCTTTGCGGAGTGACCGATCCGTCGCGGGTGCGGCGCAGTGTCTGCGCGATGGGCCACAAGTGGCTGTGGAATCCACGCTGGGGAGGATTTCCGTCGGAGGAGTTTCTGGTCGCCGTCGATCCGCTGCTGGCCGGTGTGCGCGAGAAGCTGGCCGGGGAGTTTCTCACCTCCAATCACATAGCCGGACACCTGAGCGCGCAGTGGGCCCAGGAGCTGGGCCTGCGCGCGGGAATTCCGATTCCGGTGGGAGCCTTCGACGCGCACTGGGACGCGGTCGGCTCGCACATCCGCGAGGGCGATGTGGTCAATGTCGTCGGCACCTCGACGTGCATCATCGCCATGGCGCGCGAGGCGCGGCTGGTGCCGGGCGTCTGCGGCGTGGTGCCGGGCAGCGTCCACCCGGGGTACACCGGAATTGAAGCAGGGCTTTCGGCCACGGGAGATATCTTCGAGGCCATCGCGAGGCGAGCCGGATCGACGGTGGCCGCGCTTTCGGAGGGGTTGAGCGGCTATCGCGCCGGTCAGACCGGGCTGCTGCGGTTGAGCTGGGACAACGGCGACCGTACCGTGCTGGTGAATCCGGAGCTGGGTGGTGTCACGCTGGGCTGGAATCTGCTGCACACCGCGCAGGATGAACTCTTCGCCGCCATCGAAGGCACGGCCATGCACACGCGCATCATCCTCGAACGCATGGCTGAGCATTGCGTACCGGTCACGCGCGTTATTAACGCCGGGGGCATTCCGCAGAAAAATGAAGTCCTGAACCAGGTGTACGCCAACGTTCTGGGCAAGCCGGTGCTGGTGCCGTCGGGTGTACCCACAAGCCTTGGTTCGGGCATCTTTGCGCTGCTGGCCGCAGGCGTGTATCCCACCATCGAAGCAGCACAGGAGGCTGTCTGCCTGCCGCTTCGCATCGTCGAACCCCAGCCCGAGGCCGCCGAGGTCTACGAGCAGCTTTTCGCGCACTACCAGAGGGCGTACTTCGCGCTGGGCAGCCCACAGAGTGCCCCCGCCGCGCTGGGTGAAATTCTGCCTGCGCTGCGACGCATCGCAGCGCAGGCTCGCTGAGCCTATTCTTTGCTTCAGCCTCCGTGCTTCTGTGCACCGACCTTGCCGGTCGCGGCCAGCCTCCACCGTCGAAGATGAACGGAAGATGAAGCTGTGATGACCATCACCGCGACACCGCAACAACACTCGCATACTTGACACCTGATGGGTACACCTACCACCTGGCCGCTCCGGCCGGTTCGGTTTCCACCCCGTCACGGGGAGAGGTTATGCAATCGCGTTCCTCCGTCTTATCCTCCTTGTCAAAGCGTCTTTCGCTTGTTTCATCGCTGGCTCTTGTGCTGGCTGTGGCATTGCTGGGCGCCGCTGCGGCTCGGGCGCAAAAGAAACCTGCGGCCTCTGCAACGTCCACCACACTGAAGACAGCCCACAATGCAGCCGCGCAGAGTGCCGCGCCCAATGGCCCGTCTGGGAAGGCGAAGTTCGTCGGAAACGACACCTGCGTGGCGTGTCACTTCGACGAGGCCAAAGCAATCGACGGGAATGCACACGCGCGCCTCGCGCTGCAGCACGGCGGCCAGGGCGACACCTGTGAAAGTTGCCATGGCGCAGGCAGCGAGCATGTGGAATCCGGCGGCGATGCCACGAAGATGTTCTCCTTCAGCAAAGCCACACCGGCACAGGCCGATGCTGTCTGTCTGTCGTGCCATGCTTCGGCCCATCCCAACTTCAAGCGCACGGCGCATGGCGAGGCAGGCGTCGGCTGCACGAGTTGCCACAGCGCGCATCACGCGAAGACCGAAGAGGCGATGCTTCGGCAGCCGCAACCGCTGCTTTGTTACAGCTGTCACACCGACGTGAAGCCGGTCTTCGAGCAGGCGTTTCACCACAAAGTGAACGAAGGCGTGATGAGCTGCAGCGACTGCCACGATCCGCACGGCAGCTTCCAGCGGAACAATCTGCGCGCCGCCGCCGATCAGAACCAGATTTGTATGAAGTGCCACTCGGACACGGCTGGGCCGTTCATCTATGAGCATCCGCCGCTGAAGACCGAGGGATGCACAAGCTGTCACACGCCGCACGGCTCGCAGAACGCGCGCCTGCTGACACAAAACAACGTAAACAGCCTCTGCATGCAGTGCCACACCGCCTCTTCGATCTTCAACGCGCCGGGTACGCCGTCGTTCCACAATCAGGCTAATCAGTACCAGGCCTGCACCGTGTGCCACACGCAGATTCACGGCTCCAACGCCAGCAACATCTTCTTCAAATAAGCAAGGGGGAATTATGAAGCGCTCTTCCGTCTTCTTTTCACCCCTGATCTCTTCCCCATCAGGAGATCGATCCATGAGCTGCCATCGGGCCGCACTCCGCGGCGTCCTGGGCGCAGCCAAGGTTGCCTTCACTCTGACCGGACTGACGCTCGCCCTCTGTGCTGCGACGCCGGGCGAGAAGCCGGATGCAACAGCTGGCGCGAAACCAGGAGTGGCTTCCGCTGCGACTTCAAGCTCCGCCTCCAGAGCTGCATCGAGTACCGCGCGCAACGCGCCGGACCACTACAACCCGCTCCCCGAGCAGACGCCGGAGACGCAGGCCGAAGCAAGCGCAAAGTTTGCCGCGCAGTACAAGATTCACAACGAGATCGAGGTTGGCGGCCATATCGCACCCTACGGCGGCAGCGGCGAAACCTATGCGACCATGGTCAATCTGCACAGCGGGCCGCGTTTTCTCAGCGAATCGACGGAGATGCACGCCGTCAAGGGCGCGAAGCCACTGCTCTTCGACAGCCTATCGAGCAACAGCTTCGGCTACGGCGGCGATCCCTACAGCGCGACGTTTCTCAACTTTGAAAAAGGGCGAGACTATGACTTTGTCGGCAGCTTCCGACGCGGACGAAGCTACGTGGACTACGATCTTCTGGCCAACCCACTCATTCCGTCCGGCGTCGGCAACGTTCCCTATCTCACTTCGCCGCACCTGTTCAACACCGTGCGCAAGATGCTCGACACACTGCTGATCTTTGCCCCGCTTTCGCCCGTAAGTCTGCGCGTAGGCTTCAGCCAGAACAACAGTGAAGGCCCGTCACTCAGCAGCGTTCACTTCGGCGCCGAAGCGCTGCTTGGCCAGAACTGGAACATCCAGACCCAGAACTGGACCCTCGGCATCGACGTGAAGCTGCCGCGCAACACCAGCGCGAGCTATGACCA
This sequence comes from Acidobacteriota bacterium, assembly GCA_021816455.1. GTDB lineage: Bacteria > Acidobacteriota > Terriglobia > Terriglobales > Acidobacteriaceae > Acidicapsa. The sequence goes on from JAKAXU010000002.1 coordinate 97,868, forward strand.
CATCATGACGCTCTATCGTGAGTTCACCACGTGGAATCTGGATATGCTCAACAACACGCTGCCCAACGGAGTTGCGGTCAGCGGCGGCATCGACTTCGTGCCGAAATGGAACGATCCGTGCGCTTCGCCACTCCTGCCCGGCGGAGCTTTCAACCCGGCCTGCAGTGGCTTTACGGCATATAGCCGACAAGCGCCGACGCATCTGTTCACACCCACCGAGGAGTTTCGCTTCCACAGCGCGGCCATTCCGCGACTGGAGATGAATGGACGCTTCGTCTACAGCGGCAGCACGAGCACGCTCAACAACTTTAACGAGACTTTTGTCGGCAACGAGACGCGCATCAAACTCCTGGAGTCGGTCGAAACGGGCAGCGCGCGCATCCGGCGTGTGAACGTCAGTGGTGACTACGCTGTCGAGTGGCAGGTAGCCAAGCGTTTCTCTGTCTCGAATGTCGTCAATTACCAGTACTGGCGCATTCCTGGTACCAACAGCTACATCACGGTCAACTACACCGGCACTTCGATGCTGGCCACGCCCACACCGCCCGCCAGCGCACCTGCCGCTGTTCCGGACTATCAGTGGCTCAACCAGAAATGGACCTCGGATACCGTGTTGGGAACCTGGGACACCTTCAGCCGCGCCAATTTCTCGCTCGGCTACCGCTATCGCACACGCACCATCACCGACAGCGGCGGCGATGTGATTCCCATCCACGAGAACTGGCTGCTCTTCGGCAGCGTTCTGCAGCCCGCCGCGACGTGGCGTGTCAATCTCAACTTCGAGAGCATGTACGCTGACAACTCCTTCACGCGCATCAGCCCGCGCCAGTTGCAGCACGTGATTGTCCGCTCGAACTGGAAGCCGCAGAAATGGATGACCTTCACCGGCACGGTGAACATCTTTGAAAGCCGCGACAATGTCCAGTTTGTGAACTATCTCCAGCACAACCGGAATTATTCTGTTGGTGCTGTCATCGCTCCCGACGGAGCCTGGTCGCTCGAAGCCAATTACTCCTACGGCAGCGTCTACTCGACGATTGCCGAGTGCTACACGGTGACTCCGGCGCCTGCCAACCCGATCTCCGCGCAGGACCCTGCCTGCGTCGCCAATGGCACACCCTACCAGACGAACGACTCGTACAACGTGCCTACGCAGACGGGAAATCTCGGCCTGGTCTACTCACCCTTCAAGCGCGTGCATACGACGGCCGGCTATCGCGCGACGGCAGTCAATGGCAACACAACCACAATCAACGTTCGTCAGGTGGATGGCTCGCTGCAGTCGGTCTATCAGACGCCTTATGCGACGGTCGCCTATGACCTGGAAAACAACTGGCAGTGGAAGGCCAACTACGACTACTACGGCTACGGCGAAGGCAGCCCGGTCGGTCCCGCGGCGCCGCGACAGTTTCACGGCAACGTCTATACGCTTTCGGTGCGCTATGCGTTCTGAAATCGCCTGTAAGGCTGCGGCGGAGCGGCGATCGGACATGCTCCGCCGGGACACTCCGGAGATAGAGGAACCTTGGCATTCGATACAGTCCAACGCAACCCAAACAAACTCAGGAGGTCCGAACCCAGATGCTCACCCACAACGCAACCTTTCGTAAACCGCGCTTTGCCGTTGCGCTTGCTCTCCTTTGCACTCTCGCCTGCGCCTCCGCAGCGCTGGCCGAAAGCTCCGGTGCGGATATTTACAAGTCCAAATGCCAGATGTGTCACGGGGCGGATCTCAAGGGAAATACTCCAGGCGGCAAGATGACCCATACGCAGCCGTTGGACACGCCGGAAGTGATCGCGAAGACGGATGCCGATCTGACAGCCACCACGAAGAACGGCAGGAAAAAGATGCCGGCCTTCGCCTCGAAGCTGAGCGACGCGCAGATCCACTCGGTGATCGCTTACATCCGCACGCTGCAGAAGAAATAAGGGGCTGCCCGAAAGAAGGGAGAGAAAGCCATGTCCACGTTTCAGCGCTTCCGGGAATCCTGGCTGCGGCCGATTCTCTTCTTCGGCAACAACCTTTTGAGCCTGATCGGAGGCGCACTGACAAGTGCCTCCGCGTTTGTCCTCATCGGCTTTTATCTGGTGGATGCCTTTGGTCACGGTGGCTCACGGAACCCTTACCTGGGCATCATTCTGGGCTTCTTCCTGCCGGCGCTGTTTCTCCTCGGGCTTTTGCTTATTCCTCTCGGCATACTTGCCCGGCACGCCGCCCTGCGCAGGGCCGGGAAGATTCCCTCGGTCTATCCCCGTATCAATCTCGCCGATCCGCTCTTCCGCCACGGCATCGAAGTTGTGCTCCTGGCCACCTTCGTCAACTTCGTCCTGCTTGGCACGGCCACCTATCGCGGTGTAGCTTACATGGACACAAAGGACTTCTGCGGAGCGACCTGCCACGTCATGGCTCCGGAAGGCACGGCCTATCCGGTTTTCGCGCACTCCGGAGTTCCCTGTGTGGGCTGCCATGTCGGCTCCGGAGTCGGCGGCTACATCCACGCCAAGGTGAATGGAACTAGGCAGCTCATCGATGTCCTGCGTAACCGCTACCCGGCGCCCATTCTGACCAACGACTTGCTGCCGTCAGCCAGCCAGACCTGTCTCAACTGCCATCGCGCCGACGCCTGGATCGGCGACAAGATACGCATCTCCACCACCTTTGACGATGATGAGAAGAACACCCGCACCCGCAGCCTGATTCTGCTGCACGTGGGAGGGCGCGACCTCACCGGCAAGCTGTCCGGCATTCACGGCGCGCATCTTGGCCACATCGTCTATATCTCCACCGACACCAGACACCAGATCATCCACTACGTCGCGAAGACTGAGGCGGATGGCTCTGTCGTCGAGTACACGGACACAAATCTGAAGCAGGCCAGAGTTGGCGTCCAGCGCGCCATGGACTGCACCGATTGCCACAACCGCGTTGCGCACTCCTTCGATACACCCGAAAAAGCCGTGGACAGAAGCATGCTTGCCGGAGCGATCAGCCCCGAACTGCCTTTCATTCACAAGGAGTCAATCGCGCTGCTCAAGGCCAGTTACGGCAGCCCGGAGCAGGCGCGCACGCAGATCGCCGCCAGCCTGAAGCGCTTTTACCAGAGCAATTACCCCGACCTCTGGCAGAAGGATCAGCCGCGAATTGCTGAGGCAGCCAGCCGACTGGCCGTGCTCTGGAGCCAAAACGTCTTTCCATTCATGAAGGTAACCTGGGGAACGTACCCCAACAACCTGGGCCACAATGACTATCCGGGTTGTTCCCGCTGCCATGACGGCAGCCACAATTCGGCCTCGGGTCAATCGATCTCCAGCGACTGCTCGGTCTGCCACAACGTGCTTACGATCGACGACAGCAACCGCAGCCAGCTTGCCGACCTCGGCGTACAGTAAATTCGGGGGAGCTCCTGGACCTGGATTGGCTTGGGGGAGGGGATGGAGGTGGTTGGAATGGCGGAGGAACTCCTCCCGCTGGGCGCGTAAAATGACACTCCGATGAAATTGCCACCGCCGATGCAACACTTTTCCCGCCCCAGGCATCGGACTCAACAGCAAAACGAAGCGGATTTCGTCGCAAACCTCCGGATATGCCGGACGTTGCGCCGACCGCGGCTTCCCAATGTTGAGCAGATCGATACAACAGGCATGTGGCCGGGGAGATTCAGGCTCACGAGCCAGGTCTGTCTCACCTAAGACGAAGATGAACCTCGATCAGGATGAAAACGGCAGGATGACGGTCACAACGGGAAGTGGAGCAGGAGATGTGCGCGCGCCGCGAGCCTTCGCTGTGTTGCTGGCGATTGCCGTGGTGGCCTGGGGCGTTGGCTATCGTGCGTCGCTTTATTCGGCGCGCAGCGTTACCCAGCAGGCGATCCCTCCGGCCCTGCTGTTGGCGCATCGCGCCTGCCTGGAGCGTGGCGCTACGCCAGGGAGCAATTCGATTGCGCCTGTCTCTCTCGCCAAGGGTCCGTCCCCGTTCCCTGTGGCTCACCCGGCCTTCGATTCCGAAACCGCAGTTGGCCGTCTGACGGCCTCTGGGCCGCTACCGGGCCGCGCCATCGTCTCGCATCGTCTATGGTTCTCGCGCCCGCCGCCTGCGCCGCTTGCCTAACGTTCCAGCAGATGCCGATTCTGCGGCCGTGGTGGCAGGCGGCTACCGCACCCGGCTTACCCTGCTCCGATAGATTTGACTCCCGCTTTTGAAAGGTGGACACGTGTTTCGCAAGCGTTCTTTCTGGATTGTGCTGCTCATCGTAGTGGCGATCGTGGTCGTGGTGGTCATTCGCAGCCGCAAACCCGCCGAGGGGTCGGAGAAAGCTCTTCCGGCGCCGGTCGCCGTCGCACAGCAGGGCGACCTGACGGCGCAGCTTCAGGTCGCCGGTCAGTTCATTCCCTATCAGAACGTGGATGTGCATGCCAAGATTGCCGGCTACGTCCGCTGGATCAAGGTGGATATCGGCGACATTGTGCACACCAACGAGGTGATGGCCAAGCTGGAAGTGCCGGAGTTGCGCGACCAGTTGGCGGAGACCAAAGCGGCGGTACAGCACGCGCAGGCGGAGGTGATCCGCGAGAAAGAAGAAGTTGCGCATTCGGATGCGGCGTATCGGGCGATTCACCTGAACTATACCCGCCTGGCCGAGGCCGCCAAGGAGCGTCCCGGATTGATCGCGCAGCAGGAGATTGACGACTACCAGGCGCGCGACCTGGAAGCGGCGGCTAAGATCGACGTGGCCAAGGCCGCCTATGAAGCTGCCGAGCAGCAGTTGAGCCAGGCCCGATCAAATCAGGACCGCGTTGCTGCGCTCTACTCCTACACCGACATCGTCTCGCCCTACAACGGCGTGGTCACCTTCCGCTATGCCGACACCGGCGCGCTGGTGCCGGCCGGAACCAACTCGAACGGAACCAGCGCGAATACGGAGTCGATGCCGGTGGTGAAGGTGGCCCAGAGCGACCTGCTCCGATTGCGCATGCCGGTGCCCGAGTCCGATGTGCCCTACATTGATATCGGCGGCAAGGTGGACGTGCATGTGGATGCGACCGGCAAGGTCTTCCCCGGCAAGATCATCCGCTTCACGCGCGCGCTGGACCCGTCGACGCGCACCATGCTCACCGAAGTGGACGTGCCGAATCCGAAGCTGACGCTCACGCCGGGCATGTACGCCGAAACCACCTTCTATCTGCACACCAAACACGACGCGATCTTCATTCCCGCACAGGCCGTCGTCACCTCCGGCAACAGCTATTACATTCTTGTTCTGGATGCGACCAACCACGTCGAGAAACGCATTGTGCATCTGGGCATCCAGACGCCGAACAAGACGGAGATCATCGATGGCGGACTGAAGCCTGGCGAAAAGGTCATTGCTGCCGGCCAGGACAGCTATCGTGAAGGCGATTTGATCGATCCTCATCCCGCCTTTATCCCGACCACGGCGCAGGAGGAAGGCAACTAAATGTCCTCGTTTGCCATTCGTTACCCGTTCTTCATCCTGATGTTCTGTTTGATGATCGTGGTGGTGGGCATCACCACGGTCGCCAGGATGCCGGTCGATCTCTTTCCGGAGATCAATATTCCGGTCGTCGTGGTGGCCACGTTCTACTCAGGCATGCCGCCGGAGCAGATTGAGGCCGACATCACCGACACCTACGAGCGATTTTTCACCCTTGGCAGCAATATTGAGCACATCGAGTCGCGCTCACTGACCGGCGTCAGCCTCATCAAGGTCTACTTTCAGCCCGGCACCGATCCGAACGCGGCGGTGAGCAGCATCTCCGGCCTGGCGCTGGCCGATCTGCGTCGCCTGCCTCCCGGAACACTGCCGCCGGTCGTTCTTCCCTTCGATGCGTCGAACCTTCCCGTCTGTCTGATTACGCTGGAAGGCAAAGGATTGAACGAGGTACAGCTCAAGGATCTCGCGCAGTTTGAGGTCCGCAACCAGGTGGCCAATGTGCCCGGCGCTTCCGTGCCGCAACCTTACGGCGGCACCTATCGCCAGATTCAGATCTATGTCGATCCGCTGAAGCTGGAAGCCCATGAGATGTCGGTGATGGATGTGGTCAACGCGATCAACGCCACCAACCTCATCCTGCCCGCCGGCGACGTCCGTATCGGCACGCTCGACTACAACATCTACGCCAACAGCCAGGAAGACATCGTGGAGCGCATGAACGACATGCCGGTGAAAAGCGATGTCTCGCCCACGGTCAAGTCGGTGGTGCGCGTGCGCGATATCGGCAGGGCGGAGGACTCCGGCGCGCTGCAGTACAACATCGTCCGCGTCGACGGCCAGCACTCCGTCTACATTCCGATTCTCAAGCAGGGTGGCGATTCCAACACCATCTCCATCGTCAACGGCATCCGCGAGGCCATCAAGCATCTGCTCGACGTGCCGGAGCAGTTGAGGACCGCGGTCGTATTCGACCAGTCAGTCTTCGTCAAGATCGCCGTCAAGAACGTCATCAACGAGGGCACCATCGGGCTGGTTCTTACGGCCATCATGATCCTGCTCTTCCTGGGCAACTTCCGGGCTACGATTTCGGTGATGCTCTCGATCCCGATCTCGGCACTGACGGCCTTCATCGCACTCAATCTGGGCGGCAGTACTATCAACACGATGGTGCTGGGCGGCATCGCGCTGGCTCTCTCGCGACTGATTGACAACTCGGTTGTGGTGCTGGAAAACATCTTCCGCCACATGGAACTGGGGGAAAATCCCCGCGACGCCGCAGTGAACGGCGGTAAGGAAGTGCAACTTGCCGTACTGGCCGCCACGGCCAGCACCAGCATCGTCTTCTTCCCGGTTATTCTGCTGGTCGGCGTCAGCAAATACCTGTTCACGGCGCTGGCACTGGCCGTGGTGCTCGCGCTGCTGTCTTCTTACGTGGTGGCGATGACTGTGGTGCCGCTGTTCTGCGCTACGTTCATCAAGAACGTCGGCCATCATGCGCACAACGCTGAAGAGGCTGAGGAGAACCTTGCCGAAGCCGAACATGTCGCGTCTCATGGCACCGCGCACGGAGCCGGGCACGGAGCCTCTCACGGCGCGCAGAAGATCAGTCTCTTCCAGCGCATCGTCCGGGGGTTCAACGCGCAGTTCGATCGCCTGCAGCATGCCTACGACAAGGCGATTGTGGTCTGTCTCGACCGTCCCGTGCTGGTTGTGCTTGCCTTCTCCACCTTCGTCGTGGTCAGCTTCGGACTCTTTCCGGTGCTGGGCAAAGCGTTCTTTCCGCGCACCGACCCCGGACAGTTCGTCATCAACTTCAAGGCTCCTCCGGGCACCCGCATTGAAGTCACCGACGAGTATGCCGCGATGATGGAGAACGATATCCGCCACATCGTCAGTAAAGAGGACATGAACATGATCGTGACCAACATTGGCGTCACGCCTGATCTGTCCTCCATCTACACCTCGAACTCGGCGATGCACACCGGTTTCATTCAGGTCAGCCTGAAGGAAGACCACAAGATCAGCAGTTTTGTTTACATGCAACGGGTTCGCCAGAGATTCCATCGCGACTTCCCGGAGATCGGCGTCTACTTCCAGACCGGCGGCCTGGTGGACTCTGTCGTCAACCAGGGCAAACCGGCTCCGATCGACGTTCGCGTCGGCAGCGGCGACCTTGAATCCGGCTTCCAATACGCGACGCGGGTAGCGGCGCGAGTACGTAAGCTGGACACGGTCAACGACGTACTGATTCCGCAGGATCTCAGTTATCCCGGTCTGCGGCTGGACATCAACCGCGAGCAGGCGGGTTTGCAAAACATCTCCGTCGAGGATGCGGTGGACAACGTCATCACGGCCCTCACCTCGGACTCGCAGATTGCTCCCACTTTCTGGGTCGATCCCAAGACGGGGAACAACTACTTCCTGAGCGTCCAGTACCCGAACAACCAGATCAAAACGATGACCGACTTCAAGGAAATTCCTTTGCGCGCCCGCGACAACAAGAGCTACGCGCCGCTGGAGTCGATCGCCAAGATCGTGCCCATTGATACGCCGACCGAGGTCGATCATTATCAGCTTCGTCGCAGCTACGATGTCTACATCCAGCCGAAGAGCGAAAACCTGACGACCATCAACAACCAGGTACATAAGATTCTGGCCAGCATGCCGACTCCGCGCGGCGTCACCGTTCAGGTGTCTGGAGCGGTGACGGATATGCAGGAGGTCTTCGGCAGCTTCGCCATCGGACTGGTGCTGGCCATTGTGCTCGTCTACCTCATCCTGATGGCGCAGTTCGCCTCCTTCTCGGATCCGTTCATCATTCTGCTGGCGATTCCGCCAGGCATGTCGGGCGTGATCCTCTTCCTGTTGCTCACGCACACCACCCTGAACGTGATGTCGCTGATGGGCGTCATCATGATGACCGGCATCGTGGTCTCGGACAGCATTCTGATCGTTGAGTTCGTGGGCACGCTGCGTGGGCTGGGTCATCCGCTGAAGATCGCCCTTGCCGAGGCCTGCAAAGTGCGTCTGCGTCCGATTCTGATGACAACGATGGCCACCGTTCTGGGCCTGATTCCCATGGCTCTGGCACTGGAGCCGGGCAGCGAACAGTATGCTCCGCTGGCCCGCGCCATTCTGGGCGGACTCACCGTTTCTGGAACCGTCACCGTCTTTCTGGTACCTTCGGCCTACTACCTGATGCACCGCAAAGAGGAAGCCCTTGAAGCGGCAGCCGCCGCAGCCAGCGGCACGGAGGCATCTCATGACTAAGCCCCTTTCCTTTCTGCTCGCTGCCGCGCTGGTTCTGCAGCCTGCCCTGCAAACAACTCTGCTGGGACAGCAAACCACGGGTACTCCCCAGCCGTCTCTGCCGCCCGCGCCGGATGCCAAACCTGTCGGGCAGGCCCTGATGGATGCGCAGAACCAAGCCGCGCAGGTGGCGAATGCCTTCGATGCCGACGCCGAGAAGCGAGCCTCGCAGGTGAACGGACCGGGTGGCAAGACGCTGACACGCAAAGAGGCCGAGCAGCTTGCCATCCGGAACAACCCGCACATCAGCCAGTACAAACTGCTTGCGTTGGCCCAGAATCAGGTCGTCCGCGAGACCCGTTCGGCTCTGTTGCCCACGCTAGCCATCAACGCAACCGGCGTGGGGGCCGAGCAGGCGTCCCGCATCTCTTCCGGTACGCTGGACTCCTCGCGCATGCTCAACCACATGGGCGTCGGCGTCGAGCTGACGCAGTTGATCTACGATTTCGGCCATACAAACAACCTGGTGGCGACCTCCGCACTCCAGGCAAAAGCTGCCTCGGCCAACTCCATCGCCACTCTGGATGAGATCGTGCTGACCACCGACGTGGCGTTCTACAACACGCTGGAGGCGCAGGCAACGGTTCGGGTTGCGAAGCAGAATCTGGCTGCGCGTCAGGCGGTTCGGGACCAGATAGCCGCTCTGACGGCGGCCAAACTCCGTTCGGACCTCGACCTGAGCTTTGCCGAGGTGAACTTGTCGCAGGCCAAACTCTTCCTGCTGGACGCCAACAATCTGGCCGATGTCGCGATGGCCCAGTTGAACCGTATCCTCGGCCTGCCAACCTCGAACAACTACAAGCTCATCGATGAAAGCGACCCGCTTCCGGAGATCGCGCTTACGCCCGATCCGCTGTTGCAGCAGGCGATGCAGCAGCGACCCGACCTGCAGGCTTATAACTTCACCCATCAGGCCGACGTGAAGTTCAGCAAAGCCGAGCGCGACCAGCTTCTGCCCACAGTCTCAGCTCTTGGCATCCTCGGCGCCACGCCGGCCGGCAGCAGCCAGTATTACAACCCGGACTGGTACGGCGCAGCGGGCGTCAACGTCCAGATTCCCGTCTTCAATGGCTTCCTGTTCACCGCGCAGACGGCTCAGGCACGCCTGCAGGCGCGTGCTTCCGATGAGCGCACGCGCAACCTGGTCGAGCGGATTCAGCGCGACGTCAAGTCCGCCTGGCTCAACGCCAATACAGCACGCCAGAAGATGGTCGTCACCGCCGAGTTGCTGAAGGAAGCAAACATGGCTCTCGACCTCGCGCAGACGCGTTACAACCTTGGCCTCAGCTCCATCGTCGAGCTGAGCCAGGCCGAGTATCAGCAGACGCAGGCCGCCATCCAGGACACCAATGCGCGCTTCAGCTATGAGTCCGACCTGGCCGCGATCCGCTACCAGATCGGCGTGCAACCGTAGTCCTGGGCTGAGGCAGCCCACCCCATCCGCCGCAGCCTGTCCAAGGCTGCGGCGGATGGTTTTTGCAGCTTGCCACTCGTCGCTTGCCCGGTGCATCTCCGGTGCCGATATACTTGCCACAGCCGTCTCCCGCGGTCTCACATGCGTCCCGAACTTGAACAAGCCGCCGCGCGGTTGCGCGAAAATACGCCGGAGAGCGTCGCCGAAGCGATTGCGCTGCTGCAGCGCACGGTCTTCCGCTTCAGCATGAAGATATGCGGCCATCCGGAGGACGCCGAGGATACGATGCAGGAGGTGCTGATGCGCTCGGCGCCGCATCTGGTGCGGCTTGTCGACGCGCAGGCGCTAGCCGTGTGGCTTTACACCGTGACGCGGAACCGCTGCTGGCGTATGCGGCGTAAACCCGCGGGTGCCTCCGGACCCACGCTCTCGCTTGACGAGCTGATACCCAGTGAAGAGGAACTGGCAGCGCTTGCTACGCGCTTCGGATCCGCGACGTCGGATCCCTCGCCGGAAGAGGCAGCCATCCACAGCCAGCAGCAGCAACTCGTCCATCGTGCCGTGCTTTCCATCCCGCCACAGTACCGGATGGTGCTGGTCCTGCACGACATGGAGGATCTCGACGTCGCGCAGATTGCGCAAGTGCTTGATCTGAAACCCGGAACCGTTCGCGTCCGTCTGCATCGTGCGCGGCTGGCGGTACGCAAGGCGATGGCCGTACTGCTCGACAGGAGCATATCCGGAGTCGGCCAGCAGAAGTCCCGGCGTGGAGCACAACCGGGGCGTGCCGCGGCGAAGAAAGGAAAGCGATCGACCGGTTCGGGCAGTGGCCCGGCTGTGGGTGCGGTCTCCGCCCGTTCCGCCGCTTGCCGGGAGATCTTCGCCAAGCTCTCGGAGTTTCTCGACGACCGATTGCCGCGTCCGGACTGTGAGCGGATTAGCCGCCACATCGAGCACTGCCCTAACTGCGTTCTTTTCCTGCGCGATCTGCGCCAGGCGATGGAGCGCTGCCGTAGTCTCGATCTCAGCGGCGAATCCCCCTGCGATCCCGAAGTCCATGCCGCGCTGCACGCCCAGCTCTCTCGCGAGTATCTTCGCCTGACCGGTTCTTCGGCGGCCTGAGACGAATTTCCGAAAAACCGCACAAAAATTGCACATTGCTGTAACGATCCCGGTGTCCTGTGGATTTACTCCAGTGACGGCACTCCCCTGAGCGCCGCCAATGAGGAACTTTCCCCGTGCGAACGCGAACCCTGATTCCACTTATTCTGGCGCTGGCCGGATTGCCCACACTGTCGGCGCAATCGCCAGCACCGCTCACGCTGAGTGAGGCGGTTGAGATGGCCCTCGACCACAGCCCGGAGCGCAGGATCGCCGCCTCCGACGTGGCTGCGGCACGAGTGGCTGCGCAGAGCGCGCGGCTGCCCCTGCTGCCGACACTCGGTTTCGACGAAACGATCACGCGCGGCAACGATCCGGTCTATGTCTTCGGCTCGTTGCTGCGTCAGCAGCGCTTCACCACGGCGGATTTCGCGCTGAACAGCCTGAATCGCCCACTGCCGCTGAACAACTTTGCCACACGCTTCAGTGGCAACTGGCTGGCCTTCGATTCCTTCCAGACGGAGCTGGGAATGCGCAGTGCCGATCACGCGGCGCGGGCCGCTGTGGCCATCGCAACGCGCGCCGACCAACAGCTTGCCTGGCAGGTGGCGGGCGCGTATCTCGGCGTTCTGCTGGCGCAGCGTCAGGAGCAATTGACCGCCAAACAGGTGCAGACCGCGCAAGCTCTTTTCGACGCCAGCCAATCGCGGGTGGAGGCGGGAACCACCGTCACCGCCGATGCGCTGAGCGCGGCAACCGCGCTTGCCGCGCGCAAAGAGGAGCAGATTGCAGCCGAAGGTGCGCTGGCTACGGCCTGGGCGCAACTGGAACAGGCCATCGGCAAGCCAGTGCCGGAGTCCGAGCGAAATCTCTTGCCGCTCGCTGAGAACACTTATACACCGCCTGCTTTGCCGGAGGCTATCTCGCAGGCACTTCATGCGCGCAAGGACCGCCAGGCACTGATTGAGCAGCTAGCTTCGGCGCGTACCGGCGTGACCGCCGCGCGTGCCGCCTTCGGTCCCACTGTGGGTGCCTTTGGCTCCTGGGAGCAGGATCGGGATGCGTTTACGGGGAACAGTGGCAACAACTGGCTGGCTGGCGTTCAGGTGCACATGGATCTCTTCCCTGCCGCGCGTCGCCAGCAGCTCGCCGCGGCAAAGATCGCCCTTACGCGCACACAGGCCGCCAGCCAGTCGGCCGACGACGAGATCCGCATGCAGGTTACTCGCGCATGGTACGCGCATCGCACCGCCAGTCGACAACTGGAGGTGACTCGCGCCGCGATCGCACAGGCAACGGAGAGCCTGCGCATCCTGCGTGATCGCTATGATGCAGGCCTGGCCACGATGACCGACCTGCTGCGCGTCGAGGACGCCGAACGGCAGGCGCAGAACGCCTACTGGCAGGCCGTCTCCGGTAATGCACTCACCTGGGTCGATCTCCAGTTCGCTATGGGCACGCTGGACCCGCTCACACACGCGCTGGACCTAACCGCTCCGCAGCAGATTTCCAAACTTTCTTCGCACGAGGCTCAGCCATGAAACCGACCACGCCCCCCCTGACCATTTCTTCGATCCTGTCTCCGGCTCTGCTGCTGGTATTCTTCGCGCCGCTTCTCAGCGGTTGTCATGGTTCTCCTGCCACTCCGTCCAGCGCGCCGCGCACGATCACAGGTCTGGCTGTCGCGCAGGCCACATTGCAGACCGTTCCTTCCACGGTACAGGCTGTGGGAAGCGTACGAGCGGCGGAGAGCGCCACGGTCTCAGCGCAGACATCCGGTCGCGTGCTGGCCGTACTGGTCCACGCCGGAGACGCAGTTCATGCGGGCCAACCGCTGGTCCGGATCGACAACACCCTGGCCGCCAGTGATCTGTCGCGCATGAATGCCAATGTGGCCAGTGCGCGCGATGCTGCCGCGGCGGCCCAGGCCCAGGCCGATCTTGCCGCCTCGACTCTCAAACGCTATGACCTGCTGCGCGAACGTAAGAGTGTCAGCCCGCAGGAGTATGACGAGGTCAGCCGTCGCGCGGAGGCCGCCCAGGCACAGCTTTCCGCCGCGAAGTCTCAGCTCGCCGCCGCCCAGGCGGCTGCCGCCAGCGCGACCACGATGGCCGACTACGCTGTGGTCAAGGCTCCCTTCGCGGGCCTCGTGACTGCGCGTCTGGTGGATCCCGGCGCGCTTGCCGCGCCCGGCGTTCCGCTGCTCATCGTCGATCAATCCGGTCCGCTCCAGCTTCAGGTTTCAGTGGATGAATCCCAGATCGCCGCAATTCATCCCGGCCAACGGCTTGACGCCACCCTGGATGGACAGCTGCAACCGGTTCCGGTCACTGTGGCAGAGGTGGTTCCTGCCGCAGATCCTTCGTCGCACAGCTTTCTCGTCAAGCTGGCGTTGCCCGCTTCGCGCGGATTGCGTTCCGGTATCTATGGTTCGGTGGCCATCCCGGTCGGCCAGCGGACGGCGATCCTCATTCCTGCAGCCGCAGTCGTGCATCGCGGCTCGTTGGCCACGGCCTGGGTGCTGGATGCAAATGGCCTTGCCAGCCTGCGTTACCTTACGCTCGGCGCGGTCTTTGGGGATGATCGGGTGGAAGCACTTTCCGGCGTAAGCGCGGGCGAATCGCTGGTGCTCAACCCGGCCGATCGAGACCTTGCGGGCAGCCGCATCGAAGTCGCTGCCGGAGCAACCACCGAGGTGCGGCCATGAAATTGCAGCAGCATGATTCCAAGGCTCTGGGCCTGGCTGGTCGTCTTGCCCACGCCTTCCTCAACTCGAAACTGACGCCGTTGTTCATCGCGGCCTCGCTTGCACTTGGCGTCTTCGCCGTGCTGGTGATTCCGCGTGAAGAGGAGCCGCAGATTCTGGTCCCCATGCTGGATATCTCCACGGCGATGCCCGGAGCTTCGCCACAGGAGGTCGAGCAGCGCGTTACGCTGCCGATCGAAACACTCATTCACCAGATTTCGGGCGTCGAATACGTCTACTCCACCTCCATGCCCGGGCAGAGCTTGGTCATTGCGCGCTTCCAGGTTGGCACCCATCAGGAAGACGCACTGGTGAAGGTCTATGACAAGCTCTATGCCAATCTGGACAAGATGCCTCCTGGTGCGACACGTCCGCTGGTGAAGGCGCGTTCCATCGATGATGTACCCATCCTCGCATTCACCTTCTGGGGCGAGCACTACGACGGCGCTCAGCTTCGCGCCATCGCCGCCGAGGTGCAGCACAGCGCCCAGCAGGTCACCGATGTCTCCGAGGTCACGCTGATCGGAGGTCTGCCGCGCACGCTGTCGATCCGGCTGGACGCGGCGAAGCTCACCGCGTATGGTTTGTCGCCGACGGCCGTTGTCGAGCGGCTGCAGGCGGCCAATGCCAGCCTTCAGGCAGGCAGCTTCGATGAGAATAACCGTGATATCCGCGTGGATGTAGGCAATCTCTTCACGCGTCGGGAGGATGCGGAGCAGGTGGTCGTCGGCGTCTCCCACGGCGCGCCGGTGTTGCTTGGCGACGTTGCGGCCTCCATTGCCGATGGCCCGGCCGAGCCGACCAACTATGTTCTCTATGGAACTACCGCGCTCTCCGTGGCGCACGGAGCGGCTCCGCAGCAGTACCCCGCCGTAACGCTCACTGTGGCCAAGCGCAAAGGCACTAACGCCACCGACATTGCCAATGCGGTCCTGGCCCGCGTCCACGCCATGCAGGGTACGGCGATTCCCGCCGACCTTCACATCACCACTACACGCAACTACGGAGACACTGCGAAGGCCAAATCCGACGAGTTGCTGGAGCATCTGCTGCTGGCCACGCTTTCGGTCACTTTTCTGGTTGCGCTCTTCCTTGGATGGCGGGAATCCGGCGTTGTGCTGCTGGCTATTCCGGTTACGCTTGCGCTCACCCTGGCCACCTTCTATCTGCTCGGTTACACGATCAACCGAGTCACACTCTTTGCACTCATCTTCAGCATTGGTATCCTGGTCGATGACGCGATCGTCGTTGTCGAAAACATGGTTCGCCACTTCCGGCTGCCTGCAAATCACGGCCGCCCGATGAGCGAAGTTGCCGTTGAAGCCGTAGCCGAGGTGGGAAACCCGACGATTCTTGCCACCTTCGCCGTCATCGCCGCCGTGCTGCCCATGGCCATGGTGCGCGGCCTGATGGGACCATACATGCGTCCGATCCCGGTCGGAGCCTCTGCGGCGATGCTCTTCTCGCTGCTGGTGGCCTTTGTCGTTTCGCCGTGGGCCGCCCTGCGGCTGGTCGGAAAGCATCTCGAGGGCGCGCATCTGCTGGAGCCGGAGCGGGAGAACTGGCGCACTCGTATCTACCGCCGCGTGATGACGCCGCTGATTGCCTCGGCAAGCAATCGTGCGATCTTCTTTCTCGCTGTGCTGGCGATGTTGCTGCTCTCCGTTCTGCTGGTGCCGCTCGGTCTGGTGCGGGTCAAGATGCTTCCCTTCGACAACAAGAGCGAGTTTCAGGTGATCGTGAACATGCCCGACGGCACGCCGCTGGAGCAGACCGCGCGGGTCGCCCAGACGCTCGGCAACCTGCTTGCCACCCAGTCCGGAGTGCTGAATTATCAGGTTTACGCCGGAACCTCCGGACCGTTCAACTTCAACGGTCTGGTGCGTCACTACTACCTGCGCCGCCAGGCCAACCAGGCGGATATTCAGGTGAACCTGCTTCCTGTCGACCAGCGAAAAGAGCAGAGTCACGCCATTGCCAAGCGCCTGCGCCCGCTGCTTGATGCCGCGGCGGCTCCTTATGGCGCGCGTGTCCAGGTGAGCGAAGTGCCGCCCGGTCCGCCCGTTGTGCAGACGCTCGTTGCCGAGGTTTACGGCCCCACCATGGCTGGGCAAATCGATGTCGCGCGCCGCATCAAGGCCATTTTTCAGCAGGCGCCCGGCGTTGTCGACACCGACTGGTATGTCGAAGATCCGCAGCCGGAGATTCGCATCCACGTCGATCAGGTCAAGGCCGCCCAGCATGGCATCGCCGTAGCCCAGGTGGCACAGGCTGTTGCGCTGGCCACCGGCGGCGTCACTGCCGGTCTGGAGCATGACCCGCGCTCGCGTGAGGACGTTCCTGTCGTCGTGCGCTTCATCCGTCCGGATCGCTCCTCCGAGCAGGCGCTTGAGAATATCCACCTGCCTGCCTCCGATGGCTCCATGGTCAGTCTGCGCGAGTTGGTCACCGTGGAGCACACGACGCTTGCGCCGAGCATCTATCACAAGAACCTGCGCCGCGTCGTCTACGTCACCGGCGACGTTGCCGGAGCGGAAGAGAGTCCCGTCTACGCCATTCTGCGCATGAACAAGGCGCTCGACCACCTCACGCTGCCCGCCGGATACACGCTGGCGCGCTATAACTCCACGCAGCCGGATACCACCACGCACTACGCGATGAAGTGGGATGGTGAGTGGCAGATCACCATCGAGGTCTTCCGCGATCTGGGCCTGGCTTTTGCCGCCGTGCTCGTGCTCATCTACGTGCTGGTCGTCGGATGGTTCCGGTCGTTCCTCGTTCCGCTGATCATCATGGCGCCCATCCCGCTTACGTTAGTCGGCATTCTGCCCGCGCACGCCATTCTGGGCGCGTTCTTCACCGCAACCTCGATGATCGGCTTCATCGCCGGAGCGGGCATCATCGTCCGCAACTCGATCATCCTAGTTGATTTCATCGAACTGCGCCGCGCAGAAGGCGTGCCGCTGGCCGAGGCCGTCATCGACGCCGGCGCGACGCGTTTCCGGCCCATGCTGCTCACCGCTGCCGCGGTCGTTGTCGGCGCCAGCGTCATCCTTGCCGATCCCATCTTCCAGGGGCTGGCGATCTCGCTGATCGCCGGAGCGGTGGCCTCCACGTTCCTCTCGTGGCCCACCATCCCCATCCTCTACTACCTTGCTCACCGCCAGGAGGAAGCGGCGAGCTCCGATCCATCTTCCACAGGAGAGTTGCTATGACCGTCGAACGCGCTGTACGCATGCTGGCAGGAACGCTGATTCTGACATCTCTGCTTCTGGCTCACTATCTCTCGGTAAACTGGCTCTGGTTTACCGCCTTTGTCGGACTCAACCTTCTTCAGTCCTCAATCACCAACTGGTGCCCGGCTATGAGTATCCTGAAGATGCTCGGCCTACGCTCGGCCGATTCCAAAGGTTGCTGCTGATGGCCCACGATCACCCGCGACGATTCTCCCCCGCTCAAGCGCATCGGCTCGACGCACCCGAGCGCAGACTCTGGCTGCCGATCGAGCCGGTCCTGAAGGCGATTGAGCTTACGCCGGGCATGGCCGTGGCAGACATCGGAGCTGGCACCGGCTACTTCGCTTTACCCATCGCGCAGGCGGTGGGCAGTTCGGGCCGGGTTTCCGCCGTCGATGTTGCGTCGGAGATGCTTGCGCTGCTGAACGAAAAAATCCTCACCGCAGGCATTACGAATATCGACTGCGTACGCGGCGAAGCAGAAGCAACGGGACTGGAATCGGCAGCCTTCGACCGCGTGCTGCTGGCCAACATCTGGCATGAAGTGGACGATCGTTCTGCTACCCTGAAGGAAGCGGCGCGTCTGCTGCGGCCAGAAGGTCGGATTGTCATTCTGGATTGGTCGCCAGACGTTCCCGCATCCGGCGCGACGCAACCGGGTCCGCCGATCGAACATCGCATTCCGCTGTCGGAGGTCCGCAGGCAGCTTGCCGGGAGCGATTGGGGGATATCCTTTGCCGGAGCCATCGGAGAGTATTCCTGGCTGGTCCTTGCCACCCGGCCTTTCGCTTTGCGCTCCGCAGGGTAGAATCTCTCGACGACGGTTGTACGGCGGGATGCTTCGCGAAGAGGCCACAGAGGGCTTGTACCGGATGTCTTCCGCGCAAAAGGAAATGTTGGAGTTAGAGTAGTCGAGAGGCGAGTCTCTCCGGGAGAAGCGCAGAACAGGCGGTATGCACGTCGACCGCTCTCAGAAAGGACCACCCCATGGAAGTCATCACCCGACACCTCGACGGCGTACGCTTCAGCATCGAGACGCGCGGACACACCATCCTCACCGACCAGCCGAAGGAAAACGGCGGCGAGGACTTAGCCATGACGCCACCAGAGCTGCTGCTGGCCTCGCTCGGCTCCTGCGCAGCCTTTTACGCTGCGCAGTATCTGAAGACCCGCAACCTCGTTTCCGCGGAAGGTCCCAATGGCGTGGAGGTCAGCGTCACAGCGGAAAAACTGAAGCCGCCCGCGCGCCTGGGCAATTTCGTTATCCGCGTCAAATGCCCGGTGGCGCTCACACCGGAGCAGCGCGAAGCGCTCCACCGCTCCGTCCACCAGTGCGTCGTGCACAACACGATGGTTTCGCAGCCGCAGATCGCCATCGAGTTGACCATGCCGGAGCAGTCAGCGCAGGAGATTCCCGCGCAATTCTTGCAGTCGCACTGAGGACAATTCGCTTGCCCACGCTCGAAAACTTTCGCCTGACCGTCTTCCGCGCCGTTGCCGCGCAGCTGAGCTTCCGCAAGGCTGCCGAGGAGCTGTATCTGACCCAGCCGGCCGTTACCTTTCAGATCAAGGCACTCGAAGACGATCTCGGCGTTTCGTTGTTCGACCGCTCCGGCCAGCGCATCGCACTCACCGCTGCCGGAGAGCTGCTGCTGGACAGTGCGCGGAATTCCCAGGAGATTCTCCATCAGGCCGCGCAGCGAATCGCCGCGCTCGACGGCTCTTTCGGCGGCGAACTCACCCTCGGCGTCTCCACCACCATCAGCCAGTATCTTCTGCCGCGCCTGCTGCGCGGATTTCTCATGGACCATCCCCAGGCGCGCTTCCGCGTCATCACCGGCAATACGGAGCACATCGTGCAAAGCGTCCTCGACGGTCACTCCGCGCTCGGCCTCATCGAAGGTCCGGCGCGCAACCGCGAGGTGGGCACGGAGCCGTTTCTGCGCGACGAACTCGTGCTCATCGTCCCTGCCGCGCACGAGTGGGCTGAGGGTGCTGAGATTGCAGCCAGCGATCTGGCCGATTCTCCGCTGCTGATGCGCGAGCGCGGCTCTGGATCGCGGCGTGTGCTGGAGCTGGCGCTGGAGCGGGCCGGAGTGAAGCTCAGGTCGCTGCGCGTTGCCATGGAGCTGGATTCGGTTGAAGCGATCAAATCCGCCGTCGAGGCTGGTCTCGGCATCGGCTTCGTCTCGCGTTGGGCCGTTGCGCGCGATCTCCGGCTCGGTCAGCAATTCCGCATCGTGCCTGTCCGCGACCTTGCTGTGACACGCGATTTCAGCTCCGTCGTGCGGGTCAGCCCGTCGCCTCAGGGCATGGCACTGGAGTTCCGCCGATTTATCGCCGCGCACTTCGCAGCCGCCCGCTTCAGAGCCAGCAACAACGACAAAACAGCTCCGTATTTGTCAGAGCCATCCGCGGCAAAGCCGAGTTCGCCCAAGTCGGGCCAGCCAAAGTCACGTCCGCCAGCTTCGAGAACGCTTGGCGCTCCGCACAAAGCTGCCCCGCGCGTCCGCCGATAAATTCTCTCAATCCCTCATCAGAACTACTGCTTGGACGCGGCCGTTGTCCAGCGAGCACACTCGTCTCATGTCAAAGAACATCTTTTTTGTCGGCCTCATTCTGGCTGCCAGCGGCTTGGTATCGCCACCTGTCGCACTGGCCGCCGGGCTGGCCTATGGCTTGTCGTTCGAGCATCCGTTTCACCTGGATGCGCGCCGTCTGGCTCGTTTCCTGCTGCAGATTTCGGTTGTTGGCCTGGGCTTCGGCATGAACCTCACGGAGGTGCTGCGCGTCGGAGCTTCCGGTTTTCTTTACACGGCTGGCAGCATCAGCTTTGCGCTGCTGCTGGGTTGGCTGCTCGGCCACCTGCTGCGCGTGGAAAAAACCGCTTCGTTCCTGATCTCCGCGGGCACAGCCATCTGCGGTGGCAGCGCCATCGCCGCGCTCGCGCCCATTCTGCAGGCCGATGACGAGGCGATGGCTGTTTCGCTCGGAACCGTCTTCGTGCTCAACTCCGTCGCCTTGCTCATCTTTCCCGCCATCGGTTCGGCGCTGCAC
Organism: Acidobacteriota bacterium; assembly: GCA_021816455.1. Classification (GTDB taxonomy): domain Bacteria; phylum Acidobacteriota; class Terriglobia; order Terriglobales; family Acidobacteriaceae; genus Acidicapsa. The sequence continues at coordinate 118,184 of JAKAXU010000002.1, forward strand.
CTTTCGCAGACGCAATTCGGCCTCTGGGCCGCGCTTGCCATCCACGACACAAGCTCCGTAGTCGGTGCGGCCGCCAAGTACGGAGCCATTGCGCTGGCGGTGGGCGCCACCGTCAAGCTTGCCCGTGCACTCTGGATCGTGCCCGTCTCCGTCGCTACCGCCACTGCGCGCAAGAGCGGCGCACAGATCCAGTGGCCGTGGTTCATCCTCTTCTTCTGCCTGGCTGCGGTCGCCAACAGCTATCTGCCCGCGCTCCATGCGGTCGATGCGCAACTCAACCACCTCGGCGTTCTCGGCCTTACCGTCACGCTTTTCCTGATCGGGACAGGCATCCATCGCCAGACGCTGCGCGAGGTCGGCATCCGCCCGATGCTGCAAGGGGTACTGCTGTGGATTGTCGTCGGCGTTGGTTCCCTCTGGCTCATTCGTGGAGGATTCATTCACCTCTGAGGTGCCAGAGCGTCTTCCCTGTAAGCAGTGTGAGCGAAAACGCTCCATCCCAAGCCACCGCAGACAACCTGCGAACCCCGCTCTTCGATGGGCAAACATCTTTCGCAAAAACAACAATGCGCACAAAGAGCAAGGGCAGCGAAGCACTCCGCCTCGCTGCCCTTGCTCTTACGTAGTCCTGTTCCGTTTATTTCGTCGCAGGTGCCTGCGACGCGATCGTAATCGTCCCGTTCAGCCCCTGATACGGCTTCCCGTCGAAGTTGTACTCGATGGTGTCGGAGACCTCTACCGGCTGTCCATTCACCATATACGGCTGGAAGCGGTAATTGGTCACACAGTCTTCGGCTGCCTGCGCCAGGGGTCCCGGTCCCATTGCCGGGCCGTTCCCTTTCACCTTGCCGTCCTTTTCGATCACCACGGGCACTGAAACCACGCCAAACACCTGGTTGTTCCTCGCCTCGATCGGATACTCGCACTCGGCAACGTGCACCGGCACCAGCGGCGGATCGCCCGGCTCATGGGCCAGAGGGAAGGCGACGGTTTTGCCGGTTGGCTTCAGCTCGGCGTCGCTACCCGCGGCCAGAGGCTCCAGCGTCGTGATTTCCAGGTCGGTCCCCAGTCGGTTGTAGGGCTTGATCTGCACCTTCGTCGCCACCTGTCGGCCGCCAACGGTTTTGAACTCCGAATACTCCGTCATCACCTTCGAGGTTGTCGTGTAGCGCAGGACGCCGCTCTTTGCGTCAAAGCAATAGCGTGGAAAAAGCAGGTCCGGATTCATGCCATGGGCCGCCGTCTCCGGATAGGTCACCGTCACACAGTTCAGCACCTCGCCGCTGAAGGTTCCTGCCTGCCCGGTCAGTTCCAGGTCGGCCGGATAATGCGCCGCCAGATGCAGCGGGTCCAACAGCGGCTGCGCGACTTCCATATTCAGCGCATTCAGGGGCAGCCGCGCTCCCTTGGTGGCTACCTGCGCGGTCGGCGAAGTGCTCCACTCACCGGCAGTATTCTTCTTCTCGGTGTACTGGCGATGCCACACGCCCGCTCCGCTGCTCCACACCTCCAGCGTGCCGGATTCGGTCTCCTTGCCGGAGCGTATGTCATAGAGCGTGTAATTTGCCTTCAGATGATAGGCCGGAGCATCCGCTCCGCTCAATCCCGTCACCTTCGAGCCCTGGCTCAGCACCGCGCGCGCCGCCGGAGCCTGCGCAATGCCTGCCGAAGTCAGCGTTGCCGCCACCATCGCTCCTGCGCACCACCGGAAATATCTCAGATTCATTCGAGGCCTCTCCTTTTTTGCCTCTGAAGTGTACATCAATCGGTTTATCTCGCGACACTCTTCTGTAAAACCCATGCCCCGGTCGCCCAGAGATGGAAGCTCCGCTCCGCGACCATCTGCCATCTTCCACCGAACAAAGCCGACACGGGCACTCGCCTTCCCGGTGATACTGTATCTTCTGGGGATTCCTCATGCTTCGCCGCACCCGCAGACTTCTCTGGATCATCGCCGCAGTACTGGTCTTCATCTCGGCCGCCGTCTTCCTGCGCTTCAAATCTCCGCCGGAGGCCGCGCGCCTGCTCCCGGAGTCCGATGGCATTCTCTACGTCAATCTCCGTCCGTTGCGCACTCTCTTTCATCCGCACCTCGCGCCGGTCACGCACGCGCCGGAGTATCAGCAGTTCCTGGATGCAACCGGCTTTGACTGGGAGCGCGACCTCGATCAGGCCGCCATCGCTCTGCATCGCATGTCCGACCCGCGCGGTCCCAACGGCCCGGTCGCTTACTCCATGGTTCTGGTCGGCCGTCTGGATGGCCGCCGCATCGCTGCCTGGCTGACCGCACACGCTGCCGCGCGCGAGAACTACGACGGCCAGACCATCTACAGCCTGCTCAGCGAAGGCCGCGTCGTTCGCGTTGCACAGATCGGCTACGACACCATCGCCGTCTCCAACACACCCACCCCCGAGCAGATTCACTCGATTCTCGATCGTCACCGCACTGCGGCTCTGCCCTTCGCCGGCTCCACGCTGCTGGCCCGTCACTGGTCGGAGATTCCGCTGCTGTCCTTCGCCTGGGGCATGGGCCAGATCGGACTTCCCTTCACCCAAAGCGGAACTATCCACGTCTTCGGCTTCGCCCTGCCGCTTCCGCCGGAGACCACCTTTCTGGCCAGTCTGCGCTGGGTCGGTTCGCTTCGGCTGCGCGTCGAGGAGATCGCTCCCTCCGAACCGGTTGCCGTCAGCCAGGCCTCCAATCTCAGCCTGCTGCTGCTTCTGGCCCGCGGTGTCACCCAGCGTCTGGCACCTACGCCCGCCAACCGCGGCCTTCAGCAACTTTTGTCCGCAGCGCAGATTTCCAACCATCGCAATCGCGTCACCATCCGCGCCACTCTGCCCGCCTCGACGGTCCTGAATCTCATCAACGGCGGAAGTAAGGAATAATTCTGCAACTCGCACCGAGGACTACCATGTCGATTCCAGACTTTCAGACTTTGATGTTACCGGTATTGCGAATGGCGAATGAGGGTGAAGTTCGCATAGCAGATGTCGTGGAAAAACTTGCGAATGAGTTCAAACTGACACAGCAAGAACGAATGCAGCTCCTACCATCAGGGAAACAAACTACTTTTGCAAACCGAGTGCATTGGGCAAAATTCTATTTAGTCTCCATCACCCGGTCTAAACCCACCGCCTTTAGGCGGTACGCTTTCAGCGTCAGTGCTTGATACTGGAAGGATGGTGGAGTACCGGAAGAGTTCTCACGCGATTTGGGACGTGAAGTACCATGTTGTGTGGATCACGAAGTACCGATACAAGGTGCTGCGCGGTGAGATCGCGGTGCGAACGCGTGATCTGCTGCGTCAGATATGCGAAGGCAGGGAAGTTGTGATCGTGCAGGGGTCTGTAAGTCCGGATCATGTGCATATGCTGGTGAGTGTACCGCCGCAGTTGGCTCCTGCGAAGCTGGTGCAGTATATGAAGGGCCGTTCGAGCCGGTTGCTGCAAGACGAGTTTCCGCAGTTGAAGAAGCGTTATTGGGGGCAACATCTTTGGGATCGGGGGTACTTCTGTGCGAGCGTGGGCGCGGTGGACGAAGAGACGATTCGGAAGTACATCGAAAGCCAGCAGTGGGAAGACCCTGGGGAGAACTTCAAAATCACCGCGCCAAGCGAGCCTTGAGACGGCTCTCAGCCGGGAGCCTTGCAGGCGGCTTCAGCCGCAAGCAGGCGACTTTCAGTCGCAATCAAACCCACCGGCTTTCAGCCGGTGGTCGTTTAGGCAAAGCAGGTTTGATAGAGCTGACGAAGCGTGCATATTTCCGCATCAGCGAAATCGGGCGCGGGGTACTGGCAAATCCACCAGAGAAAATCGATATCAACTTTCTCACGCGTTTCCCGGACTTCAAACTATTTCGACAAGCAAGTAATACAGAAGAATTTTCAGAGGTAGCAACGGAATCACATGGAGCAATTCAACAGCATCCGGAACAGACACCTGACGAGATTATGCGGGGTGCTTATCGGCAGTTGGAATTGGCACTTGCTGATGAATTGATCCAGCGAATCCGATCAGGCTCTCCTGCATTCTTTGAGAGTGTGGTGGTGAGACTTCTGGTAGGAATGGGCTACGGCGGGTCGTTTAATGACGTAAGCAAAGCGCTTGTCGGAGGATCCGGCGATGGCGGAGTCGATGGAGTGATTGATCAGGATCAACTTGGCTTGGATCGTATCTATGTTCAAGCAAAACGCTATACTGACGGCAACACTGTCGGCCCAGGAGCGATACGCGATTTTTTTGGCAGCCTAGATCGCTTCAAGGCAAACAAAGGTTTATTCGTCACTGCATCAACCTTTACCAAGTCTGCTCGGGAAACTGCAGAACTGCTCAGCAAGCGAATTGTTCTCATCGATGGCGACCAGTTAACTAGACTGATGATTCGCCACAGCATCGGTTGCCGGATAGAAGAAACGTTGCATATCAAAAAGGTAGATGAGGAGTTCTTCGATTAACTTAGGCTCCCATTTTCCCGCACACCATCTTCACAGTAACCAGACTTTTTCATTCTTCGGACTCCCAACTTGCAGGCCTCTCAGGCGGCAGAATAGTTTTACTCAGGTACAAAACTCAGATACAAAATAGTGCTGACTTGGGAAGGGGAGCAAATAAAGCAATTCAGCCAATTACTTAAAAAGAGGCGAGTCTACGGCTGCTTCAATCCCAGCGCCTGCACCACCCGTGGGTCCGGAACCGCTGCCTGACCTTCAGCCTTGGTCACCACGCCGAAGTTCCCGCGATAGTCCCACATCGTCCAGCCCATACCGTCGGCTTCGAGCGCCGTCCTCACGTCATGAATCCACCGCTGCCGCGCCGCCGGATCGGAGTGATCGCGAAAGGCGCCAAACTCATCGCAGACCACCGGCACGCCATTCGCATTGCCCCACGCTGCCGCCGCATCCAGCAGCAGCCGGATATGCCGCGCATTCCAGTCGTCCAGAAAATATCGTTCCAGCTCCAGCCGGTCCGCTGCTCCGGCGTTCTTGCCCGGAATCTCCTGCAGCACGCTCTGCATCGCCGACGTATCCGCGTCATCGGCCGGATACGGAACGCCATGCGTATACCGCCACCAGCCCGTCGACCAGCCCGCGCCCTGATGCGTGAACTCATACGGCTCATAAAAGTGGAAGTTGTAGATAAGATTTCCCTCGGAGAACGGCGTCAGCCGGAGCAGATCCTGCAGGCTGTCCCAGTGCGCTCCTACCGCCAGAATCGTATTCTCCGGTGCCGCCTGCCGGATTACTCCGATGGTCTGTGCTTCAATTCCGGCCCAGCGGAAATCGTCTTCCACCTCCGGCTCGTTCATCACCTCAAAGAAGATCATCTTCGGGTCGCGCGTCCGGAAGTGCGCCGCCAGCGCGCTCCACATCGCCTCAAAGCGGGCTACGCCATCGGTGCCCGTTCGCAGCCGGAACTTGTAGTCCTCCTCCGGATGTACGTCCACAATCACTGCAAGGCCCTGCGCGATCATCTCGTCCACTGCGCGATCCACGCGCCCCAGGAACTCCGCATTCAGCCCGTCGGCACCCACCGAAGCGTGTGTCAGCGGGGCCGGATCGATGCTGAGCCGCACGTGATCAAAGCCCAGCTTCGCCATCAGTTGAATGTCGGCCTCATCGATGTAGCTGTTGGTCCGGGCTGCTGAGTAGTCTCCGGTCGACTGGGCGAACCACATGGAGGCGTTGATGCCGCGCCGGAGATGCCCAGCCCGCTGAAAGGCCAGCTTTACACCCGCCGCGCGTCCTTCTATCTGCGCATCTGACTGCGCCGCTGTTTGCGCCGCCAATCGCGCCCCGCTCACCAGGGCAAGCACCACACACAGGGATACTGCAACTCTGCGCATTGCCATGACTCCATCGGAAATCTCCGTTGGCTGATAACGATATCATTTGCTTCCACCGCTGTCATCCCGCTCACATTCCGCCGAGTCCGCGCATCAGAAGCACCCCGGCCACGGCCGCCAGAATTCCGACCGGCATCACCCAGACGCCCACCCGCAGGAACTGGCGCGCACTCACCTCCAGCCCTTCGCGCCGCAGCGCAATCAGCCACAGAATTGTCGCCAGCGAGCCGGTCACCGACAGGTTCGATCCCAGGTCGATGCCCAGCATCACCGCCGCGCTCATCAGCATCTTCAGGTGCGCCTCCTGCGCCGCTGCTCCGGCAATCAATCCCAGCGGCAGGTTGTTGACGAGGTTGTTGCCCAATCCAATGGCAAAGCTCACCGCCAGCGCGCCGACCGCCGTTGGCATCACCTCGGCGTGTGCCAGAGCTGCCGAAGCCCATCGCAGCGCACCCACACCAATCATTGCGTCCACCAGCACGAACAACGCCGCGACCAGCCCCAGCGTCTTCCAGCTCACGCGGAGCAGCAGCGGAAGCGGAGATCGGCGCGCCTTCACGCTCACCATGACCGTCACCGCCATCGCCAGCAGACAGGTTGGCCATCCCAGGTCGATGCCTCGCGCGCTTGCCACCAGCAGCGCGGCAATCATGGCCGCCAGCCCACCAACAACCATGCGCCCGTTCGCGCTGAGCCGCACCGCCGGTTGCTCGCCATGCTCGCTGGAGACAAGATCGCCCTGTGCCAACTCCTTCCGGAAGACCACTCGCAGCGCTAGGTATGTTGCCGCAATCGAGAGCAGGCTCGGTACCCCAAACGCCACCATCCAGTGCCCCAGCGTCGGCATCCGTCCACGAAAGACCACCAGATTCGCCGGATTCGAGATCGGCAACGCAAACGACGCCGCATTCGCCACCATTGCGCACGCATAGAGATAAGGCAGCGGCTTCACCCGCGCCCGCCGTACCGCCGTCAACACCGCCGGAGTCAGCACCACGGCCGTCGCATCGTTGGACATCAGCGCCGTCACGGCAATCCCAGCCAGATAGATCAGAGTGAAGAGCTTCACGCCGGAGACGCCGCCGTTTTCCGTGCCACCTGCTCCGACCACCGCCCGCGCCGCCACCCAATCGAAGACGCCTTCGCGCTCGGCCAGCGCCGACAGCAGCATCATTCCCGTCAGGAAGAGATAGACATCCAGCCCTTCGCGCACCGCGTGCAGGGCCAGCCGCAGCGGCATCAGCCGAAGCGACACCAGCAGCAGCGCGCCTGCGCCCACCCACCATACCTCGGCGATTCCACGCGGACGCAACAACATCAGCAGAATGCTCGCCGCCACAATCAGCAGAATTGCTCCCGTCACTCGACCCCCGTCTTCATCCGCTCGACACACACGCCCACTCCAAATCTGGGCGGCAACGCGTCGGCGCATCCGCGCGATTCGACGACAAAGCGTGAGCCTGCGGAGCGCTGTCCTAGTTTTACAGGACAAGCCAAAGCGCTCGCGAGAGGAAGTTGAGTCTCGTCGGCGCGGCGTCCCGTCTATAGTGAAACTGAAGCAACTCGGTTCGTCATCTTCCTGAAGGATCCTTGTGCATGAATCTACCGTTTCGTCTTGCCGTGGCGGCAGTTGCCGTCGTTGTCGCTGTCCCGGTTGCACCGCGCGCCGTCTTCGCCGCCCAGAATCCCGCAGTCCAGAATCCCGCTGCCCCGCCTTCTGAGCCTGCGGGTGCATCGCCCGAGCACCGGAGCTTTCCGGCACCCACCAATCTCCAGGTTCTGCCGAAAGATCTGACCGGCGAGCAGGTGCACAAAATCATGGAGCAGTGGGAGGGTGATCTTGGCTCCGGCTGCCGTACCTGCCATGCCGTGGACCCGAAGAAAGTGGGGCCGAACGGACGTCCCCGCCTCAACTTCGCGGACGACTCGAAGGAAGAGAAGAAGACGGCGCGGCTCATGTACAGGATGACGGACAAGATCAACACAGACTATGTCTCGATGGTGCCGAACTCCGGCCAAAGCGTCACCTGTGGCACCTGCCACCGCGGCCATCTTGGTCCTGAGCCGTTTGTTCCGGCCAAACACGAGGAGCACGGGCCTGTGCCAGCCGCGCCAAACGCGACTCCAAACGCCGCGCCTGCCGCTGCTCTGCCGACGAGCGGACAGTAGCCGCGTTCCTGGCAGCCCGGCTTTCAGTTGCCCAGGATGCAATTGTCGATCAGTCGTGTTGTGCCCACCCACGCGGCGACGGCCAGCAGGTGGCCGGCCGCTGCTGTCTCTACGGGCAGCAGCGTCGCCCAGTCCACCAGAGCGACGTAATCCGCGCGCACCGCCGGGCTGCGCTCCAGCTCGTGCCGCGCCGCACTGCGGATCGACTCAGCGGAGCGTTGCCCTCTGGCGAATGCGGCTTCCCCGGCGCGAACGGCACGGCTCAGCGCCAGCGACTCAGCGCGTTCCTCTGCGCTTAAATAGCGGTTGCGCGAACTCATTGCCAGTCCGTCAGCTTCGCGCACGATCGGGCAGACCACCAGCTCCATCGGCAGCAGCAGATCTGCGACCATGCGCCGCAGCACGGCCACCTGCGCTGCATCCTTCTGACCAAAGTAGGCGCGCTCCGGCTCGGCTGCCGCAAAGAGCTTCGCGACTACCGTCGCCACACCGCGAAAATGCCCCGGACGCGAAGCTCCGTCGAGCCGCTGGCTCAACCCTTTAACCTCGACGAACGTGGACGCGCCCGGCTGGTATATCTCTTCGACCGCAGGCGCAAAGACCACCTCTACGCCTTCGGCTTCCAGCAGCGCGCAGTCGGCTGCAAAGGTGCGCGGATAGCGGGCGAAATCCTCGTTTGGCCCGAACTGCGTGGGATTAACGAAGATGCTCGTCGCCACACGGTCGCCGCGCTGCCTGGCCGCGCGCACCAGCGAGAGATGTCCTTCATGCAGCGCGCCCATGGTTGGAACCAGTCCGACTGTTGCGCCGGAAGCCCGGGTGGAGCGCGACCAGGCGCGTAGTTCCGCCGCAGTCTGAATCTCCTGCATCGTCAGCTCCGTGCGGGTGCTGCGATGGCTTCGGCAGCGGGCAGATGGTAGCTCTCCGCATCGGTCGGAAAGGCGCGCTGCTCGACGTCCTCGCGGTAGCGTTCGACGGCCGCGCGGATCAGAGCCGCGGCGTCGGCGTACTGGCGAACAAACTTAGCATGCGGCGCGAAGGTCAGGTTGAGGATGTCGTGCAGCACCAGAATCTGCCCATCGCACTCCGGTCCCGCGCCGATGCCGATCACCGGAATCGGCAGCTCGGCGGCAATTGCGGCGGCCACCTCGCGCGGCACGCCCTCCAGCACCAGAGCACCCGCTCCGGCCTCGGCCAGCGCCTGCGCTTCGGCGCGCAGTTGCGCGGCTGCGTCGGCCGTTTTCGCCTGCACGCGATAGCCGCCCATGCGCAGCAGGCTCTGCGGCGTCAGTCCCAGATGCCCGACCACGGGAATCTCGGCCGACGACAGCGCGGCCACCAGCTCCGCGCGCGGGCCTTCGATCTTGACCGCCTCGGCGCCGGCTTCCTTCACGAAGCGCACGGCGTTGGCCACTCCTTCGGCAATCGTGCTGTGATAGCTGCCGAAGGGCATGTCGGCCACCACCAGCGCGCGGCGCACGGCGCGACGCACAGCCCGCGTGTGGTGCAGCATCTCGTCTACAGTGACGGCCAGCGTGTTGTCCTGGCCCATCACCACCATGGCCAACGAATCGCCAACCAGAATCACGTCGATCCCGGCCTCGTCCACCAGCCGCGAAGTGGCGTAATCGTAGGCAGTAAGCGCAGTGATGGGCTTGGTCTGGCGCTTCATCTGGGCCAGCGCCGACATGGTCACTTTGGCGAGGGTGGAAGCGCTGGGAACTCCAGCGGATGGGGCTGCAGCAGGGCGATTGCCTGCGGAGAAGTTGGTCAGGCTCATGGCGTCTCCAGTGCCGCTCCGTTCCTTCAGGATGCGGTCTGTTCCCTCGTGAGTGTACGCCCGTCGTTGTAGGATGGCAATGCGGCCGCCCGCCGGAAAGGGTTGGTTTTTCACAGCATGGAATGGACGGAACAGGCAGCCCGGATTGTCGCCGCCTCCGGAGCCTCGGCTCTGGCCGTTGGGGGAGCGCTCTTCGCCGCGCACTGGCCGGCTTCACGCCTTTACGGCTCTGCGCTCATCGCACCGGCTCGACCCGAGCAGATCGCGCTCACCTTCGACGACGGTCCCAACCCGCGCTGGACGCCGATGCTGCTGGAGATTCTGGCCCGCCATAACGCGCGCGCGACCTTCTTTCTCCTCGGCAAATACGCCGTACTGCAGAAGCCGCTGGTGCGTCGGATGCAGGCTGCCGGCCACCGGATCGCCAACCATAGCTGGAGCCATCCCAACTTTGCCTTCACCGGCAATCGGCGGACGCACGCCGAGCTGACACGCACGCAGCAGGAACTGGAGTCAATTCTCGGCGAACCGGCGTGCTTCTTCCGTCCGCCCTTCGGCGCGCGCCGTCCCTACACGCTGCGCTGCGCCCGCTCGCTCGGCCTCACGCCCGTGCTGTGGAACGCGATGGCCGCCGACTGGAAGGCGACAACCGTAGACCAGGTGGCGCCGCGCCTGGCCGCGCTGATCGAGCGTAACCACACGCGTGGAGTGGCCAGCAATGTGGTGCTTCATGACGGAGGCCAGCACTCGCTGGATGTGGATCGCTCGGCTTCGGTCGCCGCCGTAGAAGCGCTCCTTGCGCGCTTCAACGCGACGCGCCGCTTCGTGACGCTGGATGCCTGGATTCCCGCTTCCGAATCTTGAAGACGGCTTCGATCGCCGCGGAAGGTGCATTTTGAGGGCGCAGCCAGATTCCGGCCAACGCAATGCCCAGGCCCGCCGCGGAAGTTATGGTTTGGCGGAGGGCGTGGCGGAACGGGCCATGACGTCCGGCAGGGTGGAGAGTGCGGAGCGCAGCCGGGCGTAGGCAGCGTCCGTCACCGGGCCGGAAAGGATCGCGCGGATGTGGCCCGTTGCGTCGAGCACGAGCACCACGGCGTGGCTGAGATCAGAGCCTTTGAGGCGGCTCTTCCAGAGCGCGCTGTCACGATCCATGATGGCGGAGTGTGCCTGCCGCTGAGGCGTCATGCCGTTGCGGATGGCTGAGGCGATCATGCCGCGCAGAAAGCCGGGCGCGGAGTCGAGGAAGATCAGGTCGTCGGCGGCGGGGAGCGTGGGAAAATCCTGCACAAGCCGGGCAGACCAGCGCGAGGAGTCATCGCCGGAGGCGCGCGTGAAGCCGACAAGGACCACGGTCGCGTGCGTGTCAGGAAGAGTGAGCGTGCCGCCGGAGAGAGAGTGAGCCGTGACAGGTGGAAACGGGTCACCGACTTGGAGAACCTGGGCTGCGGCGCACCGAAGGCCGAAGGCAAGCAGCAGAAAAACAGCCGTGCGGCGAAGAGAGTGCATGATTTCTCCCTGGGCGCGCTGCGCCGATGGAAAAAGTATACGGACCGAGGCGGATTCCGGGCGAGGGTGAGGAGGCGAGAAGGTGGGTGAGCGGGATGAACATGGAGCTATGTCGGCCGTCACAATCGGATGTGAGGGAGAGATGCAACAATAGCCCAATGAAGAGTCTTCCCCGCATCATCCAGGGCGGCATGGGTGCCGGCGTGTCAAATTGGCGGCTGGCACAGGCAGTTTCGCGCCTTGGACAGCTTGGCGTGGTCTCCAGCACGGCCATCGACCAGATCTTCGTGCGTCGGCTAGGAGAGGGCGATCCGGATGGACGGATGTGGCGCGGCGTGGAGATGTTTCCGTTTCCGGAGATGGCGCGGCGGGTGTGGCGGGAGTATTTTGTACCCGGCGGGAAGGAGGACAGCGCGCCCTATCGGGCGACGCCGATGCATACACGGACGGATGCGCGGAAGCTGGTGGAGCTGTGCGTGGTGAGCAACTTCGTGGAAGTGGCTCTGGCGCGGATGGGTCACGGGAACGCCGTCGGAATCAACCTGCTGGAGAAGGTACAGACGGTGCATCTTCCGTCCCTCTATGGGGCAATGCTGGCGGGAGTCGGATATGTGCTGATGGGCGCGGGGATTCCGCTCCATATTCCGGGAGTGCTGGATCGGCTGGCGGCGCACGAGGTGACCGAGTACAAGCTGAGCGTTACGGGTGCGGAGCAGGAGACGCAGATGCGTTTCGACCCGCGAAGCTTTGCGGAGGGGGAGTTGCCGGAGTTGGAGCGGCCGCGGTTTCTGGCGATCGTCTCGTCGAATACGCTGGCGACGACGATGCTTCGGCGAGCGGATGGACGGGTGGATGGGCTGGTGGTGGAGACGCACCGGGCCGGAGGGCACAATGCTCCGCCACGCGGGAAACTGCAACTGACCGAGGTGGGCGAGCCGGTCTATGGGGAGCGCGATCAGGTGGATTTTGCCGGGCTGCGCGCGCTGGGTGTGCCGTTCTGGCTGGCCGGCAACTATGGAAGCGCGGAGCGGTTGCGCGAGGCGCTGGAGCTGGGCGCGGAAGGCGTGCAGGTGGGGACGGCTTTCGAGTTTGCGGAAGAATCGGGGCTGGATACCGGGCTGAAACAGCGAGTGCTGGAGCAGGTTCTGGCAGATCAGGCGCAGGTTTTCACCGATCCGCTGGCGTCGCCGACGGGGTTTCCATTCAAGGTGGTCCGAGTGGAGGAAACACTCTCCGAGCCGGAGGTGTATCAGGCACGTGAACGGGTGTGCGACCTGGGCTTCCTGCGGGAGCCATACGTGATTCCGGACGAGCAACTCTCGGCGCAGGGACAAGGCGCATGCCGGATCGGGTATCGCTGTTCGGCGGAGCCGGTTGCGGCGTATCTGGCCAAGGGTGGCAAAACGGCGGAGACCGAAGGACGAAAGTGTCTGTGCAATGCGCTGCTGGCCAACATCGGTTATCCGCAGCGGCGCGCGGACGGACGATTGGAACAGCCGCTGATCACGGCCGGGGACGGAATCAATGATATTGCGCGCTTCCTTGCGCCGGGCCGGAGCAGCTACAGTGCGGCGGACGTCATTCGGCAGATTCTGGAGTCGTAAGCGGCGATAAAGAGCCAGCGCAGGGTGCCGCAGTTGAAGCGGTATAACCCGCTTCAGTGCATGTGGATGGTGTGCAGAAAGCTGCGCAGGCCGGTGGCCAGAATCTGCACGCCGATGCAGAAGAGGATGAAGGAAGAGAGGCGCATGAGGACGACGGTGCCCGTGCCGCCGAGCAGTTGCGCCGCGTTGCGCGCCCAGCGATAGTAGATATAGACGAGGACGCAGACCAGCGCCGAGCCGAGGATGGAGGCGACCAGCACCATCGGCGAGAAGAAGCTGGGTTCGCGAAGCTGCGAAGGCAGATGGGCGCCGAGTGCGATGGCCACCGAGATGGAGCCGGGGCCGACGGTGATCGGCAGGGTGTACGGGAAGAATGCCTGGGCGAGGACTTCGTCGGGGTTGGGAGTGGCCGGTCGATCCTTCTGGCCGTCCTTGGTCAGCAACTGCCAGCCGCTGGAGGCGACGACGAGGCCGCCGCCGATCTGCACGGCGTAAAGCGAGATGCCGAAGAAGGAGAGAATCTTGCCGCCGACGATCATGGAGACGACGAGCAGGCAGAAGCTGTAGAAGGTAATGCGCGAGACCAGATGCTTCTGCAACGCGCTATCGAGCGAGTCCACCATGGAGAGGAAGACGGCGGCGCTTCCGATGGGATTGACGATGGGAAAGAGCGTGGCCAGGACGAGGATGGTCGCTTCGACAGTGCGGGAGACGAGATCGAGAATGACGGAGAAATCCATGGCGTCCTCAACGGATGGTAACGTGACCTGAGCCTGGCGGGGTTGCCACCAGGCCTCAGGTCGAAGCAGTTCAAGCGGTCAGGATGCCTGCTGGACGGGAATGCCCGGGATCAGCATCTGGGCGGGCGAAGGGGCCGACTGCTGAGCCTTCCTGGGGCCGCGTTTGCGCGCGCTCATGACGCGAATGCGCTCGATCAGCTCGGCCGGCGATGAGTTGCCTTTGCCGAGGAATACGTCGGCCTGATGCGAACGCTCCCCGGTGCGGACCGTGTCGCTGGTCAGGATCATCGGCAACTCGGGCATGAGTTGCTTGAGCTGGCCGATCAGGGAGTCTCCGTCGAGATGTGGCATGCGCAGCTCAGCCAGAACAAGATCGACGTGCTGCGTAGTGAGGATTTCCATGGCCTGCTGAGCGCTGGAAGCGGCGACGACACGGAAGCCGCGGGTTTCGAGCAGAAAGCTGCGCACGGCCAGTGCGCGCTCGCTGGAGTCGATGCAGAGGATGATCTTTCGGGGACGCATGAACGGACTGAATCTCCTTCCGTAAAACAATCGGTTGCTGCGCGGAGACAGGGATAACCTGTGCGCGCGGGGGACGCGGGATTAGGCATCGCCGGGGCGATGCGCAAACTGAGTTGGGGTCAGTTTCGGCAAGTGCGTCGGCAAGCCATCCCGAGGATCCGAGTGGACGATGCGAAGAAATCCGCAACGCAGAAGCACGAACTGAAGCAGCAACGTTTTCCGAGAGTACGGTGATGGGGGCGGCGACGCAATAGGGAAAAAAGGGCGAAATGGAGGCGGCGGAAACGGTGCAACGACGGGAAAACCAGTGCAGAATGCAGGGAAAGAACAAGTTAACAGCAGGCAGGGCTGAGGAAAGCGTGTGCAATACGACCGGAAAAGAGAAGGGATTGCAGCGAAAAATGTGCTGTCAAGAGAATTATTGCCCCGCGTTCCAGAGCCGATCAGCGGAGCCAGCGTCGCGCACTACAACTCGACCAGCGGGCGCGGCAGGCGAGTGTGAGCGCGGTCCAGAAACAGCCGCATGCGCAGGGCCTCGGCGCGCTGCATGGCGATGAGTTTGCGATGGCGGCGGAGGTGGTCCGGGTGATGGAGATGGACGAGGTTCAGCTCGTCGGTAGCGGCGTCGCGTTCCAGCCGCGCGATGCGCTCCTCGACAGTTTTGCGGAAGCGCGGGCTGATTTCCATGGTGTCGCAGACGGGAAAGGGAGTAGGCATCGGAGTCCTCCCGAAGTTTTTTGCGAAAGCGGCTGAAGTTTTCGCCTCTGGTGCCGATGATAAGCGGATAAGCTCGATTGCGCCAGATTACGAGGACGCGCAAGGGAATGTGACCTTGGTGTACGGGTGCACTGAAACGGGACATCTGCGGGCAACTTGTACAGGGGAATGACGGGACGGGCAAGCGATCTGCGATGGGAGGTATGTGCGAATCTCCGCCTGGAGGTGTTGCTCCCGGTTCTTGTCGATGCGAGGCTCCGTGGATTCGATCCCGACGGTTCCGGTGGCGTGGTGGCGGAAGCTGGACCAGTGCCTGCCTTCCGACATCCTGATGAACTGGAGGGCGACAAAGCGATACCGCCTGCTCACCTATGGCGACTCCGGACACCACTCCAGCCAGCTCCGTGCAGCATGCCAGCATAGGCAACAGGCAACTCAAACACCTTCGAACACGACCGTACACACCGAGAACCAACGGCAAAGCAGGGCGCCCCATTCAGACCGTTTTACGAGATTGGGTCTATGTAAAACGGTGGGCTGAAACGGACGAAAGAGGTGCTCACCATTGCCTGTCTGTATTGACGATGAGCGAAAACGCTCTACAACCACCAAAGACCTCATTGTAGCCGCGCAAACAGCCTCCAATCAGCAGATCTGAGAGCCGATCTGAGAACTAACCGCGATTTCTCACACGGATCGATTTCATCCGACAGCTCGGTGGTCTGATAGGGCAGAAGGGTGGTCATTCGGTCTCGGAGTAGTCTTCAGTCTGGGTTTGGCGCTTGGGTGGAGGTCTTTTC
>JAKAXU010000080.1 GCA_021816455.1 Acidobacteriota bacterium
GAAAAGACCTCCACCCAAGCGCCAAACCCAGACTGAAGACTACTCCGAGACCGAATGACCACCCTTCTGCCCTATCAGACCACCGAGCTGTCGGATGAAATCGATCCGTGTGAGAAATCGCGGCTAATGATCGTCCAGACGGCAGGAAATGTCCGGACCGTGAAAGTCGGGCAGCGACCTGCGGCACCATGGCATTCGTGTGCCCCTTCGTTCTTGTAAAAATCTGTTCCGAAACCAGGTGGAGCGCCAGAGCAGAGGTGCGCGAAGGCAATGCAGGTCATCGTTTCCGCGGATCTGGAGCGCATTCGTAGTCTTTACGGGAACGGCGTGACAGTGTATCGGCAGAGTTTGGTGGGCCCACCAGGACTTGAACCTGGAACC
Organism: Acidobacteriota bacterium; assembly: GCA_021816455.1. Lineage (GTDB taxonomy): Bacteria > Acidobacteriota > Terriglobia > Terriglobales > Acidobacteriaceae > Acidicapsa. Next base: position 382 of record JAKAXU010000080.1, read on the forward strand.
AACGAATTATGAGTTCGCTGCTCTAACCGATTGAGCTATAGGCCCTTACTATGGCATTTTGGCTTTCTGCCGCAGCTCTTTTTGTGCCGTGCCGAACGACCGGGACACCTTGCCCGGCTCTGACGGCGATCTCCGGATCGAACTGCGGATCCACCGGCAAGGATCCGGCTCGGCGAAGTCTCTCCGCTGCTTCATTGTAGCGGCTCCATCGTCCGCGCAGGCGCAGTTCGGCCAGCCAATTTGAGCAGCCAGTTTCCGCAGCCTGCCGCACCGGCATCCTCTCCCATCTGACGCTTCTGTTTCCGGACTTTCTGGCGTTGGCTCATCGGAGGCGCTTACACTGGGTTGTTGCGCTTGGAGCGCGGAAAGGATCGAAAAGCGTGAAAGCAGCAAAGACAACCCCGCCAACGACAAACAAGCACCTGATCCGCTGGGTGGAAAAGATGGCCGAATTGTGCCAGCCGGAGCGCATCCACTGGGTGGACGGATCGCAGCAGGAATATGATCGCCTCTGCGAAGAACTGGTGCAGGCAGGCACCTTCACGCGGCTCAATCCCAAACTCTGGCCCGGCTGCTTTTCCGCCCGCTCGGCACCCAATGACGTGGCCCGGGTTGAAGACCGCACCTTCATCTGCTCGCTTTCCAAAGACACTGCAGGACCGACCAACAACTGGGAAGACCCGTACGTGATGCGACGCAGGCTGAAGCAGATCTTTCGCGGCTCGATGCAGGGGCGCACGATGTACGTTCTGCCATTCTCAATGGGGCCGGTCGGCTCGCCCATGTCACAGATCGGCGTCCAGCTTACCGACTCGCCGTACGTCGTCGTGAACATGCGCATCATGGCGCGCATCGGCAAGCCGGTCTTTGCCGAGATCGACAAGGACATCCAGCGCGTCGTTCCCTGCATGCACTCGGTCGGCGCTCCTCTGGCGCCCGGCCAGCAGGACGTTCCCTGGCCCTGCAATGACACCAAGTACATCGTCCACTTCCCGGAGACGCGCGAGATCTGGAGTTACGGCTCTGGCTACGGCGGCAACGCGCTGCTCGGCAAGAAGTGCTTCGCTCTGCGCATCGCCTCCAACATTGCGCGCGACGAAGGCTGGATGGCCGAGCACATGCTCATCGTTGGCGTGGAGTCTCCGACAGGGGAAAAAACTTATATCGCAGCCGCATTTCCCTCCGCCTGTGGCAAGACAAATCTGTCCATGCTGATTCCACCCAAAGGCTTTGATGGTTGGAAGGTGTGGACCGTGGGCGACGACATCGCCTGGATCAAGCCCGACGCGGAAGGCCGCCTGCGCGCCATCAACCCGGAGGCCGGATTCTTCGGCGTTGCGCCGGGCACCAGCGCGCGCACCAATTCCAACGCCATGGCCACGCTGGCGCGCAACACAATCTTCACCAACGTGGCGCTCACCCCCGACGGCGGCGTGTGGTGGGAAGGGATGACCGATCAGCCGCCCGCCGAGTGTCTGGACTGGCGCGGCGAGCGCTGGACGCCGGAGATTGGCAAAGCCAGCGGACGTACTGCTGCCCACCCCAATGGACGCTTTACGGCTCCGGCCAGCCAGTGTCCGTCGATTGATCCGGAGTGGGAGAATCCGGAAGGCGTTCCCATCTCAGCCATCGTCTTTGGCGGGCGGCGCGCCAGCACTTTGCCGCTTGTCTACCAGGCCTTCAACTGGTCGAGCGGTGTCTACATTGGCGCAACGATGGGGTCAGAGACGACGGCTGCCGCTGCGGGAACTGTGGGCAAGGTGCGACGCGACCCCATGGCCATGCTGCCCTTCTGCGGTTATCACATGGGCGACTACTTCCGTCACTGGATCAAGATGCAGCGCAATCTTCGCTCCACCCCGCGCATCTTCCACGTCAACTGGTTCCGCAAAGACGCCGAAGGGCGCTTCCTGTGGCCAGGATTTGCCGACAACATGCGCGTGCTCAAGTGGATCGTCGATCGCGTACGCGGACGCGCGTTGAGCCTGGAGTCTCCCATCGGCTGGACCCCGCGCTTTGAGGACATGGACTGGACGGGACTGGACTTTGACCGCGCCAGCTTTGACGCGCTCCAGCAGGTGGACCGTGCGCAGTGGAAGCGCGAGGTTATGGACCACGAGGAGCTGTTCCTGGATCTGCACGATCATCTGCCGCCGGAGATGATCTACGAGCGGGAGTTGCTGATCTGCCGACTTTGACGGCGCACTTGCCGCCGGGTCGGCAGAACCGGATACACTCTTGCTGTGCCGCTCAGTGTGTCGATCCCTCAGCCGCTCCGTCTCCGGTGCTCACTCCCCGCGCTTCTGTGCTTTTCCGTCTTCTCGCTGGCAGCGTCGCAGCCGCTGTTTGCCCGCTTGCTTTCTCGCTCGCATCCGGCTTCAGCCGCGCAGCCGGTGCCGGTTCCGGGACTGCTGCTCGCCGAAGATTTCACGGTAACGCTGAATGGCCGACCCGCTCCGCTGGCCCACGCTGCCGCCAGCTACGACTACCTTAGCTTCACCATGACCGGTCCGGTCGAGGTGGCGATTACCGCGCACGACAAAGGCTTCTGGGACGCCGGCGTCGATCTCCAGCCTTGGCGGCTGGGGCTTCGGCCCGTGCGCACCGGCGACACCATCCGCTTCCGGCTGAACCATCCTGCAAAGCTCTCCATCAGTCGTCCGGGCGACTTCCTGAATCATGCGCGAATGATCTTCGTCTTTGCCTCGCCGCCTGTGCCTCCGCCGCCTTCCGGAGCCAACGTTCATCTGATTCCGGCAGGCGTTCACGTAGGCAGCCTGAACCCAAAGAGCGGCGAGACGTGGTATCTGGCTCCGGGCGCGGTGATTCAGGGCAGCATCAACCTGTGGAAGGTGAGCAACGTCAAGGTGCTGGGCCACGGCGTGGTGCTGTATGACGGCCCGCAGGATCCGAACAACGACCAGGGATGGATGCAGAAGCCGGACTGGCACTGCATCGGGGCGCTCGATGCGCATCAGGTGGAGATTGACGGCGTTACGTGCCTGGTGCGCAGCCGTACCTGGTCGATCCAGATGAAGGACTCGACAGGCTTCGTCTACGACGACCTGCGCGTGATTGGCGGCAACCCAGGCAACGCCAACCAGGACGGAATGGATTGGCTCGGCGGCGGCGACACGGTGGTGCGCAATTCGTTCTTCCGCTCCTCCGATGACGTGCTGGCCATGCAGGGCAACTGGGGCGGCTATGACGAAGCCGCGATGGTCAAGCCCGGGCATGAGGTGGCCAACATTCTGGTGGAGAACTCCGAGCTTTCCACCAGCATCTCGAACATCGTGCGCGCAGGCTGGCCGCAGAAGCGCTACAGTTCGCATCACTTCACCTTGCGCGACTCCGATGTGCTGCACGGCGGCATCGGTTCCTGCGGGCTGCCATTTGCGCTCTTCACATACTGGGGCGCAAAGGGCGCGGCGGGCGACCACAGCGACTTCACCTTCGAGAATCTCTTCCTCGACGACTGGTACTCGCTGGTGCAGATGGAGCAGCGTCGGCCAGAGCTGCACGACTTCACCTTTCGCAACATCTGGGCGCTTGGCCAGCCGCCTCTGATCGATTCGCTGCTCTCCGGCGACGTGCATGACGTTCACCTGGACAACGTCAAGTATGGGCCGCAGCGCGTGGATCACGACTCCCGCGTGCCGCTCGCAGTGGCCGAGGGTGCCGCAGAGCCATCCTACGCGCAGGCCGCAGGCGTTCAGGCTCGATTCGCTGTGCGCGAACCGGTGCTTGTCCCCGGCGCGCGGGCGCACTTTGAGGCCGTGAAGCAGCCGCGCCATGTGCGCTACACCTGGCTCTTTGGCGACGGCACGACGGCGACCGGCAGGCGTGTGCGCCATCGTTTTCCGGACGCGCTGGGTACGCAACTCGACGGTGGACCAAACGGAGCAGGCAGCTTTCGCGTGCTGCTGCATGTGGAGGATAAGCGCCAGCCAGTCGAGCAGGATTGGGCCGAGCAGGCAGCTGTCGTCGTCGCGCGCTGGCACCCGGCCATGACCACCGGGCCAACAGCGCTGCCCACCGCACCCGGGCTGAGCTACCAGATCTATCCCGGACAGTGGCCCGATTTTCCCGACTTCAATCATCAGGTGCCCATGCGTGCCGGAGTGACAGCAACCTTAGCCGGTGCCGACCCCGGAGGATTCACTCGTTTTGCCGTGGCCTATGAGGGATTCGTCGATGTGCCCGCGGATGGCGGCTATCGGTTTGCCGTGATGGCGCGAGACGGCGCGCGGCTCTTCGTGGATCACGAGCCAGTCGCTGCCACGGGACCGCAGTTTGCCGAGGTCTGCGGAAGCCCGAATAACGCCATGCGCTACGCAGAGGGAGCCATCGGGCTGCGCGCCGGCAGACATCGCATCCGGCTGGAGGCACTGGAGACGGTCAGCATCGGCACACCACAACTGCTGTGGGAAGGCCCGGCGATCCCGCTGGAGCCGATTCCGGCAGCGGCGCTGAGCCATCGCGAGATCGACAAGCTGGTAGGCCGATAAAGCCAGACAAAAAAGAGCGCCACGTTCTTCGAACGCGGCGCTCTTCCGGGCTTCCAGCGGATCGCGGTCAGTTGTTCATATTGTCCACGTAGTGACCGACGAGCACAGTCTGGCCGGAGACGGGGTCTTTGAGCAGGATGCCCACGACGCGCACCTGCACGCCATCGGTGATGTCGCTCATCCCGCTCCATCCTTCGCGGAATTCCGTCTCACCGGTCAGGTAGACGTTGACCGTCTGCGGGATTAGCAGGCCGGCAAAGCCGTTGACCTTGATCTGGAAGCTGCGGTTGGAGTCGTTCTCGCTGCCCGCAACGACCGTGCCGTTGAAACCCCAGTCACGCAGAACAATGCGATGGACAGAGACCGACTGCGAGCTGGTCGCTCCGCTGGCAGGACCGCCAACGGCCACCGTCTGACCAGCCAGCAACTGGCTCTGATTGAACAGGAAACCCGTCATCGAATTGTGCATCCAGTAGATGGAGTACTTCTCGCTGCCGGTCAGGTCCACCTGCGCAATCTGGCCCAGGCTGAGACCAGTCGTAGTTGGCAGCAGGCCGCGCACGTAGAGATCGAAACTGGTGGCCGGGCCGGAAGCAGGTGAGACGTACGTGACCTGGCCGCTGGCGTAAAAGCCCTGCTGCGACAGGATATCCACCTCGTCGGCGTCGATGGTGCCGTCGACTTTGTCCAGTTGGCCGGATATCTGCACGATACTGCTCGAAGTGAGCTGGCTGAGGCTGGCGTTGCCGTCCCACTCGGTCTGTCCGTTCACGTTCACGGTGAACTGACGCCCATGCGGACCCTGGATCACGAAGGACTGCGCGCTGGTGTTCACGCTAACAACCGCAGAGGTGAACTCATCAATGTAGGCTTCCGGATCCGTTGTGGTGACCGTGCTGACGGCAAAGATCGGGTTCACGGTTCCGGTGATCTGTCCGTTGCTATCCACCTGAATGGATTTGGCGAGCTTGAAGTCGAGATGGATGCCGAGCGGCGCGCCGCTCGCAGCGATCACAAGCGGGGTACTCAGCGGAACCGTGACCGTGGAGGTGGTAAATGTGGCCGGTTCGGTCACAATGGTGGGAGCAGTTCCGGAGGTCGTGTTCAGATAACCGATCGTGGCGCTGCCAAGCGAGATGGTCACGCTGGAGTAGGTGCCAGCGGGAACATCGTTCATGTCGAGCAGTGTATTCAGGCCGTTGAAGCGCGCAAAATCCACCGTCGGCGTGCCGCTCAGCAGCTGAACCGAGTTGCCGTTGGCGTCGGTCGCGGAGATGCCATTCATGACCACCGAGAACGAAGTGACCGCCGCCATCGGCGCGTCGGTTCCGGTAACAAACGAAGCTCCGGTCGGAGTGTTAGCTGGGTTTGTGGAAGTGGTGGAGTTACTGCTGCCGCAACCGGCCAGCGCGAGTAGCGCTGAAGCACAGAGTACGGCGACGAACGAAGATCGGGTGGAAACAACGAACATGGGAAATCTCCTGAGCGGATTTGGTCGAGTACGAATGGGCCAAGGCACAGGGAGCGAAGCGGCGAGAGCCTGTCGCCGCAGAGACGCACAGAGAAGCAGAAGTGTATTGGTTGCGGCTGTCGATCTTCTCCGCAATCCTGGATGCGAAACGGGGCCTGATCATGAACGCTGACGACTCGCGTTGTGTTTCTGGCGATAAATCTGGCCGCTTGCACGGTTCTGGCGCTGGTTGATACTGGCGCGCTGGCTCACAATCAGGCGTCCACCGCTGGCGATGCGATCCTGCTGATTTTCCTTGCGGTTCGGAATGCTGTGCGGATTGCCGGATAGTGTGGAGGAGGTAAACGGCGCAGTTGGGGCGGATGCAGGCGGCTGCGGCGTGGGTGCCTGCGCAAAGGCTATGCTCGTCGCAAGGATGACCGAGGCGGTGAGCAAAAGCTTCATGGTCGTTCTCCGATCGGGACGCGCTTTGGAGTGCCAGGAAGCACGTCGCAACCGGTCAGACGACAAACCCCGCATAAAAGTTGCGGGGGCGCGAAGAATTATTCTCGCAGGCTGGGTGGCAAGCTGGATGGTTCCGTTTCTGAGGATGAAAAAGCCGCCGCCTGGCTGGGGAATTTACGAATGAGCCAGCGAAGAGCCTGCAACTGATCTGCGGCCGTCGCACGGCGAATCTGGGTGAGCAGCTTGTTGAGATCCGGGCGCGTGAGCGTCAGGTTGCTGGCCCCTTCGTTGCAAACGGAGCAGATGGCATGAAGGTTGCCTGGATCGTCCGTTCCGCCCATGCTTTTGTCCAGAATGTGACCGATATGAAGGCGGGTTTTGCGAGTGGAATCGTAGGGATGCATCTCACCTGCGACGGCACCGCACATCTGGCATGTGAATCCGTTGCGATCGAGGATGAATGCGCGGGTTTCCTTGGAGATGGTGCGAGCAAAAGCGGGTTCTGGTTTGGATGTTTCCAGCAAATACTGACCTGGCTTGAGATCGCTGCGGTCGTTATGCGTCAAATATTCGAAATCCCTCTTCGGTACGCAGCTCGCGGACGCGCCGCGCCCACTCGCTGATGTTGCCCGCGGCTGCGCGAAGTTCATCGGAATCCATGACGCGCCCGATGTTCAGCAGAAAGTGCTTGCGCAGCCGCTCCCGCGCTCCTGATTTTTCGCGGCGCATATGGATTACGCCCTCCGAAAACCTGAAGCATTGCAAGCCTCGGCTGTGAGCGCAGCATGAATATGAGAACCAACTGCCTGAGCCACCGGCGGGGGAAAGGCATTGCCAATCTGGCGATATTGCGCGGTCTTCCTGCCGCTGAAGACCCAGGAATCGGGAAACCCCTGAAGACGCGCAACCATGGGGATGGTGAGCCGCGGCAGACCGACGAAATCGGGTGCTGGCGACTGATCGGCGATGCCTTTGCCATCGACGCCGAGGGCAGCCCAGGCAGCACGTGCGCGGGTTGGCCCAAGGTCAGGACCACCGTGTTTGCGGCTGCCGCCGACAAGCGTGGGAGCAATATCGCAGGCAGTCTTCATCCACTCCGCAGCACCCAACCACCCTCGTTCCGCAATGAGATCCCCAATAGTTTCGGCAACCGTGGGTGGGGGATCAAAGCGCGGTTCCGGCCAGAGGAATCGGCTCGCCATGCCTTCGCTCAGTGCGACAAAGACAACACGTGGGCGAAGCTGCGGAACGCCGAAGTCGCTGGCATTGAGCAGTCGCCACTCTGCGGTGTACCCAAGGGACTTGAGTTCGCGAAGGATGGCTGCACGATAACCGTCGAAGACGGAGTCCAAAAGGCCACGAACATTCTCCAGCATGACGGCGCGAGGCTTGATTTCAGCAATGAGGCGAAGCGCCTCCGGGAAAAGATCGCGTTCGTCGCGCTTTCCGAGCTGCTTGCCAGCAACTGAAAAAGGTGGACAGGGAACACCGCCGGCTAGCAGATCTATGCCTTGGAATGGCCGACCTGAAAACTGACGAATATCGCCGTTTTCCGGAACGTTCCAGTGCGGGCGGTTGAGACGGAGCGTTGCCTGCGCCTGCGGATCGACCTCGACGAGCGCGACGTGCTCAAACCCGGCACGTTCGAGACCAAGTGCCTGACCACCGGCTCCGGCGCAGATTTCAATGGAACGTAGTGTCGGCTGGCTGGAGATTGCAGTACCCGACGACTGTGGCGCTGGAAAAGGAAGCAGCCGCGAGACTTTACTATTTCGGAATGGAGCGGCTTGCAAGGGCATGAGAGCAGCACCTAGAGCGTTTTCCCTAATGCTGTAGACCTTCGAGGCAGTGTTTGAACCATGCCGATGCGTTTTCCGGGGTGATATCGGGAAGCAGTTCTGTGATGGTTTGATCGAGAACTTCTTTGCTGCGAG
>JAKAXU010000081.1 GCA_021816455.1 Acidobacteriota bacterium
AAGTTAAAGAAGGCTGCAACGGAACACATGTCGGCAATCGAAAACAATCCAGAAAGAATCAAAGCCTTCTTCAAAGACCCCATCGTCGCCTATGCCGCATGACAGTGTTTTGTTGCCAGATCAATAAGCTGTGAATCTGGAAAAGAAGCACAGTTCAGAGCCACAAGCGGAGAGGAACCGGTCATGAAAGCAAAGGTACGATTTTTGGGATTGGATGTCCATGCCGAGACGATTGCTGTCACGGTAGCCGAGGCAGACGGCGAGGTACGCAGCCTGGGAACGATCACCAACCGTGCGGAGTCGGTGCGCAAGCTGGTGAAGAAGCTGGGGCCGGTGGAAGATTTGCGGGCCTGCTACGAGGCCGGTCCAACGGGATATGTTCTTTACTGGCAGTTGACCGAGTTGGGAGTGGAATGCGCGGTGATCGCTCCGACGCTGGTACCGGTGAAGGCCGGCGACCGGGTGAAGACGGATCTGCGGGACGCGGTGAAGCTGGCGCGCTGCCATCGCGCGGGCGAGTTGACAGCGGTGTGGGTCCCGGATGCAAGTGCGGAGGCGCTGCGGAACCTGGTGCGTGCGCGGGAGGCAGCCAAGCAGGATCAGTTGCGGGCGCGGCACCGGCTGAGTAAGTTTCTTCTGCGTACGGGGCAACGGCCTGGCGCAGGAGTGAAGGCAGGGGAAAGCTTTGCAACCGCGCCAGAAAACCCCGGCGATTTCGGCGACCGCTGAAATGGGGTTATCTGGGGTTGACCAATCGGCTAAATGGTTGCGGGGGCTGGATTTGAAGTTGGATCTTCCGAAACTAACATTTCAGGTGATCCGAAGGACCATGGCCACCCTCAGCCAGACCAAGGGTACGGTCAAGGACACTCAGGGCATGCTGCGCCACTCTCGACTTCCAACGACAACGGATGTTTACATGCAGGTGATTTCTGACGGCGTCAAGCAGATGATTGATTCGATGCATGACGAACTGCGTAATCGCCAAGAGTAACCCATCCATCACCACTCAGTAGATTGAGCGCCGTGCCGGTGCTTCCAGCAATCAGAAAAAAATGACACCAATTGACACCAAATGCCGGAAGGGCTATGGAAAGCCTGCCGACGTAAACCATTGATTTTTCTATGGATATTTTGGTGGACCTGATCGGGATCGAACCGATGACCTCTTCCATGCCATTCAACAAGTAATTGACTTTTCAAACACATACAGGACTCCGATGGCACCGTAAGTCCTTGGATGTTCGTAGAGGCTCAGGAACCGACGTATCGCAAAACGTATCGCGTTTACTGTGCATGGGTCGGCAGGAATTGGCCACGATGCAGAAGCCACGCGACCAAATTCCAGCCACGCATCTCCCAGCCGTTGCCTGCGTAAACGAGCATGGACTCGACTGTGTACTCGAAGCATCATTTCTGGATACGTTATCTGTCTGGAAGGATTGGGCATTCCCAAGGATTGTCGAACTCATGCTATCGCCGTGAAAGTTGGTCCTCAACACGGAGCCACAAGCAACCACAGGCGCAGGATCGTACTGGTAGAAATCCGAAGAACCGCAGGGAACAGCAGATTGTGTACCCGAGATGTACTCGACAAATCTCTCGACCACGCCTGAAATCAAGTCCTTGAAACAAAACGGCGAAGTTTCATTTGGGGATCCGGCACCAAAATTGAAACCGGCTGCGAATGCCTGCCCAGTTTTTCCAACAGCGGCTGCTCCAAAAAACGTAGGGTAAATCTTGGGAGTCGAAAATAACGCTTCACCATGGTGGTGAACTGTGGTGTAATGAAGACATGCGAAACGCGGCGAGGAAGTCTCACGAGAAACCGCAGATTGAATTGGTCGAGGACGCGTCCGTGCGGGCTTCGATCAGTTTCCCGCGCGAATTGTATCGAACCTTGGAGCAGATCGCCCGCGAGAAGAAAGTATCGCTGGCATGGGTTGTTCGGGACGCTGCCGAGCAGTACGTATCGGACAAATGGCCGCTCTTCAAGGGGAGGGTGTAACGTGCCCGCATTTTATGAATTTTTCGCTGGCGGCGGCATGGCCCGCGCGGGTCTCGGAAATCGCTGGTCTTGCCGGTTTGCGAATGACTTTGACGCGAAAAAGGGAACGGCGTACACCGCGAATTGGGGAACGGAAGAACTGGTCGTTCGTGATGTTGCAGCGCTGTCCGTCGGCGACATTCCAGAAGGCGCGGATCTGGCCTGGGCATCTTTCCCTTGCCAGGACTTGTCTTTGGCTGGCTCTGGAGCAGGCTTGAAGGGCGAGCGCTCCGGAACGTTCTGGCATTTCTGGCGACTTTTGATGGCGTTAGATGAAGAACAGCGTGCCCCGAAGATTGTGGCGCTGGAGAATGTTTGCGGCGCGCTCTGGTCGCATGACGGGAAGGATTTTGCGGCCATCGGGGCGGCGCTCGTCAAAGGTGGTTATCGTTTTGGCGCACTGGTCATCGATGCCGTGCATTTCGTGCCGCAGTCCCGCCCGCGCCTCTTCATTATTGGCCTGAAAAACTATGCCACGGTTCCTGGCCTGCTCACGATGCAAGAACCGGATTCAATCTGGCATCCGCCGCACCTTGTCCGCGCCTACGACAGACTGCCCCAGAAGGTGAAGGATGCGTGGTTCTGGTGGAGACTGCCGGTTCCCCCGCGACGTAGATCCACCTTTTCGGATTTGATTGAAGAGGAGCCGCAAGGCGTCGCTTGGCACACACCGGCAGAAACGAAACGTCTGATCTCCATGATGAGTCCGCTCAATCTTAGAAAAGTCGAACAGGCGAAGCGGTTGGGATATCGCGTGGTTGGCGGAATCTATCGGCGGACGCGGGCGGATGAGAATGGAGATCGCATGCAGCGCGCTGAAGTGCGTTTCGACGATATCTCCGGTTGCCTGCGAACGCCGGTTGGAGGCTCCAGCCGACAGACGATTTTGATTGTAGAAGGCCAGAAAGTGCGCTCCCGTTTGCTGTCGCCACGCGAGGCAGCGCGATTGATGGGTCTGCCGGACTCCTATATTCTTCCCAAAAACTACAACGAGGCATATCACCTGGCTGGGGACGGCGTTGTTGTTCCGGTTGTCCGATTTCTTGCAGAGTGCCTGCTCGAACCGATTGTTGCCTCGGAGAAAAAGCGCAAAAGGCAGGCGGCATAATGGCGCGTGCGCATCAAGAGGAGCTCGCGGCCTTTACCGCAGAAAAGAGCTTTCGCGGAAAAGGCCCCATCTCTGTTGCGTTGGTCGTCACCCAGCACGCAAAAACGATGGGCTTGCCGCTGAACCCAGAGACTCTTATTACCGAAGGCGGCGGTCAGGTTCTCGGCTTGGGTAAGGGTGCCGTGCAATCCATTCTGAAGCGGCATGGCATCGACCGGTTGCTTGCTGCCGAAGGAGGCCGAACCTCCAGAGGCAGCCTGAACAATATGCGCGAGTACGTCGCCTTTCTCAATGTCCTCAATCAAAAAGGGAATGTTGATCTCGACGCGATTGAGGCGTTCTGGATTGACCGCGTCCACGAATTCTTCGCAGGCAAGCCATTCAAGATCAAACTGGATGCCTCACGCAGTTTGCGCATGGTGGTGCGGGATGTCATTGGACAGGCTGAAGAGCGCCAGAAGACGATGCACGGCATGTATTATGCGGGCGCGGTGTTACAGCATCTGGTCGGAGCCAAATTGGATTGCGCATTAGGCAAGGGACATCTTCAGCACAACAGTTTCTCCACTGCAGATGCACCCAGCGAGCGCGCGGGAGATTTCTTCCTGGGAGATGTCGCTATTCATGTCACCACATCGCCAGGGGAAGCAGTCATTGAGCGCTGCCGCGAAAACCTCAACGATGGCCATCGCCCTATTCTGGTGACGGTTCAACGGGGACTCGGCGTCGCTGAGGGCTTGGCGACCAACGTTGGACTTGCAGATAGAATCGACATCTTTGAGATCGAGCAGTTCGTTGCGCTCAATCTCTATGAGCTTGCTAAGTTCGCTGCGGATGGCCGCAGAACCGCCATAACGGATCTCGTAACTAGATATAACGAAATCGTCGATGAGTTTGAGACCGACCCAAGTCTGAAGATAGAGCTACGAAGATGAAGGAAAACCCCGAGACTCGCAGCCGGATTATGAGGGCAGTCAAGGGAAAGAATACGAAGCCGGAGCTAGTCGTTCGCCGCTTAGCTCACGCCATGGGCTACAGGTACCGATTGCACCGCAAAGATCTACCAGGAAAGCCGGATCTCGTATTTCCAAAATTTCGCAGGGTGATCTTCGTGCATGGATGTTTTTGGCACGGGCATGATTGCGTCCGTGGCGCGCGGATTCCAAAAGCGAATGCTGAGTATTGGCGCAGTAAAATCATACAGAATGGTCTTCGAGACACAGCAAATATCGCGGAATTGAAGAGCTTGGGCTGGCGCACAGCAATCATCTGGGAGTGCGAACTGAAGCGCCTGGAGTGGGTCAGAAGGCGATTAGCGGAGTTTCTATTGTGAACTTCTGAGGCGGTTATGATCTCGGAGAAAGCTGCATAGCCAGAGAGATATGCCGTCATCAGAACCCTTCCCGCTATTCCATAGTGTCCAAGCCTTATAATTTCTGCGTTTCTCCAACACTCTGATTTTCGTAACGAATATGGTTGCTGCATACAGTAACTGCTGAGCTCGAGGTGGCGCTCTGCCTTTCCGGATATGTGGCAATGGGCATGTAGTCGAAGTGTATGTTGGATTTCGAGGGACAGCGATGGCCGACGAAAGTTTTTGGCAGGCGCGAAGTGTTGCGGAACACGCTTACTGCCCCCGGCTCTTCTACTACATGGCCGTCGAAGGTACGTTTTTGCCAAGCTCGGATACGGAGGCTGGCAGTCATGTTCATCGCCGCGTGGACCGGCCCAGCAGGCTCGAAGACGGCAAAGACGACATAGGCGATGATGAGCGTCCAAAGGTTGTACGCAGTCTGGCGCTGACGAGTCAGACACTTGGCCTAACCGCAACGCTTGATCTTGCAGAGATCAACGGCCAGACCGCCATTCCAGTCGAATATCGCAAAGGGCGACCGAAGCGGCAGGTTATGGCTCCGCCTCCCGACGATCCCGGTGAAGCTGAACAGCCCCCGCTTTCTCATCCAGAGCCGTGGCCCACGGATCGCGTCCAGGTCGGCCTCCAGTCGCTCCTGCTCGAAGAAGCCGGATACACGGTGCCAAATGCTGTTTTCTATTACGCGAGCGAAAAACTGCGCCTAACCATTCCCGTCGATGATGCATTACGTGCAGAGGCCCTTGCAACATTAGAGGCGGCGAAACAATGTGCTGCTGGACCACGGCCGATGCCTCTGATCAATGACTCCCGATGCGTTCGCTGCTCCCTTCAGCCAATCTGCCTGCCTGATGAGGTGAATCAACAGCGGATGGAAGAAATTAAACCGCGTCAGATATGGCCGCCACGGGACGAAGGCATCCACCTCGTGGCTCAAAAAGAAGGAGCGAGAATCGGGGTTCGTGGAGCAGCCATGCGAATAACAGATAAGGATGGGATTGTGGTCAAAGACGTCCCTTTGGCGAATCTGGAAACGCTGGCGCTGCTCGGCTCCGTACAAATATCCACTCAGGCAGTGCAGGTTCTGGCCGATCGATCAATTCCTGTGGCCTTTCTCTCCTCGGCAGGGAGGCTGCTCGCAATGATTGATCCATTGGATTCGGTCAGCGCCGAAGTAAGGCGTGCGCAAGTACGGCGCTTTGACGACCCGCAAGCTACGCTCGCACTTGCGCGCGCTGTAGTCGCCGCAAAGATCGTCAATCAGCGGACGCTTCTACAGAGAAACCACGAGAAATTGCCTGAATCCGCCTCCTCCGATCTCGTCGAAGAAGCGGCAAAAGCATCCCAGGCGGAATCATTGGCCGGAGTGAGGGGGCATGAGGGGCAGGCGGCAGCAATCTACTTCGAGCATTTCTCGGGCATGTTCAAAGGTACTGTTGGGGCGGAGTTCGACAAACATGGTCGCCAACGCCGCCCACCGCCCGACCCTATCAACGCCTGCATATCGATGGCCTACACGATGCTGACGCACGAATGCGTCGCCGCTCTTCGACAGGCACGCCTGGAACCTTCAATCGGAGCATTCCATGTATCGCGGCCCGGACGTCCGGCCCTTGCGCTTGACCTGATGGAGCCATTCAGGCCGCTAATCGGCGACTCCGTCGCGGTAGCCGCTTTCAACCGCGGCGAACTCACGGAAGGGCATTTCATCCGCACTGCATCTGGATGCATGCTCACGGACGCAGGACGACGGGCATTTTTTAGCGTTTGGGGACGACGCATGGACACCGAGATTACGCACCCTGTATTCAAGTACCGGCTCAGTTACCGCCGGATGCTGGTTTTGCACGCACGCATGATCGCCGCATGGCTTCTTGGCGAAGTGCCTTCACTGTCTTTTTTGGTCACACGCTGAGGAGCGATCCCGTGCGACGATGCTATCTGATCTGCTACGACATTCGGGATCCCAAGCGCCTGCGTCGCGTGCACAAACTGATGAAGGGCTATGGCGAACCATGGCAGTATTCGGTATTCTTCTGCGTACTGAAAGAGATTGATCGGGTCCGAATGCAATCCGAACTCGAAACCGAAATGAACCTCAAAGAAGACCAGGCGCTTGTCATAGAACTCGGCGATGACGAAGGTCGTTCCAGAGAAATGGCGATGACGATAGGCCAATCACTGCCTGAACCGCAAAGTGGCACAGTCGTGATCTAGAAATTACAGCTCCGAGGCGAGAAGAAATGGCGTACCAGAATGGAAAAGAACAACCCACTGTAACAAACCAACGCGCCTATACGCTTCGCTTGAGTGGTACGAATAATCAGGACAGCATATGGCGAAACCGGCTTTGGCATACCCATGAAGCCGTGAACAAGGGCGCCAAGACTTTTGGTGATTGGCTCCTGACAATGCGTGGTGGCCTATGCCACATGCTCGCAGAGGCGGATGTTCCAGGAAAGGGTAAAAAGCCTGCCCGCCATCCGACGCCACAGGAAATCAGGAATCGGCGTGTCGTACTTGCGTTGTCATGGCTCTCAGTCGAATCCCGTCATGGTGCGCCGGAGAGTCATCTCGTCTCCCATGATTTGGATATGGCAACTGGAGAACGCAAGAATTGGAAGACAGTGGAGGCGCTCCGTGAAATATTGCATGGCCGCTGTTTGTGCAAGGAGTTAATAGATGAGTGGGCCAACGATTGCAGAGATTCACTCAGTGCCACAATTCGAGAAGATGCTGTTTGGGTGAACCGCAGCAAGGCATTTGACCTCGCCGCCAAAAAGATCGGTACGTCGCTGACCCGCGAGGAATTGTGGGACTTTCTCCAGCCCTTCTTTGCTAGTAAGCATAGCTATCTCGAAATGGAAACTGTTGCACGTGTCATTAACGGAGATTCGGAAACTGATACTAACGAGTCAACACAAGACTCGTCGGAGGAAAAGGCCAAAGATTTATCACAGAAGGCTGGCCAATGGCTCAGTAGTCGATTTGGAACCGGCACGGGTGCTGACTTTAGCCAATTTTCCAAAGTCTATGAGGTGTTGGCAACCCAGTGTCGAAGTGTCGATGTAGGCATGTCGGGCGTAGCGGCAATCAAGATTCTCGCAGATGGACTTCCGGTCCCTTCACCTGGCATAAGCGACATCGAAAGAATTCTGGGACTGATTAGCGGTTCCGGTTACAAGAGCGCAACCCGCAATATTCTTCAGAAGATCAATACCCTTCAAACCGTCTCGCGACAAGACCTCGATCGGTTGCGCGAAGCCAGCGAGAAAGACGCCTTGCAGTCAAAACAGAAAGTCGGAGGCAAAGGAAGACGTCCTTATGCGAATGCCATACTCCAAGACGTTGAAGCGGCGTGCGGCATCTGTTATGTGGGGACAGGACAAAGCCCCGCGCGCCATTGGCAATATGCTGTAATCCTCGATCACGCGGCACGGCGCGTTTCCATGGCTCACTCGTGGATCAAGCGTGCGGAAGAGAAACGCAGCAAGTTTGAGATCGAAAAAGACAAGCTTGACCGCGTCCCAAAGGATGCTCTGGCATGGCTCGATGCTTTTTGCGCCCGCCGCAGTTCTGAGAGCGGGGCTAGCGACGCCTACCGTATTCGCAGAAGTGCCGTGGACGGTTGGAAGCAGGTGGTTGGAGCATGGGCCGCTTTACCTCCCAAGTCGGAGAACCAAGGTAGCGAACCTCTTTCGGATGCTGAGTCTGCCCGCATTCAAGCTGCGCGTGAATTGCAGGATACTGTCGAGAAATTCGGCGACATTCAGCTTTTTGAGGCGTTGTCCCTAACCGGCGCAAAGTGCGTATGGCAGCCGGATGGCAGACCAGATGCTCAACCTCTCCTGGATTATGTGGCAGGCACGGACGCAATCTCGAAGAAACAACGCTTTAAGGTACCCGCCTACCGGCATCCTGACGAATTGCTGCATCCCGTTTTCTGCGACTTTGGAAACTCGCGCTGGAGCATCAATTATGCAATTCACCGCGCGCCGGAAAAGTTAACGCCGGCACAGCAACTGCTGGAGAAGAAGAAAGCAGAAATTGACAAAGCGGAACTCACTGCTGTCCAAATTAGCCGGAAGAGGGCTTTTGGGATAGCGAAATGTGCGGTGTTTTCATGCCTTGGCTATTGATTTCCGGTTGAGGTTGGCATTCGTGCTGTCCAAGTTCGTTGACGCAAAA
>JAKAXU010000028.1 GCA_021816455.1 Acidobacteriota bacterium
ACGGATCACTTGTCGCCTGCGCTCATGCTGCGCTGCCGAACTCAACTTGCGTGCATCCTCTTGTTCCATATCCATTGGATGCGCCAAGATACACAATGTAGCAGTATTTATGGGCCGAATCTATAGGGATTCTTTCGGGTACCCATGGCAGAATCCGAAGAGTCCATTTCGCTCCCCGCGATTTTGCATTGGTACCCCCGATAGATTCCGAAGAAATGCGCTTTGGTGCGCGCAGGAAGGAATGGAGTGTCCGGCACATTCTGTATCAATGGAATCGGACACGGACGAAAGCCAAGGCCGCTCCGCCAAGAATCAGGATGGCTCTCACAGGTTTTGCCATTGGCGCTCTGCGTAAGACCCAGCAACTGCCCGAACGGGCAACGAAGTACTTCGGCCAGAACAATGCACGCTTTGCGGTCTGATCGCATTCCGTTTATACCGGATCAATCACTGTCGCCCGACAAACCAGCCGCCATGATCCGATTCTGGAATTCCCTTGCGCCACTACCGGTAGCTTCACGCCACTCACCATCTTGCGGAGAGAAAACATCGGGCGGACAAATGGGGGGGACTGCGAAATCGCTCAAAGGGGCTACTGAATTGTGTAGCGTGCTCCACGGCCTCTGCCGACTTGAAGAAGATAGTGCTGCTCTGCCAGCTTCTTTACGTGGACCTTGATGGTATTCCGGTTGGCTCCCGTCGAATCCTCAATTTCTTTGACCGTGATCTCGCCGCGTGTTTTTGCCAACTCAAGAATCTGCCGCGAGAGGGCCGGGAGAGATGTCCGCAGCGCCTGCTCTTCTTTCACCTTTGCGGCCAGGTTGTCCTTCTGCTTCACCATAGTCTTCAAAAGAAAGAGCAGCCATGGTTCCCAGTTCTGCTTTTCGCTGCGGATGGTTTGCTGCGTACGACGTAAAGCGAGGTAGTAGCTGTCTTTGTTCTGTTCGATTACGCTTTCCATCGAACTGTAGGGAACATAGCTGTACCCGGCGCGCAACAGAAGCAACGTCGTCAGCACGCGCGAAAGTCGTCCGTTGCCATCCTTGAACGGATGGATGGCGAGGAATACGACGATGAAGGTTCCAATCAAGATCAGAGGGTGGTTGGTTTCCTCTTCCACGGATCGATTGAACCAATCCAAGAGATACTTCATCCATCCCGGCGTTTCAAATGGCGTGGCGGTCTCAAAGACCACTCCCAGACTCCTACCGTCAGGTGCAAACGCTTCGACATGATTTGTCACATTTTTGTAGTGGCCTCGGTGGTCCTGATCTTTGGCGCTGTATTTGAGCAATACACCGTGGAGCTGCTTGATGTGATTTTCGGTGACGGTAATCGCCTCGTAGCCCGCGAAAATCAGGTCCATAGCGTCAGCGTAACCGGCCACTTCCTGCTCATCACGACTGGCGAAGGTTTTTGTTTGCAGCCCGGATAGCAGCTTCTCCACCTCGGCATCACGGAGCTTTGCGCCCTCGATGCGGGTGGACGACCCCACGCTCTCAATGGTGGCGATGCGGCGGAGGCTGGTTAGCCTCTCCGGAGCCAGAGTTTCAATGACCGTCCAGCGACCTTTGAACTCATCGATGTCAGCGATGAGCTTGAGTACCTCCGGCGTGATCAGGATGTTCTTTATCTCGCTCATTGGAGCCATATCCATTTTCACCCATTTCTAGCCAATGATACCCAATGTCAAGAAAAATATCCATTCTTATCCAATTTTGCCCATTTCCTCCCCGTTTATGGGGACGCCACATCCTGCAACTGCAGCAAGACGATCCGGCAGAATCAGAGAATCTCGTCATGAAATGCAACTGTCCACCGTGGACACATACATGCACCTACCCTATCCACCCAAGCTCTCTCCGCATATTCCTTCCAAGGTTCCTTCGCTAGTTTCTGGACAGGTTCTAAAGAAACTGCCGCATGCGCTGCTGAAATCATCAGGGATTTATCGGGCGACGGCAAAGAGTGGGATTTCGCTTTTGATGCCAAGGGCTTGCGCGTATCTCGACGAAAGACCGCTCCCAATGTCTACGCCGACTTTAATGATGACGAAACCGATATTGACGATGAGGGCGATTTTAATCAGGGAGCAGAAGACGGATACTGGAAGCACTCTTCGATCCATTGACACAGTTCAAAGTAAGAAATGAGGGGACAGCATTTTGCTGCCCCCTTTCTGTTTATGCGGAAAGTTTATGGTGCATTCGGCGATAAGGTTTGTTCACCATGATTAAGCTGGCCCAAGGGACTGCGGTATTAGCCCTTATCCCGTTGGCGAAAGCAATCATGCCGTCCGTGATGCAATTCGGAGGGGGGTAGTGTCTGTCCGACGTACTGAAAGAGTGCTCCAACCAACTCGTAGATAATGATCATTGGGAATGGTCGCGAGACTGAGCAACTCATTGAAGCAGGTCCGGCAAACAGTCACGGGGCAGACCTCGAAATAAACAACAGCCATCAAAACAGCCACCAAACAATTTTAGCCTCTCGTTTTCGAGAGGCTAATTTTCAATAAGTCTTTTATTTTGTTGGTGCCCGGAGGGGGACTTGAACCCCCACGGCCTTGCGGCCTGCGGATTTTAAGTCCGCTGCGTCTGCCAGTTTCGCCATCCGGGCTGGGGTGAATGAGTCTGCCGGGCAGAGACGGGGCGCGGGCACAGCATAAGAGGGACCGCAGGATCGGGTTGCGCTCTCTGCCAGGTCGGCGGGCCGCGGTGCTGCCACGACAGATTTCATGCTACGGTTGCCGCCGGGCTTTGTCGAGTATTGTGGCCGCGCGTGAGCGGCCGGAGCAGAATTTCCTTGGCGTTCGCGCGCCGGTGTGTTTTGCTGGGGCTATTCATGCGCGCTTTTCTGGAACGTTACTTTGAATTTGAGCGGTTGGGCACAAACTGGCGCACCGAAACGCTGGCCGGTGCCACGACGTTCCTGACCATGGCTTACATCGTCCTCGTCAACCCAGCGATTCTGGCGCAGACCGGAATGAACTTCGCCGCGGTGACGGCAGCGACCTGCCTGTCGGCCGCTTTCGGCTCCATCCTGATGGGCGTGGTGGCGCGTTATCCACTTGCGTTGGTGCCGGGAATGGGACTGAACGCCTACTTCACCTTCACGGTCTGCCTGCGGATGCACATTCCGTGGCAGACGGCGCTGGGCGCAGTCTTTCTCAGCGGAGTCTTGTTTCTGCTGATGACGGCGTTGGGCATTCGCCAGTTGATTTTGCATGCGATTCCACGCGAGCTCTATACGGCGGTGGCCTGCGGCATTGGACTCTTCATCGCCTTCATCGGTCTGAACAAGGCCGGACTGGTGGTTGCCGATCCGGCGACACTGGTGCGGCTGGGCAATCTACGCGATCCACAGGCGGTGCTGGCGGTGCTGGGGCTTTTGCTGATGGTCACGCTAGAGGCGCGGAGTGTGCGCGGATCGATCCTGATTGGAGTGCTAGTGGTGACGGTCCTTGGGTGGATACTGGGTCTCTCGCACTGGACGCCCTCGACGGGCGGAGTGAGCAGCCTGGCCGCGACAACGATGAAGCTGGACGTGCGTGGGGCACTGCGCATCGGGCTGATGGAGATTATCTTCGTTTTTTTCTTCGTGGACCTCTTTGACAACCTGGGAACGCTCGTCGCCGTCACCCAGCGCGCTGGCCTGATCGAGAAGGATCGCTCGATTCCGCGACTGAATCGAATCCTCTTTGCCGATGCGCTGACGACGGTGGCAGGATCGCTGACCGGAACATCAACCGTGACCAGTTATGTCGAGTCCACCGCTGGCGTCGCCGCTGGCGGTCGCAGCGGCGTGACTGCAATCGTTACCGGATTGCTCTTTCTTGTCGCACTGGTGGCGGCTCCGTTTGTCGGAGTCATTCCCCAGGCGGCGACCGCTCCGGCGCTGATTCTGGTTGGTTCGATGATGCTGACTACGGTGACCCAGATCCACTGGACCGATCCGCTGGTCTCTGTTCCTGCGTTTCTCACGCTGGTCATGATCCCGCTCACCTACTCCATCGCCAACGGACTCGGATTCGGCATCGTCGCTTGGGCAGCACTGCATCTGGCCTCGGGACGATTTCGTCGCAGCGACTGGCTGGTCTATCTTCTGGCCGTGCTGTTTCTGGCGCGATTTGTCTATCTCTCGGCGGGATAGCAGGCCAGGCTTGCGCCGCCTTCGCCGCGGCATCGTGCGCAGACTGGTTCGGGATCCGTCTTGGTTCTTCATTCGCCGATTCCGGAAGCTGGCTGCCGCATTACAATAAAGCAGCATCGCGTCCGTGGCACCTGCCACAGACGGTGAAAGCTCGTGAGGATCGGGTGCCGAGAGCGAAAGATCAACAGAGACCGCAGTGGTGGAGTCGCTGTCGCGTTCCCCTGCGCGGGCTGATGCTGATCGCCGCAACCAGTCTCGGCATCGCGCTGGCGCTGGCCGGGTGCGAGCATGTGCAGGGTAATCCGGCCGTGAGTCTGGTGCGCGTCATCGACGCTTCGTACAATGCTCCAGCCCTGAATGTCTACCTCGCCGGAACGCTCATCGCCACCAATCTCGGACAGGGGCAGATCACTCCTTACGGCAGCTTTTCTCCCACGCCCAGTGCAAAGATCACCGTCACCAGCGCGCAGAATACGAATCCTCTGGTCTCTACTACCGGCAGCCTGCTGGCCAGCCAGAGCAGCACCGTACTCATCACCGACATCAATGCGACCTATCAAGCGAACCTGCTCGAAGATCAGTCCACGCCCGCGCCCAGCGGACACTCCGAGTTCCGCATCCTCAACCAGGCTCCGTCCACCGGGCCGATCGATGTCTATTTCCTGGCTGGAACGACGGCCGCCGATTACGCTGCGGCCAGGCCCGTGATTACCGCGCTCGCCGTCGGCGCGACCTCCGGTTATGTCACCATTCCATCCGCGACCCTTTACATGGTTATTGTCGCAGCAGGAACCACTCTGACGACCACCAGCACCAGTATCTATGTCTCTGCCGCGCTTCCGCTCGTAGGTGGAGAAGTGCGCACTGTTCTCGTCGTCGATCCGCTGGTAACGACCCAGCCGGTGCAGGTCTATATCGCCATCGACGCAAACTGAGTGAAGAGACCGAGGCCGAGAAGCAACAAAAAACTCCCCTCCGCTATTTCACGGAGGAGAGTTTTCGTTGGCGGAGGGACGGAAGATCAGTCCTGTTCTTTGCGAGCCTTCTTGCGGTTCCGTTTGCGCGCCAGCGCTTCCTTCACGCGACGCTTTTCGCCCGGCTTCAGGTAATAGGAGTGGCGCTTGACATCCTTGATGATGTCTTCCTGCTGCACCTTGCGCTTGAAGCGGCGCAGTGCATTTTCCAGCGGTTCGCCTTCTTGTACGCGAACTTCTGCCATAATCTATCCACCTCCTTACCTGCCCAACCGGCTCCTTTCAGGATACGGAAGAATTCCTCGCATGGCAACTTCTTCAGGCGGCGTTATACTCGTGTTTTGCGTAGCAGCGCGACGCGGGATTCGCGCAGTAGCGTGCGGGAGCAGAAGTGATTCGAAGCTATCAGGGACGTTTGCCGGTGATTGCCGAGGGCTGTTACATCGATCCATCGGCGCAGGTGATCGGCGATGTCGCGCTGGGTGCTCGCTCCAGTGTCTGGATGAACGCCGTGTTGCGCGGCGACGTACACTCAATCCGCATCGGCAGCGGCTCCAACGTGCAGGACTGCGCTGTGCTGCACGGCCAACGCAACCTCTACGCGGTGACCGTCGGAGATATGGTCACGATCGGCCACAATGCCACGGTGCACGGATGCACGGTGGAGGATGCCGTGCTGATTGGCATCGGTGCACGTGTGCTGAACAACTGCCGCATCGGAGAAGGCTCGATCATCGCTGCCGGAGCCGTTGTGCCGGAGGGAACCGTTGTGCCGCCGCGAACGCTCTGGGCGGGCGTGCCCGCGCGGATGCGCCGTGCGCTCGACGACAAGGATCGCGAACTGATCCTGCACTATGCGCGCAATTATCTGGATTACACGGCAATCTATCTCAGCGATACTGCCTGATTTGCCGGAGTCCTTGCGGTCTGCGGATTACACTCCGGCCGGTTTGGGATTGGCCTTATCGTAGCGCGCCACCTGAATCTTGCGCGCCAGACCGACTTTGCTCATCAGCCAGATCAGCCAGAAATTCGGATCCAGCTCATACCAGGTCAATCCGTGCCGTGCAGAGACTGGGTGTGCGTGATGGTTGTTGTGCCAGCCTTCGCCGCCCGTCAACAAGGCCACCAGAAGATTATTGCGCGAGTCATCGCGAGTCGCAAAACGACGTCCGCCCCACATGTGCGTGGCGGAGTTGACCAGCCACGTGGCGTGCAGGCCGAGCGTGACGCGCAGGAAGATGCCCCAGAGAACCAGTTTTACGCCGCCCATCAGGCTGTGATCCACCAGAGTGCCGCCGCCCATCAGCAGCAGTCCGCAGACGACCAGTGTCATGTAGTGATATTTGCTGATCCAGACGTGAAACCGATCGCGCGCCAGATCCGGTACGTAACGGGCCAGCGAGGTAGACTGCGAGTGCATGCTGCGTCCCAGTACCAGCCAGCCGATATGTGCCCACCACGGGCCTTCTTTCGGAGTGTGCGGATCGCCGGGGTGGTCGCTGTTCTGGTGATGGACCCGATGGACAGCTACCCAGAAGATCGGTCCGCCTTCCAGCGACAGCGTGGCGCAGAGCGTCAGCAGGTACTCCACCCATTTCGGCGTCTGAAAGCCACGATGCGTCAGCAGCCGATGGTAGCAGACGCCGATGCCAAAGTTAATGGACAGTACCCACAGGATCGTCGCCACGGCCAGCCGTTGCCAGCTGAAGCAGAACAGTGCGGCAATCGCGCCGATGTGAAAGATTGCGATAAAGATCGCCGTAATCCAGTTGATGCCGCTGCCGTTTACCTCACGTCCCATGCGCAGGTCGTCGCGCTGGGAAGTTGCTGACGGAGCACTTGTACGCTCGTCCAGGGTGGCTACGGAAGAGTTCAGGCTGCCTCCGGCAACCGGATTTGAAATTGATGACGGCATGTAGAGATGTTCCTGCTTCCTTACGATTTCGCGATCGTCGCTCTTTCCATTGTACCGGCCAACTGGTCTGCGCTACGAAAAAATCCAGAAAATTGTAGATTGAGTCCGTCGATGGTGGTCCGGTGGCGAAGATTCCTAACTGCGAACCAAAGGCGATATAGGCGGGGAGATTGCCAGGTCGTCGCGGCCGCCCTCAGTGCATCGCAACGTCGCTGCTGCCGCC
The DNA here is from genome assembly GCA_021816455.1 of Acidobacteriota bacterium. Lineage (GTDB taxonomy): Bacteria > Acidobacteriota > Terriglobia > Terriglobales > Acidobacteriaceae > Acidicapsa. The sequence continues at coordinate 7,268 of JAKAXU010000028.1, forward strand.
GGCCGGCTTGTTCTTGCTCAACAGAAACGCCAGAAAAATCATCCCTATAGCCATCCAGAAGAGCATCTTGAAGACATCGACGTAGGCCTGCATCGCCGCCTGTCGATTCAACTCACCGTAGATCGAGGCCATCGCCGGCGTTGCCCCATTGTGCTTGCCAAAGCTCTGGTCCAGATAACGGGTCGTTCCGCCCATTACCTGCGCATAAGGAATGCGCAGGTTTGTCATCTTCTCCTGCAGCAACGCCTGGTGATGCAGGGACTGGTTGGTGACGAATGCGCCGGTGATGGCGATGAAGATGCTGCCGCCGATGTTGCGGACGAAGTTGATCAATCCGGCCACCTGATTGCTCTGCTCGCGCGGAATCCCGACATAGGCCGCTGTCGTAATCGAGATGAAGCAGAAGGGAATTGGCATCATTTGCACCACGCGCAGCAGCGAAGCGTTGTAGAAGCTCATATCCAGCGTCAGTTGCGTGGTCGTGAACCAGTATGACAAGGCGAAGAAAACAAAGCCCACGGCGGCGATATACCGCGCAGGATATTTGCTGGTAGTCCAGCCGGCAAAGGGCATCACTAGGACCAGCGCAAACCCGCCTGCCGTCAGCGCCTCGCCGGCGTTGGTCGCCGTGTAGCCGAGCAGCCCTTGCAGCATCTGCGGCTGCAGGACAGTGCTGGCGTTCAGCACGCCGCCCACCAGCGCCATCAAAAAGCAGCTGATGGCAAAATTCTTGTATTTGAAGAGCTTCAGGTTGATCAGAGGATGCTTCTGCCGTAACTCCCAGACAATCAGCCCGACGAGACCGCCGACGAACATCACGGCAAAAAATCGGATGAAGCCGGACGAGAACCAGTCGTTTTCCTCTCCCTTGTCCAGCATGATCTGCATGCCGCCCATGGCCAGACTCAGAAGCGCCAGCCCCATAAAATCCATGTTGAATAGGTGCTTGCGGTTGGGAACAATCCACGGCGGATCGTCCACCATGCGCGCCACCAGCACGTAGGCCAGAATGCCCACAGGAATGTTGATGTAAAAGATCCAGCGCCACGAATAGCTGTCGGTGATCCATCCGCCCAGGGTTGGTCCGATCGACGGCGCCAGTACGGCCACCAGACCGTAAAGCGCAAAGGCCTGCCCTCGATGCTTCTCGTCGAAGGAGTCGGCCATGATAGCCTGCGCCATCGGCTGCAAGCCGCCGCCTCCGGCGCCCTGCAGCACGCGAAAGAGCAGCAGCATGGGCAGCGTGGGCGCGATGCCGCACAGAAAACTGGATACCGTGAAAATCGTAATGCAGAGCAGGAAAAAGTTCTTGCGCCCGATCAGATTCGAGGCCCATCCGCCCAGCGGCAGCACAATAGCATTCGATACCAGGTAGCTGGTCAGCACCCACGTACCTTCATCTGTGCTCGCGCCTAGATTACCGGCGATGTGCGGCAGGGCCACATTAGCAATAGAGGTGTCCAGCACTTCCATGAACGCGGCCAGCGCAACCGTCATCGCGATCAGCCACGGATTCGTGCGCGGCTTCCAGTGCGCGTGCAGATCGACCGACGGATTCTGGACGGTCCGCTCCACCGCAGCCGATTCGGCGGCTGGTTGAATCGCCTCACTTATGGTCGCCATAGATATAAAGCCTCGATGCGGAGCGCGCCTGGGAAAACGCAGGCACAGTGCGAGCCTTGCCTGACTGACAGTGAAATCTTCTGCTTTTCAACAGATGCGCGGCCAGCGCCGGGGATGCAGAAATCCCACGGTGGCCAGACGACTCCAGCCTTACTCGACGTGGTAGTTCGGCGCTTCGCGCGTGATGATCACGTCATGCACATGGCTCTCGCGCAGACCCGCGCTGGAGATGCGCGTGAAGCGCGCATTCTGCTGCAGCTCATCGATCGTCGCGCAGCCCAGGTAGCCCATGCCGGAGCGTAGTCCTCCGACAAGCTGCTGCACCATCGCTTCCAGCGGCCCGCGATAGGGAACCCGTCCTTCGATCCCTTCGGGAACAAACTTGGCCAGGCGGTTTTCGCTCGATCGCTCCCGCTGCACGACGCTCTCCGTGCCGCCTTCATCCTGACTACCATTGCCCTGGAAATAGCGCTCGCTCGATCCAAGCGCCATCGCCGTCAGAGAACCCATCCCGCGATAGCTCTTGAACGAACGTCCCTGGTAGAGAATTGTCTCGCCCGGGCTTTCATCTACGCCGGCAAAGAGAGAGCCGATCATCACGCTGCTCGCCCCCGCCGCAATCGCCTTGGTGATCTCGCCCGAGTACTTGATGCCACCGTCGGCAATCACCGGGATACCTCGCTCCTGAGCCGCGCGGAAAGCCTCGGCAATTGCCGTAATCTGCGGCATGCCCGCGCCAGTCACCACGCGCGTCGTGCAGATCGATCCTGGCCCGAAGCCCACCTTCACGGCGTCGGCTCCGGCGTCAATCAGGGCGAGCGTTCCTTCGTAGGTGGCCACATTGCCTGCAAGCAGCGCGACCTCCGGAAATGCTTTCTTGACCGCCGCCACTGCTTCCAGCACGCGTGAGGAGTGACCATGCGCCGAGTCGATCGCCAGCACGTCGCAACGTGTGCGCACCAACTCCGCTGCACGCTCCAGATAGTCTCCCGTCGCGCCGATCGCCCCGCCCACGCGCAGCCGCCCTTTGGAATCCTTCGAGGCATGCGGATATTTCAGCTTCTTCTGAATATCCTTCACTGTGATCAGCCCCTTCAGCTCAAACTGGTCATTGACCACCAGCAGCTTTTCCACCCGATGCTTGTGCAGGATCAGCTCCGCCTCTTCCAGAGTCGTCCCCACCGGAACCGTGATCAGATTCTCCCGTGTCATCACGTCGTTGACCGGGATGTCGGAGCGTGTTTCAAAGCGCAGATCGCGGTTGGTCAGAATTCCCACCAGCCGTCGGCCACGTGTAACAGGAACGCCGGAGATCTTGTAGCGCCGCATCACTTCCAGCGCCGCGGCAATCGGCTGGTCCGGTTCAATGGTCACTGGATCGACGATCATCCCGCTCTCTGATCGCTTCACCTTGTCGATCTCTCCCGCCTGCTCTGCAATCGTCAGGTTGCGATGCACAATGCCAATGCCGCCCTGCTGCGCCATCGCGATGGCCATGCGCGACTCAGTCACCGTGTCCATTGCCGCGGAGATAAGTGGCGTATTCAGCGTGATCTTGGCAGTCAACTGCGTCTGCGTGCTCACCTGTGTCGGAACCACATCCGAGTAGGCAGGCACCAGCAGTACGTCGTCAAAGGTAAGTGCTTCGGGCAGCGGTGAATTGAGCATAAGATTCCGATGCGCCGGACCGGGAGAAAGAATCGTCGCGCGTCTCAGGCGTTGCTTCATTGTAGCGGAATGCGCCGGGGAAGCGGCTCAGAAGACGGGAACCTGGGACTCGGCGGTCTCCACCTGAGTGGGCATGGCCATGCGCACCGCCTCGGCCAGCGCATACTTCAGCTCGTCGATTCCTTCGCCGGTGACGGCGGAGATGGCATGAAAATTCAGCTTGCGGCGCTTTGCCGAAGTGGCCAGCTTCTTCAGCTTCTCCGGATTGGCCGCGTCCAGTTTGGTTGCCACCACGATCATCGGCTTGTCCATCAGCCCATGGCCAAAGCTCTCTAGCTCCGCGCAGATCACTTTGAAATCCTCGATCGGGTCCGGCCTTCCCGACCCATCGGAGACGTCGATCAGGTGGGCCAGCACGCGCGTCCGCTCAATGTGACGCAGAAACTGAATGCCCAGGCCGGAGCCGAGATGCGCACCCTCGATCAACCCTGGCATATCGGCCACCACAAAGCTGCTCTGCTGAGGCATCTCGCCGATCGTCACCACGCCCAGGTTCGGCTCCAGCGTCGTGAACGGATAATTCGCAATCTTGGGTCGTGCCGCAGAAATCCGCGAGATCAGCGTGGATTTCCCAGCGTTCGGATAGCCCACCAGTCCCACATCGGCCAGCAGCTTCAACTCCAGCCGATACCGCCGCTCCTCGCCCGGTCGCCCCGGTTCGGACTCGCGCGGCGCCTGGTGCGTCGGAGTGGCGAAGTGCTGGTTGCCGCGTCCGCCGCGGCCTCCCTTGGCCACCACGGCGCGCTCGCCGGGACGGGCAAAATCATGCACCAGCTCGCCAGTCTCCTCGTCGAAGATCGCCGTTCCCACTGGCACCTGCAAGACGATTGAATTGCCGTCCCGCCCCGTGCAGTTCGATCCTTCGCCGTGGCGCCCGCGTTCGGCCTTGTGCTCCGGATTGTAGCGGAAATGGATCAGCGTATTGTGCTGCTGTGTCGCCTCCATCACTACGTCGCCGCCCCGCCCGCCGTCGCCACCGGACGGCCCGCCGCGCGGCACGAATTTTTCCCGTCGAAAGGCAACGCACCCATTGCCCCCGTCGCCTGCCTTTACATAAATCCGTGCCTCATCGATGAACATTTGCTCGAAACCTGCTTCCTGACTCTTTCAGTCTAACGAAAGAAGACCTATACTTCAGTCACATATTGTCCCAATTTGCGTCAGGGTTGCGCGCTACCAGCTCGCTATCTGGCTTTTCCCGAATCTGCTGCGTTGGAACAGTTCTGAACGGAGCAGGGAAGTTATGGACCATCGCCGCGCCTCGGTGCGCGTCCGTGCATGGGGTCGCATCGCTAAGGCATGCGGCATGCCCGGCTCGCTGCGATTCGCCATGCACGCGCTGGTCTGCGTTCTCGGCAGCTCGGTTTTCTGTGTGCTCGTCCCGGCCGAACTCTGCCTAGCTCAGGTAGCTTCCGGCGGCACCGGCGCCGTCGATGGACTGCTCACCAACCAGTACAGCCATCCGCTGGCCGACGCGACCATCGTCCTCCACTGCCCCTCGAATCACGTCACCGCCACGGCTACCACCAATCGCAAAGGCGTCTATCGCCTCTCCGGGCTTGCCCCAGGGGAATACAGCATGCAGGTCGCCGTCGATCTGATCGGCCACGCTGAACTGGAAGGTATCGAGATCATCGTCGGACACACCACAAAGCTCCAGGCCGCGCTCAACGTAATCGTCTCCTCCAACCATCAGCTCACCGCAGTGCAGACCGACGACGACGGCCTCGATCCCGTTGATCCGGCCGTGACCACCACTCTTACCGGCCAGCAGTTGACCGCCATGCCCGCACGCGAGCACGACTGGGTCGCCATCGCCGCCACCACTCCGGCAGCCAATGTCAACAACCTGCCGCCACCGGACAACTCCCTCGCCGGTTCGCTCGAAGAAGATTCCTCCAACCAGACCGTCTCGCTTGGCGGCAGCCCGCGTCAGGCCTCCACCACCGTCGATGGCGTCCGCACGCCGGTCGGCTTTCAGCGCGGAGGCAACAATCAGGGCCGCACCGAACAGACGCTCGGTGAGTCGGCCGTGATGAAGCTGAGCGCGCGAACCGGACTGGCCGGTGCCGATCAGGCGCATGGCGCCGGTGGCGCGGTCGATCTCTTCACCCAGCACGGGCGCAACGGACTCCACGGCCAGTTCTTTTTCAACTTGCGCAACAGTTCCTGGGGCGCGCTCAACCCATACACCCAGCAGATCGCGCTCATCGCTCCTGCCACGCCCACTACCATCGTCCAATACACGCCTGTCAGCTTCAGCCCGCCGTGGAGTCGCGAAGCTGTAGGCCTGGGTGTCGGACGGCAGATCATCCGCCGCACACTCTGGGGCTTCGCCTCGTTCGACGGCCTGTGGCGCAACGATCCCGCCATGGCCACCGTCAGGGAGCCGGCGAACTTCTTTCTTCAGCCCGCCAACCAGGAACTCGCCATCTTCGGCGCGCGCCTCGGCATCGGCGGAGCCACGCTCTTCGAGCAGGAAGTTGCAGCCTACTCCAGTTGGCTCACTCAGTTCACCGGACTGCTTGGCAAGGTGCCGCGTACCGCACACCAGCTCCAGGGCTTTGTCCGTCTCGACTGGCAGCCCACCGAACGCCAGCATGTGGACACGGAGATCAATCTCGCGGAGTTCATCTCGCCTTCCGGCGCGCTTGGCAGCACCATTGAAACCTACGGTGGACACAGCTTTGGCGACATGCGCCGCAAGGATGGCTGGGTCATCGTCCAGCATGAGAAATTTTTCACCGCCAATCTACTCAACGTCCTCGGAGGCCAGTGGAATCGCCACATCCTCAGCGTCACCTCTTCGACTCCGTCGCCGCTGGAGTCCACGCTCGTGGCCACCTCCAGCGGACGCCTGCCGGAGATGATGGCCGACTCCCGCTACGGCTTCATCCTCGGCTCACCGGCGCGGCTCGTCGGCACCCGCTACCCGGACGAGCAATCCTTTCTCGGCATCGACACGCTGAGCTGGGTGCGCGGTCCTCATCTCATCAAGCTCGGCGCCAGCTTTGACCACATCGCCGACACCACTAACGGCGTCTACAACCAGAACGGCACCTACGACTATGCCACGCTGGTTAACTTCATTTCCGATGTCGCCAGCTTCCAGAAGTATGGCTTGGCCGGCGTCGATAACCCTTACCAGAATCAGCACAACTGCGACCCCTCCGGGAAGAGTCTCGGCTACCTGCCCTGCTACACCTGGTTCAAGCAGCAACTCGGTCCTTCCACCTGGATGATCAGTACCAACGACCTCGCCGCATTCTTCACCGAGCAGTGGCAGCCCGCCCACTCCCTCACGCTCTCGCTCGGCGGACGCATGGAGGCCGAGCAGCTTCCGCCGCCCATCGCCGCTGTCGTCAACTCCGACCTGCCGCAGACCACCAAACTTCCCCCCATCGAATACAACTGGGAGCCGCGTTTCGGCCTTGCCTGGTCGCCCTTTCACTCCACCGTCCTGCGACTCGGCGCTGGACTTTACTACGGTCGCATCGACAACTCCGCCGCTCTCGGCGCGCTCACCCAGACCGGCTCGCAAAACGGCGACCTTCAGTACTTCTTCAAGCCCACTGATCTTGGTGCGCCGCCCTTTCCCTACGCGTTCTCCACGCCGCCGCAAACCAGCGTCAAGCCCGGTGCCGTCTACTTCGCACATGGCTTCCGCCTGCAGGAGGTCGATCAGGGCGTAGTCAGCATTGGCCAATCTCTACCCGGCAACTGGCAGATTGAGATGAGCGCGCTAGCCAGCCTCGGCCGCCGCCTGCCAATCTCCATCGACACCAACATCGATCCCACGCAGGGTCCGCAGACCATCACCTACGGCGTCGTCGATGGCCTCGGCACCGGGCCGATCAAGACCGCCCAGATCACCGTCCCGTTCTTCTCCGCGCGCCTCAATCCCAACTATCAGCAGATCGATGCCATAGAAAGCCGCTCCAACTCCAAATATGATGCGGCCATGATTCGCGTCCTGCGCTTTGGCCGCAACGGCCTCAGCCTGCGCGCCCATTATCTCTACGCTCACGCCACGGACTGGAATCCCAACGAAACCGGCTACGTGCAGGTCAACGGCGTCCTCGACCCCACCAATTTCAGTCTCGAATACGGCACCTCGAGTCTGGATATCCGACACTCCGCCATGGCCATGCTGCTCTGGGAGTCCCGCTGGAACGGCGCCGAATGGGTGCAGCGCGCCTTTGCCAACTGGAGCATCTCAGGCGTCGGCCAGTTTCGCTCCGGACTGCCTTACACCATGCGCGTCGGCGGCTACCTGCCCGGCTTCTACACCCAGTCCCGAACACTCATCGAAGGCGTCGGACCCGGTCTCAACGGATCGGGCGGGGACAACCGCCTCTACTCCGTCGGCCGCAACACCTATCGTTACCCGGAGACTTACACCGCAAATTTTCGCCTCGGCAAGCGGTTTATCTTCCGCGGTGACCGTGAGTTGGAGTTCCTCGCCGAAAGCTTCAATCTCTTCAACCACGAAAACGTCACCTGGATTGAGACCACCGGCTACTACATCAGCCGAGGCAGCGCCACCGGCGGACTGCCCACCCTCAACTTCCTGACCGGGTTGAAGACCAACACTGTCGAATTCGGCAAGCCACTAATCGTCAACGGCACAAACTACTTCCGCCCGCGCGAGGTGCAGCTCGGCCTGCGCGCCCGCTTCTGAACCAAGCGGCTTTCTGAATAAGCGTCTCTTCGGAAGGATGCGGGCATTCCGCCCCTGTGGAAAGACAAGGGAACTGAATCAGGGCATCCCAATCGTCCCAACAACCGATTCAACTGGTGTGATCGAGCAGTATCTTCCAACCCTGCGGTCCCTTGCGCCACACCAGACTGAAGATGCCGTCATCCTTGGCCGCCGCGCCGTGCGCCGTGCGCTCCAAATGAAAACGTCCCGTCACCACCGCGTATTCCACCACTCCTGCCGAGGTCGGGAGCAGACGCACCGAAAGCTCACCGAAGCGGAGCGTGCCCATCTGAGTCTTGTCGGCGTAGGCCTTCCGATAACGTTCCAGAATCGGCTCGTAGCCGTGCGCAATCGTGCTTCCGATGAAGGTCGTCTCCGGCGAATCCTCATAACCGCGCATGAATCCGTCGATGTCTCCTCGATTCCACGCCGCCACCTGAGCGGACATCACAGCGCGAATTGCAGCATCCTCTCCGGTTGGCGATTGCGCGACAAGCCAGCGGCTGCTCCCCAGAAAACCGATGCAAACCATCATCCATCCAAGCCAACGCATGCGCATAGTCATCCCTCACAGATGAGTCTAGAATGCCACTATGCAAGCCTCGACCAAGACAACGCAATCCTCCTCCCCCCTGCGCGTGGTTCACACTGTCTGTTCCCACGACTGTCCGGACTCCTGCGCGGTGCTGGTGACGGTGGACGGCACAGGCCGCGCGGTCAAGGTTGCGGGCGATCCAAATCATCCGGTCACGCAAGGGTTTCTCTGCGGCAAAGTGGCTAAATATCTTGACCGCGTCTATTCGCCCGAGCGCGTTCTCTATCCTCTCAAACGCAAATTCGGAGCGCCCAAAGGACCATCGAAAGAGCGCAGCAACTCCACCTTCGAGCGCGTTTCCTGGGACCAGGCCCTCGACGAGATCACCGGGCGACTGCGGCAGATTGCCGACGAGCACGGTCCGGAATCAATCCTTCCCTACAGCTACGCCGGGACTATGGGCCTGCTTGGCTATGGTTCAATGGATCGAAGATTTTTTCACCGCCTGGGTGCCTCACAGCTTGACCGAACCATCTGCGCCGAAGCGGGCGGACAGGCCTGGAACCTCGTCTACGGACGCAAGCTCGGCACGGCCAATCAGGACTTCGCCGCAGCGAAGCTAATCCTCGCCTGGGGTGCGAACATCCACGGCAACAACATTCATCTCTGGCCTTTCGTTGAGCAGGCGCGGCGCAACGGAGCACGCCTGATCGTCATCGATCCCTATCGCACGCGCACCGCTGGCCTGGCTGACTGGCACATCGCTATCCATCCCGGCACTGACGCCGCGCTCGCCCTCGGCATGATGCACGTGATCCTGCGCGACGGCCTCGAAGATCGCTCCTATATTGACCAGATGACGCACGGCTTCGACGAACTGAACGCGCGGGTGCGCGAGTATACGCCTGAGCGCGTCGCAGTCTGGACTGGCCTGCGCCCTGCTGAGATTGAGCAACTCGCCTGCGAGTATGCGACGACGAGACCCGCAGCCCTGCGACTGAACTACGGCGTGCAGCGTTCGGAGAACGGGGGCACGGCGGTACGCGCCATCGCCATGCTGCCTGCTCTCACCGGCTCCTGGCGCGAGCGCGGCGGCGGCGCGCAGTTGTCGCTCTCCGGCAGTTTCCAATGGAACAAGCAGGCTCTCGAGCGCCCGGACCTGATGCTTGATTCCCCGCTCGGCCGCCCGGCTCGCGTGGTCAACATGTCGCGCCTCGGTCACGCCCTTACCGAGTTGGGGGCTGATCCCAGGGAAGGCCCGCGTGTGCATGCCCTCTTTGTCTACAACTCGAACCCCGGCGCCGTCGCGCCTAACCAGAACGCTGTTCGCCGCGGCCTGCTTCGTTCCGATCTCTTCACCGTCGTTCACGAGCAGTTCCTCACTGATACCACCGACTACGCCGATTACGTGCTTCCTGCGACCACTTTTCTGGAGCACGAGGAGATACAGGGCGCTTATGGCCACACCTTCGTCCAGCACTCGGCGCAGGCCATCGAGCCGCTTGGAGAAGCTCGTTCGAACGTATGGCTCTTCACCCAACTTGCCGCGCGGATGGGCTTCACGGAACCATGTTTTCGCGATACGCCGCAGCAAATGATGGAGCAGGCTCTCGATCCGGACGAAAATGGTCTCTCACGCAACCCCGGAATGCGGCACATCGCGCTTGCTTCGCTGATCGATCGCGGACACATCGCGCTGCAACTCCGGGACGCGCGACCAGACGACATGGAGGCGTCGCTCCCGTTCAGCTTCGGAGCGGTCGAGACGCCCAGCGGAAAGATCGAATTTTACTCTGACCAACTCGCCGCGGCAAGCCAGGACCCGCTGCCAGCCTTCGTCGCTCCCACCGAGTCGAGACTCGGCACCGCAGCAGAAAGATACCCGCTCGAATTTCTGCCGCGCAAGGCCGACCACTACATGAACAGCACCTTCGCCAACCTCGACGGCCATCGGCGCGTGGAGGCCGATACTGCGCAACGGCTGGAGATGCACCCGGCCGACGCGGCCGCGCGGGGCATCGCCGACGGTGACCCGGTGCGCGTCTGGAATGATCGCGGCTCCATCACGCTTGCCGCCATGATTTCCAGCCGCGTCGTCTCCGGCGTCGTTGCCGGCCGCATGGACTGGGGCAAACTCAGCGCCGATGCACAAAACGTCAACGCACTCACCAGTGAACGACTGACCGACATCGGCGCTGCCGCCACATTTTACTCCACACTGGTTGAGGTGGAGCGTCTCGGCTGAAGCGTGTCCTTCCCGCCCGCGTTTGTAGCATGCGAGGCTTGCTCCTTGAATACGAAGAAAATCCTTTTTCTACGCGCTTGTCTTGATGCGTGGCGATCGGCTAGACTTGCGCCCTGGAAACATTTCCGCCCCGGGAGTCTTCTATGAACCCCTCGTTTCGATCCTGCCTCGCGCTCTTGCCGCTGGCTGTCTCCTCTCTGCTCGCCGCTCAGTCTCCAGCCGTACTCACGATTCACGGCGACCAATCGCTGCACTCCGTCAGCCCCACGCTCTATGGACTGATGACCGAGGAGATCAACTACTCCTACGACGGCGGACTCTACGCCGAAATGGTGCGCAACCGCACTCTCCGTGACGGCGGCTGGGAGCAGCAGGATTGGATGCTGGTGCAGAATGCCGAGGCGGGCGGCGCAATGGCCATGGACAAGACTACAGGCCCATCGTCGGCGCTACCCAACAGCCTCAAGCTCACTGTCACCGAAGCCTCGCAGGGCGATCCGGCCGGAGTTCGCAACAACGGCTTCTGGGGCTATGCGCTGCGCCCCGATACCACCTACTCAGGCTCACTCTACGCAAAGGCGGATTCGGCTGCCATCGGAGCGCTCACTGTCCGCCTCGTCAACAATACCACCGGCAAAACCGTGGCCAGCGCAGTTATTCCGGCTATCGGCGCAGCGTGGAAGCGGTACTCCGTCACTCTGCGCACAGGAGCCATCGTGCCCTCAGCGGACAATCATCTCGAACTGACCGTCGCTCACCCCGGAACGCTGTGGATGACGCTCGTCTCCATCTTCCCTCCTACTTACGACAACCGGCCAAATGGAAACCGCATCGACCTGATGGAGAAGATGGCCGCTCTGCATCCAGCTTTCCTGCGCTTCCCGGGCGGCAATTATCTCGAAGGCAATCATCTCGCCGACTGGTATGACTGGAAGAAGACCATCGGTCCGCTCGTCGATCGCCCCACTCATCCCAGCCCCTGGGGCTATCACTCCTCCGACGGCCTCGGACTGCTGGAGTTCTTCGAGTGGTGCGAAGACCTGCACATGAAGCCGGTCCTCGCCGTCTACGCCGGTTACGCTCTGGAGCATGAACACATCACTCCCGGCCCGGATCTCGCGCCCTACGTCCAGGACGCGCTCGATGAGATTGAGTACGCCACTGGAGGGCCGCAGACCAAATGGGGCGCCGAGCGCGTGCGCGACGGCCATCCCGCGCCCTTTGCCGTCCCCTACGTCGAGATAGGCAACGAGGATGAATTCGACCGCTCCGGCAGCTACGACGCCCGTTTCGCACAGTTCTATGACGCCATCAAGGCGAAGTACCCGTCGATTCAGCTGATCGCTACCACTCCGGTCAAAAGCCGCAAACCCGCCGTGCTTGATGACCACTATTACAAAAGTGCCGAGGAGTTTTTCGCCGACACGCATCACTACGACAAAGCTGACCGCAACGGCCCGAAGATATTCGTCGGCGAGTACGCGACAATGGAGGGCACCCCGACCGGCGACTTCGGCGCGGCGCTCGGCGATGCCGCCTGGCTCACCGGCCTCGAACGCAACAGCGACCTCGTTGTCATGGCCAGTTATGCACCCATGCTGGTCAACGTCAACCCCGGAGGCATGCAGTGGCATCCGGATCTGATCGGCTATGACGGCCTCACCAGCTACGGTTCGCCCAGCTACTACGCGCTCGCACTCTTCGCCGCTCATCTCGGCGATATGGTGCCCGATTCGACGCTCACCGGAGCTGGCCCGCGCGCCTTCTACTCCGTCACTGAGCGCCGCTCCGACGGTCTGATTTTTCTCAAGCTGGTCAATGCAGCACCTCAGGAGCAGGCTCTCCACATCGACATCAAAGGCGTCGGCGCACAGCACGGAACGGCTCGGCTTATCCGCCTGCACGCGGCCACCACCGCGGCCTCCAACTCGCTGGATCATCCGCGCCAGATTGTCCCGGTCACCAGCACCGTCGCGCTCTCCGGCAGCGTGCTTACGCACGTGATCCCCGGCTATTCCATCGAGGTTCTGGAGATTCCCACACGTTGACTCAGGCGGCTTTTGCCGCGACCTCAACTCGGCTGCATTTCAGCTCTGAATCACAACGGCCACGCATTCGATCGAGTGCGTGGCCGGGTGCATTTTTCCGCGTAGTGCCGGTTAGCCGTTGAGCATCTCCTGCAACTTATTGATCGTGGCGTTCAGCTCTTTGTCGCTGCGGCGCAGTTCGTCGATCTTGGCGATCGAATGCATCACTGTCGTGTGGTGTTTGCCACCAAACTGCCGACCGATCTCCGGCAGGCTTGCGTCGGTCAGGCTCTTCGCCAGATACATCGCAATCTGGCGCGGCACCACCACCTGGCGCGAGTTGTTCTTCTGCTTCAGTTCGCTCACGCGCATGCCGAAGTTCTCCGCCACAGCCTTCTGGATTGCGTCGATCGAAATGCGCCGCGCCTGAGTGTCGATGAACTGCTTCAGACACTGCTGCGTCGTCTGCAACGTCACCTCCACGCCGTTCATCTGCGACCAGGCAAAGAGCCGCACCAGCGCGCCTTCCAGCTCGCGCACGTTGGTGCGCACGTTCGAGGCGATGAACATCGCAACGTCGGTCGGCAGAGCTTTCTGCTCGCTCTCCGCCTTCTTCTGCAGAATCGCGACCTTGGTTTCAAGGTCCGGCGGCTGAATATCGGCGATCAGGCCCCACTCGAAGCGCGAGCGCAGTCGCTCCTCGATCTCTGCCAGCTCCTTCGGAGGGCGATCGGAGGCAATCACCACCTGCTTCATGCTCTCGTGCAGCGCGTTGAAAGTGTGAAAGAACTCCTCCTGCACGCGCTCCTTCTGAGCAATGAACTGGATGTCGTCGATCAGCAACACATCCACGCCGCGAAAACGATCCCGGAAGCTCGTCATGCGGTCATTGCGAATCGAGTTGATCATTTCATTCAAAAACTTTTCCGCCGTCACGTAGTACAAGCTCGAGGTCGGCTGCCTGCGTTTTACCTCATGCCCGATGGCGTGCATCAGATGGGTTTTGCCCAGCCCCACACCACCGTAAAGAAACAGCGGATTGTAGGCTTTACCGGGCCGCTCTGCTGCGGCAAGAGAAGCAGCGCGCGCAAACTGATTTCCGTTGCCGATCACAAAATTCTCAAAGGTGTAGCGCGGATTGAGCTGCGCGGCCGTCGACCAGTCGAAGCGTGTCTGCTCCACCGGTGCGACGGCAGGGCGGCGGCTGCCGGCGCTTGCGGTCGGCATCCGTTCCGACTGCGGGGCAAAACCGCCATCCCGGCGCATCTGCGGCACAGATGGATCGGCCTCGGCAGTGACGAAGACCACCTGATCCAGTTCCAGGCCAGCCTGGTCGATTGCTTCCTGGATCAGATCGCTGTATCTTTCAGCGACCAGATGGAAATCCTCCGACGGAATGCGCGCGTACAGTGTACGACCGGCGATGTGGCTGAAGCGAGTCGGCTTCAGCCAAGTATCGAAGGATTGCCGATTGATCTTCTTTTCCAGTGCCGCCAGAATCTGATTCCACGGATTCACTGCCGTGGATTGGGCGGGAACAAATGACATGGAAGACTTCCTTAATATTCGTAGTCCAAAGCTTGAATGCAACAGAAATAAACGAGCACCCGATCCCCGCAGCATGGCGCAGGGAAAAACACTCTACCCTCGCGACAACCAACTATCGCGTTCTGATCCGAACCTGCCACCATCTGCCAGGAAGCTCCGCGGCGGAATCGCCGAAGAGCGAGTTTTGGTGTGAAAAATTCAAACTACATCAACATTCGCAGATGTTGTGAACGGGTCTGATACTAGCACAAATCGCGACCTCTGCAACACTCCATTCACGTACTCCTGCTGGTTGCACCATGGCTGGTGAAATCGGCAGGATCACCGTCGAAAAACGCGCCTGGAATCCGTTCCCAGTGCCGTCGCATAGTGGCTCCTTTCCTTGCGCGTGACGTGAATTTCCCGACCTGCTTTCGGAAGACTGGAAAAAATTCGCGCTTGCGGTATAATCAGAAATTGCTGCCCGAAAGTGATTTCCGGCCAGAGCATTTTAAGCGGACTTTCTCGGATTTTTAGGAGTCCGCACCTCAGGAGCGCAGGATGCCTAAACGCACATTTCAGCCCAATCGCCGCAAGCGCGTGAAGACGCACGGTTTTCGCGCCCGCATGAAGACCAAAAGCGGAGCCGCAGTTCTCAGCCGCCGTCGCGCACAGGGCCGCAAGCGTGTGGCCGTCAGCGCAGGCTTTCGCGACTAACTCCGGTAGCGGCAGCTTGTCTGCCGCTACGCCTCAGGGAGGATGTCGATGAATTGCAGCACGTCGAATCACGTCCCGTTCCCATCTCCTGTCCAATTCAGCTCGCCTTCCGGTTTGCATTCGCCATCCACAACTCCGACTCCCTCCCGGCGCACACTGTGGATCGACTCGCGCCTGCGCAGACACGCCGATTATCAGCGCGTCTACGCAGTCGCTCGTAAACATTTTTCCGCATCCATCGCCTGGTTTGCCGCCATGCGTCAGGAGTCGGCGAGTGCCGCTTGCAACGCTCCGGCACGAGTCGGACTCACTGTCGGGAAGGCGCTCGGCAAAGCGCATGAACGCAACCGCATCAAGCGGCGGCTGCGCGCCGCCATTCGCGCTCACCGAGCACTGTTGCCGCACGGACTGGATATTGTCCTGCATCCCCGGCGTTCCGCTCTCAGCGACGATTTTTCCGCCATTACCGCGGAGATTGAAAAGACATTCAGCGCCGCTGCGGAGTTTGCCAAAAACCGTCCCGGTATGTTGCTGAAAAAAACCACCGAAACCCCGTCCGGGCTAACTGCCAGCCCAAGGATGAATTCCGCCACATCGCAGAATGCCTTGCCGAGGCGAAGAGGGGTGCGCCGATGATGCGTCGTGCTGTCTTATCTATGCTCGCATTCTATCGACGCTGGATATCTCCCGCGCTGCACTCGATCTTCCCAGGCGGTTGCCGCTTTCATCCCACCTGTTCCCAGTACGCAATCGAGGCCGTCGAACTCTACGGCAGTCTACATGGTATCTGGCTCGCGCTGCGCCGTCTGGCGCGATGCCATCCCTTCGCTCGCGGAGGATTCGATCCCGTCCCGCTGCCTCCGTCGGCTCCTGACGCTTCGATGAGGGAACCGAACCCGTTACCATAGAACAGCGGCCGGATTTTTCGCGCGCCGCGCAGGCTCAACGACAGGACAGACTTCTTTGGCTGAAATTCGCAATCCCAATGCTTCCGCGCCCGGTTCAGGCGGCGATATGCGCTCCATGCTGATCTTCACGCTGCTGGCTCTCGGCGCTCTCATGGCCTTTCAATACTTCAAGCCGCCGGTGCCGCCGACGGCAGCGCCCTCGGCACCAACGACGACCCGTTCCGCCACTTCCTCGACCGCAGCCGCGTTCCAGGCCTCTTCCGCGGCGGCCACCATTCAGGCTGCTGCCGAGACCACCACCGTCGTCGAGAACGATCTCTATCGCATCACCTTCTCCAATCGCGGGGCGCAGGTCAAAAGCTGGATTCTCAAGCGATACAAGGACTCTCACGGCCGCCCGCTGGATCTCGTCAATCAGGCCGCGGCCGAGCGTTTCGGCTTTCCGCTTTCGCTCTATACCTATGAACCGCAGTTGACCGCGCAGTTGAACAACGCACTCTATGAGCCTTCGGTCACCGGCCAGGTGGCCGCGCCCACCGGCATCGTCTTCCGTTACGCCGCCGGTTCGCTCATTGTCACCAAAACTTTTCTCTTCAACCAGAGCTATGTCATCGACGTGAGTGTCTCCGTCGAGCAGAACGGGCAGCCGGTACGTGCGCTTGTCGCCTGGCCCAGTGGCCTGGGCGACCTCGAAGAAGCTGCCCAGTACAACTACACCAAGTTCGCTTATTCCTCGGACGGCAAACGCGACACCACCGTCGCGAAGAAGATCAGCGGCGGCGCTACGCTCAACCAGCCCTTCGACTACGCCGGCCCCATCGATCTTTATTTCGCCGCCACGTTCCTTCCCGCTGACCCAGCCGACGCCACTGCGGTCACGCTGCGCAACACCCTCGATGTTCCCCGCGATACTGCCGACCCGAAGGGACCGAAGCTCCCCGAGCCGGTGCTTGGCGCGGCGATCGGCGACCAGAACGGCGCTACGCATACGCGTCTCTTCGCCGGCCCGCTCCAATACGACGTTCTCGGCTCCATTCATACAACGGCGCCGGACGGCAAGGCTACCGGCGAAGACCTGCGCCCGCTGGTCCAGTACGGCTGGTTCAAGGTCATCGCCGAGCCGCTCTTCCTGCTTCTGCGTTTCGTCCACGACCACATGATTCCCAACTGGGGATGGACGATTATCGTCGTTACGCTCTTCTTCAACCTGTTGATGCTGCCCACGCGTTTCACGATGATGAAGTCTTCACTGAAGATGCAGCGTGTGCAGCCGAAGCTCGACGCCATCAAGCGCAAATACGCGAATCTCAAGGCCACCGATCCGCGCCGCACGGAGATGAACGCGGAGACGATGAAGCTTTACAAGGAAGAGGGCATCAACATGTACGGCGGCTGTCTTCCCCTGCTGGTGCAGATGCCGCTCTTCTTTGCCTATTACCGCGTCCTGCTCAACTCCATCGAGTTGCGCCAGGCTTCCTGGGGATGGTTGCCCAATCTGGCCGCAGCCGATCCGCTCCACATCCTGCCCATTCTCATCATCGCCAGCATGTTTCTGGTGCAGTTCATCACGCCATCGCCGGGCATGGACCCGGCACAGCGCCGCATGATGGCCTTCCTGATGCCGGCCATTTTCGGCTTCTCCATGTGGGGCTTCGCCTCTGGCCTCGCGCTTTACTGGGCCACCGGAAACCTGCTCAATATCGGTCTCCAGCTTGGCATCAACCGCTCCAAAATGGGTCGTGAGTTGCATGCTCTCGCCGTTCGACGCGCCGCCGCCAAAGCGCCGCGCACCATCAACGCCCGACGCTGAGAACTCCAGCGTCCGTCTGCCTCACGAACGGAGATCGATGAACGCGCACGAAGACAGGCCATCGGCTCCGCTTTCTCATTCTGCCGGGCGACTGTCCAGGCAGATTCCACAACCGGAGCACAGCCTCGAATGGACGCAGGTCACCGTCTGGCAGGATGGCGCTGCAACCGGACAGCAAGACTCGCTCGCAGCCGAAGAGCCGCTTGAAATTCGGCTCGGCGACCAGCCGCTTGCCGTCACCATGCGCACTCCCGGCCATGACGCGGAACTGGCCGCCGGATTCCTGCTCACCGAAGGCATTCTGGAAGACCCCGACGACCTGCTCCGGCTCGATGCCGCTCCCCCTGGTGAGAAGCTGAGTGCGCGCGCCGCTCAGAATGTGATTCGCGCAACGCTGCGAGAGCCGGACGTGGATCGGACCTCCCGTGCCCAGCGCAATTTCTTCGCCACTTCCAGTTGCGGTCTCTGCGGAAAAGCCTCGATCGAGGCCCTGCGTCATCGCGGACTGCGTGCACCCGCCAGTGCCATCGCGGTCTCCGCCGAAACCCTCTGCGAGCTTCCCCCAAGGCTGCGCGCCGCGCAGACCATCTTCAGCCAAACCGGCGGCCTGCATGCCGCTGCGCTCTTTGACGCATCCGGCCAGTTACTCGTCCTGCGTGAGGACATCGGCCGCCACAACGCCGTGGACAAGGTCGTCGGATGGGCCATGCAGCAGGCGCTGCTGCCTCTCAGCGAACACATCCTGCTCGTCAGCGGTCGTTGCGGTTTCGAGATCACTCAGAAGGCGCTCGCCGCCGGCATCCCCATTGTCGCCTCAATCTCCGCGCCGTCCACTCTGGCCGTCCAGCTAGCCCGTGAATTCCAACTTACGCTTGTTGGCTTCCTGCGTGACCGCCGCTTCGTCGTCTACGCAGGCAGCGCCCGCTGCCGCTGGTAAGCCGAAGCTTTCATCACGCACAGTGCCCCTGTCCGCTTTTCCCGTCCCATTGAAATTCATCGTCTACTCATGTTTCTCTATCTACGATCAGGGATCGTGAATCAACCCGGGGAAGAGTAAACTCAGCGGACGGGAGATTGTGTTTTATGAATGATTCTGCAACATTGTTGTTGAACGGAACGGAGGTCGCCATTACCGAGGGCGAACCGCTGCTCGATCTTCTTGCCCGTGCCTCCATCGATCTGCCACAGGTCTGCCATCATCCGCAGCTTGGCCCGATTCAAACCTGCGACACCTGCATGGTGGAGATCGACGGCCAGCTTCGACGCGCCTGCGCCACCTCTGCTGCTCCCGGCCTGCGCGTGGAGACTGCCGGCGCGCGCGCCGACCGTGCACGCCGAGAAGCCTTCGACCGCATTCTGGGCAATCATCTGCTCTACTGCACCGTCTGCGACAACAATAACGGCAACTGCACTGTCCACAACGCCACACGCCTTCTCGCCGTTGAGCATCAGTCCATTCCCTACACGCCTAAACCCTACCCGGTCGATCTCACCAACCCCTTCTATCGCTACGATCCAGACCAATGCATCCTCTGCGGCCGCTGCGTCGAGGCTTGTCAGAACGTGCAGGTCAACGAGACGCTCTCCATCGGATGGGAGCTGGAGCGCCCGCGCGTGCTTTGGGACGGCGGCGCATCGATAGGCGAATCCAGTTGTGTCTCCTGCGGCCACTGTGTCACGGTTTGCCCCTGCAATGCGCTCATGGAGCGCACCATGCTTGGCCACGCCGGTTACCTCACAGCGCTGCCGCAGCGCGCGCTCACATCCATGATCGATGTCGTCAAGGGCATTGAGCCGGAGCTGGGTTACGGTGCGATTCTCCAGCTCTCCGAGATCGAATCCGCCATGCGCGAAGATCGCGTCCACCGCACCAAAACCGTATGCACATACTGCGGCGTCGGTTGCAGCTTCGACATCTGGACCGAGCAGTCGCCCACCACGCGCCGCATCCTGAAAGTCGAGCCTGCCGAAGGCCCAGCCAACGGCATCTCCACCTGCATCAAAGGCAAATTCGGCTGGGAGTACGTCAACAGTGCCGACCGCCTGACTACGCCGCTTATCCGCGAAAACGACCGCTTCCGCGAAGCCTCCTGGGACGAAGCACTCGCGCTTGTCGCCCGCCGATTCCGCCAGATTCGCAGCGCCCACGGTCCGGACGCGCTGGCCTTCATCTCTTCGTCCAAATGCACCAACGAAGAGAGCTACCTGATGCAAAAACTGGCCCGCGCAGTGATTGGCACCAACAACATGGATAACTGCTCGCGCTACTGCCAAGCTCCGGCCACTATAGGCCTCTTCCGCACCGTCGGCTACGGCGGCGACGCCGGTTCTATCTCCGACATCGAGCAGGCAGGGCTGGTCCTCATCGTCGGCAGCAACACGGCCGAGAGCCATCCCGTGCTGGCCACGCGTGTCAAGCGCGCCCACAAGCTGCGTAACCAGCAACTCATCGTCGCCGACCTGCGGGAGCACGAGATGGCATCGCGGGCCGACATCTTCTTCCGTCCCAACCCTGGCACCGATCTCATCTGGCTCTCCGCAGTCACGCGATGGATCTTCGATCAGGGCCTGGCAAAGCAGGATTTCCTCGCACAGTGGGTCAACGGCGTTGAGGAATTTCGCGCGAGCCTTGCGCCTTTCACCATGGAGATGGCCAGCCAGCGCTGCGGTGTCCCCGTCACCACGCTCGAGGAGGTCGCTCGGCGCATCGTCGTCGCCGACGGCGTCTGCATCCTGTGGGCGATGGGCGTCACCCAGCACTCTATGGGATCGGACACCTCGACCGCCATCTCCAATCTGCTGCTCGCCACCGGCAACTACATGCGTCCCGGTGCCGGAGCTTATCCCCTGCGTGGCCACAATAACGTGCAGGGAGCCAGCGACCACGGAGCCATGCCGAACTTCCTGCCCGGCTACCAGAGCGTGACCGACCCTGAGGTGCGAGCAAAGTTTGAGGCTGCCTGGGGCGTGCGCCTGCCGGAGACGCCCGGCCTCGACAATCATCAGATGATCGACGCCATTCACTCCGGCTCGCTCAAATCCATGTATCTCTTCGGTGAAGAGATGAGCCTTGTCGATTCCAACGCCAACCACGTAGCATCCGCGCTTGCCAAACTCGATTTCTTCGTCGTCCAGGAAATCTTCTTTACCGATACCTGTCGTTACGCTGACGTCATTCTGCCCGCCTCGCCCAGTCTCGAAAAAGAGGGAACCTTCACCAGCACCGAGCGCCGCATCCAGCGCCTTTACCCTGTCTTCGAGCCGCTCGGCGAAAGCCGTCCAGACTGGCGCATTCTTCAGGATGTCGCCAACCATCTCGGCGCGGGCTGGAGCTATGCTCACCCTTCGGAGATATACGCAGAAATCGCAGCGCTCACCCCGCTCATGGCCGGCGTCACATACGAGCGCCTCGCCGGCTATCGATCGCTCCAGTGGCCGGTCGCCGCCGACGGCTCCGACCAGCCGCTTCTCTACACCGAGCGCTTCGCATTCCCTGACGGCAAGGCGCGTTTTTTTCCCGTGCCGTGGACTGAACCAACGGACCAGCCCAACGAGGAATTCGACCTGCATCTGAACAACGGTCGCCTGCTCGAACACTTCCACGAGGGCAACATGACCTATCGCACAGAGGGCATTCGCGAGCGCACTCCAGGTACCTTCGTCGAGGTCTCTCCGGAGCTTGCCGCTGCGCGCGGCATTCAGACCGGGAGCCTGGTGGAGCTGACCTCGCGCTACGGACGCATCGAGTCTCCCGCGCTCGTCACCGACCGCGTCCAGGGCGATCAGTTGTACCTGCCCATGAACTCGACCGATGCAGCCGTCAACCGCCTGACCAGCAGCCACACCGACGTCGCCACCCACACGCCAGCTTATAAGGAGACCTCGGTTCGCATGCGCGTCCTCACCCCGGATGGTCCCAGTCCGCTGCCACGCACCAACTCCCGCTTCGGCAAACCCACCCCGCAACGCGGCGTCGAGGTCGAGCGCAAGTGGCGGCGTGCCGATTATCGTCTTCCCGGTGAAGACGCTTCATCCTCCTCACTCGTCCAGATTCAGCCAGCGCACGGCGCGGAAAAGGAGCATTGATCCCATGGCTCAGCCCATCCCTCTGGAAATTCCTCCGCGCGACCCGAAGCGCGAACTCCTTGCCCGCATCGACGCCGCTCCCGCCGACTACGCTGCCGCGCTGCTGGAAGCCTGTGAACTGCTCGAGGCACTGCGACAGAGCGGACTGCTGACGCTGGCCAAAGCCGCCCTCGATGCGCGCAGTACTCTGGTGGAGACTGCAGCGGACGCAGCCAACACAGACAGCGCCATTCGAGCCACCCGCAACCTGCTGTTGCTCAGCAAAATGCTGGCCGCTGTCGATCCGAGGGTGATCGAAGGCATCGGAGTCGCCGTCGCCGAGACCTTCGGCAACGCGCGCTCCACGCCGCCCGAGCCACCTTCGTTCCGCTCCCTTGTCGTGAATTTCCTGAGCCGCGACATGCGCCGCGGTCTCGGTCTGCTCAACCGCTTCACGCGCAACCTCGGCTATCAGCTCAAGCTGCGCACGCAATCGGACTTTCCCCCGCGCTCCTGATTGCGGTGATTCACCAGGAAACAAAGAACGCTCGTCCCTCAAGGAGTTCATTGTGTCCCGAATGTATCGTTGGAGAGTCGCAGTAGCCGGCTTCTTTCTGCAAATGACGCTTGGTTCGGTCTACGCCTGGAGTGTCTTCAAAGCGCCCCTTACGCGTCAGTTTAACTGGGCCACGCCGAATGTAACCTTTGCATTCACCGTGGCCATCTTTGTACTGGGCATCGCCGCTTTCGTCTGCGGTTTCTGGATGAAACGCGTCGGCCCGCGTGCCATCGCGATACTGGTGGATTTCTCTACGGACTTGGCGTCTTTCTGGCCAGCTTCAGCAGTCACGGCCTCGGATGGCTTTACCGTACCTTCGGCTTGATCGGCGGTGTAGGTTTCGGATAAATTGTGCCAGAAGCTGGAGCGTCGCTCTGATCTCCTTTCTGATCCTCATGTGTTACGGAGGAGGCTTCGGCACCATGCCCGCCTTTGTCGCCGATTACTTCGGCGATGCCAAAGTCGGTTCCATCTATGGCCTGATGCTCACCGACTGGGGTGCGGCCAGCGTCTTCGGTCCCATGCTCACCGCCACGCTGCATGACTCCAGCGGCAACTACCGCAGTGGCGCGCATCATCGCAGCCCTGATGGCCGTTTCGATGCTGTTGCCTTTGCTCGTGCGTCCGCCAGCGATGCGCAAAGTGCAACCTCCAGGGTCGGAGTTGCCGGAACCCGATCTTTAGTCCCCACTGGTTTTCATCCACGGCGCGATTCCCGTTTTTGAGGATTGTCTGGCCCGGCCGAGCTACCCTTTCCAGCTTTTGCGCATCGCATCTCTGTGTATCAGCTTCCTTGCACAACCGGCCGATAACCGGTAGGGCGGTTTGTGTTTTCCGAAAGGCCAAAGGCCAGCCGCCTTGATGCACAGAAGACAAAAGGATTTTTTAGTGAGCGAAAACCCGAATCCCTTGCAGGAAGACGAATCACTGTATCGCTGGCTGGTACAGGACGGAGAAGCCTTCGGTGCTCCCGGAGCAGTGCCGCGCTGGACATCCAGTGTCAAAGACGCCGTCGGCACCGCGTACTCCGCTTCCAGCCGCATCTGGTTCACGGTTGCCTACGGCATTCTCAACGAGATATACCACCCCACCATCGATCACCCCCAGACGCGCGACCTCGGACTACTGATTACCGACGGGGAAAGCTTTGTCCACGAGGAGAAGCGCGATCTCGAGGTGCACTTCGAATACATCCACTCCGAGGCACTCGGCGTGCGCTACACCAACCGGGATCGCCAGGGCCGCTATCAACTCGTCAAAGAGATCGTCTGCGACCCCCACCACAGCATCGTCCTCATGAACGTGCGTCTGGAGGTCGGTCCGAATGGCTCCGAGAAGTTCCTCGACTCGCTGCGCATCTACGCCCTTCTGGCTCCGCATCTGGATGGCGGTGGAGCAGGCAACTCTGCCCGCGTCATGGATCTCGCGGGACAGAAGCTATTTCTCGCCTGGAAGAATCGCTGGGCGCTCGTACTCTCCTCCGATTGCGGCTTCGCCAAGGCAAGCTGTGGCTTTGTCGGATCGAGCGACGGCTGGCACGATCTGATGAACAACTTTCGCATGGATTGGGAGTTTGGCTCGGCCACCAACGGCAATATCGCTCTCATGGCCGAACTGGACCTCCGCGGTCGCCGCGAGTTCACGCTTGGAATTGGCATCGCCAGCACGCGCCACTCTGCGTTGGCCAAGACCATGGGAGCCTTGTCCACGCCCTTTGCCAGCAACCGGGATCGCTTCCTTGAGCAGTGGAAGCGCGCTTCCAGTCCATACAAGCTAGCCACCGTCACGGGCGACCGCGGCCTGCTCATGCAGACCAGCCACAATATCCTGCTAGCCCACGAGGACAAGACTTACTCCGGAGCTTTCGTCGCCTCGGCTTCCATCCCCTGGGGAGAGGCCAAGGGTGACGACGACCTCGGTGGCTATCACCTTGTCTGGACGCGCGACATGGTCCAGACCGCCTCGGCGCTACTGGCCTGCGGCCGCGTGGACACTGCCCGTCGCGCCCTCGTCTATCTGGCCTGTACGCAGAGGCCCGACGGGGGTTTTTACCAGAACTTCTGGATCGACGGCAGGCCATATTGGAAGGGTGTTCAACTCGATGAGGTTGCTTTTCCCCTCATCCTCACCTGGCGGCTTTGGAAGCTCAACGGTCTTGGCAACTGGAATGTCCTGGCCTTTGTCGAGCGCGCCGCTGGATTCCTCGTCCGCCACGCGCCGGTCACTCACCAGGAGCGATGGGAAGAGAACAGCGGCTACTCCCCATCTACGCTTGCAGCCGTCATCGCCGGTCTCATCTGTGCTGCGGAGATCTGCCGCGCTCATCAGTCCAACGAGCAGGCCGATTTCATCGAGGAGTTTGCTGACTGGATCGAGAGCCACCTCGAAGATTGGACTGTCACCAACGCCGGCGTCATCTTGCCCGACGTGCCGCGCCACTACATGCGCATCCGCCCACCCGAGCAGGGTGACGCCTACGACTGCGAAGGCCCCGGCACGGAGACCATTCGGCTGAACAACCGCCCACCTGGCACGCGCTACGAGTTTGAAGCGCGCGAGATCATCGATGCGGGATTTCTGGAACTGGTCCGCTATGGCGTCCGCAACCCCCATGACCCGCTCATCGTCGATTCACTCAAGGTCGTCGATGCCACGCTTCGTCGCGATCTGCCGCAGGGGCCAGGATGGCTGCGCTACAACTGGGACGGTTACGGCCAGACCGAAGACGGGGGTCCGTACCACGGTACCGGCAAGGGGCGCGTCTGGCCGTTGCTCACCGGCGAGCGGGCTCATTATGAACTCGCAGCGGGTCGGCGCATCGACCATCTCATCCACACCTACGAAGGCTTCGCAACCGCTGGTCTCATGCTCTCCGAGCAGGTCTGGGATGAGGCCGACAGTCCCGAGCGCGGCCTCGTCCAGGGGCGTCCCGCAGGCTCCGCCTGTCCGCTCGTCTGGGCGCACGCCGAGTATCTCAAGTTGCTCCGCTCAGCGCTCGACGGTCAGGTCTTCGACCGCATCGAGCCGGTCTTTCAGCGTTACGGCAGCCGTATCCGTGAGCATGATCACGCTCTCGGACGGACCCATGACAAGCGGCTGGAATTCTTCAGCCTCCGCCGTCCCATTCAGCGCATTCCAGCCGCAACCACCCTGCGCGTGCTCGACGACCGCGACTTCGAGCTGATCTGGACGGACGATAACTGGAAGACCCGTCGCGTCAGCTCGGCGCGCAACCTCGGTGAGTTGGGCTTCGCCGTCGATCTTCGTCCAGCAGAAGCCGTCGAAGTGATCGAATTCACCTTCTACTGGCCGGAAACCAACTCCTGGCTGGGGCGTAACTTCACCCTCGCCATTGCGAAATCACCGTCGTCTCAACCAGAGCCGTCCTCCAATGCGATACCCTGAAAGAGGTCGGCTTCTGTCAGCTCTTCCCGTCGTGGGTAGTATGGAAGTATCCGGGCAGGTGGTCAGACCTCCCGGTGGACGAGCGAATCACTCGCTTCAGTTTCAATCAACGAAAGGGCACCCCTATTTATGGCTTTGAACGGTACAGAACTCGATCAGCTTTCCATCAATACCCTGCGCCTGCTTGCCGTCGACGGCGTGGAAAAAGCCAAAAGCGGTCACCCAGGCGCGCCGCTTGGCTGCGCCCCCATTGCCTATCTGCTCTATCACAGCGTCATGAAGCACAATCCGGCGCACTCCAAGTGGGCCGACCGCGATCGTTTCGTCCTTTCCAACGGCCACGCTTCCATGCTGCTCTACGGCTCGCTCTTTCTCTCCGGTTACAAGCTCTCTCTCGAAGACCTGCAGAGTTTCCGCCAGTGGGGATCGAAGACCCCTGGCCACCCCGAGTACGGCCACACGGACGGCGTCGAGGTCACCACCGGCCCGCTCGGTCAGGGTTTTGCCATGTCGGTCGGTATGGCTATCGCCGAACGCCATCTGGCCGCCACTTACAATCGTCCCGGTTTTGAGGTTGTGAACCACCACACCTACGGCCTGCTCGGGGACGGTGACCTGATGGAAGGCGTCTCGCATGAAGCCGCTTCGCTGGCCGGAACGCTTGGACTTGGCAAGCTGATCTTCTTCTACGATGACAACCTGATTTCGCTCGACGGACCCACCAGCCTCAGCTTTACCGAGGACTCCTACAAACGTTTTGAGGCCTACGGCTGGCAGGTTCTGCGTGTCGCCGACGGCAACGATCTGGAAGCGCTCGCCGCCGCGGTCGCCGCCGCACAGGCCGAGACCAGCAAACCCACGCTCATCGGTGTGCGCACCATCATCGGATACGGCAGCCCCAAGGCCGGCACCAAAAATGTCCACGGTGAGGCGATGGGCACAGAAAATGTCGCAGCCACCAAGAAGTTCTTCGGTTTTCCGGAGGATCAGAGCTTTGTACTGCCCGAGGCTGCTTTGGCCAACTGGCGCAGCGCCATCGATCGTGGCAAGGCCGCAGAAGCCCAGTGGAATGATCTCTTCGCTCGATACAAGGCTGCACATCCCGACCTCGCTGCCGAGTTCGAGCGCGTCTTTGCCAACCAGCGCAAGCCTGGCTGGGAAAAATCCATCCCTGTCTTTGCCACCGACAAGCCCCAAGCCACGCGCAACGCGGGCGGAGCAGTTCTCAACGCCCTTGAGCCGGTCGTGCCGGAGCTGTTTGGCGGTGCTGCCGACCTGACCAGCTCCACCAAAACCATCTTCAAAGACAGTCCCAGCTTCCACGCCGACCCATCCGGCCGCAACGTCTTCTTCGGCGTCCGTGAGTTTGCCATGTCGGCTGCGGTCAACGGCATGGCCGCCCACGGCGGTCTGGTGCCCTTTGGTTCCACCTTTTTTGTCTTCAGCGACTATTGCAAACCCGCGATGCGCCTTTCCGCGCTGATGGGCGTTCACTCGCTCTTCGTCTTCACCCATGACTCGATCGCCGTCGGCGAAGACGGCCCCACGCACGAGCCAATCGAGCACCTGATGGCTCTGCGCGCCGTCCCCGGCATGACCGATTTCCGCCCCGCCGACGCCAACGAAACCGCGGCCTGCTGGAGGCTGGCGTTGGAGCGCAACAGCCCTTGCTTCATGGCGCTCACCCGCCAGGATCTTCCCGTTCTCGACGCCACTGTCCTGGATGTTTATGGCGGAGTCGCCAAAGGCGGCTATGTCGTCGTCGATGTCCCCAAGGCCGACGTCATCCTGATCGGCACCGGCTCTGAGCTGTGGTTCGCCGTGGACGCGGCAAAACTGCTGGCCGCCGCCGGCATCGCAGCCCGCGTCATCTCGCTACCAAGCTGGAAGATATTCGAGGAGCAGACCGCCGAGTATCGCGCCTCGGTGTTGCTTCCAGGAGTGCCCAGGGTCGCTGTCGAAGCCGGTTCAACGCTGGGCTGGTGGAAGTATGTGGGCCTCGACGGAGCCGTCATTGGCTTGGACCGTTTTGGTGCTTCGGCACCTGCCAAGCGCATTCTCATGGAGCTTGGCTTCACCGCGGACAATGTTGCGGCAACCGCGAAAAAGCTGCTCGGAAAGGCTTAGTCCATGAAGCTGGTCATTGGCTCCGATCACGCCGGCTTCCCGCTCAAGGAAGAGTTGCGGGAGCATCTTGCAAAAGCCGGCCATGAGGTCGTCGATCTCGGCGTCCACAGCACCGCGCCGTCCGATTATCCCGACGCGGCCGAGGCCGTCGGCGAGGCTATCCGCGCCGGCGTCGCACCACGCGGCATCCTCATCTGCGGCTCCGGCGTCGGCGTCTGTGTCGCGGCCAACAAGATTCCAGGCATCCGCGCAGGCATCTGCCATGACCACTACTCCGCCCACCAGGGCGTTGAACATGACGACATGAACGTCCTCGTCCTCGGTGCCCGCATCATCGGCTCGGCGGCAGCTTTCGATGTTGTCGATGCCTATGTTGGAGCAAAGTTCGGTTCCAACGAGGAGCGCTTCGTCCGCCGCTACAACAAAGTGCTCGCCATCGAAGCAAAATACGCAAAAGAACTTTGACCGGGCCGTTGCGCCACCAACCTTCACCCAGGAAGCCATGAGCGAGATTACTGCGCAAAACCGAATCGAGGTGGTGCTCTTCGACGTGGGTGGCGTCCTGCTCACCAACGGCTGGGATCATCGCGAGCGCGCCGCCGTCTATGCCCACTTCGGCCTCACGACCGACGAACAAACGGCCATCGAGGCTCGTCACCTCGCGCCCAACGACGCTTGGGAGCGTGATGCAATTACGACCGAAGCCTACCTTGATCAGGCTGTCTTCTTCACTCCGCGCCGTTTCACGCGCGATGAGTTTTTCACCCAGATGAAGACCGCCTCCCAGCCGCTGGCCGACAGCGCCCGGCGAACTCTAGAGGCGCTTGCCGCATCCAACCGGGTTATGGTCGGGCTGCTCAACAACGAGTCGCGCGACCTGCACGAGGCTCGCATGAAGACCTTCGGGCTGGGTGCGCTCGTTCGGTTCCAGTTCAGTTCCTGTTATCTTGGCCTGCGCAAGCCCAATCCGGCCATTTACAGGCGTGCTCTTGACATTCTCGGACTGCCCGGCAGCCGTGTACTGTTCCTCGATGACCGGGAAGAGAATGTCGTCGCAGCCCGCGCGCAGGGGATGCGGGCCATTCGATTCACCGGCGAGTCGGCCCTGCAAGAGGCATTGAGCGCGGAGCGCTTACTTTAGAGTGGGATCGCAGTCATCAACCGGGTCTGTCGCCAGCGGCAGTCACCCTTACACCAAAGGCAAGGAGAAAACAGATGCAGCTTGGATTGATTGGTCTCGGAAAGATGGGCGGCAACATGGCCGAGCGACTCCGCCTCGGGGGTCATCAGGTCGTCGGCTTCGATTTCAGCCCGGAAGCCGTGGCAAAGCTCGCCGCCTCCGGCAACATAGGAGCCTCTACCCTGAAAGATCTCGTCCAGAAGCTTGATGCTCCGCGCGCCATCTGGATCATGGTTCCCTCCGGTGCGCCGGTTGATGAGACCATCGCCAAACTCGAGCCGTTCCTCGCACCCGGTGACACACTCATCGACGGCGGTAACTCCAACTACAAGGACTCCATCCGTCGCCACGCCGAGGTCACTGCCAAAGGCTTTCACTTCATCGACGTCGGCACCTCCGGCGGTGTCTGGGGACTCAAAGAGGGTTACAGCATGATGATCGGCGGCGACAAGGAACCCGTCGAGCGTCTGCGTCCTATCTTTTCCACGCTTGCTCCCGCCGTCGACAAGGGCTGGGGGCATGTCGGTCCAGCCGGTGCCGGGCACTTCGTCAAGATGGTCCACAACGGCATCGAATACGGACTCATGCAAGCCTACGCCGAAGGCTTCACCATCATGGAAAAGAAGGAGTCGCTGGACCTGAATCTGCCCCAGATTGCGGAAATCTGGCGTTACGGCAGCGTCGTCCGAAGTTGGCTGCTCGACCTCACCGCCGACGCGCTCCAGCAGAATCCCACCCTCGACGGACTCCAGGCTTATGTCTCCGATTCCGGCGAAGGCCGCTGGACGGTCTTCGAGGCCATCGACCTCAACGTCTCCGCTCCGGTGATCACCGAAAGCCTCATTCGCCGCATCCGCTCGCGTGAGGAGAACAACTTTACCGACCGCATGCTCTCCATTATGCGCAACGCCTTTGGCGGCCACGCTATCAAAAAGAGCTGAGCGCCTCCGCGACTCGGCTCTTTCCCTTCAACCCTCTACGCATCCAGCGAGAATGCCGGAAAGGAATCAGAAGATGGCGACCACGCAGATCAAGATCAGCGCCGAAGATCTTTCAAAGATGCCCGCACCGAACGAACATATCCCGGAACCGACCATCCTCATCATCTTCGGCGCTTCCGGGGACCTCACCAAGCGTAAACTACTTCCAGCTCTCTTTCATCTGCAACAGGTCAATCTATTGCCCAAGGAGTTCGCTATCGTTGGCGTCGCCCGGCGTCCGCTTGGCGATGAGTTCGCCGCCGACATGCGCGAAGGCATTCTCGAATTCGGTGATGTCGCCGCCGACGATCCCAAAATTGAAGACTTCATTCGGAAGGTCCATTACTTTGCCATGAACTTCGATGATCCAGCCGGATACGCTGGTCTCAAGGGCGAGCTGGATCGTATTGCCCGCGAGAACGGCATCGGTGGCAACCGTCTCTTCTATCTCGCCACCGCCCCGGATTACTTCGCCCAGATCGTCGAAAGCCTCGGCGCGCAAGGCATGGCCAACCCGGAGCAGGGAACCGTTCGCGCCGTTATCGAAAAACCCTTCGGCCACGACCTCGACTCCGCCAAAGAACTGAACCGCCGTGTCAACGCCGTCTTCGACGAGCGTCAGGTCTTCCGCATCGATCATTATCTCGGCAAGGAAACCGTACAGAACATCCTCGTCTTCCGCTTCGGCAACGGCATCTTCGAGCCGATCTGGAACCGCAACTACATCGACAACGTGCAGATCACCGCCGCCGAGACGCTCGGCGTTGAGGGTCGAGGCCCGTTCTATGAAAAAGCCGGCGCCCTGCGCGATGTCGTCCAGAATCACGTCATGGAATTGCTCAGCTTCGTCGCCATGGAGCCCCCCGTCTCCTTTGAGGCCGAAAGCGTGCGCCGCGAAAAGCTCAAGGCATGGCAGGCTATCCCAGCCCTTCCCATCAAGAGCGCAGTCCGAGGCCAGTATGGCCCCGGAAAAATCGACGGTATGAAGGTCAAGGGGTACCGCGAGGAGGAGCGCGTCGATCCCGAATCCAACACGGAAACCTTCGCCGCGCTGCGCCTGGAGATTGACAACTGGCGCTGGGCCGGCGTCCCGTTCTATCTCCGCGCCGGCAAGCGTCTCAAGCGCCGCGCTACTGAGATCAGCATTCAGTTCAAGCAGCCGCCACTCATGCTCTTCAACCGCAGCGCGACCGGCGATCCGTGCAGCGAGATCGAACCGAACGTACTCACCATCCGCATCCAGCCCGACGAAGGCATCTCTCTGCGCTTCGGCGCCAAGCTGCCCACCACGCAGAGCATCTCCATCTGCCCCGTTACCATGGACTTCGACTACGCCTCGGCCTTCGGCAAATCCACCGCAAACGGCTATGAGCGGCTGCTGCTCGACGCTATGCTCGGCGACCAGACCCTCTTCGCTCACCGCGACGGAGTCGAAACCACCTGGACCCTTTACACGCCCATCCTGCAAGCCTGGGCCTCCAAAACTCCCGAAGTCTTTCCCAACTACTTTGCAGGAACCTGGGGACCAGACTGCGCGGAACTCCTGCTGGAGCGCGAAAATCGCACCTGGCGCAAACTGTGATCCTGCGCACAGCCGCTTCTGTCGAGAAGATACATACTGATGCTATCTGTAGCGGAAGCGACTGTGCATTCCACTCTGCCTGGCGGAGATTTTCCTCCCTTTTGAAGGAGCAACTATGGCTTCCCTGTTGAAGATCACCTGTGACGTCGTGCCCGATGCGCAGGCTCTCGCCCGGCGCGGCGCCGAGCACCTCGTCGAGCTGATTGAAGAGGCCCATGATGCCCGCGGACACGTGCGCCTCGCCATCTCCGGAGGCTCCACGCCCAAGGTCATGTTTCGTCTGCTGGCCGATCCCACGCAGGGTTTTCGCCAGCACATTCCCTGGGAGGCGCTCGAGTTCTTCTGGGTCGACGAGCGCATGGTCCCGCCCGATCATCCCGACAGCAACTATCGCATGACCCGCGAAGCTTTGCTTGATCTCGTCCCCATGCGTCCGGAACAGATTCACCGCATCGAGGGCGAACTCGATCCCCATCAGGCTGCCGACCGCTACGAGTTCGATCTCCGCCGCAGCTTCCGCCTGGAGGGTGCCGAGGCTCCACGCTTCGACATTCTCGCCCTCGGTATGGGAGACGACGGCCACACCGCGTCTCTGTTCCCGCACACCGAGGCTATCCACGAGATGGGTCGCCTCGTCGTCGCCAACCACGTCCCGCAGAAGGACACTTGGCGCGTCACCCTCACCTGGCCCGTTATCAACCACGCCCGTGAAGTCTTTTTCCTCATCGGAGGCGCAGAAAAATCCTCGGTACTGCACGAGGTTCTGCTCGGTCCCGGCGATGTCGAGCGCCTGCCTTCGCAGCTCATCTGGCCGGCCAGCGGTATACTCACAATGATCCTCGATCAGGCTGCGGCGGCTCAACTCCCCGCACCCGATGCCAACGGCATCGTTCAACTGGAGCGTACGCGATGATTCTTGCTGGTGACGTGGGCGGCACCAAGGTACACTTGGCGCTGTTCGATTTTTCCAACGGCAAACTCCAACACACCCGCGACACCCGCTACCCGGCCCGTGAATACTCCGGTCTGGAAGAGATTGTCCGCGAGTTCCTCGCCGGTGAGCCGGTCACCAGCGCCTGCTTCGGCGTTCCAGGTCCGGTGCGTGATGGGCGCCTGCGCCTCACGAACCTTCCCTGGACCCTCGACAGCCGCGAACTTGCCCACGCCCTCAAAATTGATCACGTCTTCCTCATCAACGACCTCGAAGCCAACGGCTACGGTATCGCTGAACTTTCCCCCGACCAGATTTATACCCTCGCCGAGGGCGACCCGCGCCAGATCGGCAACCGTGCCCTCATCGCAGCCGGCACCGGTCTTGGAGAAGGCATCCTCGCCTGGAACGGAAAGATGCACATCCCCATGCCCAGCGAGGGTGGCCACTGCGACTTCGCCCCGCGCAACGAGGACGAGATCGACCTGCTTCGCTACCTCAAGCAGAAGTACCAGGGCCGCATCAGCTTCGAGCGCGTCGTCAGCGGCATGGGTCTCACCAACATCTACGATTTTCTGCGCGACGTCCGCGGCATGGAAGAGCCTGCATGGCTCCACGACCGAGTCACCAGCGAAGACCCCAACGCCGTCATCACCGAACTGGCCCTCACCGCCAAAAGCGAAATCTGCGAGCGAGCGTTGGATATGTTCGTTTCCGCTTACGGTGCCGAAAGCGGGAATCTCGCCCTCAAGGTGCTTTCCATCGGCGGCTTCTACGTCGGCGGCGGCATCGCCCCCCGCATCCTGGAAAAGCTCAAGGACGGAACTTTCCTCAAGGCCTTCACCGACAAAGGACGCCTAAGCCAGCTTCTCCTCAACATGCCCGTGCGCGTCATCCTGGAGAGCCGCGCCGCGCTCATGGGAGCCGCCGCTTATGCCGAGGCGCGCGCCGCCGAGCTCAGCGGCATCTCCCACCGCGCTGCCAGCATCCCGTTATAGCCTGAGTGGGGCGAAAAGTGATCGGATCCCGGAAATCCGGTTAAGTGGAAGTTCTGTTTCTCAATCGCCTGTTTTCGATCGATGCTCCAACATCGTTGCGCCTTCAGGAGAAACCGGCGCTATTGATCCGGCCCGGTAATACTGTTACGCGGCATAGGCGACGATGGGGTCTTTGAAGAAGGCTTTGATTCTTTCTGGATTGTTTTCGATTGCCGACATGTGTTCCGTTGCAGCCTTCTTTAACTTGTCTTTTGTCCTGCAGGGAACACGAGTTGTGATGGCCTGTTTCAAGTCTCCGTTGAGGCGTTCATCCGGGTTGAGTTCTGGCGAGTAACTGGGCAGATAGAGCGTTTTCCCTAATGCTGTAGACCTTCGAGGCAGTGTTTGAACCATGCCGATGCGTTTTCCGGGGTGATATCGGGAAGCAGTTCTGTGATGGTTTGATCGAGAACTTCTTTGCTGCGAGCTTT
>JAKAXU010000082.1 GCA_021816455.1 Acidobacteriota bacterium
GCAGCGGCTCCAGCCTCATCCACTGCTTGTCGGTCAAATCGCTCGGGTACATGCACCTACCCTATCCACCCAAACTCTCTCCGCATATTCCTTCCAAGGTTCCTTCGCTAGTTTCTGGACAGGTTCTCATGTTTGCTGGATTCCTCAGTCCGGCAGCACGCCGCCATGCGAGGAAATAGATGAAAGCTCTGACCTTGCCCCCGGAAAACGTCCCTCATATAGCGCTCTGAGAAGATATCGAAGGAGCAGCGAAGAAGGAGCGTATACCGAGGAAGGTTTACACGTACGAGTTCAAGCAGGAGGCGGTTCGTCTGGTCGAGTCAGGCCGGAGCATCGCGGAAGCGGCGCGGTCACTGGGCGTGGTCGAGCAGACACTGTGGAACTGGATCAAGGCACACAAGGCAGGCAAACTGGCGCCCCATCCTTGATGCGTACTTTGCGGCAAGGGTGGGACGAGCAGATGCCGGCATAACTCTCTTCCGCGTGCCGGATTCGGCACCCACCCTTCCGCGATGAGGCAGCGGAAAGACGGAGCACCCACATTTGTGATGAGGTATCGTATGAAGACATGGATGGGCCACCCGCCAAGAACAACGAAGCTATCCCCACCACTCTGGCAAGCCCCGGCGCATTGAGATTCTGGCTGGCAGTTTGCTTAGTTGGCGTCACGACGGGCCTGGCAGCCGCGGCCCTGACCCGACTGCTTGAGTTGGTTCAGCATATTGCATGGCGTGGATCCGGCACGAACATACTTGCCGCCGCGCGTGGTGCCAGTGCGTGGAGACACATCGCTGTTCTCCTCGCCGCAGCCATCCTGACTGGCCTTGGGCAAGTTGTTCTCAAACAGCTCTCCAGTGGCAACGGCATCGATACGACTGCGGCGATTTGGTTCTATGCCGGCCGCATGCCGACCTTGCGAACACTGAGCAGCGCTGTGTTGTCCATCTTTGCGGTCGCGATGGGCGCGTCCATGGGACGCGAAGGTGCACCCAAGCAGGCCGGAGCTGTTTTCGCAAACGTCTTCTCCGATACCGGAAAACTCTCCGATGAACAGCGACGGTTGCTCGTCGCCTGTGGTGCGGGAGCTGGCATGGGAGCGGCGTATGGCGTTCCACTCGGAGGCGCGCTCTTCGCGTTGGAGGTGATGCGCGGCAAGCTGGCCTTACGCTTCGTTCTGCCCGCACTGCTTGCTTCGCTGATCGCCACCGGGGTCTCCTGGGTGGCTCTGCCGAATGCGCCAACCTACATCATCGCCTCCTTCCCGCTTTCGGCCTCGGTGATCGTGTGGGCGATTGCGACAGCGCCGGTCTTCGCGTTCGCTTCCATCTTCTACGTGCGGCTCGTCCGCTGGGCCGACAAGGGTAAGCCGCGCGGATGGCAGCGATTCATAGCTCCTGGAATCGTCCTCGGGCTGTTGGGAACGATCTCCGTGCACTATCCGGAGTTACTCGGCAACGGCAAGGATCTCTCCCAGTTGCTTTTCACTGCCCAGGTTGGACTACGGCTGCTGCTGCCTCTACTGCTGCTGAAGCCGCTGGCCACTATCCTGTGCATGCGCAGCGGCGTACCTGGCGGCTTGTTCACGCCCTCTCTCACATTTGGAGCTCTCCTCGGTGCTGCGGTAGGTCACGCGTGGAGCGCGATGTGGCCGGGCGTGCCTCTTGGGTTCTTCGCATTGCTGGGCGCAGGCGCTGTTCTGTCCGCTACCACGCAGGGGCCGATCTCGGCCATTGTCCTGATCCTGGAGCTTACCGGTAGGGACAGGTCCTTCGTTCTGCCGCTGATTTTAATCGCTACACTCTCGGCACTGATCTCCCGTTCCGTTGAGCCCCGTTCGATCTACGATGCGCGCCTGAGCGACGAGCAGATCGCGTCCAGACAAGCTATGCGCGAGCAGGAGTCTTAGCCTACGCGGTAAATTGCGCGCAGAGGTTGCAGGCTTCTCTGATGAGCAATTGCGACCTGCATTCTTGACCCGTTCTGTTCAATACTGGTGGTGCAATATCAGAGCATTTGGCTTGAACTGAAATGGCCTCGCGTGGCAAACGAAACCATCCCAGATGCTTGAATCACCGCCGTCAGTTGAGCCAGGAAGGACGGAAGCGAACATGCTGAGTCTCCTTCTCCACGCTGATCGCCGGTGCGTCGTATTGCAGTGAGTCTCCCGCGCCGCCGAGCAGTTTCGCGAACCGGATTCTCTATGAATCCAGCGCTTTTTTCAAGAGAGGAAATTACATGGAATTGGGCATGATCGGATTAGGCCGGATGGGATCCAACATGGTGCAGCGCCTTCTGCGGGCCGGCCACCAGTGTGTTGCTTACGACGTACATCAGGAAGCCGCACAAGCCCTCGTCAAAGACGGTGCAGTCGGCACAGCGTCGATTGAAGACTTCGCCAAGAAGCTGAAAGCACCTCGCGCAATCTGGATGATGGTGCCGGCCGCCGTGGTTGATGAGACGCTGAAGACGCTTATCCCGTTCCTCGAAAAGGACGACGTGGTGATCGATGGTGGCAACTCCTATTATCACGATGACATCCGGCGCGCTGCCGAGTTGAAGCCGAAGGGGATTCATTATGTGGACGTCGGGACCAGCGGCGGCGTCTGGGGATCGGAGCGAGGTTACTGCCTGATGATCGGCGGCGATGATGGCGCGGTCCGACGCATCGATCCCATTTTTTCCGCACTGGCTCCCAGCATCCATTCGGCACCACGCACGCCAGGGAGAGAGAAGACAGGCGGAACAGCCGAACATGGCTATCTCCATTGCGGTCCGAGCGGCGCGGGTCACTTTGTCAAAATGGTCCACAATGGCATCGAATACGGAATAATGGCCTCTTATGCGGAAGGGCTAAACATCCTGAAGCATGCCAATGCGGGAAAGCAGAAGCAGACCGCGGATGCCGAAACCACGCCGCTGCACCACCCCGAATACTATTCGTACGACTTAAACATTGCCGATATCGCCGAGGTCTGGCGGCGCGGCAGCGTGATTGCTTCCTGGCTGCTGGACCTGTCTGCCATCTCTTTGCTGGATAGCCCTGATCTGGCTAAATTCTCCGGCCGCGTGTCGGACTCGGGGGAGGGGCGCTGGACGGTCAAAGCGGCCATCGACGAGTCAGTTCCTGCACCTGTCCTCAGCGCCGCGCTGTACGAACGCTTCAGCTCGCGTGGCGAAGATGACTTTGCCGAAAAGGTGCTTTCAGCTCTGCGTTTTCAGTTCGGCGGACATCAGGAGAAGTCCGCTGACAGCAAGGCAGGCGCTTGATGGTCAAGCCCCATTCGGACGCACTGGTGATCTTCGGTGTGACAGGAGATCTGGCCCACAAGATGATCTTCCCGGCACTCTATGCCATGGTTAAAAAAGGCGCGCTCAAAGTTCCGGTCATCGGTGTCGCCTTTCCAAATTGGAGCATGGAGCGCTTGCACAGGCGGGTGACGGACAGCATCGAGCGGTCAGGCGGAATCGACAATAAACGCGCATTGCAACATCTTCTCTCCCTGCTCAAGTATGTGAGTGGAGACTATAAAGACCCAAGCACTTTTACAGCGATTAAAGAAGTGCTGGGTAAGGCACGACGGCCTGCGCACTATCTGGCAATTCCGCCATCGCTTTTTGAAACCGTGATCGAAGGTATTGGTACCGCGAAACTCGCTGAACACGCACGCGTTATTGTTGAAAAGCCTTTCGGTCGCGACCTGGCCTCGGCGCAAAAACTCAACCAGGTGGCGCATGCGTTGTTCCAGGAAGACTCCATCTTCCGCATCGATCACTTCCTCGGGAAGGAGGCGATCATGAATATCCTCTATTTCCGCTTTGCCAATTCGTTTCTTGAGCCGATCTGGAACCGTAACTACGTGGCCAGCGTCCAGATCACCCTCTCGGAGAGTTTCGGCATAGGGAAGCGCGGCGCATTTTACGAGACTGCGGGTTGTTTGCGCGATGTAATCCAGAATCATCTATTCCAGGTCGTCGCCCTCCTCGCCATGGAACCACCAGCTGGGCGGGACTTTGGTGCAGTGCACAGCGAGAAGGCCAAGGTCTTTCAAGCCATGCGACCTCTGACGCCTGACGACGTAGTCCGCGGGCAGTACGTCGGCTACCGGGATGAGAAGGAAGTAGCGAAGCGCTCAGACGTCGAGACCTTCTGCGCTCTGCGGCTATTCATCGATTCGTGGCGTTGGGATGGAGTGCCGTGGTATCTGCGCTCCGGAAAATACCTGCCAACCACGGCGACCGAGATTCTGGTGCAGCTGAAGCGACCTCCTCAGAAGCTGTTTGATGACGCGGTGCAGACGGTTAGCAGGCCGAACTACCTTCGCTTTCGACTCTCTCCTGACTCTGCTATAGCTCTCGCTGCCCGCGTAAAGCTTGCGGGGCAGGATTTCATCGGAGAGCAGCAAGAGCTTTATTTGTCAGAAGAGCGATCAGGCGACGAAACACCCTACGAACGACTCCTTGGCGATGCCATGGTCGGCGACGGCGCACTCTTCACGCGAGAAGACGCGGTTGAGGCCGCGTGGGCGGTGGTTGATCCGGTCCTCAAGACCCATCACCGCGTTTGCTCTTACAATCGCCGCAGCTGGGGCCCGAAGCAGGCAGACGCGATCATCGCAGCAGACGGCAATTGGCATAACCCCGGTCGTGCAGACTCATCGGGATGAAAGCCGGACACCATCGTGTTTGTCTGACCCGATCCAAGCCGGATACTGAAACGCTGTTCCATCCAGGAGAAATTGAATGGAACCGACCCGGAAACCTGATGAGATTGGCCATAGCCTCTGGCTCGACCATCACCCGCGGCCTGTTGGCCAGCGGAACGCTTCAACGCTACATTCAGGAGCTGTCGATTACCGAGCAATTTCCCTCCCTGGAAAAACGTTCATGAGCATTCTCGCTTGTGGAGCGACAGCGGCGCGTGGGAGCGTATTGGCAAGACGTTGCGCGGAGCAGGAGGCGTCATGCAAAGGGTCGAAAAGGCCGCGCCTACTGCGCAGCTCTACTTGGTTTCTGGACAAGTATCAAGGCCATCCGGAGTCAAAACGCGATGGCTCCGCCGAATGTCTACTTCGGTCTGTGTTCCAAATTGTGTGCCACGAATTTCTTGTCCATCGGCTCGCGCCTTCGATCCACGCTTCCTCCCCACATTCGGTCGCCCTCATGCAGTTGCACTTCACTCGCTGTGACCAGCTTGTGACGGGACTTGCACCCGTAAAAGTGCGCCCAGACCGGGCGCACTAAACGAAAAGCCCGCTGACTTAGCAGGCTTTAGCGTGAAATAGCTGGAAGCCTAGCGGGAATCGAATGATTCAACTATATTCTTGAATATAAACGATATAATCTGACATAAATCGCCAACTTACCCCCAAAGTTACCCCTGCTTGGCGGACGCTGCCCGCTTCAGGAGTGCTGCAAATGCGGGAGCAGATCGACGCGGATTCGCTTGCGCTTCTCAATCTGCCACAGGTCGTACTGGGCCTGCATTCCCAGCCAGACTTCGGGTGTGGACGTGCCGAAGGCGCGGGCGAGCCGCACGGCCATCTCCGGCGATACGGCGGCTTTGCCGTTGAGTACGCGCGACAATGTGACCCGGCCCACGCCCAAGTGCTTTGCCGCAGCCGCAACGCTCATCTCGCCCAGATATTCCCGGATCACAGAGCCGGGATGCGGGGGATTGTGCATACGCATATTGCTTTCCTCTCTCAGTGGTAGTCCTGGTAATCGACGAGAATCGCGTCTTCGCCCTCGAACCGGAAGGTGAGACGCCAATTTCCTCTGACCATGACCGCCCAGTGACCTTTCAGATTCGCGCGCAAGGGATGCAACCTCCAGCCCGGAGCATTCATATCCTCCGGCCTGCGCGCGTTGTAGAGCATCAACAGTTGAACGCGCAGCCTGTCGGCATGCTTCGCCTGAATTCCTGCCAAAGACCCGGCAAGGAAGAACTTTTCCAGCCCCTTGTGGGCGAAGCTTCGGATCACGCTCTCAGTGTATCGTTAGGCGATACAGGTGTCAATCCGAGCCGGGGCGGGTTGCCCCAATTGCACGCCCGTGCAGGGCGGCTACTGAATCTAATGTATCTCTGAGACCTTCCCATCTGTGAAATCGATAATGACGTGGGGATAGGTGTAGACGTGCTTAGCACCCGTTGTGATTGAAATAGGCGGCCCGAGAATCGTTACTACCTGATCCGATGTCATGCCCTGAGTAACATCGCTTGCTTGGGGCTGTGCGGCAGTAGGGGTGATTTCCTGCGAGGCAAGTGGTGCTGCAGTTACGCCTGTCGATTCGGGAGATCGTTGAAACGAGAGCGCAGGAGCAGGCTTAGCCGTTTCAGTTGATGTAGTTGAATTATCAGTTGCAGACGGCGGATTACCCCAAATTCTAAACGAGTTCATGAACTGGTCGGCGTGGGTTGCTGTTTCGCCCTTCAGGGGAATCGGGGGTGAGAGTACAGTCAAAGTGTAGAGGCGCGTCCCCGCCAAGAATTCATGAACATTGGAACTGCGGCTGGAGCCATCCGCATACGAATCGGTGAAGGTGAAGGCGCGTCCGGGAACTCCGTCGAGATTGATCTCCGCATCAGCCAGTAGCCTTTTGCCGTTGATCGCGAAATTCTCATACCCATGTAAGAAGACTTGCGGCGAAGGCCCGACGACATCTGGCGGGTAATCGGCGTACGTCACGAAGTAGGAGGTGCCGTTGCCTGCACTAGCGAAGCGGTACTCCATAGTCGTTTCACCGTTGTCCAAATGGATCATCTGTGAGGACTGCTGCGGACTTCCGAGAAATAGGACGTTGAAACGCCCTTCGGCGAACGTGAACTGTTGCCAAGCATCAGGTTGTGCTGGCTCTGCAGTTGTTGTAGTCAAAGCGGCTGAGTAAGCTGAAATGCCAGAGAAACGAAAAATGAAATTTGGGGATTCAACCTTTCCCTTAAGCGTGAGGCTGCTCTCCTTGAGACAGTCACCACCACCGCCGAAGAACATTGTGCCTGGAAGGAACGAACCTGAAAACCTAACCAAATCTCCTTGCTTCATTGCCGAGGCTGCTTGGAAAACTGAGCTTCCTGGTTCTATCAGCGTGTCGCTACCAATATCGGATAGGTCGTTGTTCCATGTCTCTACGGTAATATCGGGCGCAACGCGGACGGCCAGTACACCCTTACCGTCACTATTGGAATCGACAGTATCCACTGTTCCTACCCAGTCAGTGACTTGTAGTGATTCGAGTGATCCCATTTGTGTACACAGAGAATGATCCCGCGCTGCCTTAACGCCTCCACGCTGCATATCGTTGTCAACGTTGCGGGATTGGGATTGGGCAGCAGATACTATCGATATGAAGGATTGTTCAGATGCTGGAATTTGAACTGCTGGCGCAGTCGGTGCGGAGGCTGGAGTGCCAGCTATAGAAATGAACGCCCAAATTGCAGCTGTAACGCCAATTATGAGTAAAAAGTAGAGGGCGAATTTTCTCGCCCTGCCCCTTCTTCTGGGAGGCTGAGGCGCACCCGTCTCCACCGGCGTACTTGGAGTTGCCACACCGGACGCGGGTGCTCCGCAATTCCCGCAAAACCGCGCGGTTTCTTCGTTGTAAGAGCCACATCGGGTACAGACCGGCATTTCAGCGCCCCAAGAATTTGCGAAGCTCAGCCTACACCTTTCCCAGGGCGTCCTGGGATTCTGGGACCAAAACGCGATGCCGCCGCTGAATGTCTACTGGTTCTTCGGCACATTTGGTGAAGTGGCAGTACGAGCATGCGCGGAGTTTTAAGCGGATTCTAACGGTAGAGAGGACACGAGTGCGCAGGAGATCGAAGCTGGCGCGGCCGTACATGGAGCGCTTGATCAGCTTCAGACGATGAACGTTACCTTCAACGAGACCATTGCTCCAGTTGTACTGAAGAGCGGCTTGGACGGAAGCTTCATCTCCGAGGCGATCCGGTCCAGGACGCGAGACAGGCGGCACGTCCGACGGCCATGGCGTTCAACTGTGTTGGGAAGCCGTTCGGTGAAGATGCGCTGGGCGCAGTCATTCGTCGCACAGAAGAAGCGCCGGACTCTGAGCTCGATCCTGACCGGTATGCCCTCCCACGGAAGATCGGCGATCTGACGCTTGTAGCGGCTGTGAACTCGCCCCGAAGCTTGGTTACATGCAGGACAGCGACTCTCCTCGCTGACTGGCCGCAGAACCATCACCAGCCCGCTCCCTCCTTCCTTCATTTCGTACAGCGTCACTTCTCCGGCATCGGGAACCAGCGTTTGGC
This sequence comes from Acidobacteriota bacterium, assembly GCA_021816455.1. Taxonomy (GTDB): domain Bacteria; phylum Acidobacteriota; class Terriglobia; order Terriglobales; family Acidobacteriaceae; genus Acidicapsa. The sequence continues at coordinate 8,270 of JAKAXU010000082.1, forward strand.
TTCTCATCGGCCTGATCGGGGAAGTCAACAGAGCTAAACCTATTCTGACCGGAAACTGCTCGTTTGGGGAGTATCACCAAATGTGCCGAAGAGCCCTTTTGGCAAGTTCACTTCATAATGCCGGAATCACATGTCCAGCGCCTTCCGCTGTCCGACAACTATCGGAAGTTTTTGGGCGTGGGTTATTCCCATGTCAATCAGTTGTCGTGCCTGAAGCACGGCTTTAGAGCATTTTCCTAAATAGTGTAGACTGGTTTTGGCGACTCTTTGCGGCGAACAAAGACATGGGAAAACCCCTTGGGGATGATCTGCGTCGTAAACTTCTTTTCGCCTATGATCAAGGCGAGG
>JAKAXU010000083.1 GCA_021816455.1 Acidobacteriota bacterium
GGCTCCAGCCTCATCCACTGCTTGTCGGTCAAATCGCTCGGGTACATGCACCTACCCTATCCACCCAAACTCTCTCCGCATATTCCTTCCAAGGTTCCTTCGCTAGTTTCTGGACAGGTTCTGAGAGTGCGATTGCAAATTCACTCATATCCAAGGGGGTTGAAAAGCAGGCCAATGTCACAGTTAAGGTTCTCACCTCTTCGACACTAATTGTTTACCTCACCGGCGAGGTCAGCCGTCCGCTGGCCTTGCCGCTGGCTGCACCTGCGCCTCTGATCTACGTCCTCAACCAAGCGGGAGGCTTCTCCGGAATTGAAGGAAAGCAGATCGAAATTCTCCACCGATCCGGCGCTCTTCCGACGGAAGTGAATTTTGACAGCCAGCATCTGGATCCAAAAACCATGAACACGCTCGTTCATCCCGGCGACATCATCGATGTTATGCCGGTCGGTGTGTTTTACATGCTTGGAGAAGTTGGAAAATCCGGCATCTATCCTCTGACCGGCGCCATGAGTGTAGGCAATGGACTCATCGGCCTGGGGAGGGAGAGAAACCTGACGCTTCTGGAAGGGTTGACACTCGCCGGAGGAATCACTGACATCGCAGCCCGTGGCAAGGCGCTGCTGATCCGTAAGAAGCCAGACGGCACGCGCGAACTGATTCACATCGACATCGTCAAGCTGGAGAAAGGGCAAATTGCCGATCCGCTTCTCCAGAAGGATGATATTTTCTTTGTTCCGTCCAGTTACTGGCGCAATGCGACCAATAACCTGCTGTCGACTGTAGTGAACTCGATTTATGCCGTACCGGCCGTAGTCGCGGTTGCGCAACACCCATAGGCTTTGCGAAGGAAGTATTGGATGTCCGATGTTGCAGCCCACAGCCCGCCTGTCCTGATCCAGGAGGATCAGGACAGGCATGTGCGCCAGCAACAGCTGCTGCTACGCCTGTTCTTTGCGACGTACTGGCTGGTCGTGTTTACCGGAGCCATTCGCAAGTGGATTTTTCCAACGAACCAGATATTTTATCTTCTCCAGGATATTCCGATTGCAATTGCCTACCTCTACGCGCTGGGGACAGGACTTTTCACCCGTTCCTTCATGGCTCTCGGTGTGGGTCTTCTCAGTGCAGTTCTTCTCATGCAGGGCTTGTTTCAGGTCGTCCTTATCGATCTTCCGATGAAAGTGCTCGCGATCGGGCTGCACAATTACATCTTTTACCTGCCCATGCTCATCGTCTTCCCGCTGGCCCTGAACGAGGAGGGCCGAAAGAAATTTATCCGCTGGAATCTGCTTCTGAATCTTCCCATGACGCTTCTCCTGATCGCGCAATCTCACGCGTCGGCTACTGCCTTCATCAATCGAACCACTGCACTCAAGGGCTTTGGCGGACTCGCGGGAGATCTCGCGCGAGGATCGGGGACATTCAACTTTGTCAGCTTCTACGCGATCTGGCTGTCCTTGGTCTTTGCGCTCTGCATGGGCGAATGGCTGGTTCCGCAGGAGAGGCGCGCGACCGGAAAGGCTTTGTTGCTTGCCTCAACCGTGGGCGCTCTCATTTCCACGGCTGTCTCGGGAGAAAGGACGAGTCTTGGTCTGGCCGCCATCGTACTCGTCATCGGAATGGTTGCTGCGGGCACGTTGCGCGCCGTTCGTCCCATGCTGGTCACGGCCGGACTTCTGCTGCTCCTGCCAGCGATTCTGCTCATGGCCAGCTTGTTATCGCGAACAATGCTCCGTGCATTTCAGGCGCGGCTCACCGACAGGCATAACATTGAAGACTCCGGCCCGCGAATTGAATATATGCTCTTGGGATTCATTCCGCAGCGCTTCGACCCCATCGGCGCGGGACTCGGCGAAGGTACCGATGCGGCGCATGTGGGAGAGATGAATGCCTATCAGGCCACCTACACCCTGGACGAAACAGACTTACCCAGAACTATGGATGAACTCGGCGTCTTTGTAGGCTCGTTCTACGTTCTGCTCCGCATGGGTACCGGTATCGGGCTGGTTCTGCTTTCAATCTTTCTGCTGATCCATCGCCGCGATCCGCATCCCCTGCTGCTCTCTGTTTTGATCTTTAGCCAGGTGTATACGGGCGATTTGACTCGCAACTCTACCATGACAGCAACGCAGGCATTTTTGGCAGCTTCTTTCGTAATCGGGACGCTCTATTTCCCGGAAAGAGAGCAGGAAAGTACTCCCCACCTCACTTACCCGGAGACCGTGTACGCTTGAGCGACCAGCAGCTTGATTTTGTCAGGAATCTGAGTGACTGTCCGATCCGCATCGCGGATATCCTGCGTGTTGCACGCAAGTATGGAATCTTCATCCTTGCGATGGCATGCCTGAGTGGATTTCTCGCCGGACTGTGGGCGCATTTTCAGCCAAGTCTTTACGATGCGACCGCGCTCATTCACCTCGACCAGCACAGCTCGATCAGCCTGAATTCGAGCGGTGGAGCAAGCGATGATTATTCTCTGAAAATTCAAACCCAGATCGTCGGTCTGCGCAGCCCTGCGGTCGCCATCGCGACCATGAATAAGCTGGGACTGGCGGCCAATCCGCTCTTCAATCCGAGTTTGAGCCGGGATATGAGTCTACCCCAGGTCCGCGATGGACTTGTGGGATCCTTTCTCGGCAGCCTGATTATTGCGCGCGTCCCGGATACCGAACTGATTTCGGTCACCTTTCGCAGCCGCAATCCAGTCTTGTCCGCTCTCATAGCGAATACCGTCGTCGATGAATACTTCGAAGAGAGTTTCCACCAGCGATACCGCAGTACGCAGGACATCAGCGCATTCCTGACCGAGCGCCTCGATTCGCTCCGACAGAAAATTCAGTCGGAACAAAGCGAGTTGATGTCCTCCGGTCTGAAGCTCGGCATCATCGACATTGGAGGCGGCGCAAGCGGTGGAAGCAGCAGCGGCGGTGGCGGAGGTGGCAACTCGTCCATCGGAACAAGCACTCTCGTCGTCGAGACATCCGGGCTGCTGGAGCAGCGGGTCAAGTCCCAGGCCGATCTCTACATGGCCGAGGCGCAGTACGAGAACCTGCTGCACAATCCGGAAGCCGTTCCTCCCGCCGATATTCCCGGAAGCTCCGAGATGCAGGCGCTGGTGACGCAACTCAGTACAGCCCGGGCAGATGTCGCTGCGCTCGAAGATCGCTACGGCAAAAACTATCCTCCGCTTTCTCAGGCTCGCGCGCAGGTGACAAGCATCCAGGCCGATATCGCGGCCATGCATCCGAAGATTGTCCAGAGCGCGAAGCATACTGTGGAGAGCGCTCAGGCCGTCCTTCAGAGCCTCGACTCCAGAATTGAAGCACTGAAAGAGCAGTCGCAGAATTCGTCCTCGGCCATCGTCCATTACGAGGTCATGAAGTCGCAGTATCTCAGTGATCAGACACTCTACAACACGCTGCTTTCCACGCTTGGAAGCGGCGAAATCGAAGCCGGGATGCAGACCCAGGTGTTGAATCACTTTGTGACGGCGATGGTGCCCGGCTCTCGTTCCTATCCGAACGTCAGCGTGGTTGCTGTCGCCGGCCTCGGCGCTGGTCTTGTGCTCTCGATCCTCGTGGTCGGCATCCTGACGTTGAGCAGCGATACGGTCCATTCACTGGAGCAGATTGAGCAGGCGCTGCCACTTCCGGTGCTGGCGTCCGTGCCCGAATTCAAAGACGAACTGGCAGGAAACTCGTCCGGCGATGGGCTGGCGCTGGTGACACTCCTTGCGCCGCGGTCGGCAAGCGCGGAAGCATACCGGCTTCTCCGCACCTCCATCTCGCTGATGCCTACCCAGAAGCCGCACCGCGTCATTGCGTTGACCAGCGGAGGACCGGGTGAAGGAAAATCCACAACGACACTGAACCTCGCCGTCGTCCTCGCCTCGCAATCCAAGCGCGTTCTGCTCATTGACGCCGATCTCCGCAAGCCAACCATCGCACAGAGGCTGCGACTGAACGCCACCGGCCAGCCCGGCCTGAGCCGTTACCTCAGCGATCCTTCCATCGTTGCAAGCGAGTGTGTTCAGGCGGTGCCCGATATCCCGGGTCTGGATATCTTGCCGGTGCAGGAGATTCCACCCTTTCCGTCGGAGCTGCTGAGTCAGCCGCGGCTAGGCGAGTTGCTGGAGTGGACGCGAGAGCATTACGACTACGTCCTCATCGACACGCCTCCCGTGCTGCTGGTCACCGACGCGCTGATTATCGCCAATCACTGCGATACGCTTTTGGTGGTTGCGCGCATCGGGGTCGCGCAGCGTCGAGCGCTGCGTCGTATCCGGCAGGACGTGGCAAAGTATCCAGGCAAGCAGTTCGGCATAATCGTCAATGCGCTGCCATTTTCGGAAACCTACTACAGCGGCTATGGAAATTACCGCAAGTATTATGGTGGCGGATACGGCGGCTATGGCGATTCCAGCTACTATCAGGATGGATTTTCTCAGAACAAGTCTGAGAAGAAGTAACAGCTTCCGATCGCCGGTGAAGATCGCCGGTCAAGTTTCTCCCTGTTCACCGTCGTGAGTGAACGATTGCAAGCGAAAGATCGATGGAGGAATGGAGATTGCATCTGTGGCTGCGCCGATTGCATCTAACGTCCCACCATGGCCTTGCAGCGCAGGGTAGCGGCTGAATCGACGATGAACGGCTCACCTTCAGAACTTCTGGACAAATCCAAATATGCCAGCGCTTGACCATCTTCGCTCCCGGCTCCGACATGTCCACCAGTTTGTGACGCGTCAGGGAATTGCCACGGTCGGCAATCTGGTTTACGGATTGCTGTGCGTGCGTCTGCTGCCTGTCAACGACTACGCCAAATTCGCCATCATCTTCGGCTTCATGGGCACGCTGACCGTTCTTACAGACACGGTGACGACCGGAACGATTGCGCCGCTAGTCGGCGAGCGACTGCAGGATCGAAAGCTGATTGCGGATTATGTCGCGACCGTCCGCCACATCGTCACATTCGTCTTTCTGGCGATTGCCCCGGTGGTAACCGTGGTCCTGCTGGTGGCTCTCGGCAGGCATGAATGGACACTGCGCGACAATCTCCAGATTGCTGCGGCGATTCTATTCATCTCCTGGTTCTCGCGCATCAGCGGCACGTATTCGACGGTGCTCTTACTGCTGCGCGATCGCGCCTTCTTTTATCGCATCCAGATCGCGGGCAGCCTCGGTTCGCTTGCGCTGCTTTGCGTCGCATGGGCCATGCATGGACTGAACCTGTACGTCTGCGTCCTGCTGAATTGCGCGCAGGTCGTCTATCAGGCGATAAGCACATATCGCCGCGCCCAGCACCTGCTTCGGGTGGACGGCCATACGAATCAAGCCATGCAGCGCCAGATCATTCAGCTTGCCTTGCCCGGTGTTCCAGGCTCCATCTTCTACGCTCTCCAGGGACAGATCATGCTGATGTTGCTGGTGGCTCTGGGGCGTGGCACCACCAGCATCGCCAATCTTGGCGCGCTCGGCAGGCTGGGGCAGATTCTCACCTTCTTCAGCCTCATGAACCCGGTCTTCGTCGAGCCATTCTTCGCCCGACTTCGACAAAATCAGGTGCTGCCGCGCTACGTGATCGCGGTGGTTCTCGCGGCTTCGGCACTCGGTCTCTTCTGTGGCACTGGCTTTCTGTTTCCCCAGTACTACCTGCTGGTCCTCGGGCCGCATTATCAGAACCTGCGCGTCGAGGTTGGACTGATCATTCTGTCCTCTTCATTGGCTTTTCTCGCAGGCTACATGCACACGATTCACACGTCGCGGCGATTCGTCTACTGGTGGAACAATATCAGCAATATCGTAGCCATTGTCGCCATTCAGGCTTTCTGCATCTGGCGCTTCGATCTGTCGGTGCTACGGAACCTGCTGGTGATGAATGTGGTCACCGTCGCAGTGTCTCTCCTGATACAGGTGCTCACCGGAATCTACGGATTTGTCTTCGGCCCCCAGCAAATGATCGGCGGACACTCGCAGCCGGTTATCGAGAATCCGTGATTCCGGCTTGTGTGTCCGCCTTGTTTTTCCGCTGACTGGCTATCGATTACTGTGCCTTGCCGACAGCTTTATCCAGATACGCCTTTTGCAAGATAAAAAACGCCTGCTTCTTTTGTCCCTGATCGCTGATCAGGCCTTTGCGATTGAATCCATCCTGGATACCGGGCAATACGCGCACCGGCGAGCGGAAGTCCATCAGCACCCAGGGACTCATGCCGCGAAGCTGTGCGATCTTGTTCAGCATCACAAGTTGATGCTGGTAGACATTGGCCTGATATTCCTCGGTCCATCGATCATCCGGGCCGCCGTGCAGCCCCGCCTTGGCTCCCGCGCCGAACTCACTCATGATGACCGGTTTCTGATAGTCGATCTTCCATGTGAATTTGTCGATGTCTTCCGGACGCCGCTCATACCAGCCGATGTACTCATTGGTTCCGATCACGTCCAGAGCGGCACCGAGCGGATCGTCCACGATCTTTGTGTCGTCGGTCCCGTGCACCAGCAACGCGGCGGTAATCAGCCGCGTTGGATCGATCGAGCGCGCATGGTCCGCAAGCGAGCTGATGAACTTTGTCCGCGCGTCGTTGACCGGCGTCTCGTTGGCCATCGACCACAGGATGATCGAAGCATGGTTGCGCGAGGTATTGATCTCTTCGTCGAGTTGGTTTTTAGCATTGGCATAGACCGCAGGGTTATCGAACTCAACTGCCCAGTAGACGGGATTTTCAGCCCACACCATCAGTCCGAGCCGATCGGCGGTGTGCAGCATCGACTCGTCGTGAGGATAATGCGCCAGGCGAACGTAGTTGCAGCCAAGCTGTTTTGCCCAGCCCAGCAGGATTGCTGCGTCCTTGTAGCTGTAGGCGCGTCCAGTGCGGTACGGCGCTTCAGCGTGGATCGAGACCCCGCGCAGAAAAACCGGCTTGCCATTCAGCAGAATCTCCGTTCCACGGACCTCGATCGTGCGGAAACCGATCTCGTCCTGCAGAGAATCGGCGCCTGCTGTGATGCGCACACGGTAAAGTGTTGGCGATTCCGGCGACCATAGCTTCAGCCCCGATGGATGAAAGGCGATCGTCGCCCGGCCGCTGGCGTCGATGCTGGCGGTCGTATGCGCATTCAGTTCGGGAATACTGACTTCGACAGACTCTCCAGGCTTGCCATCCACCACATGCACCCAACCATCGACTTCAGTCCGGTCGGCGCGATTCAGATGCAGATCGTACTGGTCGACAAACGACTGCGGCAGTTCGATCAGGCCAATCTCGCGCGTCAGTCCGCCGTAGTTGAACCAGTCGGTCTTCGTGGTGGGCACGCCATCGGGCCTGCGCGTATCGTCGACAGTGGCCACGATAAAGTTATTGCCATTCACCAGCGCGGGAGTCACCTCGCAGGCAAAGGCCGTGAAGCCTCCTGTGTGGTCGCAGATGCGTTTGCCGTTCACCCAGAAGATCGACTTATAGTTGGCCGCACCCACGCGCAGGAAGACGCGCGTGCCGGGCTTCACGTTGTAGTCGAAGTCCCTCTCGTACCACATCAGCCCTTCGTAAAGGAACAGCTCCGGATCCTGCGTGTTCCAGTCTCCCGGAACTTGCAGCACCGGCGACTGCGCGAAATCATAGTCGAGTGGAGACGTATCCCCGGGCTTCGCCTTCAGATTCAGGAACCAGCCACGCTTCGACTCATGGCCATGAAAGTCGTACAGCCCCGCAAGATAAGGATCGGGAATCGAATGCCAAGAGCCGTTCAGGGAGAAAGCCGGGCGCTCATCGCCGCCCGTCAGCACGATAGGACTGGTCTCTGTCGTCGTACTGTTTCCGCTCACCTGCTGCGCGGCGTACGCGCCCATCGTCCCAATGGCCGCCAGGCAGAGTAACGCGATCGTTTGTTTCCGGTTGGAGAACAAGGCAAACATATGCATAACACCTCTTTCGTTGAGATCGAGTCGAACGATGCGTTCCGGGCTGCAATTTCCCTTCACAGCGGGCGAACCCATCCTACATGGTCGCTGCGCAGCAGGGCAATGGTATGACCACTGCTTTCCAGTGATCGGCATAGGGGGGAGCCTCGCGGCTCCTCCCCTGCCGCACCACCGTACATGCGGGTCCACATACGGCGGTTCGGGTGGATTGAGCTATGGACCAGCGAACAGCCTTGGAACTCCAGGCGAGTCG
>JAKAXU010000029.1 GCA_021816455.1 Acidobacteriota bacterium
CGGATCGGGCAACGTGCTGGGCGCGAATGTCCTCACGCCCTATGGGCAGAACATGAACGAGCAACTGAGCGATGCATACACGTGGGCAGGGCTGTTTCAGGATACGGAGTACTCCGGCCACGCAGCCCGGTATCGCGATTACTCGGCGCGAGCCGCACGCTGGCTCACCCCCGACCCATACAACGGCAGCTACGATCTCTATAACCCGCAGAGCTTCAACCGATATATGTACGTCAATGGCAATCCGCTGGGATACACCGACCCGACAGGACTCGCCGGGGCGGGAATCCTGACGGGAGTTGGCGGAGCGCCCTGCAAAGCATTGGGGATTACTAAGCTCACTTCTGCGTTCAATTTTGATGGCCTTAGTTTCAATCCATGCAATCCAATCGGGTCAGCTATCGCCGATGGCGTTGCATTAGGTGCTGCTGCTATCGATGCATGGCAGACTGGCACTAGCATTAGCAGTATCTTAAGCACTTCTGCTGATTCTTGGTCGACAGCTCCTGCTGGTTTTACGAATGGGTACGGTAGCGTTCTAGGCGGAATAGCCGCTTCCGTCGGAGCTGCCATAACGATTGGTTGCAGCATTGATTCCAACTCTGATCTCTGTGGGCAAACGGGTTGGACAGGAGCCTTAATAGGCGGTGACGCGGGAAAGGTTGTTGGTGACTCAATTGCTGTCGCAGGTGCCATCGCCTGTTTCTCGGGTCCGGAAGCCTGTTTAGGTTATGGAATCTATACAATTGCAAACGATCTGTTTTCCGTCTTCTGGGATTTATTTGGACCACCTCAATTTACTGGAAGCCTGCTGCCGCGCCCGTCTGATCTTGGCGGCTTGGGAACCGCGCCAATTGGTATACCAAACCAAAATCTGACAGTACAGCAGTTGTTGGGAAGCCAGTCCAGGAGTGCTGTTCCATCACCGGGGACGGTTCATCCGTGATGCCCATCGTTTATTTCCAGATGTTTGGAAGGACCATTCCTGCCGGGCGCATATTGTGCCGTGCCTCTGTCCTTGCATTGCTCATCTATGGGGTTTTGCCGCAGTGCGCAGTAGCTAAGCTCCGCCATCACTATGCCGCTGGTGTTTACCTGACGGACAACGGACAGCTACTCCGGGATCTGGCAGGACGAACTCCGGGGACGTACTGGATTGACGGGTATCACATGACCGTTTCGAGGGAAACGCGGATATGCTGGCATGATGCACCGTTGCAATTTGGCTCAGTCTTGAACTGGGCTGGACAGCCGATTAGCATGCTCGAAACGTCCTCTCCGTGCAAGAGCGATCCTCCCGATGTGTCCAGTAAATTCGCCTGGTTGCAATATTTGGGGACAGAGGATTTTCGCTACTTCACTCCTTTAATGACTGTCACCGCAAGTCGCGTTGATGTCTGGGAAGTCCGGAACAGTGGGAAGGTCGCTTCACAGCCCCCGGCAAAGGCTGCGTGGCAAACTCTTTGCACATCAGCCGATCCGCATGAACTGCGCTATCCAAACGAAGGTCCCATCGATGTGGTGTGCGACGCGAAGGTAAATCACTTCATCGAGCATGTATTTGCTGCGCTGCTGAAGCCTTCGTCAATCACTGCCGAGGCTCCGGCGACAGGATGGGATTTGCCGAGCTTCTACGTTGTAAAGCCGTTTCGAGTGAGTCATAACTACGATTTTGAGATCATCGATGGTTCTAGGGCCAGTTGTGGAACAGCAGGGGGCAATTGCAGATACACACGCCCCCGTGCTGGTTCGACGGTTCGGGAGATCGCATACGCCCCGGACGGCTCGGTACTCATACCCGACACAGTATTAGTTCGCCTGAGCAACGAGGCAGAACTCACCGCTTTGCTCTCGTACTCGGCTGCTGCCACAGACCAAGACTTTATTGGACATCTTTTTCGCGTGCAAGATTTCAAGGGAAATGTATGGAGTCTTAGCTACAAAGCGAGTGGACGTCAAAACTCAGACGAAACAGGCCATTTTATCTCGAATGTCAATGAAGCACAGTTGCGGCTCGGTATCCGGCAGATGTACTTGGCTGGGTATGACATTCGTTACGCGCCGTTTGTCTGGTCTGTTGAGCAGGGCAAGCGGATCAAAGGTTCAGTGGACGAGCCGAACAAGCACATGCCGTGGTACGCGACCTACGCCTTCAACGCCATCGACCAGCTCTACCCTAACGTGGACTACAGCAAGCTGAAGCGGGGTGAGCGGGAGTACCAGGCTTTCAAGGACGAGCTGCGCCGCGTGGACCCCGCAGCCTTCACCGCCGCCGCCGCGCCGGGGACCGCAGCGCAGGCTGCAGCAATGCCGACGAAGCCAAAGAAGTGATAGTCGGCGGGGCCAATGCGGTAGACTCAACAGCGGATGAGCTGAGCGAGAGTTACGGGTACGATGCGTGGGGGAATATGACGCAGAGCGGCAACGCCACCTTTCAGCAGAGTTACACGGCGAGCAATCAGGTCAACGGCTTTGCCTATGACGCGGCGGGCGAGCTGACAGGCGACACGATCAATTCCTACACCTACAATTCCGAGGGATTGCTGACAGGCACGGGCGGCGGAGCTGCACAGTATGTCTACGACGCGCTCGATCAGCGTGTGGAGAAGCTCAGCGGCAGCAATGTCGGCGAGGTGATCTACTTCAACGGGCACCCGATAACGCGGCTGACCGCGACCAGCGATGCGTGCGTGACAGGTCAGAAGCGAGGCGTTGTTCGGAGACAGGCTGTGTGCTAGCTCGTGACTTTTTCAAGGCAGCGTGGAGAGATGCGAACCGAGCGCGCTTCAGATGAGGTGTGTTTCGCTGAGCGAAGACGTCGCTGGCCTGCTTATAGGGAAATTTGTAGCGGTAGAAGTTTTGCAGATAGGTTGTTTACAACCACGAAAAGGAGCGGAACGGTGATGAGCAGATATGGAGTCATTGTCTGGCTGGGCTTGGTTCTTCTTGCGGTGAGCGCGGGAGCGCAAACGGCAGTGACGACTTCCGGTGGCACAACCAATGCGGTCCCCGTCTTTACGGGAAGTGGGACAGTTGGAAACTCGCCGATCTCAGTTTCTGGAGGTAATGTGGGGATTGGAACGACGAGTCCTCAGTATCAACTGGACTTATCAGGTAACGAACATATTAACACTGGAATTATCATCTTCTCGACTTCTAATTTAGACCAAGGCGGAAATACTGGCCTACAGGCAAATCCCTTTGGCTGGACCCGCATAGATCCGAATGGCAGTCGCTTCCTGATGCCTGTGCCAGCATCGCGCGTAGCAACTGCCGACAACATCCTGGATATAGAACGAACGGATACATGGGAGCACCTAATGGAGCTTCATGCAGACGGCAGTGCTTTTTGGCTTGGCAATGTTGGCATCGGTACAACGGCACCAGCCTACAAACTTGACGTGGCGGGCCAGATACGGACGTCATCGGGAGGGATTGTGTATCCGGATGGGACGATGCAGGTGACGGCGTTTATTCCAGCCAACTGCGGTGCGGACTATGCGGAGTCAGTGGGGGTGAGCGGCAGGCGTGAGCAGTATGGTCCTGGTGATCTGCTGGTGATTGATCCCGATCATGCGGGCAAGTTTCTCCGGTCGGATCAGGCGTACTCGACGATGGTGGCCGGAATTTATTCGACCAGGCCGGGATTTGTAGGAAGGCTGCATCCGGCCAGCGATCCGGCGAGCAAGGCGGAGGTTCCGATGGCGATGGTGGGACGAGTGCCGACGAAGGTGAGCGCGGAGAACGGTCCAATCCATGTTGGGGATCTGCTGGTGACCTCGACAACGATGGGTTATGCGATGAAGGGCACGGATCGCAGCCGGATGCTGGGTGCCGTAGTGGGCAAGGCGCTCGGCTCACTTGACAGCGGCAAAGGCGTCATCGAAGTTCTCGTCACCTTGCAGTAGCGAGTAAAGATGTAGGAGCATCCGGGACATCTCGCACTTTTTAACTCTCTTGCGATGGATTCGATTCTTGTATGTGCGTCGTGATCGGCCTCGTTATTTCTAATGCAACCGGGAGTTCCCCGGCTTAGCTGGGGTGGCAGTAGAACTTTGAGAATTCCAGGAATATGCCACCCGCTGTTGCTTTGTTTTTCTGAAGCTTATTGTTGAATGAGCCTTGCGCTGTTGCTGTTGCTTTTCACCGGTTGCGATCAGGCCCCTTTGAGGGGCCAGCAACCGAAAGCCTCCGGCTCTGCCGGAGGATCCTTACTATCATTCCATTTCCGGCAAATCCTGTATTTCGCAGTAACACAAGTTTCAAATACCGCCGCCCGCTTGACAACGACGCGTTCTGCATAAAGACGGACGCAGTAGATACTTCTACAGCATTTTTCTATTGATAATTTTCGCTACAGGTGTCATTCTGTAGGCGACTCTACAGATTTCAGATGCTCCTAAGTAAAGTTTGTTCCATTCTCTCCGGTTATACCGCGCGCTGTCGGCTTGAACCTGCCGCGTTAGGCGGAGTTCCGGCAATTCAGCTGCGCGACTTGCCAGCGAGTGGCAGGCTCGATCTGTCGCGATTGACGCGAGTCCAGCTGGGCGATGTTCAAGATCGCCACCTTGTGCACGCTGGCGATGTGCTCTTTCGGTCGCGTGGTGACCGGAACACCGCAGTCGCTGTGGGTCCAGACCTCCGAGACGCAGCTGTAGCGGTACTCCCACTCATGATCCTCCGCCCCAAACCCTACATGGTTTCGGGCGAGTATCTGACGTGGGCTATCAATCACTCGACGACCCAGCGCTATTTCGACAGCGTTGCTCGCGGTACGAAACTGCGAATGGTGTCGCGTGCGAGTCTTGAACATCTCGATCTGGATATCCCCGACATCGAAACGCAGCGAAAGATTGTTGCCATTGCCGCGCTGGCCGACCGGGAGCAGGCGCTCTCCGTTCAGGCTGCCAGGTTGCGGAGAGAACTGACCAGCAAAATTCTCGGCGAGCGCGCGAAACGGCCCCGGCATGCTGCCACAACGGAAAGGATTACGAAGTGACCGACCAACTCACACAAAACCAGGTCAACCAGACGGCTTGGGCGGCGTGCGACACCTTCCGAGGTGTCGTCGATGCAGGCCAGTACAAAGACTACATCCTGGTGATGTTGTTTCTGAAATACATCTCCGATCACTGGAATGACCATGTTGAGACCTACCGCAAGCAATACGGTGGTGACGATGCCCGCATCCGGCGCAGGCTGGAGCGCGAACGTTTCATTCTCCCCAAGGGGTCGAGCTTCTATGACCTATACGAGCGGCGCAACGAACCCAACATCGGTGAGTTGATCAATATTGCCCTCGAGCAGATCGAAGACAAGAACCGCGCCAAGCTCGAGGGCGTGTTTCGGAACATCGACTTCAATTCCGAATCCAACCTTGGCCGCGTCAAGGACCGCAACCGCCGCCTCAAAAACCTGCTGGAGGACTTCGCCAAGCCGGCGCTCGATCTGCGCCCCTCGCGCGTGACCGAGGACATCATCGGCGAGTGCTACATCTACCTGATCTCCCGTTTTGCGTCGGATGCCGGCAAGAAGGCCGGCGAGTTCTACACTCCTGCGGCCGTCTCCCGACTGTTGGCAAAGCTGGTCGCGCCAGTGCCGGGAGATACGATCTGTGATCCAGCGTGCGGATCCGGTTCGCTGCTGATTCGCGCCTCCGAAGAGGTTGGTTCCGACAATTTCGCTCTCTATGGCCAGGAGGTGAACGGCGCCACCTGGGCCCTGGCCAGGATGAATATGTTCTTGCACGCCAAGGATGCCGCACGCATCGAGTGGTGCGACACGCTGAACAGCCCCTCGCTGATCGAGGGCGATCACCTGATGAAGTTCGACATCGTCGTGGCGAATCCCCCATTTTCGCTCGACAAGTGGGGTGCCGAACATGCCGCCGCCGACCAGTACAAGCGATTCTGGCGCGGCGTTCCGCCCAAGTCGAAGGGTGACTACGCATTCATCACCCACATGATCGAGATCGCCCGGCGGCAAAGCGGTCGCGTCGCCGTCATTGTTCCCCACGGCGTGCTCTTCCGCGGCGGCAGTGAGGGCAAAATTCGCCAGGCGCTCATCGAAGAGAACCTGCTCGACGCCGTTGTCGGCCTGCCCGCCAATCTGTTCACTACCACCGGCATTCCGGTCGCCATCCTGGTTTTTGACCGCTCCCGCGAGCAAGGCGGCGCAAACGAGAACCGCAAAGAGATACTCTTTATCGACGCGAGTCGGGAGTTTACGCCCAGCAAGACGCAGAACCTGATGTCCGATGCGCAGATTCAGAAGATCCTCGATACCTACCGCACGCGCGCCGAACTCGACAAATACTCGCACCTGGCCACGCCCGAGGAGATCCAGGAGAACGAGTACAACCTCAACATCCCCCGCTACGTGGATACCTTCGAGCCGGAAGAGGAGATCGATGTGGCCGCGCTGCAGAAAGAGATCAACCGCATCGAGGGCGAGCTGGCAGAGGTCCGTGGCCGCATGGCCGATTACCTCAAGGAGTTGGGCGTCCATGTCGAACGGTGAGCTGATTCTTTTCACCAGCGAAGACGGCGTAGCCCGCATCCAGTTGCGAGCTGAAGGTGGCACGGTCTGGCTCTCCCTGAACCAGATTGCGGACCTGTTCGGAAGAGATAAGTCCGTGATTTCGCGTCACATCAAGGCGATCTTCGACGATGGCGAGCTGGCTGCGGAATCAGTTGTTGCACGTTATGCAACAACTGCCGCCGACGGCAAGACCTATCAGGTGGACTACTACAACCTGGAGATGATCCTCGCTGTCGGCTACCGAGTCCGTTCTGCGCGCGGCGTCGAGTTCCGCCGGTGGGTCTCCACCACGCTCAAGGACTATCTGGTCAAGGGCTTCGTCCTTGACGACAAGCGGCTCAAAGACCCGGCCTGGGATTACTTCGATGAGCTGCTGGAGCGCATACGGGAGATTCGCGCTTCAGAGGCGCGTTTCTACCAGAAGGTACGCGAGATTCTGGCGCTTAGCGAGGACTACGATCCCCGCTCTCAGGCGGCGCAGATCTTTTACGCTACCATTCAGAACAAGATGCTGCACGCCGTCACCGGCCACACGGCGGCCGAGCTGATCGCCGCCCGCGCCAACGTCGGCTTGCCCAATATGGGCCTGACGGCGTGGAAGGGCGCGCGTGTGCGCAAGAGCGACGTCACCACGGCCAAGAATTATCTGGTCGAAAAAGAGATCAGCGAGTTGAACCTGATCGTCACCATGTTCCTCGATACCGCCGATCTGCGCGCGCGCCGCCGCCAGACGATGAAGCTTACAGACTGGGAGGTGGTTTTAGATGGCTTCCTGCGGTCGAATGAACTGCCGCTGCTGAGCAATGCCGGAAGCATCTCCGCCGCGCAGGCCGAACGAATCGCCTTCGAATGCTACGAAAACTTCGACGCACAACGCCGGGAACAGCTTGCCGCTAGCGAGCCGAGCGAAATTGCGGAACTCGAGCGGATCGCCGAGCAGACAAAAAAGCTGATCAAGCGAGGCAAAAATGAAAAGTAAGTGGAAGACAGCGACACTCGGATCTTTAGTAACACTGCAACGAGGATATGACTTAACCGATGCAGAGCGGTGCCTTGGATCAGTGCCAGTGCTTGGTGGCGGAGGACCGAATGGCACGCACTCAATAGCTCGTGTCAAAGGCCCAGGCGTAGTCATCGGACGTAGTGGTGCTGGTTTTGGAAAGGCATGGTGGACTGATCAGGATTATTGGGCTCATAACACAGTTTTGTTTGCTAAAGACTTCAAGGGCAATGACCCGCGGTATGTATATTACGTCCTGTCGAATATTGATTTCACAAAGTTCAACTCAGGCGGAGCGCAGCCGTCTCTGAATCGTAATTTTATTTATCCGATTGAATTGGCTATTCCACCTTTGGGGGAGCAACAAAAAATCGCAGCCATTATGCGGGCCTGGGATGAGGCCATCGACAAGCTGGATTCGCTTTCACGCAAGCTGGAAAGATTGAACACCGCATTACGCCTGAAGTGCTTTGAGAAGCAATTCGCTCGTGAGAAGAGCGTAACTAAGGCATCGAGAATCTTCGAGCCCGTTTCAGAACGGGCACGACCGGATCTTCCCCTACTGGCTGTAATGCAGGATTTGGGGGTTGTGCGCCGCGATGAGTTGGATCGCCGTGTGGCCATGCCAGACGGTGACATTTCCAGCTACAAAGTTGTTCGTCCTGGCGACTTCGTCATCAGCCTGCGCTCCTTCGAAGGTGGTCTGGAATATTCAAAAGTGCTCGGCCTAGTGAGCCCGGCCTACACGGTCCTCCGGCCGATTCGCGAGATCAATAGCGACTACTATCGCCACTTCTTCAAATCGCGCAGTTTTATCGGCCGCCTCGACAAATTGATCTTTGGCATTCGCGACGGCAAGCAGATCGCATTCCGCGATTTTGGCGATATGCGTATTCCGAATCCAAGTATTAAGGTTCAGGAGTCCGACGCAGCGGCGCTCAACCAACTGAGTTCCCTCATTGAACTCAACCAGAGGCGCAAGCAGGCGCTCGAAAAGCAAAAGCGCGGCCTGATGCAGAAGCTACTAACCGGCCTATGGAGGGTGAAATGCTGAACTGGTTCGCCAAACTCCAGTTAACAAGCACAGCCATAGCGCCAGTGCTCCTGACTTATGCCTGGGTCGCTTACCGCACTTGTGCATACCGCCAAGCACTTGTTCTGATACTGACCTGCACTGCTCTCGTCACCGTCTGCCTCATTATGCTTTCAGGTTGCAAAAAAAATCTCGAACGTGTTCCGTTTTCAATGATCAGTGCCGAAGCGGCTGATCGAGAAAACATTGGCTTTCTGCTGCTGTACTTACTTCCCTTATTCACCAGCTCCTTTTCGGCGCTTAACTGGCAGGTGTGGATTCCCGCCATAGCGATTTTCGCCGCCGTGGTCGGAACAGGCTACGGCTACCACTTCAATCCACTTCTCGGCCTGATGGGATGGCATTTTTACAAGGTGGGAACGAAAGAGGGCGTGACATACGTCCTCATTACCAAAAAACATCTCCGAAATACCACCGAGACAATCGAAGTCGGTCAGCTTACGGAGTATATCGTGCTCGATTTGGGAGAAAAGTGATATGCCGCAGAACCTGTTTGCAGCTTGCCGCATGGATGGTGAACTGTCCGCGAAGCGCGTGCGCCTCGATGCCACAGTACAGCAGGCGATTGAGAACATCTTCGATCAACAAGAGGCCCAGTTCCGAGAAGGTGTCACCGAAGAGGTTGACTTCGATGGGAGCTGGATGCCGGATGACGAAGAGTTTCTGACCATCGATGTGCCTGCTGAGGCGGCCATATTCGAGGCGACAATTCGTGGTAACGCTATGGCCGTTCCCGATCTTGACGCGGCGCACTTCGCAGAGGAAGGGATTAAAGCCCTCTTCACGGGTACCGTGCTCAACGGTGCTGCAAAGGTACTCGTACAACGCTTCACTTCACAGCAGGTGCTGTCTAGACGCTTTTCGCTTCTTCAGCAGGGTAATGCTTTCCGCCAACTAACGGACGCCGCATTCACTCTCGATAACAGCCTGACCTGCATCGTTGAAGACGGAAAGATTAAATTCAAGAGCATGCAGAAGCTCCGGTCGATTATCGACATGGTGGAGCTTTATCGAGCAGCAACTGACGCAGAAGTACAGGCCTTTGCTGGCCATACAAGTTTGGCCGTCTGGAATGTGCCTGAATTTGTGGCGCTGACGAATCAGACCAGTCGTAAATTGATTCACGCAGTAGCAGCAAGCGGCACCCTGGACAATTACACGCCGGCTGAAATTCAGACCGCAGCACAATCTACGGGGCTGACCGTCACCATCGAGAATGGGAAAGTTGAAATGCCACGGGAGCATGTCGGGATTAAGGCTCTGCTCCAGTTTCTGAACGAGAGTCGCTACTCTGGTCCACTGTCAAATCAACCCTATGTGACCAATTCTCAGCGAAGAGTAAACGGAGCAAGATAACTCCATGAGCTTCGACGCCGGCGAAAAGCACCAATCGCAGGTCCCCGCCATCCAGTTGCTGGTGGCGATGGGCTACAAGCCCCTGAGCCAGTCAGAGGCCGTCGCCCTGCGCGGCGGACGGTTGCGCAATGTGGTGCTGGACGAAATCCTCGCGGAGCAGCTTCTCAAGATCAACCGCTTCATCTTTCGTGGGCGCGAGTATGCCTTCGACCTGGAGGATGCGCACGAGGCCATACGCCGGCTAAAGCCGACCCCGGACCGTCTGAAAGGCCTTAAGGGAACGAATCAGGACATCTACGACACGCTCGTTCTGGGCACAACCATTGCAAAAACAATTGACGGCGACAGCAAAAGTTTTTCCTTTCGCTTCGTCGATTGGGAGCGGCCAGAGAACAATGTCTTCCACGTGACTGCCGAGGTTTCCGTAGAACGGACCGGCAGCATCCAGACGAAGCGCTGCGATATCGTTGCTTACGTCAATGGCATTCCATTCGTCGTCATCGAGAATAAGCGGCCCACTGAAAGCCTGAAGAAAGCCGGAAGCCAGCTCATTGGTTATCAGAGCGAAGACTTCATTCCGCATCTCTTCCACTTCGCTCAAGTGCTGCTGACAATGAACCGCCAGGAGGCCCGCTACGCGACCGTGGGAACCCCGCAGAAGTTTTGGCAGACCTGGCGCGATGAAGAGGACACGGACGCGGTGATCGCCCCATTCGCGAACCGCCATCTGACTACCGCCGAGACGGACGTGATCTTTTCGGGCGATTTTGCGGCGGCGAGACCATACTTTGAAGCAATGGCGGCCGAGGGACAACGGGTGGTGACCGCGCAAGATCGGGCACTCTATTCGCTTTGCAGACCCGAGCGCCTGCTCGACCTGGTGAGGCGCTTCACGGTATTTGAGGGCGGCAGCCGAAAGATCGCCCGGCATCCGCAGTTTTTCAGTATCCGCGAGGCCGTCCAGCTTGTAAAGCAGTTCGATCCGAAAGGTAACCGCAAGGGCGGCGTCATCTGGCACACGCAGGGGGCGGGGAAATCGCTGACCATGGTCATGCTGGGGCGCGCGCTCGTTCTGGACAGGGAGATTCCCAATCCGCGCATCCTCATCGTCACGGATCGTGACGATCTCGACGTGCAAATCAGGGATACGTTCAAATCCTGTGATATGCAGCCGGCGCGCGCAACCAGCGGCACCCATCTGCTCGATCTCATCCACGACAAGCGTCCGCTGATCACCACCATCATCAACAAATTTGATTCCGCGCTGCGCGGCGCGAAAGCCGCCGATGCCGATGCCAACATTTTTGTTCTGGTGGATGAAAGCCATCGCACCCAGACGGGACGCAAGGGAAGCTATAGCCAGTTCGCAGTGAAAATGCGCCGTATGTTGCCGAAGGCCTGCTACCTGGGCTTCACGGGCACTCCGCTGCTCAAGAAGGAAAAGAACACTCTCTCGACCTTTGGCGGGCTCATTCACCGTTATGCCATCGATGAGGCGGTTGCGGACGGCGCCATCGTGCCACTTCTCTACGAGGGCCGCCTTGTCGATCAGCGAATTACTGCCGATGCGATTGACCGCTGGTTTGACAAGATCAGCGTGGGACTGACGGACAAGCAGAAGGCCGATCTGAAGCGCAAATTTTCGCGGTCGAATGCACTGTCAAAGACGTCGCAGGCAATTCGCGCTAAGGCCTTCGATATTTCTGAGCACTTCCGTCAGAACTGGCAGGGAACGGGGTTCAAAGCCCAGCTCGTCGCTCCCTCAAAGGCCGCGGCAGTGCGATTCAAGGAAGTGCTCGATGAGATCGGACACGTAACCAGCGAGATCGTGATATCGCCACCCAATGAGAATGAGGGTAACGAGGAAGTCGACAAGGAAGCGAAAGATCTCGTTCGGAAATTCTGGGACGAGATGATGAAGCGCTTCAAGACGGAGGATGAATACAACCGTCAGCTTACCGCCGCTTTCAAGAGTTCTGGTGATCCGGAGATACTCATCGTCGTTTCAAAGCTCTTGACTGGCTTCGACGCGCCACGCAACACGGTGCTCTATGTGTGCAAATCACTCCGCGAACATAACCTACTGCAGGCGATCGCGCGCGTGAATCGACTTTATGAGGAGGATGGGACAGAGAAGCAATTCGGTTTCATCATCGATTATGAGGGCCTTCTCGGCGAGTTGGACAGCGCGCTGACTACATACAGCGCATTCGAGGGCTATGACTCGTCGGACCTTGCCGGAACCGTGCATGACGTGCGAGAGGAAATCCGCAAGCTGCGGCAGTTGCACGATCAGTTGTGGGATCTCTTCAAGTCAGTCAAAAACAAAAGAGACATGGAGCAGTTCGAGCAATTCCTCGCCGACGAGCCCATCCGACACGACTTCTATGAACGACTGCGTGCCTTCGGGCGATGCCTGCACATCTCGATTTCGTCAGATAAGCTCCTGGACGTCTTCTCTGAGTCTGATGTAGAGCGGATGAAGCGGGATTGGAAACAGTTCTCCGAACTGAGGCGATCCGTTCAGCTCCGCTATCAGGAAGTAGTTGATCTGAACGAGTTCGAACCGAAGATTCAGAAGCTGCTCGATGACCATGTTGTCTCAATGCCCGCTGAGATCATCATTCCCCTGGTGAACATCAATGATCCCGATGCGCTCAAGGCCGTGGTGAAAGAAGCGGGAGTCTCCGACGCATCGAAGGCCGATCGGATCGCAAGCGCTACGCGCAGGACTATCACTTTGAAGATGGAGGAGGATCCGACCTTCTACAAGCGCTTCTCCATTCTGCTTGAAGAGACAATTCGGAGTTACAGGGCAAAAAGAATCTCTGAGCGGGACTATCTGAAAAACGTGATCGATCTCGCCGGCAAAGTTGCCCGAAAGGACCGGGGAACCAACGTTCCGGATCCTATCAAGGGGAATGATGACGGACAGGCATTTTACGGGATTCTCCAGGGAGCGCTCGTTGGATCAGATGGGCAGCCGGTCAGCGAGGTGGAGACCGCCCAGATCGCGCTCGCGATTATCGACATCATCAAGGCACATCATATTGTCGACGTGTGGACGAACGAGGTAGCGCAGAACAATATGCGAAATGCGGTTGATGACTACTTTTTTGATGTCCTGCGTGACCGGCGAGGGATACAGCTGCCCATCGAGATAATGGATGAGATCGACCACAAGATCATGGACTTGGCACGCGCGAGGTTCCCTGGATGAATCGGGAACAGGGACGGATCGAATACGGCGGCCACGCGATCGAGTTTGCCGTGGTGCGGCGCAAGAGAACAACTCTCGAAATCGCCGTTGAGCCCGATGCGACGGTAGTGGTTGCAGCTCCGCTCGGCACCCCCTTTGAGGATATAGCGGAAAAAGTCCGTAAACGCGCTTCATGGGTTCAGCAGCAGCAGCATTTCTTTCTGCAATTTGTCCCAAGGACGCCTCCACGGCGCTACGTTCCTGGCGAGACCCACCTCTACCTTGGCCGGCAATACCGCCTCAAAGTAGTTTCCGGCGACCGGCCAGGAGTCAAGCTCTTGCGAGGATTCATGCTGGTGGCGAGCTCGTCTCCCAAACAGACCGATGTGACCCGGGATCTCGTGAATGCGTGGTACCGTGCTCGCGCCCACAAATGGTTTGCGGATCGTCTTGAAGCGAATCTGCGCCGATTCCCAAACCCCGAACGAGTTCGTCCAAAGGGGCTGATTATCCGCCATCTGCGTCAGCGATGGGGATCGATGTCATCCGGGCACAGAATGGTCTTGAACCAGCGGCTCATCCAAGCTCCGGTTTACGCAATCGACTATGTGATCACACATGAGCTGTGCCATGTTGCCGAACCCAGCCACCGGCCTGCGTTCTTCCGACTCTTGGATCGCGTCCTTCCTGATTGGCAGAGCCGAAAGCGTCGGCTGGAAGAGATAATGTCATGAATGGCGCGCTCGCAATTGGTACAGAGCGGAGTAATGGCGTCATCAACAACTGGTGTCAAGGGCGGAGTAAAACCAGGCCACTGTGGCCTATTTTTGCTCTGGCGCTTATATGCGCATCTATGACTCTGTCTCTTATCCCATTACGTCGGCGGGGAGCTGTCACCATAGCGCCGTCGCATGCTGTCACTGACGCGTACGAGCGTTCACACCCTGACATCCGGGCATTTTCAGCTCAGACGGCGAACTCGCGACAGTCGTCCAAAGGCTCTGTCAAAGGTGATGATCTCCTTGACGCCGGCATCGAAGGATATTTCCGCTATCAGATGGTCTGCAAAACCAACCGTGCCCTTGCGGGCTGCTTCCAGCGCTTTCCGGACCAGGGTTGGTGATTCGACCGTGACGCCTCGCGCCCGAAGCAATCCGTCGAGCGCTTGCAGGACTCTATCCTTTTCCCATCGACCGCGAAGCACCCATGAGAGTTCTGCAAATACGATGAGCGGGACAAAGATTCCATCTGCGGAGCGAGCCTGTGCCAGAGCCGATCTCGCTTTCCTCGTCTGAGTTTGGTCATCGTTGAGCAAAGCGCGTGCCCAGACATTGGTATCAGCAGCGAGCATCACCACTGCCTCCTGGCCTTCGCCTCATTCATCTCCGCGAATGACATGACGTGTTCCGCCTTACCGCCTTCATCCGCCATCTGCCACAGGTCTTCGAGGTCATACAGAACTCGGTCAACCTGGACGGGGCCGGTCGAAGGCATGCTGAAGCGAATTCGACTGCCAGTCTGGATGCCGAGGCGCTTCCGCAACTCCTTGGGCAGTGTGACCTGACCCTTCGAGGTTACTTTCGCTTCAACGGTTGTAGACAAATTGCGAGAAGTCGGAGTCATAGCGTTTCTCCTCCTTACATTATAGCTCTTTCTCCTTACCATTTCCTGGCCCTTTTCTTTTGTGAGACGGCAAGCCTGCAGAACAAATCCGCTGACTTTCACTCCTTAAAGAAAAGGTCGGCAGAGAATCTGCATGCGCAGAATCTCGAGCCGTCGGGAACTACGGCAAACTGTCTCCGTTCCGCCACAAAAGCTTCACGATGTCACATCTTCGTCCCCGAGAGCAAAGACGTGCCCCGAAAGCAGCCGGTGTTCAAGCGCGGTCTGCACCTTCGTACTGAGGCCATCGAATCCTCAACATTTGTCGGTCACGCCCGGAGCAAGCCAGAACTTCGTTCCAGTGCGCTACTCGCATTGTTGCCCGCATGCGGGACCTCATACCCGAGAGGAATGCTGAGCCCTTATGCCCATGTAAATTCATTCCTCAATCTGTGCATCAAAAGCCGCCTTGCTCACCGCATGGCTTCTTATTTTCAGGAGTCCAATATGCCCATTGATGTTTCAACTTTTCTTTCCAACCTCGCGGAAACTCGACGCGCGGCCCAGATCGCTGCACGCTCTCGATTTACGCCATCATCAGACATCGTGCTTCCTGATTCTCTTGAAGCAGCCTTGCGCCATCGCTTCTTCCTGACCCCAGCTTCGGCGCAGTCGGATGTAGCTACGAATTCCGCAGACATCTACGTTCCATCCTGCGAACGGGAACAAGTCGAGTATTGGTATTCGCAATATGGCGCCGATGCCCGATGGGCTGTCCACCCTGGATTGTCTAACCTCGTCATTCTTGAGATCGATCTCGCAGTCGCGCGGCATTCGCTCGCAGCGCTATCCGAAGACGATGAATCCTGGCAACGCACTTTGAAGTTTTGCGCCCGGGGACATTGGTACTTCCTCTACGAGTCTGTACCGCGACTACCTCGACTGCACGGTTACCTCGGCTTGAAGATTCATGCCAGCAACAGCGCAATCGTTGTGCCGCCCTCGATCATCAGAGGAAGTGAGCTCGCGTATGAAGACGCAAGGGCAACTCTTCTGTCCTTTCCGTGGAAATACGATCCCATAATGCCGCGCTGAATTTCTAAAAACACGACGCCGCTGATGGGTCAGCGGCGCTGTGCGAAGGTCTAGATACTGGGCTTCGGTCCGTAGGTATTCTTGACAGCTCAACGCCGGGGATCTCCCACTGACTTGCTGCGCATGAATGCTACCAAGTCCCACAGACGCTCTACCGACATATGCCGCACCACCAGAGAAAATGAGTGGTACGGCCTGAAGAAACCAGCTTTAGCGCGCTTCCGCAGCATGTCTCCACTAAACTCTGTCGAGATCACGCTGAAGTTATACCGTACCTCGGATCCGTCGGCGGAGCTAACCGGAAAGCTCGTTCCACAATTTAATAAGATCGCCAACTGCGTGAAGTGTGGACGGCCTGTAAACCCGGCCATAAATCGGGCCGCGCAGTACGCCGTATCGTTAAGTAGCACGTGGGCGGTCCGCCGGTCGGGATGCTTGAGTGACACTATCGGATCACCGCGCAAATCTTTCAGTCCTGCGAGCGCAGCCCATTCGGAATCCAACATACACATTTGGGCGATGTACTCTGTTCGCAGAATGCAGTACAGCGCGCGGCCAAAGCAGGGCATACACATCCCACGGTCGCATAGTGTCTGGAGCGCCTGGTCCTCTGCCCTACCGAGATGTGAGCATAACGCGGATGCCCACACAAAATAGAATTGTCCGTCGAGTTGGCGCAGATGGTCGAGAATCGGATCGTCCGAACTATTGTAATGTTGGTCCCAGTATTCGCAATCGCGATTGTGGCAACGCGCTGCTTGTGAGGAATCCAATAATTGCGTCTTCCAGTAGTGCTGGCGGGCTGTGGCTAGAGGTTCATCGCGATGCCTCACGTAGCATTGTCTCCTTTAGCTCTGATCAGAAATAGACTACAGACTTCATATTTACTGAGACCACAAGAATGGTCCATACCATGCACAACATTTTTTGCGACCGCAAGCTCGACCGATATTGTCCCGGGCTGTTGACTGCGTAGACAGAATCGAATTCCCGCAAGGAGCTTCTTCATCAACAAGAGTGCTTGAGATTTACTACCTCTCCACTTCAAACCTCATTGGTGTGAATTGAAGATAAGCCGTCCTCTTGCAGTTGCAGATTTGGCGGAGGGCCCTCCGAATCTGCTGTGAAGACAACCCTTTCCATGGGCTTTCCATCTTCCTGGGTGACGCATTGATCTATTGCCGGGTGGATTGCGCTCTCGGATGGATCGCATCAGAAGCCAGATACGGAAGACCCTCTTTTCGAGAGACTTCGAGAAGTGGAAGCTTGTTCCCGTGTATTCGATGTTCACTCAGACCCTTCCAGAGAACCAACTCTGCTGCGCCCTCGCTCCTGCAGGTAAACAACGGGGGGTGGGCGCGCAAGGTCGAATCGTGTCTACTCATGGGTTTTCCACATTTTCATTCCGCGCGAGGCTTACTGCGGTCCGGGTAACGTAGGCCGTAGATGACTACTTTCCCGGACCGAACGAATTGCGCTGAACATTTACACGTCACTCGCACAGCGGGGTGTGTGTCTCTCCGATGCCACGCCAGACCACCACACATGCTCCGCAGGACATGCGTCGCGACTGCACCACCTCGGCTGCGCAGAGGAGGACTGTGATGGCTCGCGGAGATGTAGCAGGAAAAAGCGGCGCACAGATGCCGGACAAAGGCAGCGCACGTGCTACCGCGGCAGGCCCCAGCAATCCCGACAACGCCACCAAGCAAGTTCTCGCAACTCTGCGCAACGGGGTCGACTGCGCAGATCAGTGCAGGGTGCTACTGACGCTGGCGGACGCTGCTCGTGTACTGCAGATATCCGCTGATGATCTCGTGCACCTGATGCGGACAGGGCAGCTGACGTCGGTGGTGATCGCTGGGCAGGAACTGGTGCCCGTACGCGAGCTTGTCGAGCTGATCGAGGATTACACCGCAATTGCGAAAAGGAGCACAAGATGAGTCACAAACTATTGATCCACGATTTTGCGGATGGAGAGGCAGCCTGCATCTTTTGTTGCAGGCTGCTACCAGCCCATGCGACGTGGCCAGGCAAGCGTGTCCACGTCTGCGCCGACCTAAAGTGTATTAGTGATTTTGAGGCCGCTGCGACGCGACTTAAGCAGCTTGCGCCCGGCAATGTCTTGATCGGCCCGGACGCCGTGATGTGCGCCGGGCCGAAATGCGGCCGCATGGTGCCCGGCGGCGTATATAAGGCGGGGTCACGAGATCGATGCTGTTCCGCGGTGTGCTGGTCCAGGAAAGACGGTAACTCCACCTCGCTGTACGTCTGCAGCTGTGGCTGCGGCACAAAATTTCGTGGGAACAGCTCGCTGTCACGCCGCAAAGGCCGAGCGTACCTTGACTTTACGCATCGGGCGCAGCATCTACTTGCGCTACACGTGGCCGAGTGCGGCTTGTTGGGGCAGGTAGCCCTCGATTACCTGCGAACGTTCGTGCCAATTCACTACCGGAACTCGAAATGTGCGAAAGCTACAATATTCCCGTTTTTCAAGTGGTGCCGCGAAAATGCCATCTCCAGCCTCGCGGAAATCAGGCCGAAGACAATCACTCAATACCTGGCATGGTGCAAGCAACACAAGGTCAAAACCCCGCATTACCGGGTTGCCGCCCTGTCAGTCTTTTTTGACTGGGCCATCGCGGAGGAGCGCTATAGCTATGGGAATCCAGTCATACACCGCATCCACGCTCAGCGCAGGTCGCAGTCTGCTCCGAGGCCGCTCTCCGATTCGGAGTTGGCGCAGATGTGGCGCATGCTGGAAGCACAGGATGATCCACGACTGCTGTTTGCGGCCTCCATTGCGGAAGAGGCTGGTCTCAGAATTGGTGAAATCTGCAATTTGCGCGTCGCCGACATCGACGTTGAGGGACTGCAGGTTTTTGTGCGGCTCCCCAACAAAAGCAACAGAGAGCGGTACTCGTTGTTTGGGCCGCGCACCGCAGAGTTCGCTCGCACGATCCTGCGTTCGAGGCCCCGTGACATGAAGCAGGATCATATTCTTTGGAACGCTGTAAACGGGCCGATGGCATGCGGCACTCTGCGCAGACAGTTACGGATGGCGCTGTGTAAGACCTACCAGGGGAAATCGCTCCGCGACGAAGGCTTTTCATCCTGGTCTACGCACCGTCTGCGCCACAATATGGCGACATCCATGCGTCGCGGCGGTGCCAACACCGGTTCAATCATGGCACTTGGTGGATGGCGGTCGATGGATGCTGCGAGCCACTACGTGGAGATGGTCACTGAGGATACACAGCGCGAGTATGCCGCCGCGATGGCGAAGGCACAAAATGCCAAGAAGCAAAACGAATCCGTTGTGTCGACTGCACTTACTCCAGCCCAGCTGCTCGATCGGGTTGGGAAACGGAAGATCGAGAGCCACTGCGCATAAATGATGTTATGCGCAGTGCCAAGAAAAATAGGGACTTAAACAATGGCATACACGATTTCGATTGGACAATTCGAGCAATCGATCCCTGCATTCTGCGAATTTGTCACCGCGAAGGGTAGCCCTAAGACGGGCGTAGCCTACGCCTGCGACCTCAGGCAATATGCCCAGTACGTTCGCTCGTTGCCGGTACTGGTCGATGGCGCACTGAGCACAAGCCTTGCACGTCAGTACTTCTCCTTTTTGCGCGAAGCAAAGAACGAAGATTCGACCATCATTCGCAAACTCGCCGCACTTTCGAGTTATTGTGATTTTCTTCGCGCCGAGACAGTACCCTCACTCCCCAACCCCTTCCTCAGGCTGCCGCTCAAGCGGAGTCTTAGAGCCAACAAAGAGCCTAAACCTGTGGATACACTTCTGCTCGAGCTCATTCTGAGCGGGATTGACAATCTGCGCGACCAGGCGCTTTTTCGTCTCCTGCTGGCCACCGGACTGCGGATCAGCGAGGTCCACGCGCTTAATCGCGACAGCATCTCAATCCACGAAGAGCGGAATGGTGATGTACGCGTCATCACCGGCTCCGGTGAAATTGTTGGCAAAGGAAACAAGAGGCGGCGCTTTTTTGTCGATGAAGCAACACTCATCGCTTATGCCGGGTATGTTACCTCGCGCAGCGATGCATCTGCGGCGCTGTTTGTCTCGGCGCGAGGAACGCGTCTTTCGGTGCGGGGTATCCAGTATCGGTTGGCGCACTGGTGCGAGAAATTTGGCGCACCCCACATCAACGTACACCGGTTGCGCCATACATTCGCGACGGTACTCGCGAACAATGATATCGACTCAGTGGCGCTGCGGCACCTGATGGGCCACGCGTCATTTACGACGACGATGCAGTACTTCAAGCTGCACGACAAAACAATCCGGCGTCAGTATCACGCCGCGATGGGGAGGGCAAAGAGGCGGAACCCCAGCACATAAACCCTTTTGCGCGATTGCTGTTGTTTGAGCAAGGCACCGCAATCCGGGCAGTCTTCGGCAGCATGGTAAGGAGAAGAAACTTGATGTGCGCTGGCACGAGGACTCCTTGAACTTAATAGACAACTGACTCTCAAGGCGATAACGGCAAGTTGTTCGGAAGCATGAGGTGTGGGAATGCGGTGGGAAATTCAGAGTTTGCTCGAGACGGTAAGCAAGGCGGCGAGGGAAGACCTCCCCGTCCTTCTCGGTGAACTCGAAGTTGTGAGGTGTACTGCACTGGTACGCCTCACAAGCCAGGCAGTGTCCCAGCCTTCCGAGCCTGATCGCATGCTGGCGGTCGATGAAGCTGCGTCTCGGTTAAGTGTGTCGAAAGACTACCTCTACCGGCACGCGCCGGAATACCCATTCACCCGCCGCATCGGCAGCAGGCTCTTGTTCTCAAGTATCGGCATCGAGGAGTTTATCCGTCACGAACGTGGGCAGGAGGGTAGATCGAAAAGGAGGTCGCACTCGCCGCCGCTGCGACACTGATTTCCTTCAAGCCCACTGATTACTTCCATATGACAACGACCAGGCATAGCCTCATGGCCGCGCCAACAGGAAGTCCTTGTCTCAAAACAGCCACTTGCGCAACACCAGAGATGGCCGAACCAGTAACACCGCGAGACATTCATGATTCGGAATAGAGGAAACGGAAGAATATACGAACGCAAAGGAAGCAATCTGCTCTGGTGCGCATACTACCTGCGCGGAAAAGAGTTCCGCGAGAGCACCGGCACGTCGGACCCCGACAAAGCTCTGCGTTATCTGAAGCGGCGAATCAAGGAGGTAGGTGCAGATCAGATTGGCTCTTCTGTCTTTGTAGGACCACAGCAGGAACGGGTGACGTGCGCCAACCTCTTTGACGCACTGGAGCAGGACTACAAACTGCGTGGAAAGGACACGCCGCAATTCCGGTCGCACATGAAACATATCCGCACTCATTTCGCAAAGTGGCGTGCTGTTGAGGTGACGGCAGAGGCGGTGGACAAGTTCATCGAACTCAGACTTGAAGCGGGCAATGCGCCTGCCACAATCAATCGAAGCACGCAGCTGCTTTCCCAGGCTTTCAAGTTGGCAATCGATCGCAGGCATCTGTCAATCGCCCCTAAGATCAGGCACATCTCGGAAAAGGCGAATGCGAGGCGAGGGTTCTTTTCCGTCCCGGAATTCAGGAAGCTTCTAGAGAACCTGCCTGAGCACCTGCGCGACTTCTGCGAATTTGGCTACATGACCGGCTGGAGGAAAGGTGAGATTGCTTCACTCCGATGGGAAGATGTTGACGCAGACCTGGTGCAGCTCAGGGCCGAGTATGCGAAGAATCGCAACGCGCGTTCGATTGTCGCGAGCGGCGAGTTGGCGCTACTGATTGAGAGGAGAAAAGGCGAACAGAAGTACAAGGTCCGAGAAAGCTGGTTCCTCTCGGAGTATGTCTTTCACATCGAAGGAAAGCCGATTGCCGAGTTCCGCAAGTCTTGGGCAACGGCATGCATTGCAGCAGGTCTTGGCCATTACAAGTGCCGACGCTGTGCGAAGCTATTTGTGCATGCTGTGTGCGCTGAATGTGGATCCAGCTGCAGCTACGAAGGCCGGTTGTTCCACGACTTTCGGCGGTCAGCCGTTCGCAACATGGTTCGTGCCGGCGTTCCAGAGCGTGTAGCCATGTCCATCAGCGGACACAAGACTCGCGCCGTGTTCGATCGCTACAACATCGTCAACGAAGAGGATCTGCGTAATGCGGTTGAACGGACACAGGCTTACCTGAGTAGTTCAGGAAAGACATCTTCAAGCCCTGGGCCAGTTCAGATTCGGAGCAAGCGGTACTAGACGGAGACCGGATCATACGTTAGACATCCCCTCAGCCCCTTCGCGAAAATCACAGAGCGACACCAGAAGAAAGCAATCGAAAGCGTGATCAGCAATGGATCATGCAAAAGAGCGCAAGCCTGATGGTGGAGGCAGCCCGCAGGAGTAAAGCTGCCCAACGCCACCTCCGCGGCAGCATCCGGTCGGCAAAAGGAATGCCGAACCGGATGCTGCATTTTCACGTTGATCCGCCATCAGGTTTGACGCGACCCCACGTCTGTGGACGACGGAAGAAAGGATCATCTGAAAACCCGGCTTCCAAGTCACCGAAAAACCACGGGCCAATTCTTCACCATGAGCTCCTGAAACGGGGCATGGGGAAATGTGCCTAAAAATCGGATTTTTTGAAAACACGGACAGAAAGCGGACAGTTGCACCAAAAACAGTGCAGACGCTTTTTGGCATCATCTTTGTAAAGCATTGATTATATAGGGGTTGTTTTGGTTGCGGGGGCTGGATTTGAACCAGCGACCTTTGGGTTATGAGCCCAACGAGCTACCGGGCTGCTCCACCCCGCAAGTCGATAGTAACAAGGTGGGATTGGGTGGGTCAAACCCGGTTGCGGGAGCTGCGGCTCTCGCAGAGGTCACGTGCCAACCTGTTTGCTGGTCAGGCAAGCCTGATCCGCCGATTTGGCTCGCTGGTCCGGTCGAGGAATTCACCGTCTGAATTCCGCAAGAATGGACAGGTATTTGTGGGCGTTTTCTGTGATGGTCTCCGGGTGGCCGGTCTGGATGGCTTTGGCATCGACCAGTTCGCCGCCGACGCCGAGCGCCACGGCTCCGGCTTCGAGGAATTCTCTGGCGTTGGCGAGGGAGACGCCGCCGGTTGGGATCAGATCGATCTGTGGAAACGGTGCTCTGAGCGCCTTGAGGTACTTTGCGCCGCCCATGGCGCTGGCGGGGAAGACCTTGACCGCGTCGGCACCCGCCTGCCAGGCGGCGAGCACCTCGGTTGGAGTCAGGGCACCGGGGAAGACGGCGATGCTGTAGCGGCTGCATATCTCGATGGTGGCTGGGTTGAGCGCCGGGCTGACGACGAACTGCGCCCCGGCCAGCATCGCGGCGCGCGCGGTTTCGGGATCGAGCACGGTGCCCGCGCCGACCAGGATGCTGTCACCCTTTTCGGCGATCAGGCGCTCGATGACTTTGAGCGCTCCGGGAACGGTCATGGTGACTTCGAGCACGGTGACGCCGCCCGCTTCGAGAGCGTGGGCGATGGCCAGCGCCTGTTCCGGAGAGTCGGCGCGGAGGACGGGCAACAGGCCTACCTGGCGGATTGTGCTGAGTACTTCAGATTTCGTCATTTTCGTTCCTCTGGTCAGGCTCAACTCAGCGCTGGACGCGCGCCGAACTGCCCTGCATGACGCGTTCGACTTCGACTAGGGTAACCATGGTGGTGTCGCCGGGGGTGGTCATGGCGAGCGCGCCGTGTGCGCAGCCGCAATCGACCGCCCACTGCGCACCTTTTCCGGCAAGGAATCCATAGATGAGGCCGGAGGCAAAGGAGTCGCCGCCGCCGACGCGATCAAGAATTTCGAGGCCGGGCATGGATCGCGCTTCATAAAATTCGCCGCCGCAGTAGCAGATTGCGCCCCAGTCGTTGACGGTTGCCGTCCTGGCGTTACGCAGCGTGGTGGCGACCACTTTGAAATTGGAATATTTTGCAACGGCCTGTCGGATCATGGCGCGGAAGTGGCCGGTATCGAGGCCAGAGGTCTGCTGGTCAAGATTTTCCAGTCCTTCGATCTCGAATCCAAGCGCGGCGGTGAAGTCCTCTTCGTTACCGAGCATGACATCGACCAGCGGCGCGAGTTCGCTGTTGACTTCGAGAGCGCGCTGCTTGCCGCCTATGGACTTCCACAACGAATCGCGATAGTTGAGGTCGTAGGAGACGACCACGCCATGACGACGAGCTGTGAGCATGGCTTCGCGGGCGATGAGTGGAGTTGTCTCCGAGAGCGCTGCGAAGATGCCGCCGGTGTGGAACCAGCGCGCGCCAGGGCCTCGCGACGAGTCGAAGATGGCGTCCCAGTCGATCTCGCCGGGCTTGATCCGGGAGACGGCGGTGTGTCCGCGATCCGAGCATCCAAGGGCGGCGCGAATGCCGAAGCCGCGTTCGGTGAAGTTGAGGCCGTTGCGGACGGTGCGGCCGACGCCGTCGTATTTGACCCAGCGGAGGTGATCAAGGGCGACGCCGCCCTGCAGCATGAGGTCTTCAAGGAGGCGACCGACGGGATTGTCAGCCAGCGCGGTGACAATGGCGGTGCGCAGTCCAAAGCAGCGACGCAGGCCGCGGGCTACGTTATATTCGCCGCCACCCTCCCAGGCCTGGAACTGGCGCGCGGTGCTGATGCGTCCGACGCCGGGATCGAGGCGAAGCATGACCTCGCCCAGGGAGACGAGATCGAGCGTTGTCGCTGCGGCGGGTTTTACCGAAAGGGAATGACTCACGAATCTTTGTCCTTACTGGTTGACGCCGCTGGCGAGATAGCCGCCATCGACGGTGAGGATTTCTCCGGCAACGAAGGAGGCTGCGTCGGAAGCGAGATAGATAGCCGCGCCGACTAGCTCTTCGGTGCGTCCGAAGCGTCCGCTGGGTGTGCGCAGGAGAATTTCGTGGCCGCGGGCGGTGCTGTCGAGCAGGTTGGCGTTGAGGTCGGTTCGGAAGACACCGGGCGCGATGGCGTTGACGAGAACACCGTGGCGGGACCACTCGACGGCCAGAGACTGTGTGAGCGAGCCGACGGCAGCCTTGCTGGCGGCGTAGGCTGCGACCTCATAAAAGGCGACAAAGGTGGAGAGCGAGGCGATGTTGATGATGCGTCCGTAACCGCGGGCGAGCATGGGTTCGCCAAAGACCTGGCAAGCGCGCAGAGTGCCGGTGAGGTTGGTTTCCAGAATCCGGTTCCAGTCTTCTTCCGGGAATGTGAGTGTCGGTGCGCGACGCGTGATCCCAGCGCAGTTGATGAGGATGTCGAGCTTGCCGAACTGTCGAAGGAGTTGCGTACGTAACTCAAGGAGTGAAGCGCGATCTGTGACGTCGGAGCAGCACTCGAGTGTCTCGTGCCCGATTGCGCGAATCTTCGAGGCGGTTTCCTGCACTTGCGTTTTACGACGTGAAGAAGCGATGACGTCGGCACCGGCCTCTGCGAGGCCGAGTGCGAGAGCAAGCCCAATGCCGGATGTTCCGCCGAGGATGAGTGCGGTTTTGCCTGAGAGATCGAAGAGATTGACGGGCATCGTGCAATCCTTTGCCATTCCGAGTGCGAAAAATCAGTTTACCTGAGCTTTCGATCGCAGCCGGATGGTAACTGTTTTCAGCGACGGATCGCAAGTCGATTTCTCCGGGACGGTCGAAGACGATAGGCTGGAAGAGTATGCTCTCTTTGCAAAATGCATCCATGCGCTTCGGGCCACGCGTGTTGTTTGAAGACGCCAACTGGCTCATTACGCCGCACGAAAGGACGGCGCTGGTGGGCAGCAATGGCGCAGGGAAATCGACGCTGATGAAGCTGCTGGCCGGGGACGAGTCGGTTGGCCAACTGGATCGCGGGCAGATTGAACGGACGCGCGGACTCTCGATGGGCTATCTGCCGCAGGACGGTCTGCGCATGACCGGGCGTGCGGTGTTTGAAGAGTGTCTGACGGTTTTCGATGGGTTGCGGTCCATGCACGCGGAACTGGAGGAACTGGCCGGGGCATTGGCGGAGCTTGACCACAACGGCGCGGAGTATGCGGCTGTTGCGGAGAGATTTTCGTTGCTGCAGAGTCGGGTGCAACTGCTGGATGGGTACGCGCTGGATGCGCAGGTGGGTAATGTGCTGGGTGGTCTGGGATTCGACAAGGAAGATTGGACGCGCGGGACGGAGGAGTTCAGTGGAGGCTGGCAGATGCGGATTGCACTAGCGAAGCTGCTGCTGGCGCGGCCAAACCTATTGCTGCTTGACGAGCCGACAAATCATCTGGACCTGGAGACGCGCACCTGGCTGGAAGAATATCTGCGGAGCTATCCCTTTGGCTATGTCCTGATTTCGCATGATCGCTATTTTCTGGATGTGACGGTGGACCGGACAGTGGAGCTGTGGAACAAGCGGCTCCATATTTACGCCGGGAATTACACGAAGTATCTGCAGGCGCGGGAAGAGCGACGTACGCAGTTGTTGTCCGCCTATCGCAACCAGCGGGAGCAGATTGAACATCTGGAGGCGTTTATTCAGCGCTTTCGCTATCAGGCGACGAAGGCAAGACAGGTGCAGAGTCGTATTAAGGAACTGGAGCGCATCGAACGAATCGAAATTCCAGAAGAAGAACCGGTGGTACATTTTCGCTTTCCACAGCCTCCGACTTCGGGTCGTATTGTGGCAACGGCTGAAGCGATGAGTAAGCAGTACGGGCCGAAGGAGATTCTGCGCAATGTTTCGTTCACCATTGAACGTGGAGACAGGATTGCGCTGGTGGGCAGGAATGGCGCCGGTAAATCGACGCTTATCAAGTTACTGATTGGAGCAGAAGTGCCGACAAGCGGCAGTGTTGCGCTGGGCCACAATGTGTTGGCGGAGTACTTCGCACAGGATCAGTACAAAGTGCTCGATCCGAAAGAGACGCTGCTTGGCTCAATCAGCCGTGCGGCGTTGCGCGTGCCAGAGGTAGAGTTACGCTCGTTGCTGGGCTGCTTCCTGTTTACAGGCGAGGATGTCTTCAAGCCATTGGGAGTGCTGTCGGGCGGGGAAAGGAATCGTTTTGCGCTGGCGCGGATTCTGGTTTCACCTTCGAATTTTCTATTGCTGGACGAACCGACGAACCATCTGGACATTCGTGCGAAGGAAGTACTGTTGGAAGCAATTGAGCACTATACCGGAACGGTGATCTTTGTTTCGCATGACCGGTATTTTCTGGATCGTCTGGCGACGCGCGTGCTGGAAGTGAGCGAAGGCACGGTGACGAGTTATCCGGGCAGCTACCCGGAGTATCTGCGGGATCGGGCAGCGACAGAAGCAGGCAAACCAACGGGCGCGCCTGAAACGGCGACGGCAGTGGGCTGCGATGTTGACCAGAGGACTGCTATGCGCGAGGCATCTACGTCGTCAACCGAAGGGAAGTCGCAGACAAATGCGCAGCCGACAGTGCGCCGACTGAATCCAATTCGGCTGCGACAGATGGAAGAGCGCTGCGCGTTTCTGGAGGAAGAGATACCGCGCATCGAGGCATCGATCACAGTAACCGAAGCAGGGTTAGCGCAGTTTGTCTCCGCAGCAGAGACGGAACGTTTGACTCGTCTGCTGGAAGAACTGAAGACGCAGCTTGCCGCAGCTACTACCGAGTGGGAGGAAAGCATGCTCGTGTTGGAAGAGCAGGTCAATGCGGTCTGAGCGTTGCACCGGCTGGCTGCGGGCCTCTGTGGAATGAGTCCGTTCCGGAGCGAAGTGCCCGTGTATCTATTTGTGCGGGGGTATGGGGCAGGCGGTAATCTATACGTGATGATGCACAGAGTCGGATTCGGGATGCTTCTGATGGTGATGCTGACGCAGGCCTCGACATTGGCCTGCGCGGTACACTGCGCAGGGATGCATCGGACGATTGCATCGAATGCCGCGAAGACCAGTTGCACTGGCATGGCGATGGAGCAGGATGTTGCCGACAACTCCGGTTGGCGGATGGCGACTCGTGGGCCAGAGCCGTGTCGAAGCCGGTGCGCGACGGCAGCGATTCCAGCCGAAGTTCGGGTTGCTTTCCAGGGCATGCGGATGCGTCAAAGTTCTCACACTGCGACCATGCCGGTTCGGGATATGCTCGGACGTTTCCATCGATTTCAGTCAGCGAAACGGCCCCCAGGTGATCGATCGCTGCCGCCTTTGTCGCACACCCCTCCACTTCGCATCTGATTCTGGATACAACGCATCGAGTGATCCTGGCAGTGCGAAGGACGGAGTAGTCTTGCCTGGACTTTATAGCCTGTGGCAGAGCGTCTGCGCCTGATTGCGAGCGCGCAGAAAAAGGTTCCGAACAATGCAATGGAATGGCAGCAAGGGAAGGTGGAAGCCCACGCGGCGCGGTTTTGTGATGGGAATGGCAGCAAGCGGAATCGCTGCTTCCCTGGAGCGGGTGGGGCTTAGTGAGACGCGGGTTTCCCGGCGTCCTATGGTCGCGGAGTTGCGTGGGACCGACTTCGAACTGACGGTGGAAGAACTTGCAGTGAATCTCACCGGCAAAAGGCGCCGTGCCACGGTCGTCAATGGTTCATTACCCGGCCCAACGCTGCGATGGCGCGAGGGAGATGTGGTCACGATTGGCGTGACGAATCGTCTGCCTGCGACGACGTCCATTCACTGGCATGGGATTCGGCTCCCGTCGGGAATGGACGGCGTTCCCGGGCTGAGTTTTCCCGGCATTGCGCCGGGCGAACGCTTTGAGTATCGGATTCCGGTGATGCAGCGCGGGACGTACTGGTATCACAGCCACAGCGGATTTCAGGAGCAGACCGGATTGTATGGCGCACTTTTGGTGGACGGGCGTGAGCAGGATGCGGTACCCACGGATCGCGAGTATGTTTTGCTTCTTTCGGACTGGACGGATAGCGATCCCCGGACGATTTTCAGCAACCTGAAGCAGCAGAGTGATTACTACAACTACCATCGCGCGACGGTGGGAGATTTCGTGCGTGCTCTTCGGGATCGTGGAGCAAGCGCGGCGGTGAAACAGAGCGCGATGTGGGGACGGATGAATATGAGTCCGTCGGATATCGCCGACGTTACGGGTTCCACGTACACATATCTGCTGAACGGACAGACGCCGCGCACAAATTGGACCGGACTGTACCGTTCGGGAGAGCGTTTGCGACTGCGCATCATCAATGGATCGTCGATGACGTTTTTCGACCTGCGTATTCCCGGACTTATGTTGACCGTGGTGGAAGCGGATGGGAATGCGGTGGAACCAGTGGAGGTGGATGAGTTTCGCATTGCACCCGCCGAGACCTATGACGTCATCGTGCAACCGCAGGAAGAGCGTGCGTACACGATCTTTGCGCAGGCTGAGGATCGATCCGGATTCGCTCGCGGAACGTTGGCGACGGAGCCGGGACAATCGGCGACCATTCCTCCGATGGATCCGCGGCCCGTGCGCACGATGACGGATATGGGCATGAGCATGGGGCCGATGCACGGGGTGGAGAGCATGAGCAGCGGCTCGCGCACGCTCTCCGATGATGCGAAGAGGGACGCAGGTGGGGCAGTTCCTGCATCGCCTCAGGCGTATCCGAAGCACGAATCCGCGTCTCTGCGTTCGATCCAGTCGCTGCCGCAGCCCGGGCCCGGAGTGCGACCGATTGTACTGCCGGAGGTTTTTTTGGAAAATGCAGCTTCGCCGCACGGAGTTTTGCACCTGGGGCCGCAGGTGGACAACATTGCGAATGCGGTGAGCGATCGCCTGAACCAGTCAGGGGATGGACTGGACGGAAATGGGCGACGCGTGCTGACCTATGCCGATCTACGCGCACGATACGCTGGCGTGGACCCGCGCCTTCCGACGCGCGAGATCATGCTGCATCTTTCCGGCAATATGGAGCGCTACATCTGGGGATTTGATGGGAAGAAGTTTTCCGATGCACATCCGATACGACTGCGCCTGGGAGAGCGTGTGCGGATTGTGCTTATCAATGACACGATGATGGAGCATCCGATTCACCTGCATGGATTGTGGAGCGAGTTGGAGACGGGTTATGGAGCGCATAACCCGTACAAACACACGGTGATCGTGAAGCCCGCTGAGCGCGTGAGCTATCTGATCACAGCGGATACGCCAGGCAGATGGGCGTTTCACTGTCATCTGCTTTATCACATGGAGGCTGGAATGTTTCGCGTGGTGGAGGTGGCATGAGAGTCCTCCATGATGCGCGAAGCAAGCGAAGAATGAATTTTGGAGGGGCTGTGCTGCTGCTTGTCTGTGCTGCGGCGAACGCCACGTGTGCGCAGGAGATGAAGATGCAGACCGCGATGCAGAATTATCGGTTCACTCATCTCCTGCTGGATCAGTTCGAGGGTCGCACGGACGGGGCATCGAGCGAGTTCCGATGGGATGGAGAGGCGTGGCATGGAGGCGATACGAATCGAATATGGCTCAAGTCAGAGGGATTTGCGAATGGCGCAACGGTGAGCGATGGAGATCACGAAGCGCTGTACGACCGGCCGATTCCACGCCTCCGCTACTTCGACGCGCAGGCTGGGCTGCGGATGGATCTGGACTCAGGCCCGGCCCGCGCGTGGTTTGCGGTTGGGGTGGAAGGACTGGCTCCATACCACTTCGAGGTTGCTCCGACGCTGTATCTGGGCAACGGAGGCCGGGTCGCGGGTCGCATCGTGGCCACGGAAGACGTGCTACTGACGCAGCGGCTAATTGCGCAGCCGGAGGCAGAGTTCAATTTCTACAGCCAGGATGACCCAGCTCGCGGGGTCGGGTCTGGTTTGTCGGAACTGGATACGGGTATTCGCCTGCGGTATGAAATTACGAGGAAGTTCGCACCGTATCTGGGATTTGGCTGGAATGGAAGATTTGCCGATGCGGCGGCCTACGCGCGTCAGGCGGGCGAGCATGCGTACGAGCCGCGCCTGGTCTTCGGACTCCATCTCTGGAGATGAGGAGATGAAACCGGTGATGCCGTGATCCGTCCGCGGCGCGAGAAGGCGCATACAATGAGAGATGGAGCAAGAGGCATCGCATGTCGCGCAACTTCTATGGTCTGGCCGCAACACTGGGTTTCCTGTCGTTGGTTTCCTGTGGCATGGCCTTCGTTCCGTCGAGTTTCCAGCCGGGGCTGCCGGCAAACGGAACGCTGTGGAAGACATTGTCGTTGATGCTGCTGGTGGGAGCGCTCGCATCGGCTCTGGTGGGCATGATGACGCATCTGTTTGAACAGGTGGATCGCCGCAGCGAGGAACGGCGAATGGCGGAACGAGCGCGCCGGAGAAAGCCGTAATTTTTCAGGGTTGTGCGCAGTGACATGCGCATCGGAAAGCAAGAGAGATATGTACGAAGTTACTGTGGAATCAGGATTTTCGTCCGGTCACTATCTGCGCAACTATCGCGGCAAGTGCGAGAATCCGCATGGGCACAATTACAAGGTTCGTGTGACTCTCGCCGGTCGCGAACTGGATGAAGCCGGTCTCCTGTTGGATTTCAAACTGCTGAAACAGGTGATGCGCCCGGTGATCGAACGGATCGATCACCAGATGCTGAACGATCTGGAGCCGTTTACGCGGATCAATCCGTCAGCGGAAAATCTGGCGCGCTATTTTTACGAAGAGACAAGCGCGCAGCTGATCGAGATGACTCAGGGACGCGTGCATGTGAAGGACTGCACCATCTGGGAGACCGACACGACAACGGCGACCTACTACGAGTGACGCTGGAGGCGGCGACTACGGCTGCTCGGCGATAGCGAGTGCCTTGCGAATGAAGTCGTCTTCCGGGAAGTGCATCAGATACTGCTTCATAGCCAGCACGGCCTGGCTGAATTGCTGTGCATCGACGAGGCGAACGATGAGCGTCTTCTGCAGTGGCGCAACGTACGGATCCAGCGCAACGGCCTGACGCGCGGATTGGATTGAATCCGCAGAGTCGCCAGACTGTGCCTGGGCTTCGGAAAGATCAAGCCATGCTTCCGGTTGCAGAGGGTTGAGGCGTAGAGCGTGCTGCAGGTGATCGATGGCCGCGGCATATCGATGGTCCAGAAGATCGCGATGGCCAAGATTTGTTTGCACAGAAGCGTCTTCCGGATCCGTGCGTTCCAGCGAAGCGAGCGACAGACGCCAGTCTGCGTCGAAGCCTGGCTGCTTGTCCATCAGGATGCGATCGGCAAGCATACGGGTGCGCATCGAGGGCAGGGGATGATCGCGCGTCGCGTCAAGATCAATCAGATCGGGCATCTGGGATGTTGCCTGCTGGAATGCGGCGTCGGGCATCGGCTCGTTGGGACGAGCAAGAATCCGGTGATTTGTGGCGGATGAGTGAGAGATGGTCGCGATGGGACGACGCGGCATGTGACAGCCGATGCAGTTGTCGGCGGGCGTGGTGGCTCGACGCAGGGCAGCCGGTTCGGTGCAACTCGTCTGGGTGTGGCATTGCATGCACTTTTTGTTGAAGTAGGCGGGCGCTTCGGCGTGTGTCGGCTCGACATGGGGATCGTGACAGGTGATACAGCGCATCTGGCGTGCAGGGGGTTGGCTGAGGCTGGCTCGATAACACTTGCTGAGCGTCATCGACGAGTAATGCTCCAGATGATCCTCGTTGGGAGGATGCTGGCGTGAGGGGGCAACGTTGAAGATGGCAACCGTCTCACGCAGCGGCTGGCCGGGGCGGAAATCCTGATAGGTTTTGCCGCGCTCGAGTACGCGCGCGTCGCCAATCTCATGGCAGGACATGCAGATGTCGTCGGAAAGTTCGCGCGTGAGGTGCGCGGGGTTGACGATGGTGCTGTCATCGCCTTTTTCTCGTTTTCCCATATCCATTGCAGTGATATGTGCCGAGCCTGGACCGTGACAGTTTTCGCAGCCAATGGAAACATGAGAAAACGGCGGATCGGCGTATTTACCGCTGTATCCTGCGATGGGTTGAGCGCGTCCGCTGTGGCAGTAGATGCAGCCCGGCTGGATAATGCGATTGAAGCCATAATCGCCGTGTTCGTATCCCGGAGAAAGCTGCCATTTTCCGGCTTGAGTGTAGAACGAAAGCGGCGCTTGAAACAGATAACCACCGCGGGTGAGTAGCCCTCCGTAGCCGTTTTCGCCTGTACCGACGATCCATCGAATCTCATGGGTGGACCGGAAGATTTCCTTGCCAGGTGAGACTGCGCCGGGCGCGGTTTGAAACTCCGATTGCCACAGCTTGCCGTCCTGCGAATAGACGCTGTAGGAGTGATGTGTGTTGGGGTCCGTGTAGGTGGCTGGCAGAGGAAGTGTGGTGAGGAACTTCGCCGTGACAGGTGTGAGCGCATGGCCCATGCTGGCTTCGGCAAAGCTGCGAGCGATGGCAAGGTGGCAATCAGAGCACGTATCCGAGCCAACATAATGCGCGTTTTCCTGCGCGTTGGCTGGATGTATGGCAACCTGCGCGCGGGTAGCCGCAGTGCACAGGCTCAACGCTGAAGTAAGGCAGAGCACGAGTAGAAATCGAATGAACTTGAGCATGAGTCCGCGCATGGGTTTCGGTAGATTCAACCATCACCGGGGACGATCCCGGGTGTCCAGAGGATGAGTGCAAAAAGAGGCATGGAAGAATCTTATGGCAAGCCCCTATCGCATGCCGTCCAGGATGGAGCCGACGATGCCACCGACCACGCCTCCCTGTACGCCTTCCTGTGTTGCGGTGGGCAGGTAGGCTTGAATCTGGTGAGCGAGTTTGGCGATGGGCAACGTTTGCAGCCAGATGCGACCAGGGCCGGTGAGCGCCGCGAGAAAGATGCCGTCGCCACCGAAGATGAGGTTGCGGATGCCACGAACCGTGGTGATCTGGAAGCTGACCGAGGCCTGGAATGCTCCCACATGGCCAGGGTGAACGAGCAGAGTTTCACCGGGCGCCAGATCGCGCGTGATGACTTCCCCGGAGAGTTCCAGCCACGCGGTTCCCGTGCCGCCTACGCGCTGGAGCAGAAAACCGTCGCCGCCGAAGATTCCGGCGCCAAGCGACTGCTGGAAGCCGATGGAAAGCTGAATCTGCTCTGTGGCGCATAGAAATCCGTGACGATGAATCAAATACTCCTGCCCGGGATGAACTTCGACGGGAACAATGTGGCCTGGAACGCGCGTGGCAAAGGCGACCTCGCCGGGCGCTCCCAAGGCGCGATATTCAGTCATAAAGAGCGATCCGCCACCAACGACGCGCTTGAGTGCGCCAAAGAATCCACCGCCTCCGCCAAACTGCGTGTGTGTGGTCATCTGGACAGATGGCGACATCCAGGAAAGTTCGCCTGCTTCAGAGATCACGCAATCGTTGTGATCCAGCTGAAATTCAAGCACAGGCATCGTGGTTCCAACAATTCGGGTCTGCATCCGACGAATCTCCTGTATGAAAGTTTGCCGCAATCCATTTGCAATGCAAAGGTCGCAACGTGGAGGACCGAAATTTCTCTTCGCAAGAAGTATAGATGCTTCGATTTCGGAGTGTAAGAGAGGTGTGAAGGCGTGTCTTGTCCTGCTGCCGTCGATCCTTCCGCGCGTATCGCTTTTTCCGACTTCTCCGTAAAATGAGAGCAGGATGAGTTTCAGCGAAGAGTATGATGTTGCGGTTGTCGGCGCAGGTCACGCGGGCTGCGAAGCGGCGATGGCAGCGGCGCGCATGGGCTTGCGCACGGCGATCATTACGATGAATCTCGATCTGATTGCTCAGATGAGTTGCAATCCCGCGATCGGGGGCATTGCAAAGGGCCATCTGGTGCGCGAAATCGACGCGCTGGGTGGGGTAATGGGCGAGGTCGCTGACGCAGTCGGGATTCAGTTCCGCCTTCTGAATACTTCGCGCGGGCCGGCTGTTTGGAGTCCGCGTGCACAGTGCGACAAAGCGCTTTATCGCGCGAAGATGCGCGAGGTTCTGGAGGCTCAGCCGAATCTGCACATTCGACAGGCAGAGGCCGTGGACTTGATCCTGGAAAGCCAGCCACTTGGCGTCGATGCGAATGGTCGCGCTCTGCGCCGTGTTCGTGGATTGAAGCTGCGCGATGGACGCCATCTGATGGCCGGGGCAACGATCATTACGACCGGAACATTCCTGAATGGATTGATTCATTGCGGCGAGGAACGATACCCGGCGGGGCGCAGCGGAGAACCCGCGAGTGTGCTGTTGGGCGAAGCGCTGCGTCGGCTTGGTTTGCGCACAACACGGCTGAAAACAGGAACGCCGCCGCGGCTGGATGGTCGCACGATTCGCTGGGAGGCATTTGAGGAGCAGCCCGGGGACGCCGATCCAACGCCGTTCAGCTTTCGTACAACGCGCATCACGCAGCCGCAGATCAGTTGCCACATCGCATGGACGACGCCGGAGACGTTGCGGATCATCCGCGAGAATGTGGGCCGGTCCGCGATGTACTCCGGACAGATTGAAGGCATCGGTCCGCGGTACTGCCCTTCGATCGAAGATAAGATCGTCAAGTTCCCGGATAAATCGCAGCATCAGTTTTTTCTGGAGCCAGAGGGGCTTTCGACGCACGAAGTCTACATCAATGGAATG
Source organism: Acidobacteriota bacterium (assembly GCA_021816455.1). Lineage (GTDB taxonomy): Bacteria > Acidobacteriota > Terriglobia > Terriglobales > Acidobacteriaceae > Acidicapsa. Next base: position 35,377 of record JAKAXU010000029.1, read on the forward strand.
TCCACTTCGCTTCCCATGGAAGTGCAATGGCAGATGGTGCGTTCGATTCCCGGGCTTGAGTCCGCGGAGATGCTGCGTCCCGGTTACGCCATCGAGTATGACAGCGTGGATGCAACGGAACTGGACCGAGCATTGCAGGTGAAGTGCATCCGAGGTCTGTTCCTGGCCGGGCAGATCAATGGCACCAGCGGATACGAGGAGGCGGGATGCCAGGGAATCATGGCGGGAATCAACGCGGCTCTTCTGCTCAAGGATCGCGAGCCGTTCCCGTTGGATCGAAGCGAAGGCTACACGGGAATCCTGATTGATGACCTGATCTCCAAAGGCACCAATGAACCGTATCGCATGTTCACTTCGCGCGCGGAGTTTCGCCTGCATCTGCGTATCGACAATGCGGACCGAAGACTGACACCTCATGCAAGAAGACTTGGAATGATTCCGGATTTGGTGTGGAACGCATTTGAAGAGAAGCAGGAGAGAATGCATCGTCTGAAGAGATTGATCGAGACGCGGAAAGTGGAAGCAGAACGGCTAGCCGCAGTTGCTCCGGGGTTGCCTATCCGTGCGGTGGCTGGACAGACCTGGGCGCAGTTGCTGCGGCGTCCGGAGATCACGATAGAAAAGCTTTTGCCTGCGCTGGAAGAGCCGATGCGCGAAGATCCAATCCTGGCGTCGATGTTGGCAGGCTCACCGGATCAGCTTGCAGCCATTCGCCGCAATGAATTGCGAGCCGTGGAGACGGAGATCAAGTTTGCGGGATATCTCGATCAGCAGAAGCGGGCGATTCAAAAGCTGAAGGAGGCTGAGACGGTGCGCATTCCGGCGTGGCTGGACTACTCGATCATCAGCGGACTTTCCCGTGAGATGCAGGAAAAGCTGAACCGGGTGCGCCCGGCGACGATCGGACAGGCAAGTCGTATTCCCGGGGTGACTCCCGCCGCGCTGGGCCTGGTTCATGTGTCGATCCGCATTCAAGCGGGTCGTCGCACTGGCCAGGAAACAGCAGCTTCCTGATGGATCCAGACTATGACGGAACCGGATCACTCTTTCGCAGCAGCAGCGCAGGGCGACTTGCGATCGTCGAAACGAAATGCGAGTGGACCTTTTGCGCGGCGAAGACGATTGTCTTGGCGACTGCGCAAGAGTGTGCTTGAGCTGGGCGAACGCACGCTGGTGATGGGTGTGGTGAATGTGACGCCGGATTCGTTTTCCGATGGCGGCCGTTTTTTGGAGCCGGAGCGTGCCGTGGAGCAGGCTTTGCGGCTGATGCAAGAGGGTGCATCCGTTGTGGATTTTGGCGCGGAGAGCACGCGTCCGGGATCCCATGCGGGCGATGTGCGACAGGCCACAGTGAGCGCCGCAGAGGAGATGGACCGATTGCTGCCGCCGCTGGAGATGTTGCTGCGCGAGCGGCCCGATGTCATCGTATCGATCGATACGTACAAGGCTGAAACAGCGCGTGCAGCACTGCGGGCAGGAGCGGATATCATCAACGACGTCAGCGGTTTCCAGTGGGACAGTGCGATGCCGCAGGTGTGCGCCGAGGCGCAATGCGGCGTGGTGCTGATGCACACGCGCGGCAAGCCGGACGAGTGGCTGCATCAGCAGCCTCTAATTCCCGCATCCATAGGGACTCTGGTTTGGGATGGGCTTGCTCATTCGTTACAGAGGGCAATTCAGGCAGGCATGGCGGAGGAGGCGGTTGTACTGGATCCGGGTTACGGATTCGGCAAGCGTATGGGCGAGAATTTTGCCTTGTTACTCCAGCAGGAGAAACTCCTGGAGCTTGAGCGCCCGCTTCTGGTCGGGCTATCGCGTAAGTCATTTTTGCGTTGGGCGATGGAAGCGCGCCTGGGCAGGGAAGTGCGCAGCGAGGCTTCCATGGAAGCGGCAAGTATTGCTGGATTGACGGCTGCGGTTCTGAGCGGCGCGTCGATCGTCCGAGTGCACTCGGTGCGCGCAGCCGTCGAAGCAGTGGCTCTGGCGGATGTGCTCCTAGATGCCGCTGAACCAGCCTGATGCGCATCCTTGGCGCGGAGCTTTCTCCGTATACTGAATCCAGACATGTTACGAGCAGCAGTTTCTGACCCACGCGCGCGGAGATCGTCGAATGCCAGCCTGAACGCGCGTATCTTTTCCTTTGTTGGATACAGCCTGGTCTGCTACCTGACCATTGGCATTCAGCTTGCCGTTCTGCCGGGTTACGTGCACCTCACGCTCGGCTACAGCACAATGCTGGCCGGACTGGTGGTCAGCGCCGAATACGTTGCTACGGTGATGACGCGGCCGTGGGCCGGATGGATTGTGGATCGCCGTGGAGCGCGGACTTCGGTCCTGATGGGCCAATGGCTGTGTGGAGGAAGTGGTCTGCTCATGCTCGGGAGTGCATTCGCGCACAGGATGCCGATCCTGGGCCTGGCGCTGCTGTTTGCCGCGCGCCTGGCACTGGGAGCAAGCGAGAGTCTGGTTGCAACGGGTGCTACGATCTGGGGCATCTGGGGTGCCGGCGTGGAGAATACCGCTGCGGTGATCTCCTGGAACGGTATATGCACCTACGGCGGCGTAGCACTATTGATCTGGCCCGGTAATACTGTTACGCGGCATAGGCGACGATGGGGTCTTTGAAGAAGGCTTTGATTCTTTCTGGATTGTTTTCGATTGCCGACATGTGTTCCGTTGCAGCCTTCTTTAACTTG